>NZ_CP139965.1:607025-1214050 GCF_034424375.1 Paraburkholderia kururiensis | reverse complement strand
GCCTGCGAAAGCCCCGCACCCGCAAAGAAATACATCTTCACGCGCGAGAAAAACGTGGCGCGCAACTGCGCGTCCTGTTCGAGCGCGATGGCGAGTTCTTCCCAGCCCTTCGGTACGTTGAAGTAGACCGTGGGCGCGATTTCGCGCAGATTGCGCAGCGTCTCGTCGAACTTGCCGGCCACGGGCTTGCCGTCGTCGATGTAGAGCGTGCCGCCGTTATAAAGCACGATGCCCACGTTATGGCTGCCGCCGAACGTGTGGTTCCACGGCAGCCAGTCCACCAGCACGGGCGGTTCCAGGCCGAATTGCGGGAACGTCTCCAGCAGCATCTGCTGGTTGCTGCACAGCATGCGGTGCGTGGTGGGCACCGCTTTCGGCAACCGTGTGGAGCCGGATGTGAAGAGAAATTTCGCGATGGTGTCGGCGGTGAGCGAGGACTGAACGGCGTCCACGGTGGTGGGCACCGTATCGAGCAGCGACGAGAGGTGCGTCACGCCTTGCATGTCCGCGGGCGCGGACGCGACGACGCGCTCCACGTCGGGCGGCACCACGGCGTCGAAGGCACGCGCGAACGCGGCGCCGTCGGAGGCGAACACGAGCCCCGGCGTCAGCAGGTCGAACGCATGCCGCAACTTGCCGAAGTCGCTCGACACGAGCGAATATGCGGGCGAAATAGGCGCATGCGGAATGCCGGCCCACATCGCGCCGAAGGCCATCTGCAGATGTTCGAGGTCGTTGCCCGAGAGAATCGCTACCGGCCGTTGCGCGGAAAGACCGCGGTCCAGCAGCGCCTGGCCGATGGCCCGCGCGCGCTCCAGCATCTGCGCGTAGGTGATGCCGATCCACTGGCCGTCAGCACCGCGCCGTGCCACCAGCAAGCGGTCCGGATGGCGCGCGGCGCCGCTCGCGAGACGGTCGGTGAGGCAGCGCGGATAGTCGCCGAGCGGCGCATCGGCGCGCGCGTACCAGCAGCCGTTGCGCGTTTCGATGCGCGGCGGCGTGGAGCCGATCGCGACCGACCGGTACGGCACATCCGCCGACGGCTGCGAGGCGCCGGCAGCTGTGCCCAAAGGGCTTGCATACGCATCCAAGGCGTGTCTCCTGTCTGCATGCCGGCCGGTGCGCTCACGTGCCGGCAGCAGATTCGTCGTGTTGTTATGTTCGTGGGTGTCCGGTCCGCGCGACCCGGTCTCCGCGACCGGGTCTGCTCCCAACCGCTTCGAACGAGCCGGCCCGTTCAGATCGGATAGTGGCGCGGGCCTGTTTGAACCGTGATCCAGCGCAGGTCCGTGAATTCCGCAACGGACGCCTTACTGCCGAACCGCCCGTATCCGCTCGCCTTCACGCCGCCGAACGGCATCTGCGCTTCGTCGTGCACCGTCGGGCCGTTGATGTGGCAGATGCCCGACTCGATGCGCTTCGCCACCTGCATCGCACGCGCGATGTCGCGGCTGAACACCGCTGCCGAAAGACCATACTCGCTGTCGTTCGCCAGGGCGAGCGCCTCTTCGTCGCCGTCCACGCGCTGCACCGTGACCACGGGCCCGAACGATTCGTCGGCGTAGAGCTTCATGTTCCGCGTCACGCCGTCCACGATAACAGGCTGCATCACGGCGCCCGTCACTTCGCAGCCGAGCGGCAGCGCGGCGCCGTGGGCGCGCGCGTCTTCCACGAGCGCCTTGATGCGCTGTGCCGCGCCCACGCTTTCCAGCGTGCCGAGCGCGACGCCCGGCGCGGCGGGGTCGCCGGCCTTCAGCGTGCGCGCCTTCGCGACGAGCTTCTCGACGAAGGCGTCCGCCACCTTGCGGTCGACGATCACACGTTCCGTCGACATGCAGATCTGCCCCTGGTTGAAGAACGCACCGAAGGCGACGGCCTGCACGGCGGCGTCGACGTCGGCATCGTCCAGCACCAGCACGGGCGCCTTGCCGCCCAGTTCGAGCAGCGCGGGCTTCAAGTGCCGCGCCGAGAGCTCGGCAACGATGCGCCCCACGCGCGTGGAGCCCGTGAAGTTCACGCGCTTCACGGCGGGGTTCGCGATCAGACGTTCGACGATAGCGGGCGCGTCTGCGGCGGCATGCGTAATCACGTTCACGACGCCGTCGCCCAGACCCGCATCGTGCAGCACGCTGCCGATCAGACGATGCACGCCGGGGCAACCTTCGGACGCCTTCAGCACCACAGTGTTGCCGCATGCGAGCGGCATGGCGAGTGCGCGCGTGCCGAGAATCACGGGCGCATTCCACGGCGCCATGCCGAGCACTACGCCGCAGGGCTGGCGCACGGCCATGGCGAGACTGCCGGGCACGTCGGAGGGAATCACGGCGCCGTCGATCTGCGTCGTCATAGCCGCGGCCTCGCGCAGCATGTTGGCCGCGAGCATCACGTTGAAGCCGTACCAGTTCGGCATGGCGCCTGTTTCAGCGGTGCCGATGGCGATGAAGTCGGCGGCGCGGGCGTCCATGAGGTCGGCCGCAGCGGCAAGCCGCTTGCGGCGCTCAGTCGGCCCGAGCGTGGACCACGCCGGGAAGGCGCGCGCGGCAGCGGCCACCGCGGCGTCCGCATCGGCCAGCGTGGCGGCCGCTGCGCGCGACACCGGCTGCCCGCTCGCCGGACCGATCCGCTCGAACGTTTCATGGTCCGACGCGCCGCGCGACACGCCGTCGATCAACAAGCTCACCTCGTGCATTTCGATGTCTCCGCT
The DNA here is from genome assembly GCF_034424375.1 of Paraburkholderia kururiensis. Taxonomy (NCBI): domain Bacteria; kingdom Pseudomonadati; phylum Pseudomonadota; class Betaproteobacteria; order Burkholderiales; family Burkholderiaceae; genus Paraburkholderia; species Paraburkholderia kururiensis. The sequence continues at coordinate 1,211,346 of NZ_CP139965.1, read as the reverse complement.
CAGGTCTCGTCCGTTCCTGTCTTGTCCGCTATTGCGCCTTAGCGGCGGTAGCTTTGCAGACCGGGCTTGATGCTCTTGTCGTCGAGGAACTGCTTGAGGCCCTGGGCACGGCCGCCTTCGGGGTCGCGGTAATTGGCCTGGTCGAGCTTGGCGTAGAGGTAGTCCTCGTTCTGCTCCCACGTGAGTTCGCGGCAGCGCTTGAAGCCGTGCTTCGCGTTGCGCAGCACCACGGGGTTCTTGTCGAGCAGCTTCGCCGCGAGCGCGCGCACTTCTTCGCGCAGTTCCGCGCGCGGCACGCTCTTGTTCACGAGGCCCATCTGCGCCGCCTGCTGGCCCGTGAAGGTCTCGCCCGTCATGATGTAGTAGAGCGCCTGGCGGTGCCCCACGGTATCGGCCATGGCCTTGCTGACGAGGTTGCCCGGCGGGATGCCCCAGTTGATTTCCGAGAGGCCGAACACGGCTTCGTCCGCGGCGATGGCGAGGTCGCAGGCCACGAGCGGCGAGAATCCGCCGCCGAAGCACCAGCCGTTCACCATCGCGATGGTGGGCTTCGAATACATGCGCAGCAGTTGCCACTGCCAGCGGCTCGCGTCGCGGCGAATCTTTTCCTGCAGGATTTCAGGGCCGGCATCCACTTCGCGGAAGTATTCCTTCAGGTCCATGCCGGCCGTCCACGCGTCGCCTTCGCCCGTCAGCACCAGCACCTGGGCTTCCGGGTCCAGCTCCACGGTCTCGAGCACGTTCGTCATCTCGGAATTGAGCGTGGGGCTCATTGCATTGCGCTTTTCCGGCCGGTTCAGCGTCACCCACGCGATGCCGCCCTCCACCACCACCTTGACCGTGCTCCAGCGACCTTCGTAACTCATCTCTTCTCTCCATGAACAGTGCCGCGATTGCGACTTGCCACCAATTTACTATCAGGCTACCTGATATGTAAAGCGTCATCGGTACGCCTTGGGACAAACCCCTAATCGGGCGCGAACCTTCGGTCTGCTACGTCATGGAAGGCCATGGAAGCGGCGGCAAGGACGCTAAAGAAGACGCCCCGGCAAGGCCGGGGCGCGAGGGGCAGAGACAGTGGTGGGCGCGCGGTTGCGTTTGCCGCCCGGCGCGGCTTCAACCGCGTCGCCGCGGCGGCGCCGGGCCTGTCGATTCGCGCACCACGAGTTCGGGTCCGCGCACGGCGTACATTTCCTGGGCCGGCGCGGTGCCTTCCACCATTTCGAGCGCGAGCGTAATAGAGCGCGCGGCGATCTCCGCCGTCGGAAAACGCACCGTCGTGAGCGCGGGGCGAAACTGGTGCGAAAGCTGGATGTCGGTGATGCCGATCACGGAAAGATCGTCGGGCACGCGCTTGCCCAGATCCGCAGCGGCCTGCATGGCGCCGATGGCCATCAGGTCGTTCGTCGCGAAGAGCGCGGTCAAGGCGGAATGCTTGCGCAACAGCGTCATGGCGGCCTCGTAGCCGCCTTCGATCGAATCGCGCGTGCGCGCCGCGACGAGCGACTTCGCCGCATGACCGCGCGCCGCGAGCCCGCTTTCGAAGCCCGCCACGCGCACCGTTTGCGGACCACCCGACCCTTCGCCCACCAGCGCGCCGAACTTGCGGTGCCCGAGTTCCGAGAGATGGCCGGCGGCCAGCGCACCCGCCGCCGCGAAGTCGACCGTCACGCACGGCAGCGCACGCGTGGGCTGCACGTGCTCCCACATGCAGAGCACGACGGCCGCGCCGCGCCCCGCCACTTCCACCAGTTCGCGCTCGGCGAGGTCGGTGTTCATCACGATCACGCCCGCGGCCAGCGTGCCCGCAATCTGGTCCAGGTAGGCGCGCGTGATGGCGGGGTCGTCGTCGGTATTGCAGACCAGCAGGAAATAGCCGCGCTTGCGCGCCTCGCGTTCGGCCGCGAGCACGAACTCCGGGTAGAACGGATTGGCAATGTTGGAGAGCATGAGCGCAAGCGTGGACGTGCGGCCCTGGGCCAACGCGCGCGCCGTGAGGTTGGGCCGGTAGCCCAGTTCGCGGATGGCGGCCATCACGCGTTCCACCGTTTCGGGCTTCACCTTCTGCGGATTGCGCAGCACGTTCGACACGGTCGCGCCCGTCACCTTCGCGCGCCGCGCCACTTCGGCGAGGGTCACCATGGCGTGCGCGATCCACGCTCGCGAAATCGCGCCACGCACGTGGCCATAGCGTTACTCATATGCTGGGATGGCGTCTCAAAAAGTTGCACCGCTGAAATCGCTGAGCTAAGTTCTGGTCCATAACGAACTTGCAGGAGACGACATGGTAAGGCCGCTGCCGGACTTTGCAACACAAAAATTTAAGCGCTTAAATGCGAGCGGAAATCGCAAGAATCGCGCTGGGCACAGCGGCGCCCTGCCCGGCGGGAGCACGCGATGACCACCATTTCGCTGCGCCATGTCTCGAAGCAATACGGCCAGCATCGGCCCGTCTTGCAGGACGTCAACCTCGACATCGGCGACCACGAATTCTGCGTGTTCCTCGGGCCCTCAGGCTGCGGGAAGTCGACGCTGCTGCGCATCATCGCGGGGCTCGAAGAACTGACCACGGGCGAACTTCTCATCGGCGGCGAGCGCATGAACGAAACGCCGCCCGCGGAGCGCGGCGTCGCGATGGTGTTCCAGAGCTACGCCCTGTTTCCCCACATGACCGTGTTCGACAACATCGGCTTCGGTCTGCGTATTGCGGGCGTGCCGAAGGACGAGATTCGTCGCCGCGTGCTGGAGGCGGCGCGCGTGCTGCAACTCGACGAATTGCTGGAGCGTCGCCCGAAGCAGCTTTCGGGCGGGCAACGCCAACGCGTTGCCATTGGCCGCGCTATCGTGCGCGAGCCGAAAGTGTTTCTCTTCGACGAACCGCTCTCGAATCTCGATGCGGCGTTACGCGGACAGACGCGCATCGAAATCGCCCGGCTGCATGGGCGCTTTCGCGAAGCCAGCTCGGTCTATGTGACGCACGATCAGGTGGAAGCCATGACGCTCGCCGACAAGATCGTGCTGCTACGCTCCGGCGAAGACGTGGCGCGCGAGGGCAGCATCGCGCAGATCGGCGCGCCGCTCGACCTCTACCATCGCCCGGCCAGCCTTTTCGTGGCCGGGTTCATCGGCTCGCCGCGCATGAATTTCCTGCCCGCCACCATCGCCGCCATGAACGGCGAGACCATCGAACTGCGCCTCGACTCTACGGGCGAGTCAGTGACGTTGCATGAGCGTTCGCCGCAACGCGCGCTCTCGCCGGGCGAGCGCGTCACGCTCGGCATTCGCCCCGAGCATCTCTCGCCCATGCCGTCTCGCGACGCCGCACCGGCCGGCACGATCACGCGCACGGTGCTGCTGGTGGAGCAACTGGGCGAGGCCGCCTACGTGCATCTCGACCAGCCGGGCGGCACGCCGCTGCTCGCGAAATCGCCAGGCACGTCGACGCTGCGCGAAGGCGAGCGGCAATCGTTCCATTTACCCGAAGGCTTGTGCCACCTGTTCGACGCAACCGGCAAAGCCGTTTTGCAGAGCCGTGAGGTGCTGGCCATCGCGTAAGAGAAAAGCAGCCCACACGTAAAACACACCAACTGAAGGAGACAAGGACATGAAGCTCAACGCACGTGCGCTCGCGATCGCCTGCCTCACCGGCGCCGCTTTCGCAGCGGCCACGGTGGCCACAGTGGCAGATGCAGGCACGCTCACCGTCAACGTTTCGGCGCGCGGCAACCAGCGCGCCACCTGGCAGGAGGCCTTCGATCAATTCAGGAAGGCCAATCCCGACATCGAGCTGAAAGTGACCTACGTTGGCGAGGAAGCCTACAAGGTGCAGATTTCCGGCTGGCTCGCCACTGATCCGCCCGACGTGCTCAGCTGGCACAACGGCGAGCGCATGGCGTACTTCGCGAAGCGCGGCCTGCTGGAAGACCTCAGCGGCGACTGGCAGAAGAACGGCTGGAACAACACCTATGCTTCCGTGAAGCAGTCGTCCAGCTACGCGGGCAAGCAGTACAGCCTGCCGCTCGGCTACGACGCCTACGGTTTCTTCTATCGCAAGGACCTGTTCCAGAAGGCCGGCATTTCGGGCGAGCCCGCCAGCTGGCCGCAGTTTCTCGAAGACTGCCGCAAGCTGAAGGCCGCAGGCGTGGCGCCCATCGCCGTGGCCGCACGCGACTCGTGGACACTGGCCGCATGGTTTGACTACCTCGACCTGCGCATCAACGGCTACGCGTTTCACCAGCAGTTGATGGCCGGCGACGTCGCTTACACCGACCCGCGCGTGAAGCGCGTGTACGAAGCGTGGAAGACGCTGATCGACAACAAGTACTTCATCGACAACGCGCTTTCGTACGACGTCGATTCCATCGGTCCGCTGCTCGTGAACGGCCAGGCCGCGATGATGCTGATGGGCACCTTCTTCTCCGCCGGCCTGCCCGCGGCCACGCGCAACGAGATGGGTTTCTTCCGCTTCCCAGTGATCGACGCATCGGTGCCCGTGGCCGAAGACGGCCCCGTCAACGTGCTGATCGTGCCCGCGAAAGCGAAGGACAAGGCTGATGCACGGCGCCTGCTCGCCTTCATGGGAACGCCGCAGATCAACGGCGAACTCGCAAAGGGCTGGGGTCAACTGCCTTCGAACAACAAGGCGCCTGAGCCGCAAGACCCCATCTCGAAGGTCGGCTTCCAGACGCTTTCCAGCACGACGGGTGGCATCGCACAGTTCTACGACCGCGACATGACGAAGGAAATGGCCGACGAAGGCATGAAGGCCATGCAGCAGTTCTTCTCCGACCCGACGCAGATCGATTCCATCCTGCAGCGGCTCGAAGCCACGCGCAAGCGCATCTACAAAAAGTAGACGCGCAACCACTGACGGGGCGATGCACGCATCGCTCCGCTCATGAACCGCCGGAATTGCACTCATGTCGCTTACCGCCACTCATCGCGCGCGCTCGCAGGCGCCACGGTCCGCCGCACGCAAACCGGTGCCGCTCAACCAGCGGCGCACGCGTGCCGCGCTGCTGTTTCTGCTGCCGGGCCTGGCGCTCTTCGCCGTGTTCGTCATCTATCCGATTGCGAGCAGCATCAGTCTCAGCTTCCATCACTGGGACGGCATGACGGCGAAGACTTTCGCCGGGCTCGACAACTACCGCGAGCTGTTTGCGTCGGACACGTTCTACGTCGCGCTCAAGAACAACCTGATCTGGCTCGTGCTGTTTCTGCTCGCGCCACCGGCGGGCCTCGCGCTCGCGCTGTATCTGAATCAAAACGTGTTCGGCATCCGGCTCGTGAAGTCGCTGTTCTTCGCGCCGTTCGTATTGCCGGGCGTCGTGGTGGGCCTCGTGTTCTCGTGGTTCTACGACCCCACGTTCGGACTGCTCAAGCTGATCGTGGGCCACGGCATTCCGGTGCTGGGCGATCCGCACTACGTCACCTACGGCATCATCTTCGCCGCGCTGTGGCCGCAGATACCGTTCTGCATGATCCTCTACCTCACGGGGCTCACGGGCATCAACAGCGAGATCATCGAGGCGGCGCGCATGGAAGGCGCGCGCGGCTTCACGCTGCTGTGGCACGTCATCCTGCCGCAATTGCGGCCCGCCACTTTCATGGCCGTGGTGCTCACCGTGATCGGCGCATTGCGCAGCTTCGATCTGATTTCCGTGATGAGCGGCGGCGGCCCGTTCGACAGTTCCACCGTGCTCGCCTACTTCATGTACGACCAGGCCATCAAGTACTACCGCGAAGGCTATTCAGCGGCCATCGCCGTGGTGCTGTTCGCCATCATGCTGGTCTACATCGTGTGGCAATTGCGCCGCCTCGTGCGCGTCGAATCGTAAGGAATCCGTCATGTATCCGATGCCCGTGCAACGGTGGCGTCCCGCGCCGCGTTTCCTCTATCGCCTCTCGCTGCCTGTGGCGCTGCTGCTCTGGCTCGTGCCGCTCATCGCGGTACTCGTCACGTCGGTGCGCTCCACCGACGAGCTTGCCGCCGGCAACTACTGGGGCTGGCCTCAGCATTTCGCGTTCATCGAAAACTACGGCACGGCGCTGACACAAACGCCGATGCTCCACTACTTCTGGAATAGCTGCCTGATTACGCTGCCCGCCGTGGCGGTATCGATTTTTCTCGCCTCGATGGCCGGCCACGCGCTGGCGAACTATCGCTTTCGCGGCAACGCCGTGCTGCTTGGGCTCTTCGTGGCAGGCAACTTCGTGCCCATCCAGATTCTGATGATTCCCGTGCGCGAGTTGATGCTCGGGCTCAATCTCTACAACACGGTCTGGGCGCTCGTGCTCTTTCACGCCGCTTTTCAGACGGGTTTCTGCACGCTGTTCCTGCGCAACTTCATTCGCGAGTTGCCCTACGAGTTGATCGAGGCCGCCCGCATCGAAGGCGCGAGCGAATGGAGCATCTATCTGCGCGTGGTGCTGCCGCTCGTGCGGCCCGCGCTCGCCGCGCTGGCGATTCTCGTCTTCACGTTCGTCTGGAACGACTACTTCTGGGCGCTGTGCCTCACGCAAGGCGACGACGCCGCGCCTATCACCGTGGGCGTGGCCGCGTTGCGCGGGCAATGGACGACGGCATGGAACCTCGTGTCCGCAGGTTCCGTGCTTGCGGCGCTGCCTTCGGTGGCCATGTTCTTCGCCATGCAGAAGCACTTCGTGGCAGGCCTCACGTTCGGCGCGACGAAGGGCTGACGCGCGAACGGCAAGCGCCTGCTGCATAACCACTCAACCACGATGCAAGGAACGACTTCAATGCAACTCGGCGTCTGTTACTACCCGGAACACTGGCCCGCCCACCAATGGGAGAGCGACGCGCGGCGCATGGCGGAACTCGGCATCGCGCGCGTGCGCATCGCCGAGTTCGCGTGGAGCCGTATGGAACCGGAGCCGGGACGTTACGAGTGGGCATGGCTCGACGACGCCATTGCGACGCTCGCGCGCCACGGGTTGAAGATCGTGCTCGGCACGCCGACGGCCTCGCCGCCGAAGTGGCTCGTGGACCAGCATCCGGAAATACTGCCCGTCATGCGCGACGGCACCGTCATGCAATTCGGTTCGCGACGCCACTACGACATTTCCAGCCCCGTCTATCGCGAGCATTGCGCGCGCATCGTCGGCGAGATGGTGCGGCGCTACGGTCGTCACCCCGCCGTGGTGGCCTGGCAGACGGACAACGAACTGGGCTGCCACAACACGGTGCCGGCCTACACGCAGGCGGCACTGCAACGCTTTCGCCGCTGGCTCGCCGACCGCTACGACACCATCGGTGCGCTGAACGCGGCGTGGGGCAACGTGTTCTGGAGCATGGAATACCGGCACTTCGACGAGATCGGGCTGCCGCAATGCACGCCCACCGATCTCAATCCGTCGCACGTGCTCGACTTTCGCCGCTTTCAGTCCGACGAGGTGGCAAGCTTTCACGCGTTGCAAGCCGAACTGATTCGCGCACATGCGCCGGGGCGCGATCTGCTGCACAACTTCATGGGCTTCTTCACCGCGTTCGATCACTACGCGTTTGCGCGTCACGGTCTCGACGTGGCCGCCTGGGACAGTTACCCGGTGCCGCGCACGGAGGTGCTGCCGCTCGGGGAGGCCGACAAGCATCGCTGGGCACGTACCGGGCATCCCGATGTCTCGGCGTTCAGTCACGACCTCTATCGCGGTATCGGCAACGGCCGCATGTGGGTCATGGAGCAACAGGCGGGGCCCGTGAACTGGGCACCGTGGAACCCGGTGCCGCAGCCCGGCGTCGTGCGGCTCTGGACATGGGAAGCCTTCGCGCACGGTGCGGAACTGGTCTCGTATTTCCGCTGGCGCCAGTGTCCTTATGCGCAGGAACAGATGCACTCGGGGCTGCATGCACCGGACGACACGCTCTCGCAAGGCGGCCGGGAAGTGGCGCAGGTCGGCGAGGAATTGCGCGCGCTCGGCACGGCCCGTTATGCGACGCAGCACGCGAGCGTCGCGCTGCTGTTCGATTACGAAGCGGACTGGGTCGTGAGCGCACAGCCGCACGGTGCCGACTTCGACTATCAGCATCACGTGTTCGAGTGGTACAGCGCGTTGCGCTCGCTGGGCCTCGACGTCGACATCGTGTCGGCGCATGCCGACGTTGCCGGCTACCGGCTCGTCGTCGCGCCCACATTGCCCATCCTGCCGGACAGCGTGATCGCCCAGATCGAGCGCGGCGCGAGCCACTGGATTTTCGGGCCCCGCACGGGATCGAAGACCAGCAGCTTCGCCATCACGCCCGAGTTGCCGCCCGGCAAGCTGCAACGCGTGCTGCCCGTCCGGATCGCGGAGGTCGAATCGCTGCGGCCATCCATTCGCCCGGCCATTCGCTTCGAAGGCGCCGAGGGGCACGCGCTGCGCTGGCGCGACCGTGCCCAGCCAGGCGCCGGCACCGACGTGCTCGCCCGGTTCGACGACGGCGTGCCCGCGCTGCTGCGCCACGGCCGCGTGAGCCTCGTGACGGCCTGTTTCGACGAGGCGATGCTGCGCGCCATCGTGGCACACTGCGTGCGCGATGCGGGCATCGAGGCCATACTGCTGCCCGAGGGACTGCGGCTGCGCACACGCGGGCCGCTCCGTTTCGCCATCAACTACAGCGACGAACCGCACGCCGTGCCCGCACCGCACGGCGCGCGGTTCGTGCTGGGCGGCCCGCGGGTGGAACCTGTGGGCGTCGCCGCCTGGATCGAGGACGATTAACCGTTGCGCTCACGCTTTGTCCGCCTGACGCGGATTCCGCACTTCGTACCGCTTGCAGTCGCCATGCTGTTGCTCGGCGTGGCGTTGTCGTTTACGGCGCCGTATCTGTCGCTCTTTGGTATCGAACAGGCGGGCATGTCGCCGCTGCGGCTCGGCCTCTTCATGACGCTCATCTCGGCGAGCGGCGTGGTGGCGAGCACGATGGCGGGCCGATGGTCGGACCGGCACGGCAAGCACCGCGTGCCGTTGATCGGCTCGCTCGCGGCCGCGGCGCTCGGCTACCTGGCCCTGTGCTTCGTGCGCGACTACACGGCGCTTATCGTCATCGGCGTGGCGTTGCTCGGCACGGGCGCGGCCTCGCTTTCGCAGGTGTTCGCGTTCGGGCGCTCCGTGCTGCCGCTCGACGATGCAGCGCAGGCCGATTTCGCCCTCGCCGCGCTGCGTACGCTGCTCTCCGCGGCATGGGTGTTCGGCCCGGCCGTGGGCGCGCTGATTCTCGCGCAGACCGGCTTCCTCGGACTGTTCGCGTTTGCGGCGGCAAGCTTCGCGGCCAGCGCCGTGCTCGTGTTCCGCATTCCCGAGATTGCGCCGGCACGGCACCGCGTCACGCTGCGCGAAGGCGAGACTGCCGTGGACCACGATACGCCGCACGCGGCCGCGAACAAGGCGCATGCCGCGACGCAACCGGCGGGCCCCAACGTCATCATCCGCGCCCTGCTCGCGCTCACGCTGATCGGCCTCGCCGCGAACGCCACGATGATCGTGCTGCCGCTTTTCATCGTGCACGGCTTGAACGGCACGCGCCTCGAGGTATCCGCTGCATTGGGTCTGGGCGCGCTGCTGGAAATACCGATGATGCTTTGGCTCGGCGCGAAATCGCCGCAGCTCGCGAAGCCGCGCTGGCTCACCGCCGCAGCCGTGCTGCACACGCTGTACTTCGTCGCGCTCGCGGCGGCGTCGAAGCCCGGCATGGTGGTGCCGCTCCAGGTGTTGAGCGCGGCCGTGGTGGCCATCACCTCGTGCCTCGGCATGACTTACATCCAGGACCTCATGCCGCGGCAGACGGGCGCCGCCACCGCGCTCTTCTTCAACGCGGCGCGCGTGGGCTCGATTCTTTCCGGCGTGCTTTCGGGAACGATCGTCGGCACGCTGGGTTATCGCGCGGCCTTTCTGATGTGCGGGGCGCTCACGTTCTGCGCGCTCGTGCTGCTTGCGGCCGGTGACTTGCCGGTACGGCAGCTATTCGAGCGGCAACCGCTGCGCGCCGTCCGCAACGCCGCGCGAAGACTGTGGCTGTGGCGGCCCTCGCGGCGGCAAGCCGCACGCGAGGACTGACCTACCGCGTCTATCACGATCTACCGCGGGCGGAACGCGTTCAGCGACGAAAGCGCATTGCCGTGGAAGTCGAACAGCGTGTTGTTGTCCCATTGATCCCCGGCACCCACTTTCCAGCCCACGCCCGCCACCGGCGTCCACTCCGGCTCCCACCAGAACACGCCCTTGCCGCGATTGCCGGGCACGGCTTTGACGAGATCGACGAGCGCGCCCACGAATTGCGCCTGCCCTTCCGGCGTGGGCGGATAGTTGACCGAGCCCGTGTTGGTCATCGAGTTCGGTTCGGAATCGCCGTCGCTCGTCGTCCACGGGTACGCCGTTTCCACCACCATCACGTCTTTGCCGTAACGCGCGCTGAGGTCGTTCATGTTGGCGCCGAGCGCATCCAGCGTGCCCTGCCATTGCGGGTAGTAGGACAGCCCGATCACGTCGAAGGTCACGCCGCGCTGCGTGGCGCTGTCGAACCACCAGCGGCTCGTTGCGTTGTTGCCCCCGCTGTCCAGGTGCAGCATGACCTGAATGCGTTCGTCCACGGACTTCACCGCGTCGTGCCCGGCTTTCAGCAGTTGCGCGAGGTTGTCCCACTGATCGTATTTGCCGAGCGGCCAGAGCATGCCGCCTGTGATCTCGTTGCCGATCTGCACCCACTCGGGCCGCACGCCCACCGCGCGCAGCATGCGCAGCACGTCGGACGTGTACGCCGCGAGCAGGCCGCAGGTCTCGGCCAGCGTCTTGCCCTCCCACGCGTGCGGCGGGTATTGCTTGCCGGGGTCCGCCCACCAGTCGCTGTAGTGGAAGTCGATGAGAATGCGCATGCCGAGCGCGGCGGCCCGGCGCGCCAGAACGCAGACGTGCTGCGCATTGTTGTAGCCCGCAGGCGAGCTTTGATTCGCGGGATAGAAAGCGGGATTGCCGGGATCGTTCCACACCTTGAGGCGAATCGAATCCACGCCGTGCCGGCGCAGAATCAGCAGACAGTCTTGCGCCACGCCGTGGTCGTAATAGCGGGCGCCATGGTCTTCGAGTTCGAGCAGCGTCGAAACGTCCGCGCCCATGGCGAACGGGCGGCCCGCCTGTAACGCGGGGCCTTGCGCCGCGCCCGCAAGACGCGGCACGGCGGCATTGAGACCGGCGAGTGCCGCAGTGGCACCCATCCACGAGAGCATTGATCTTCTCTTCATGTGTCTTCCTCCAGTTGTCCTGCGTGACGGATTCGATGAAACAGTCGCCGAATTTAAGCGCTTAAATTTCTGTGCGGCGAACTGCCTGCCAAGGCTATCAAAAGGAGGTCGCAGCAGGCAAAGATCGCGACGCGGGTCCACTATGTGGCCGCACCGCGTTGCGCGCGCAGCGCGAGGCACGGGTGGCCCGATGGCGCGACACACGTGGCATGCCGGTTGCTGCCCGTTGCTGTTACGCAGGGCGTTCGTGCACTACGCACTCGCCTGCCTCCTTCACGGCATTTCACGTCATGACCGATTCCACGAACGCGCCTTCGCATTTCGCCCGCACGTTGAAGTCCGCCGCGGAAAAGCAGGCGCCGGAGCACGCCAACGTCACGTTCGTGCTGGGCGCCGGCTTTTCGAATGCGTGGGATTCACGCTACCCCATCGGCAACGATCTGTTCGACTTCTCGCGCGACGACTGGATGGACGACGCGTCACCGCTCGACACGTTCCTGCACGCCATCCACTTCCGCACATGCGACGATCACATCGACCGCGCCGCGTTTCTCGACATCGTCTATCAGGTAGGGATGCTGAAGAAATATCCGCTGATACGGCCCAGGTACGTGGACGACTTCTATCTGCAACTCGTGGAGCGTGAGCTGCGCTATCTGGTTCTGAACCGGTTCATTCGCGCCACGGGCCTGTCGCCTCACGGCGACACCTGGCTGGCGCAAAGCGCGTTCACCAGCGAGCAAGTCGCGATCGGCGACTTTTTCTCCGCGCTGCGCGGGTACGCGGCCAGCATGCATTCGAGCAGCAGCGCGCGCGGCAACGTAGGCGTGAGCTTCATCACGACGAACTACGACTTCGTGATCGAGGCGATCTTCTCGGCCTCGGGCGCACGCGACGACGCGCGCAGCCTCTATCGCGGCTTCACGCCGCTCGCCTGGTGCGGCGACACGGACTGGCATGCCATCGTGACGCCCGACGTGAGCGGCCAGCTGCTGAAGATCAACGGCGGGTTCGAAATCTTTCCGCGCCGGGATGATTTCGAGGTCGACTACCGGCCGCGCGCCGCCGCGGCGGCACGCGCCAATCCGCCTGAAATCATGCTGCCGTCGCGCGCGCAGGACTACGATCGCCCTTATTTTCAGGCCTTGTTTCCGAAGGCGGTGCGTCTGCTCAGGGAAACGCGCATCGTCGTGCTGGTGGGCTACAGCTTTCCCGAAGAGGACGCGCTCATTCGCCTGCTGCTGCGCCAGTTCGCCGAGGCGCCGAACGACGGGCGGCTGCGCGCGCTCTATTACATCGATCTGGAAGACACGCGCACGCAACGCGCACGCGCGACGGCCGTATTTCCGCATGCAAGCGAAAAGGAAGGCCTCGCCGTCATTCCGTGGCAAGGCAGCTTCAGCGAATGGTGCCGGCTCGCGGCGGCAGGTCTTCGCGGCTGAGCGCGTTCCGCACCGTCGTGCAGACGGCATGGCGGCCGCGCGTAGATCATGCAACGCGTTGAAAAGATGCTTCGCCTTGCGTTATTCGCGCGCCGCTTTGTGGTCGCCGTGCTCGCGCCGTTCCGCGGTATCGCGACCCACGATCTTGCTGAACATCGAATCAGGTTCGTAGAGCAGCGCCAGCGAGCGCTTTTCGAACTCGTCGAAGAATTCGTCCCACGAGATTTCGACGAGCGCTTCGTGCTCGGAATGCGGGGCTTTCGGAAACATCACACGCACAATGCCCACGTCGCCGTCCTTGTGCGTGCGCTCCACTGCGGCGGGCTTGCCGCCGTGCTGCTCGGCCCATTTACGGATCGTGTCGTGATCGGTAGTGAATTCGGACATGGTTGCCTCCTTTGCCGGACAGGTGTGTCTGTCAGTTTTCAGCAACCGGTGTGCCAGTGCGGCAGCGGCGGCGGTCTGGGCAATTCGCCTCCGATCATGCCCAACGCGGTGCGTTCAAACGGGCGGCCTGCCTGCCCTCTTCAATGCACCCTATGCCGCGCAGGATCGCCGTCGTAATTCAACGGAATCCATCGGTATCCCGCACCATCGGCACTCACGTGGCCCAAACCCGGAAAGGAGATGTGCGCCGCGCCGATCACGTAGTGCCGCTGTGCGGCGAGCGCGAGCAGGTCGCGACGCGTCTGTTGCGCAGCAGCGGCGTCCGAATCGTATTCGACCGTGGCGGCAGGGTCGCGCAACTGGATCGACGCGACGTGGATGACGTCGCCCCACACGAGCATCGTGTCTTTTCCGCTTTGCACCACGTAGGCCGTGTGGCCCGGCGTATGGCCCGGCGCCGCGAGCGCATGGATACCCGGCGCAAGCGCGGCGTCGCCGTCGAACGGCTGGAAGCGTCCTGCTGCCACGTACGGCGCAACGGATTGCGCGGCCGCATCGAAGAACGAACTGAGGAAGGCCGGCGCGGTGCGCTTGTTGTTCGCATCGAGCCAGTAGTCCGCTTCCCGGCGCGCCGCACGCACGACGGCATTCGGAAACGCGCGCTCGCCATCGAGCACCACGCCGCCGACGTGATCCTTGTGCATATGCGTGAGCAGCACGAGGTCCACCTGCTCGGGGCGATAGCCCGCCGCGCGCAGGTTCGCGAGCAGATGCCCGCAACAGTCGCCGTAGAGCACGCCCGCGCCCGTATCGATCAGCACGAGCTGGCTGCCGGTATTGACGAGAAACGCGTTGATCGAGCCCTGTACCGGCAGCGAGAGGTCGTCGCTGGCAAGGTCGTGATCGGTATCCGTGCGCGACACGTTCGTCATCACGGTTTCAACCGGAAAGTCATGCGTTCCGTCGAGCAACGCCGTGACTTCGTACGAGCCCAACATCATGCGATAGAAGCCTGGCGCCTGTTTGAGCACCTGAGGCGCCGCCGCATGCGCGGGCAACGCATGCAGCAGCGACAGCATTGCAGCGACGGCAAGTACGACGAACGCAACGAATGCATGCGGTAACGCGGGACGGCTGACAGGCGAAAGAGACGTCTTCATGGCGTGAATGACGGAAAGGAAGGGGCAAGGGGCGTAAGCGGCATGCTGCTCACGACGCCACCGATTATGGTTCCCCCTCGCGCAGCCGCGAAATTAAGCGTTCTGAACGGCCTCTCGCACGGTGCGCAGCTCCATGACGAATCGCGCTTCGCTTGCAGACAGCTCGCCGCGGCTTCAGAACTATTCAGATCCGTTGCAATGGGCGACACGGACAGGGCACACACGGCACGGCGTCGCCTATTTCGCCGCAACCGGTTCGTCGTGTGCGCGCACCCTTCCGAGAAATGCGAACACCGCAAGCGCACTGAGCAGCGTGATGAGCGTGAGTCCATCGAGCAGATGGTCGAACGCCGAATCGTAGGCGGCATGAAGCGTTGCCTGCGCGATCTCCGGCAGCTTCGCCGCCGCGTGCGAGAGGTCGCCTGTCGCGAGCCGCGCGGCGGCCTCGTCGAGACGGGCTGGCATAGCGTCGGGCGTCGCATGGTGCAGGCTGCGCTGCGCGAGCGCCGCGAGCAGCGCATTGACGACCGCAAGCGCCACGCCCTCGCCCGCCACGCGCGTGGTGCTGAAGATGCCCGTCGCCATCCCCGCGCGCGATTTCGGCACCACGCTCACCGATAGCCCATCCATGAGCCCCCAGGGCAAGGCGGCCCCTACACCGATGGCGATCATCGGTGCGATGGCGGCAAGCTCGCTGCCTGTGCGAAGCGCTCCGGCAAGCGCGTGCAGCCCCGCCGCGGCAATCAACAATCCGAGCCCTGAAATGACGCCCGCCGACATCCACCGTGTGAGCGTGGCGGCGATGATCGGCACGACCAGCATCGGCGCCGACAACGCAAGCATCAGCCAGCCTGCGTGAATCGCGTCGTAGCCTTCTATGCCGATGAAGCGCAGCGGCAGCACGACAAGCAGCACGATGTAGCAATAGCACGTCGCGACAGGCAATACCTGCACGCCGACGAAGCGTGGATAGCGAAACAGCGACACGTCGAGCATCGGTCGCTCGCTGCGCAACTCGACGATGACGAACGCCGCCGCGAACGCGATAGACGCCCCCAGCGAAGAGACGACCACCATCGACATCCAGCCGCGCGACGGCGCCTCGATCACGCCATACGTGAAGCACCCAAGCGCGGCCGTGAACGTGAGCGTGCCCGCCCAGTCCACCTGGCGCGCGTGCGGGTCGCGTGACTCGTGCATGCGCGGCACGCCGAATATGAGCGAGAGCAGGCCCGCAAGCGCACCTGTCGAGAAAATGGCGCGCCAGCCGAAAGCCGCGATCAACCAGCCCGCCAGAACGGGCCCGAACGCGAGACCGATGCCGAACGTCGTGCCGAGCAGGCTGAAGGCGCGGGTACGCGCGTGACCGTCGAACTCCTGGGCGAGCGCGGCCGTGCCGCCCGCGAGCGTCGCCGCAGCGGCAACGCCCTGCACACCGCGCAGCAGATCGACCGCGAGCACCGACGGCGCGAAGCCCAGTGCGAGCGAACTCAGCGCGAAACCCGCCACGCCACAGGCGAACAGCCGCTTGCGGCCGAAGCGATCCGCGAGCGTGCCGGCGGCCATCAGCAGGCTGCCGAACGTGAGCATGAATGCATTGGTGATCCAGTTCATCGCGGCCGGGCTGCCGCCCAGCGCGATGCCGATCGCCGGCGTGGCGACGGCGCCCGCGGAAAACGATAGCGGCATGGCAAGCGCGGCCACGCAGACCGCGGCCAGCACGACGGTGCGCCTCGTCATGCCGGAAGAGTGAGTGGTGTCCATCGTCGATTCCCCGTGGAATGCCGCGGCATGACGGCATATCGCAGCGCCATGCACCCGGCCGAGCGACGAACGATAATCCGGATTCAATCGACGAAAAACAACGTACCGTTCCGTAAATTGCGGAGCTGCATTCCGCAATGGCGGCGAACATCGGGAGTCGAACCGGCATGGACAATTTAAACGGCATTGTCGCCTTCGTGCGTACCGCGGAAACGCTCAGCTTCGTGGAGGCCGGACGCAAGCTCGGCATTTCCGCGTCGGCCGTCGGCAAGGCGATTGCGAAACTGGAGGCATCGCTCGGCGTGCGACTCTTTCATCGCACCACACGCCGCGTGAGCCTGACGCACGAAGGGCAGCACTTCCACGAGCGCTGTCACCGCATTCTCGAGGAATTGCGCGACGCGGAAGCGATGCTCTCCAAAGCCGCTCAAACGCCGCGCGGCCGATTACGCGTCAGCCTGCCCGTCATCGGCTATCGCTTTCTGCTGCCTGTCTTGCCCGCGTTCAGCGCGCGCTATCCGGACGTCGAACTCGATCTCGATTTCAACGACCGGCTGGTCGATGTCGTGGACGGCGGGTTCGACGCGGTAATTCGCAGCGGCTCGCTCACGGATTCGAGTTTGATGTCGCGTCGGTTGGGTCCGTTTCGTTTCGTGCTGTGTGCGTCGCCGGAATACGTCGCACGTATGGGCCGGCCGCGCACCGTAGCCGCACTGGCGGAACACGATTGCGTGCGCTACCGGTTTCCGACCACCGGCAGATTGCAGCCCTGGGCATTCGGCGGCGGCGACGAACCACCCAGGCTGCGCACGTCGATCACGTGCAACAACATGGAGGCGTTGCGCGGTGCCTTGATCGCGGGGTTCGGCATCGGCTTCGTGCCGGACTTTCTTGTTCGTGACGCGCTTGCCTGCGGCTCGCTTGTCACCGTGCTGGACGACTTCGCCATTCCGCCGGGCCAGTTCTCCGTTCTCTGGCCGTCGAGCCGGCAACTGTCGCCGAAGTTGCGCGTGTTCGTCGACTTCATGTGCGAGCACGTGTTTGCGCAAACGTGACAGGCGAAACCGCGCACTGCGCAGCGGATTCGCGCCATCGGCATCTGCATCGTGCCGTCACCACGGCACCACCCTGCCGAGATAGTCGAGGTAATGCAGTCCCGAGCGGCCTTCGTACGCCTGCATGGTATCGATGAGATTCGGAATGCTCTCTTCGATACTCAAGCGCGCCTGCGGACCGCCCATGTCCGTTCGCACCCAGCCCGGCGCCATCAGCAACAACGTCTTCGCATCGTGCTGATGGCGTGCAGCGAAGCTGCGCATGAACATGTTGAGCGCCGCCTTGCTGCCGCGATAGACCTCGTAATTTCCGTTCACGTTGTTGGCGACACTACCCTGCCCGGACGACATGACGCCTATCGTCCCCGCGGGCTGCACGAGAGGCTGAAGCGCCTCGATCACCCGCATCGGGCTGAGCGCGTTCGTCACCATGACGCGCACGAATTCTTCTGTGGAGACGTCCGCAATGGTTTCGCCATCGTCGTTCTTGACGCCGGCGTTCACGAACAGCACGTCCACTACCCGCCCCTCCAGACGACGACGTAGGGCCTCCACGTCCGCCTCAATCGTGATGTCCACGGTCTCCACTTCGAGCGCGCCTTGCCACGCTGCTGCCGCTTGCAGCAGTTTTTCCATGGAGCCCGCCCTGCCCGTCGCGATCACGTGCCAGCCGCGCCTGAGGTATTCCTCTGCCATGGCGAAGCCCAGCCCGCGCGATGCACCGATGAGAAGAACCGTCTTGTGTGCCGTCTTTGTCGTCGAGTCTTGCATGAGTCGTTCCTTGAGAGGTGATATCTCAAGGACTATATGCACGCCGTACGGCGGGCGGAAGGCGCGGCCCGTGCACTTATAAAATGCGCCAAACGCGATGTATCGACCGACACCGTCAGGAGCCCGCATGGCCGAACCCGATCTGAATCTGCTTGTTGCGCTCGACGTATTGCTCGCCGAGGGCAGCGTGATGGGCGCTGCGCGCCGGCTGGGTTTGAGCGCGTCGGCCATGAGCCGCACGCTGACGCGTCTGCGCGAGGCCACGGGCGACCCGCTGCTGGTTCGCGCAGGGCGCCACATGGTGCTGACGCCGCATGCGCAAGCCCTTCGTGAGCGCACGCGCAATACGGTGCATGAGGCGCGCGCGGTGCTCGGTCCTTCCAGGTCGGAGCCTGATTTCGCGACGTTGCACCGGACCTTCACCCTTCGCGCCAACGAGGGCTTCGTGGAGGCATTCGGTGCACCGCTGATCACCGCAGTAGCCGCAATCGCGCCGCACGTGCAGCTATGCTTTGCGCCCAAGGCCGAGAAAACGGCGCTGCATTTGCGCGAGGGGCTGGCCGATCTGGAGATCGGCGTGCTGAGCGAAATGGGACCGGAGGTGCGCGTGCAGGCGCTATTCCGCGACCGCTTTCTCGCCGTTGTGCGAAAGGGCCATCCGCTTGAACGCGAGCGCAATGTGAGCGCCGAACGGTACGTCGCGTTCGGTCACGTGGTTGCGTCGCGGCGGGGACAAAGCCATGGACCGGTAGACGAAGCGCTGGCTGCGGCAGGGCTAAAGAGAAAGATCGTCGCCGTGGTTCCCGGCTTCCCGGCTGCGCTGGCTGTGGCACGCGCGTCCGATCTGATCGCGCTCGTTCCAGCGTCGTTCGTGCGCAATCGGCTGGAACACGGCGAACCGCACATGTCGGAGGGCATCCACGCCTTCGAGCTGCCTGTCGAGACCGGCGAGATCACGGTCTCGCAGATGTGGCATCCGCGACTAGAAGCCGACCCGGTCCACCGCTGGCTACGGCAGCTTGTGCTAGGTGTCTGCCGGCAGAGAGAGGCGCTTTGGCAGCGTTAAGCCTGTTGATCCGGCGCCGCACGTTGAACGCTGACGCCAGTGCGGAAGTTGTCGGACGAGAGCGGCAGGTGTCCCCAGTCGATCTTCTCGCTCGCATGGGGCAACCCCGTGATCTGCCACTGCTGTTCTCGCGGAACCGCCAGCATGTCGGCACTGGCGAGCACATAACCCAGGTATGACCAGATGTTTTCGGGTGTGCCGCGATAATTCTGCGCTTCGAACAACGTCGTGAAATACCACCAGCAGTCGTATCCGTTGTCGCCCAGAAAATGGGCAATGTCTGCATAACCCTGGTCATTGGCTTCGACAAAGACGACCGGACGGCAGCGCCCAATCGTCGCATGGGCGCCTTGCAGCACATACAGATCGTAGCCTTCGGCGTCGATCTTGAGAAAGTCGACGCGTGGAAGGTTCAGACTATCGACCGTCAGCAAAGGCACTTTTTCCATGACCGCATCGCTGCCGTAGTCGGCGCCGACGCTGACGCCCCCGTAGTTGCAGTCATGGTACGGAGGCACGGTGCACATCTCCACCTGTCCCAACTCGCGCCCCACGGCGGCAAGATGCGTATGCACGTTGTGGCAATCGTTGAGCGCGAGATTCGCACACAGCAACTGATTGATGAGACGCTGGGGTTCGAAGGCATGCACGGTTCCCGAGCTTTCCACCGCTTTCGAAAGCGGTACCGTATGACTGCCTATGTTCGCCCCCACCTCGACGGCAATGTCGCCGGGGCGCAGCAACTGTTCAAATAGACGGACTTCCGCTTCGCCCCATTCCCCGTATGCGATCAAGCTCTTGCCGATGTATTCATCGTGTGGGTTAACAAGAAATCGGCCATGGCGGCCATTCACGAGCTGATAAATGTTCCCGTTTGTCATGGATTTTTGGCGGCAGCGCCGCAAGTAGCGCGGTTTTTCTATTCAGTGGAGCCTCCATACTATCAAACGCATATGTTCTGTTATCCGAATTAGTCAAAGATACTCAACATTGCCATCCACGCTGATCGCCTGGCCCGAGATATTGCGCCCCGCCGGCGACGCGAGAAACAGCGCCATTGCTGCGATGTCTTCAACGGTCACCATGCGGCGGAGTGAAATCCTGTCGAGGTATTGCGCTTTCATTTCGTCGAACGACACGCCTATCGATTCGGCTCGCGCCGCGATCACCTTGTCCATGCGCTCGCCCTGCACGACGCCCGGCAAGATGGCATTGACGCGGATGTTGCTGGGCCCAAGCTCGATGGCCAGCGACTTGACGAGCCCGACAATTGCCCACTTCGTCGACGCATACGGGGTACGAAACGCGTAGCCCAATCGCCCCGCCACCGACGACATCGCGATAATGCCGGGGCTAGGCGATGTCTCTTTCAGCAGCGGCACCGCCTTGCGCAGAAAGTAGTACTGGCTGTTGAGATTGGTCGAGACAGTGCGCTCCCATTCGTCCGGTTGAATCGCCTCCACTTCGCCTGTCGGCCCGGCAATGCCCGCATTGTTGATGAGAAGGTCGAGCCCGCCCAGCTTGCTTCGCGCATCGTCTATGACGCTGTCCACCTGCTCGCGGTTGCTCACGTCCGCCACGCCCACGTGAAGCTTCGGATTGCTCTCTTTCGCCTTTTCGACGGCCGATGCGTTCACGTCGCAAACATAGACGTGCGCGTCTGTTTGCACGAAGGCCTCCGCAATAGCGGCACCGATGCCGGTTGCCGCGCCGGAAATGAGAACGCGCAGACCCGGCTCAGGTTTCAGTCGCTCAAAAGTATTCATGTCTCCCACCAACGAAATGTCTTTGCCCCGACCGCACGGTTCGTCTTGCGGCTCACCAGTGAATCATCGGCAGGCCGGCAACAGGTGAAGTGAAGTACGGAATGGATTGGCCCTTCAGGCTGCCCAGGTATACGGTCTTGAGGTCCGGTCCGCCGAAGGTCACGCTGGTGAGCCACGGCGCGGTCGTGCCGCCCGTTTCTTCCATGACCTTGCCCGGCACGATCTCGCCCGTCGCGAAGGCTGCATCGAACCGCGCGGTGGCGTCCTTGTCGCCATCGTCCAGCAGTGTATGGACGTCGCCGCTCGGGTCGATGGCCACCAGACGGTCCGAGAAGATCATCGCGCACCACAGGTTCCCGTAGGCGTCGAACGCGATTCCGTCGATCAGCCCGGCACCCAGCTGGCTCGGCCCATACGTTTCTCGCGGCCCCAGTTCGCCGTTCTCCAGCACGCGAAAGCGGCTGACGCGTTTCGCCGTGGTCTCGGCAACGTACAGCCACTCTTCGCGCGCGTCGAAGCGAATTTCGTTCGTGAACGCGAGTCCGTCGGCAACGATGCGGGCGCCGCGTTCGTCGAGCAGCACGATATAGCCATCCGCAAGGTTCGAGCGAATCGCGTCGGGCCACGGGTTGATTCGCGTGGAAACCGTGATCCAGAGGCGGTTCCTGCTGTCCCTCAAGACGAAGTTCACTTTGCCCATCGGTCTGCCGTCGATGTTGTCGAGCAGAACGCGCAGTTCGCCGGAGCGCGTGAGCCGTTCCACGCGGTCCGTGCCGATGTTGGCAATGACCACGTTGCCGTGCGCGTCCAGCGCGAGGCCATTGGGCAACGACCCGCTCGTCAAGCCGTCGCCTGAAGCAGGGGTATCCGCGTTGCTGGGCAGGATCAGCTTCTGCTCGCCTGCAGCGTCGATCCGCACGACGCCGCCGCGTGCATCGGCCAGGAGCAGCGAGCCGTCGCGCTGCGCGAGAATGCATTCGGGGCGCCGTAGTTGCGTACCTGTGGTGCGGATAGACGCAACATCCACCACGAAGTCTTTGATCGGATTCATTCGTTATCCTTCGCGTAATCGCTTACCGAGCCGGCCTACCGAATTAGCCCGCCGCTCCTGCGGCAGCAACCGGACGCTCGGCGGCGTGAATCGCTCTGGCGAGCATCGGCACCAGAAGCAGGCCCAGCACCGAGGCGACCACCACGACGTTGAAGCCGGCATCGCTTCGGCCCGTTACCGTCTCGGCAAGCCCGAAAAGATAGGGGCCGACGAAGCCACCCAGCAATCCGATCGTGTTGATGAAAGCGAGCCCCGCAGCGGCCTGCACGCCTTGCAGCCGCTTCATCGCGACCGCCCAGTACGACGGCAGAATGCCGCCCGCGAAGAACCCGGTAATGCCAAGCAGCGTGATCTGTACCGCCTGATTTTTCGTGGCAATGAACGCGCATGCGCTGACCACGACGCCCGCGGTCAGCGCGCCGAGAAAACCGCATTCGTTGCTGATACGGCGATGTATGCGCGGCAGCGTCAGCACGCCGATCAGAAAGCCGATGCCGACACTGCTCGACAACACGCCCACCAGCAGCGGCGACTTCACGTGCATCTGCGCCACGATGGAAGGCGTGAAGAAATAGAGGCCCACGAACGCCACCTGATTCAGGAAGTAGATGAGCGCGATGAGCACCGTGGTGGGGCGTTTGAGCGCCGCGATCCAGTGTGCCGAGTGGACGTCGGCGTGACCGTGCGTGTCGATGACGGCGTGCGCCTCGAGCGCTTGCGCTTCCTTCGGCGACAGCCACTTCACTTCGGACGGCCGGTTCGGCAGCGTGAAATATAGGATGACGCCCACAACGATGGTGGGCACGCCTTCCAGCAGGAACATCCATTGCCAGCCGTGAAGGCTGCCCATTCCACTGACCGCACCCAGTTGCATGAGCGCGGCGCCGAGCGGGTTGCCGAGAATGAGCGCGACGGATGGCGCCGTATAAATCCACCCCACGGCCACCGCGCGGTCTTTGGGTGCGAACCACAGCGTCACCATGTACATGAGCGCGGGAAAGAGCCCGGCTTCCGCCACGCCCAGCAGCACGCGAAGCACATAGAACGACCACGGCCCCTGCACGAACATCATGGCCGTCGATAACGCACCCCACGTCACCGCAATGCGCGCAATCCACTTGCGCGGGCCGAAGCGGTGAGCGGCCAGATTGCTCGGCACTTCGAGCAACGCATAACCGATGAAGAAAATGCCCGCACCGAATCCATAGGCCGCGGCATCGATACCGAGGTCCGCGGCGAGCGCACCCTTGGCAAGCGCAACGTTCGTGCGGTCGATGAACGACATGAAGTAGATCGCGCACATCAACGGAAGAAGCCGCGCCATCGCTTTGCGCGTGGCGAGCCAATGCGTCTCTCCCCGGCCGGGGTCAGCAGCAGTGTCAGTCATCGATGTCTCCAGAAATTGTCCTGCGTGTTCTATTTATGCCCTGCCATCGCCTTGTACCAACGCCGTTGGGGGTGCAGGAAAAAGGTCATCGGCCGCCACGCTCGACGAGCGCCGCGCCGTCCGCTTACAGTGAAACGTTGTCGCGACCCTTGAGGCCCAGCATGGCGCGCGCGTCGGCCGGGGTCGCAATGTCGAACGAAAGCTCTTCCAGAACGCGGCGAATCTTGCGCACCTGCTCCGCGTTCGATTTCGCCTTCACGCCTTTGGCCAGATACACGCTGTCCTCCAGCCCCACGCGTACATTGCCGCCCATGATGGCGCCCATGGCGACGAGCGACATCTGGTGGCGGCCGGCACCCAGTACGGAGAACTGATAGTTCTCGCGCCCGAACAGACGGTCTGCGGTGGAGCGCATCACGTTGAGGTTCTCGGGATCGGCTCCGATTCCACCCAGAATGCCGATGACGGATTGAATGAAGAACGGCGGCTTCACGAGGCCACTATCGGCGAAATAGGCGAGGTTATAGAGATGCCCCACGTCGTAGCACTCGAACTCGAAGCGCGTGCCGTAATCGCGAAACTCCGTGAGGATGTTCTTGATGTCGCGGAAGGTGTTGCGAAAGATCATGTCCTCCATGCCTTCCACGTATTCCTTCTCCCAGTCGAATCGCCACGACGACATCTTCGCGGCAACGGGATGCAGCGAGAAGTTCATCGATCCCATGTTGAGCGAGCACATCTCGGGTTTCGCCACACGTGCATAAGCGAGCCGCTCTTCCAGCGTCATGCGCGTACTGCCGCCCGTCGAGATATTGATGACGGCATCGGTTTGCGCCGCAATTGCAGGCACGAACTGGCGAAAGACCTCGGGCGATGGCGTGGGGCGCCCGTCTTCAGGATTGCGCGCATGCAGGTGGAGAATGGCGGCCCCCGCCTGCGCGGCCTCGACGGCCTGCGCTTCGATGTCGGCGGGTCTGAACGGCAGGTACTCCGACATCGAAGGCACATGCGCCGAACCGGTGACAGCGCACGTGATGATGACCTTGCTGTTTGAAATGCTCATGTAAACAGTCTTCCAGGTAGGGCCGGATGGACGGCGATCGCGAAACTCAGAGCGGGAAAGAAGCGTGACTGGATTGATGGTAGTGAGATACGATCCGCCGCGGAAGGTCATTTACGGACAAGCTGATGTCCCATCAGGACATCGGGAGGAGACACCGTGGCGTCGAAATATCCGCTGCTGAACGAGCGCATTTACGCGCCCTACAAGATCGCGGCATTGGTCGAAGTGCTGGCAGAACAGGGCATCGCACCGGAGCAGAGTTTGAAGGGAAGCGGCGTTGCGCCGGACGAGATCTACGACGCCTCCGTCATGACATCGGTGCGCCAGTACGCAGCGGTGTGCGCGAACGCGGTGAGGATGTCGTCCGATCCGCGCACGCCGTTCAAGACCGGCGCGCGCCTTCATCTCGCCGCCTACGGCATGTACGGATACGCGTTGATGTCGTGCCTTTCGCTGCGTGATTACTTTCGGCTCGGCGTGAAATACCATCGGCTCGCCACGCCCACGCTCACCATTCAATGGACGGAGTACCCGAAGACGTCGGTGTGGACGTTTCCGGACGCGTTCTCGTCGAACTTTGCGCACGACGTGCAGCAGTTCCTGCTGGAGCAGCAGTACACGCAGCACGTGACCCATCTGCAGGACGTGGCGGGACGCAAATGTCCGCCGTTGCTTGCGCGCTTCTCGTACCCGCAGCCTTCGTATGCGGCCATCTACGAGGAGTATCTGGGCTGTCCCTGCGAGTTCGGTACACCGGAATGCGAACTCGTTTACGACAGCGCCATACTCGAATTGCAGCCGCATCTCGCGCACCGTCATTCCGCGGCGCTCTTGCAGGAAACGTGTGACAGGCTCATCGGGCAGGCGAAAACGTCGTCCGGGGTCTCGGGCGAGGTCTACCAGGTATTGATGCGCAAGCCCGGCGAATTTCCCGGCATGGAAACCGTGGCAGCGGCGTTGAAGATGACGAGCCGCACGCTGAGGCGCCACCTCGCGTCGGAGGGAACGTCGTTCGTTGCCATCGTCGACGACGTGCGGTGCTCGCTTGCCACGGAATACCTGAAGACCACGAAGCTGAGCACCGACGACGTCGCCATGCTGGTGGGCTTTACCGACACCGCGAATTTCCGCAGGGCGCTCAAGCGTTGGACGGGCAAGGGGCCGGGCGAAATTCGGGACCAGAACTAGCGCGATACCGCGCCGCACCATCGGAAAATGCCCGGTTTAGCGCGTGGCCGCAGAGCGCGCTATGATGCCGAATCACTGTGGCGGCCGCACGGGAAGCCACACGGAATCGCGCCCCGAACGCTGCAATGACGAAATACGTCCGGAACCCGAAGCGGACGGAAAGGAGACATGCGATGTGGTTCGTTGGAAAAAGCGAGCTTCTCTCGCTCATTGAAAAGAATTGCCTCGAAGAGGTAATGCCGGCATTCAGCGATCATCGCATCCTGCGCAAGAATGCCCTCGTCTATCGCCCCGACGAACGCAGCGACTACGTGTACCTGCTCAAGGTGGGCCACCTGCGGCTTTATCGCATCACCGAAGACGGGCAGGAAATCACGCTGTCGTTCATCAAGGCCGGCATGCTGTTCGGCGACGGCGACGTGCTCAACGAAACCAACTATTCGCATTACGCGCAAACGCTTACGGACTGCCGCATCTGCTACATCAACAAGGCAGACTTCAAAGACCTGCTGGACCGTTACGCCGTCATCAGCCAGTTCGTGCTGCGCAGCCATCATCAGCGCTGGCAGGAAGCGCAGCAATTGATCGAAAGCCTTTCGCTGCACGAAGTGCGCAAGCGGCTCATCAATATTCTTTCCATGTTCGCGCGGCAAATCGGCAGCCCGTTCGTCCACGCGGGCGTGGGCACCGGCATTCTGATCGACCTTTCGATACCGCAAGACAAGCTCGCCGAATTCATCGGCACGTCGCGCGAGTCGGTCAACCGCCACTTCAGCGACCTCAAAACCGAAGGTCTCGTCGACACGTATCAGCGCAAGATCGTGTTGACGCCCGCATTCGTCTCGCAGTACCTGCGCGATGCGCAGACGCCCGTCGAGAAGACGGCGCCTCCACCCGTGCAGGGCGCGCACCGCGACATCAAGGTGCCGTTAGTGGGCGCGTGAAAGCGCCTCGCGCAGCGCCGCTACACCGCTTTGCGGGCTCGATAGCACCGGCACGCGCGTCGTGCCCAGCGACGGCACGAGCCGCGCCATCGAAACCTGCGCGAGTACGATGACGTCCACCGTCTCGGCAAGTTCGAGAATGGTCTGGCGCAGGATCTCGTCGTGGCGGCCCGTATCGCCTGCAAGCAGCGCTTCGAACGCGGCTTCCGCCACGCGCTCCACCACCGCGATTTCGCGCGCGGCTTCCTGCGCTTTTTTGCGGATGAGCCGCACGGTAGGCTCCAGCGTGGTCTTCACCGTCGCCACCACGCCAATGCGCGAGCCGAGGCGGCTCGCCTCTTCCGCCATCGTCTCGTCGATCTTCATGATGGGCGTGCGCACCATGCCGCGCACCACGTCCACCGCCTCGCCCACCGAAGAGCACGCGTTCAGGATGTAGTCCGCGCCCATGGCCTGCGCATTGGCCATGTACGTGTAGAGCCGCGCCGTGACTTCGGGCGTGAGATGCCCCGCCGCGCGCACGTCGTTGAGCAGGCTGTCGTCCACGATGTTGATCATGCGGACATCGGGCAGTTGCTGGTTGAACTGGTCTTTGAGCGGCTGCACGGTGACGGGGCCGGTGTGTACGACGACTATCGTGGTCATGTCTTCAAGGTTTCCGTAATGAAGGGGCAAATGCAGAACGACGAATGCATCACGCGGTAGCGGCTGCCATGACGCGTTCCTGGGTGGCGTCGTCGCGATCGAACAGGCCGTTCACACGGCCTTCGCGCACGACAAGGATACGATCGCTGATGGCGAGCACTTCCTGCAAGTCCGACGAGATCGCGATGATCGCAACGCCCTGCGAAGCGAGCTGCGCGAGCACGGCATGCACTTCGGCCTTGGCGCCGATGTCGATGCCGCGGGTGGGTTCGTCCACGATCAGCAGGCGCGGCTTGCGTGCGAGCCATTTCGCGAGCACGACCTTCTGCTGGTTTCCGCCGCTCAGATTGACGACCTTCTGCTCGATGGAAGGCGTCTTTACGCCGAGTTCGCGAACGAACTGACGGCAGCGTTCGTCTTCTTGCGCACGCTTGACGAATTGCAGCGGCGAGTAGGTTTCCAGATGCGTGAGGCTGAAGTTCTCGCGAACGCTCATGCCGGCCACGAGCCCCTGCGCCTTGCGGTCTTCGGTTGCGAAGCCGATACCATGCGCAATCGCGTCGTGCGGACTGGCAATGGCGGCAGCCCGCCCTTCGATCAGCACTTCGCCCGTTGCGGGGCGCATGCCGAAAATCATCTCCATGATCTCGGTACGCCCCGCGCCCACAAGGCCCGCAATGCCCAGAATCTCGCCGCGATGCACGCTGAACGAGATGTCGCGAATCCAGCCGGCCGCGCCGTGGCGCGTGCGCAGCGAAAGGCCGCGCACTTCGAGCACCACGTCGCGCGTCGCATGAGACGCCGATCTCGCGTAAAGCTCGCTCAATTCGCGCGCCACCATTTCGCGCACCAGCCATGCGCGGTCCACGTCGCGCATTGCAGCGTCGGCCACGGTGGACCCGTCGCGCAGCACGGTCACACGGTCCGCGAGTTCGAACAACTCCTCCAGCCGGTGCGAGATGTACACGACGCCGATACCACGCTCGCGCAGCCGCTTGATGAGATCGAGCAGCAGCCGCGTTTCATGATGGCTGAGCGACGCGGTGGGCTCGTCCATGATCAGAATTTTCGGTTCACAGGACACGGCCTTCGCGATTTCCACCATCTGCTTCTGCCCAACACTCAGGCCGCTCACCAGGCGGCGCGGGTCGAGCGTCATGCCGATGTTGGCGAGCAGTTCGCTCGCCTGCGCATTCATGCGCGCACGGTCGATGAAGCCGAAGCGATTGAGCGGCTCTCGGGCCAGAAAGATGTTCTCGGCAATGCTCAGGTTGTCGACGACCGAAAGCTCCTGATAAATGATGCCGATGCCCAGCGCGCGCGCGTGGTTGTTGTCCGCGAGCACGACGGGTTGACCCTCCAACCGGATCTGCCCGCCTGCATCCGGTTGCAGCACGCCGGTCAGAATCTTCATGAGCGTGCTCTTGCCCGCACCGTTCTCGCCGGCGAGCGCGAGCACTTCGCCGCGCGACACGTGCAGGCTCACGCGGTTGAGCGCACGCACGCCGGGAAAGGTCTTCGAGATGTGGCTGACTTCGAGAAAGGGGGTCATCGCGTGTCTCTCAAGCATGCTTCTCAAGCTGTATCTTTCGGCAAAACGACTCGCTTCATGCACGGGCCCCTGCCCCGCAGCGGCCCCGTGTCTCTTCCTGTCGCGTACCTCGCGCCACCTCGCCGTTACTTGGTATAGCTGCCCAGATTGGCCTTGGTCACCACCGTCACGCCCGTGTCGATGTCTTTTTCGCTCGTTTCCTTGCCCTGGATCTGCGCGTAGAGGTGATCCACGGCAAGGCGCCCCATGGTGACGGGCCGCTGCACGATGATGCCCTGAATCAGGCCGTCTTTGACGCCCTTGATGGTGTCCGGCAGATCGTCGAAGGCCAGCACTTCGAGCTTGCCCTTCTTGTCGCCGAATTCGCGCGTGCTGAGCACTTTCGCCACGGCGGGACCGCCCACCTGGCTCACACCGAAGATGCCCTTCAACTGCGGATGCGCACGCAGCGTCGTTTCAACCACCGACACACCGCGCGCCAGATCGTCGTCCGTGCCCTGCGTTTCCACGATCTTGATGCCGGGATACTTCGCGAGTTCCTGCTTGATTCCCGTAATGCGTTCGTTCAGGTTCACCGCGCCCAGTTGGCCCGTGATGATCGCCACTTCGCCGTTGCCGTTGAGGGCCTTGGCCATCGCGGCTGCCATGGTCGCGCCGGCGGCCACATTGCTCGTGCCGATATACATGGAGCGGCCGCTCTTGGGCGAATCCGAATCGAAGGTAAGCACCTTGATGCCGTTGCGCTTCGCCTGCTGAATCACGTTCTCCACGGACTTCGGCTCGTTCACCGAAATGGCGATGCCGTCCACGTGGCGCGCCATGAGGTCTTCGATAATCTGCACCTGCGTCGAGCCCTGCGTATTCTGCGGCACGACCCATTGGTAATTGACGTTGTACTTCTTCGCTTCTTCCTTCGCGCCCGTGTTGCAGTCGTCGAAGAAGGGCACGGCCACCTTCGGTATCACGGCGATGGAAATGGACTGCGGGTCCTTGGCGGATGCCGGTTGCGCGAAGAGCGTGCCGAATGCGGCAGCGGCCAGTGCGAGGCTTGCGCCATTGAAGATCGCCTTGCGAAGCAGACGGGATTTCATTGTGTTGTCTCCATGTTTATAAGATTGATGAGCCAAGCTGCGCGATGTGGCTATCGCGCCTTACGGCGCAGTCTCCAGATGTCGATGCTGACCGCAATCAGGATGACGCAACCCGTAATGGTTTGTTGCGCGTAGGTATCGATGTTGAGCAACACCACGCCGTTGGTGATGATGCCGGCCAGCGCCGCGCCGATCACCGCGCCCTCCACGCTGCCGGCGCCGCCCGAAAGGCTCGCGCCGCCAATCGCGGCGGCGGCGATCACGTCCAGTTCGGCGCCGAAGCCCGCAGCCGGTTCGGCCGATACGAAACGCGAGAAGCTGATGACGCCCGCGAGCGCGGCGATCACGCCCGAGAGCAGATAGACGAGAAACTTCACGCGGTGCGTGCGCACGCCGCTCAAGTGCGCCGCGGTCTCGTTGCCGCCTGTTGCGTAGACGTGCCGTCCAAAACGCGTGCGCCGCATGACGACGGAAAAGCACGCCGCCAGCACCACCATCACGACCACCGGCACCGGAATGAAACCCACGTAGCCCTGGCCGAGATACGTGAAGCCGTCCGGCACGTCCGGCGTAACGGGCACGCCTTTGGTGATGATGTACATGAGCCCGCGCCCGATGCTCAGCGTGCCGAGCGTCGCGATGAAGGGCGGCAACTGGATGCGCGTCACGAGCAGCCCGTTCACGGAACCGGCCACCACGCCGGTAGCCAGCCCCGCCGCCACGGCGACGAACGCATTGAGCCCATGCTGGAACGCGAGCGCCGTAACGAGCGACGACAGCCCCATGACGGACCCGACAGAGAGGTCGATGCCGCCCGTCACGATCACGAGCATCATGCCGATCGCCATGATCGCGGTGAGCGAGAACGAGCGGAACACGCCCATCAGATTGTTGGTGGTGAGGAAGTACGGAGAGCACAGGCTGATCAGCACCCCCACGGCAATCAGCACCGCGAATATGTTGAATTCCCGCACACCGAGGCACGCGCGCACGGTGGCGAGCAGGCGGGATTCGGTGTGCGCCTCGACGTGGGTGGGAATGGCTTTCAACGCATGTCTCCTGGGTCGTGTGCTTGCTGCGCCTTCAATGCGCAAAGAGTACGTGGAGGTTCCGCTGCGAAACTGTGATGGGCGTCATACAACGGGATCGGGGTTATCCCTCAAGAGCGCGGGGAAAAGAGGGCGCGCGACCGGTTGCGCGCGCAGGACAGGACTCACGCTATGACGAGCGTCACAGACTTGCCGGCGCGGAACTCGCTACGCTGCGTGAAAGAACAGGCGCATGGGCGTCTGTCCCTTGAACCCGATCTGGAGGAGAGAGCGCATGACCAAGCGTGTGATAGTGACCGGCGGCAGCGGCCTGGCCGGCAAGTGGGTAGTGGAGAACCTGGTCCAGCACGGCTACGACGTAATGAACCTCGACCGCGTACCGATGGCAAAGCGCACGGTGCGCACGCTGATTACCGACATCACGGACGCGGGCCAGGTGTTCAATGCGCTCGCATCGAGCACGGCACCCGTGGAGTTCGCCGACGATCTGGAGCCGAAGCCCATCGACGCAATCGTCCACTTCGCGGCCATTCCGCGCATCATGATCACGACCGACAACGAGGTCTACCGCATCAACGTGATGGGCACGTACAACATTCTCGACGCGGCCTCGAAGCTCGGCATTCGCAAGGTGATCGTGGCGTCGAGCGAAACGACGTACGGCGTGGTGTTCGCCCACCGCCATCGCGATCCCGCGTATTTCCCGCTGGACGAGGCGTATCCCGTCGACCCCATGGACAGCTACGCCACCTCGAAGGTCGTGAACGAAGTCACGGCGAAGGCGTTCCATGCGCGTACCGGTTCGGACATCTACTGCTTTCGCATCGGCAACGTGCTCGACCCCGAGGACTATGCGAAGTTCGCCACGTGGAACCAGGACCCGGCCCTGCGCAAACGCATTGCGTGGAGCTACATCGACGGGCGCGACCTCGCCGAGGCGTGCCGGCTCGCCATCGAGAAGGACGGGCTCGGCTTCGAGGTGATGAACGTCGCGGCCGACGACGTGTCGTCCGACCTGCCCACGCGAACGCTGCTCGACCGCTACTACCCCGGCGTGCCGGTGAAGAAACAGCTGGGCGAATTCGAAACGCTGCTCAGCAACGAGAAGTTGAAGCGCCTGCTGGGCTGGAAGCAGCAGCACGCCTGGCGCGAAGAGGCGAAGCGCTTCGGGCAGTAGCAGGCACGGCGCGCCGCTAGCGCCCGAACTCCGTGCCGCTCACGGCCTCGGTCAGATAGTCCACGAACGAGGCAATGCGCGCCGAAATCGCGGTGTTGCGGTAGTAGACCGCGTTGATGGGCTGCCGCACGTCCTGCGTCTGGCGTGCGAACAGCTGCACGAGCGTGCCTTCGCGACGGTCGCTCGCCGTCATGAAGTCGGACAGGCACACGATGCCGGCGCCCGCCAGCGCGAGTTGCCGCAGCGTTTCGCCGTTCGACGACCAGATGGCGGGTGTGATCCGGTACGGCTCATTGTCCGGCCCCGTGATGGGCCAGACATTGAGCGACTCCGGCTGGTTGAAACCCAGCAGCGCGTGCTTCCGGAGGTCTTCCACGCGCCGCGGGTGGCCGTGCGCTTCCAGGTACGCAGGGCTCGCCAGAATGCGCAGGCGGCTGCGGCCCACGGCCTTGCGATGCAGCGTGGAGTCCTTCAACGGACCAATGCGGATGGCCACGTCCGTGCGCCGCTCCAGCAGGTCGATGATCCCTTCGTTGCTGTTGAGTTCCAGCTCCACCTGCGGATAGCGCTCGCGGTAGCCCTGCACGAGCGGCACGATCACGTGCAGCATGAACGGCGTGGCCGCATCCACGCGCAGCCGGCCCGAGGGCCGCTCGCGGCGCGCGGCCATCTGCTCCTCCGCGCCCTCTACCGATGCGATGATGGCCCGCGCATCGCTCAGGAACGCGCGCCCTTCCTCCGTCAGTTCCAGACGGCGCGTGGTCCGGCGCAGCAGCGTGGTCTTCAGCTTCTCTTCGAGCCGTCCCAGCGTGCGGCTGGTGGCGGAAATGGTAAGGCCGAGCTGCTGCGCGCCGGCCGTGATCGAACCGGTATCCACCACGCTCACAAAGGCCTGCAACTCGTCCAGGGTAATTTTCATCTTTGATTTCGAATCAAAACTATTTGGTTTATAGACGACTTTTTCAGCAAAAGTAAAGCGCGCACACTGCGTCCCGTCTTCATCGAAGCCAGGACCGCACACCATGCCTCTCGCCCTCCTCGCGCTCACGCTCAGCGCGTTTGCCATCGGCACCACCGAGTTCGTCATCGTCGGGCTGATTCCCACCATTGCGTCCGACCTCGGCATCGGCCTGCCCTCCGCCGGTCTGCTCGTGAGCCTGTATGCGCTCAGCGTGGCCGTGGGCGCGCCGGTGCTCACCGCGCTCACAGGACGCGTGCCGCGCAAGCTGCTGCTCGCGGGGCTCATGGCGCTCTTCACGATCGGCAACCTCGTTGCGTGGCGCGCGCCCAGTTACGAGTCGCTGATCGTGGCACGCGTGCTGACCGGCCTCGCGCACGGCGTGTTCTTTTCCGTGGGCTCGATCATCGCCACCACGCTCGTGCCGAAAGAGAAGGCGGCCAGCGCCATCGCCACCATGTTCAGCGGCATGACGGTCGCCTTCGTCGCGGGCATTCCGCTCGGCACGTTCATTGGTCAGCATTTCGGCTGGCGCGCGACGTTCCTCGTCGTCGCCGGATTCGGGCTGATCGCGTTGCTCGGCGCGGTGGCCTTCGTTCCGCGACAACTCGCGCATGCGCGTCCTGCCGGATTGCTCCAGCAATTCCGCGTGCTGGGCCAGCCGCGTCTCGCGCTCGTCTATGCCATGACCGCGGTGGGCTACGGCGGCTCGCTGATCGCGTTCACGTTCATGGCGCCGTTGCTCGAACAGATCACGGGCTTCACGCCGGCCGAAGTCAGCCTCGTGCTCGTGGCCTATGGCGTTTCCGTCGCGGCAGGCAACCTGTGGGGCGGCAGGCTGGCCGACCGCGTCGGCCCCGTGAAGGCGCTCAAGCGCATCTTCCTGCTGCTCGCCGCGGTGCTGTTCGCCCTCACCTTCACGCTGCACAACCCGTGGCTCGCCGTGCTCACCATGCTGTGCTGGGGCGCCGTGGCGTTCGGCAACGTGCCGGGTCTGCAGGTGTACGTCGTCAAGCAGGCGCGCCATTTCGCGCCCGAGGCCGCCGACGTGGCATCGGGCTTCAACATCGCCGCGTTCAATCTGGGCGTGGCGGGCGGGTCGTCGCTGGGCGGCTTGATCGTCGCGCACATCGGCCTTGCGCACACGCCGTGGATTGCCGCTGTCGTGACGCTCGGCGCCTTCGCGCTCACGGCGCTGAGCGGCCGCCTCGACCAGCGCGCAGGCTTGCCTGAACGCACGGCCGAACCCGTGGCCGTCGCTCACTGACCCGCACCGACCCGCATTAATCCGTTTAGCCCATCCCGCCCATCGTGGAGAACATCTTGAACAACGCGAACGTTGATCCCCTCTTCCAGCCGCTCCAGCTTGGCGAACTGACGCTGCCCAACCGCATCGTCATGCCGCCGATGACGCGCTCGCGCGCAAGCCAGCCCGGCGACGAGGCCAACCCCCTGATGGCCGAATACTACGCACAGCGCGCCGGCGCCGGGCTCATCGTGAGCGAGGGCACCTACATCGCGCCGCTCGGCAAGGGTTACGCATGGACACCCGGCATCCATACGCCGTCGCAGATCGACGGATGGCGCACGGTGACGAACGCGGTCCACCGCAAAGGCGGGCGCATCTTCGCGCAACTGTGGCACGTGGGCCGCCTGAGCCACACGAGCCTGCTGGGCGGCCGGCAGCCCGTGTCGTCGTCGCCGCTTCAGGCGAAGGGCGTGAACGTGTTCATCGCGGGCGAAGGCGATGCGCCGGGCTTCGTCCAGGCGTCCGAGCCGCGCGCGCTCGGCGTCGACGAAATTCGCGAAATCGTGAACCAGTACCGCACCGCCGCACGCAACGCGATGCAGGCCGGCTTCGACGG
Source organism: Paraburkholderia kururiensis (assembly GCF_034424375.1). Classification (NCBI taxonomy): domain Bacteria; kingdom Pseudomonadati; phylum Pseudomonadota; class Betaproteobacteria; order Burkholderiales; family Burkholderiaceae; genus Paraburkholderia; species Paraburkholderia kururiensis. Next base: position 1,176,731 of record NZ_CP139965.1, on the reverse strand, counting down.
CGTCGAGCTGCACGCGGCGAACGGCTACCTCGTCAACCAGTTCATCGATTCGAACGCCAACACGCGCACCGATCAATACGGCGGCTCGCTCGACAACCGCCTGCGCTTTCTGGACGAAGTGGCGCGCGCGCTCGTCGAAGGCACCGGCGACACGCGCCGCGTGGGCATCCGGCTCGCGCCGCTCACCACGCTCAACGGCTGCGAAGACGCCGACCCGCAGACCACCTACCTCGCCGCGGCCAGACGGCTCGACGAGATCGGCGTGGGCTACGTCCATATTGCCGAAGCCGACTGGGACGACGCACCGCACATGCCGCTCGAATTCAAACGTGCACTGCGTGCCGCCTACTCGGGCGTGCTGATCTACGCCGGCAAGTACACGGGCGAACGTGCGCGCGACGCCATCGCGTCGGGCTGGGCCGACCTCATCGCATTCGGCCGCCCCTTCGTCGCGAACCCGGACCTCGTGCAGCGCCTGCGCCTCGGCGCGCCGCTCGCGCCGCACCATCGCGAAACGCTGTTCGGCGGCGGCGCGAAAGGGCTCACGGACTATCCGGCGCTCGAGGAAGCCGCCAGCTGAACGCAGCGCACGCGCGCCCACGCCGCCGCATTACGCGCGGCATGCTGTGGTTTGCCATGACAAAACCCCTGCGGCGACGGTGGTACATTAGCTGCCTGAACTCGAAAGCATGGGCGCGCGTGGGGTCGTACTCTCACGCGCCGCCGCCATAAGCGTCCGGCGTGCGTCCCGGTTCGACGGTATCCGGTCTCACCTGTCACGGCCGCGGGTCACGGACTCAGGAGACGACAATGAACGTGCCAATGGACGTGCGCCAGCGCGATCACATCGAAACCGTGGTCCTCGCGACCACCGGCCAGTCGCCGGCCGCCGCGCGCATGCACGACGCCATCATCCGCAGTTCGTGGCAACGGTGCGTGCATCAGTACGGGCTCGACCCCACCCGCATGCAGGAAGCGCGCATCGTGCCGCAGACGCGGCTGCGCGAGCATCAGCAGCGTATCGACGACTTCGCGCGCATCGCCCGCTACGGCCTTGAAAGCCTCTACGGCCAGGTGGCGCAGATGGGCTACGTCGTGCTGCTCACCGATGCCGACGGCGTCACCGTCGACTACCTGGGCGATGCCGCCGCCGACGCCGGCCTGCGCCGCGCGGGCCTTTATCTCGGCGCCGAATGGAGCGAGAACGGCGCGGGCACGTGCGCGGTGGGCACGGCGCTCGCAACGGGCCAGGCCTTGACCGTGCATCAGGCCGATCACTTCGATGCCACGCACATTCCGCTCACCTGCACTGCCGCGCCGCTCTTCGACTCGCGTGGCCAGCTCAACGCCATCCTCGACATTTCCGCGCTCAGCTCGCCGCAGGCGAAGGACAGCCAGATGCTCGCGCTGTACCTCGTGCGCACCTACGCGAGCCGGATCGAAGACGCCTATTTCCTGCGCCGGCATCGGCAGGACTGGATTCTCAAGCTGAGCCCGGCCTCCGAATTCATCGACGTCAATCCCGAGTACCTGATCGCGCTCGACGCCGACGGCTGCATCGTGGGCCACAACCATCGCACGCTGCACATGCTGACGGCCGAGCCGGGCGTGGCGGCCATGGGCTCCGGCACGGGGGCAATGGGCACGCCCTTGCTGGGCATGCGATTCGACACGCTGTTCGACGCGCGCCCCGAGGAACTGGGCCGCTTCGTCTATTCGCGGCCCAGCGAGCAGCGCATCGTGCGCCTGAACCGAAGCGGACGAATGCTCTATCTGAGCGTCATGCCGCCGATGCTGCGCCTGCCGGCCTGCACGCCGCAGAGCGTGGCCGCACCGATCCCCGCCGAACTGGCCGCGCTGTGCGGCGGCGATGCGGCTCTGCAACAGCAATTGCAGCGCGCCGCGCGGCTCGTCGACGCGCCCATCAATCTGCTCATCAACGGCGAAACGGGCAGCGGCAAGGAGTATCTCGCGCGCGCGTTGCATCGGGCGAGCGCGCGCCGGGATGGGCCGTTCATCGCCGTGAACTGCGCGGCGATTCCCGAAACGCTGATCGAGAGCGAACTGTTCGGGCACCTGCCCAACAGCTTCTCCGGTGCGGGACCGAAGGCGCGGCGCGGCCTGATCCAGGAAGCCGACGGCGGCACGCTGTTCCTCGACGAAATCGGCGACATGCCGCGAGAACTGCAATCGCGCCTGCTGCGCGTGCTGGCCGAAGGCGAGGTGCTGGCGGTCGGCGCGTCGCGTCCGGTCAAGGTGAACGTGCGCGTGATTTCGGCGACCCACCATCCGCTCGATCAGCTGATCAGCGGCGGCGGCTTCCGCGAAGACCTCTATTACCGGCTCAACGGCGCGCGGCTCGTGTTGCCGCCGCTGCGCGAGCGCAGCGACCTCGACTGGCTCGTGGAGAAGTTTCTCGCGGTGCCCGAGGGCGAGCCAGGCTTCACGCTCTCGGAGGCAGCCCGCGCACAATTGCGCCGGCACCGCTGGCCGGGCAATCTGCGTGAACTGCGTAACGCGCTCGAATACGCGCGCGCCGTGTGCAGCGGCCGGCATATCGAGGCAAGCGATCTGCCTGAAGGCATCGGTGGGCCGTCTGCGCTGGCTGCATCTACCGCAGCTTCGAGCGAGAGCGCCTGGCTTGCCGACGAATACGCCGCAGCGGGTTCGACACCACCGCGGCCCCATCCCGCGCAGGAACAGGAAGCTGCGCCGCAACCGCGCGCGCTGCCGCCCGAAGCCACGCTGCTGTTACAGCATCTGCGCGCGTGCGGCTGGAACCTGAGCGCTGTCGCGCGCCAGCTCGGCATGAGCCGCATGACGCTGTACCGCCGCATGGCGCGTTACGGCATCCAGTCGCCCAACCGCAGCGACAGCGTCGCCGCCGGGCCAACGCAAACCCACGTGCGCCCCCGCGCAAGCTGACGGCGCGAGGCTCGCCGGGCACCTCGATACGCCTGTCTACCGCGATGCACGTGATGCTGTGACACCTGTCTCGGGCACCTCGCTCGTTCGTCTCTTTCGCCTGCCTTTTTTCGGGGTAATCCCGTAAATCTCGCGCCTTGCCGGCCGGGATTCGCGTTGGCATACCTGTTGCAGATACGCCTGTCAGTACAAACAGACAGGAGACAGGCATGCGCGAACCCGCCCCGGTTCGGCCGCAAGCGGTGGGCATCATCGCCAACCCGGTGTCGGCTCGCGACATCCGGCGCGTCGTGGCGAATGCCAACAGTCTGCAACTGGCGGACCGCGTCAACATCGTGCTGCGCGCGATGGCCGCGCTCGGCGCATGCGGCGTAGCGCGGGTGCTGATGATGCCGGACCGCGAGGGGCTGCGGCCCATGCTGGAGCGGCATCTGGCCCGCGAACGCGCGGCCTCGGGCAGCACGCACGCCTGGCCCCAGTTGGAGTGGCTCGCCATGCCCACGACGGCGCGCGTCGACGACACGTTTCTCGCCGCACGCCTGCTGCGCGAAGCGCAGGTCGCGGCCATCGTCGTGCTGGGCGGCGACGGCACGCACCGCGCGGTGGTACGCGAGTGCGGGCAGGTGCCCATCGCGGGGCTTTCCACCGGCACCAACAACGCGTATCCCGAACTGCGCGAGGCCACGCTTGCGGGCCTCGCAGTGGGTCTCTACGCCACGGGCCGCATCGCGCCCGATATCGCGCTTGTCTACAACAAGCGGCTCGACGTGACGCTCCATGCGGCGAGAGGCGCGGTACGTCACGACATCGCGTTGGTGGACGTGGCCATCGCGCACGAGCACTACATCGGCGCGAAGGCGCTATGGCGCACCGATTCGCTCGCGGCCGTCTACATGGCGTTTGCCGATCCTGAAGCGATCGGCCTGTCGTCCATTGGCGGCATGCTCGCGCCCGTCGGTCGCCGCGAACCGGGCGGCCTGCATGTCGAAGTGGCGCCGCATGATTCGCGCGCGCCGTCCTCCGAATCCGAAGCAGCCCCACCGCTCTTTCATCTGCACGCCGCCATTGCGCCCGGCCTGCTGCAGCCTGTGCCCATCCATGGCTGGCATCGCCTCAAAGACGGCGAGCCGGTACGCGTGCGCCAACGCTCGGGCGTGGTCGCGCTGGACGGCGAACGCGAGATCACGTTCGGCCCCGACGACCGCCTCACGATCACGCTGCGCGAACGCGCCTTCCGTTCCGTCGACGTCGCCCAATGCCTGCTCCATGCCGCCACGCACGGCTTGCTGCGCGCGCCGCCGTTCGCATCCGCGCTGGCATCTCTGCCTTTTCCCTCGCAACAGTGAAACCAAACCGACCAAGGAGACAGCATGACTGCGAAACCTTCCCTGCCGTTGCAGCGCAAAGAACTGCTCGACTGCTACCGCAGGATGCGCACCATCCGCGACTTCGAAGAGCGCCTGCACGTGGACTTCTCGCGCGGCGACATTCCGGGCTTCGTCCACCTCTATGCCGGCGAAGAGGCCGCGGGCGTGGGCATTCTGCATCACCTGCACGACGGCGACCGCATCGCCAGCACGCACCGCGGCCACGGGCACTGCATCGCCAAAGGCGTGGACGTGATCGGCATGATGAAAGAGATCTACGGCAAGACCGGCGGCTCGTGCAACGGCAAGGGCGGGTCCATGCATATCGCGGATCTTTCCAAGGGCATGATGGGCGCCAACGGCATTCTGGGCGCGGGCGCGCCGCTCATCTGCGGCGCGGCGCTCGCCGCCAAATTCCGCGGCAAGGGCGAAGTGGGCATCACCTTCGCGGGCGACGGCGCGTCGAACCAGGGCACGTTCCTCGAGAGCCTGAACCTCGCGGCTGTGTGGAATCTGCCTGTCATCTTCGTCATCGAAAACAACGGCTACGCCGAGGCCACCTCGCGCGACTACGCCACGGCGGTGGACAGCTACGTCGATCGCGCCGCGGGCTTCGGCATTCCGGGCGTGACCGTGGACGGCACCGACTTCTTCGCCGTGCACGAAGCTGCGGGCGAAGTGATTCGCCGCGCGCGCGAAGGCGGTGGGCCGTCGCTGCTCGAATGCAAGATGGTGCGCTTCTACGGCCACTTCGAAGGCGATGCGCAAACCTATCGCGCGCCCGGCGAACTCGACAACATTCGCGCCCACCGCGACTGCCTGAAGATTTTCGCGGCGCGCGTGACCGAAGCCGGCGTGCTCACGCAGGGCGAACTGGACGACGTCGACCGCGAGGTGGCCGCGCTCATCGAGCGCGCGGTGCAGGAAGCGAAGGCGGCGCCGCAGCCGCAACCCGCCGACCTGCTCACCGACGTCTACGTGAAGTACTGACCCGCCCGTTCAATGAACGCAACGAACGCGACGAACACAACGAACGCGACCCATCACAGGACAACCGCATCATGGCCCGCAAACTCAGCATGAAGATGGCGATCAACGAAGCCATCGACCAGGAAATGACCCGCGACCCGAGCGTGATCATGCTCGGCGAAGACATTGTCGGCGGCGCCGGCGCCGAAGGCGAAAAGGACGCCTGGGGCGGCGTGCTCGGCGTCACGAAAGGCCTCTACGCAAAGCACGGCGACCGCCTGCTCGACACACCGTTGAGCGAAAGCGCCTACGTGGGCGCAGCGATCGGCGCCGCGGCGTGCGGCATGCGTCCCATCGCCGAACTCATGTTCATCGACTTCATGGGCGTGTGCTTCGACCAGATCTTCAATCAGGCAGCCAAGTTCCGCTACATGTTCGGCGGCAAGGCGGAGACGCCGGTGGTGATCCGCTGCATGGTGGGCGCGGGCTTTCGCGCCGCCGCGCAGCACTCGCAGATGCTCACGCCGCTCTTCACGCACATCCCTGGCCTGAAGGTGGTGTGCCCCAGCACGCCGTACGACACCAAGGGCCTGCTGATCCAGTCCATTCGCGACAACGACCCGGTGATCTTCTGCGAGCACAAGAACCTCTACGGCTTCGAAGGCGACGTGCCCGAGAACTCGTACGCCATTCCGTTCGGCGAGGCCAACGTGGTGCGCGACGGCAAGCATGTGTCCATCGTGACCTACGGGCTGATGGTGCATCGCGCACTGGATGCGGCTGCGGCGCTCGCGAAGGAAGGCATCGAGGCCGAAGTGATCGACCTGCGCACGCTTTCGCCGCTCGACATCGACACGGTGCTCGAGTCCGTGGAGAACACGGGGCACCTCGTCGTGGTGGACGAAGCGAGCCCGCGCTGCAACATCGCGACCGATATCTCGGCGCAGGTCGCGCAGCAGATCTTCAAGGCACTGAAGGGGCCCATCGAAATGGTCGCGCCGCCGCACGTGCCTGTGCCGTTCTCTCCGGCACTCGAAGACCTGTATATCCCGAGCAGCGCGCAGATTGCCGAAGCGGCGCGCCGCACTGTCGGTTACGCGAATGGCAAGAGCCAGGGAGGAAACCGCTGATGGCCGGTCAGATCATTCCCATCGTCATGCCCAAGTGGGGCCTCGAAATGCGCGAAGGCACCGTGCAGGACTGGCTCGTGAAAGAAGGCAAACGCATCGAAGTGGGCGAAGCGCTGGTGGACGTGGACACCGACAAGATCTCCAACGCCGTCGAAGCCGCCGACGCCGGACTGCTGCGCCGCATCGTCGCGCAAAGCGGCGAGACATTGCCGGTGAAGGCGCTGCTCGCGGTGCTGGCGGACAACGACGTGAGCGACGCCGAGATCGACGCCTACATCGCGGCGTACGAGGTGCCCGCTGCGGACAGCGACGACGAAGACGCCGGCCCGCAGTTCCAATACGCGGACGTGGACGGCATCCGCGTGCGCTACGCGAAGCGCGGACCGGAGCACGGCACGCCGGTGCTCTTCATTCACGGCTTCGGCGGCGACCTCAACAACTGGCTCTTCAACCTGGACGCGGTGGCGGAGAAGCACCCGGTCATCGCGCTCGATCTGCCGGGACACGGTCAGAGCGAGGCGAAGCTGCCGGGCGCGTCCATCGCCGCGCTCGCCGACTTCGTCCTGAAGTTCCTGCGCGCCGCCGACGTGAACGGCCCCGCGCATCTGGTCGGCCATTCGATGGGCGGCGCCATCGCCATCCAGATGGCTGCCGCGGCGCCGGGGCAGGTCGCGAGCCTCGCGCTCGTCAGCCCCGCGGGTCTCGATACCGCGATCAACAGCGGCTATACCGACGGCTTCGTTCAGGCGCAGTCGCGCCGCGAGTTGAAGCCCGTACTCGAGCAGCTGTTCGCCAACCCGGAGCTGGTGAACCGCCAGATGATCGACGACATGCTGAAGTTCAAGCGCATGGATGGCGTCGAGCCGTTGCTCGCGGAACTGGGCGCGGCGTTGTTCGCGAACGGCAGGCAGTCGGCCGTGCTCGCGGACGAGCTCGAACAATTCGGCAAGCCCGTGCTCGTGTTCTGGGGCAAAGAAGATCAGGTGATCCCTTCGACCCAGGCGAACAAGGCGCCGTCGAGCGCGCAAGTGGTGCTGTTCGACGCCACCGGCCACATGGCGATGCTCGAAAAAGCCAGTGAGGTGAACGCCGCGCTGCAACGGCATCTGGCTGCCGGTTGATGTCTGTCTGGCCGCTTCGAGTGTCGATGCTTCGATGCTCGAGCCCTAACGCTCGTAGCGGCCGAACTCCGTTTTGCTTTTTTCGCCTGCCGCATCACGCCCATACCCGTCGGCGCGTTGCGCGAAGCTGAACGCGCAACGTGCGTCCTCATCTCAAGGAAACCCGTCATGACTTCTTCGACCGCCTCTACCCGCGACACCATGCGCGCCGCCGTCTGGCACGGCCGTCACGACATTCGCGTGGAAACCGTTCCGCTGCCCGCGGCGCCGCCCGAAGGCTGGGTGCAGATTCGCGTGCACTGGTGCGGCATCTGCGGTTCCGACCTGCACGAGTATCTGGCCGGGCCGGTGTTCATTCCCGTCGACACGCCGCATCCGCTCACCGGCATTCAAGGCCAGTGCATCCTGGGGCACGAGTTCTGCGGCGAGATCGCGGCACTGGGCGCGGGCGTGCAGGGCTTCGCCGTGGGCGAGCGCGTAGCCGCCGACGCGTGCCAGCACTGCGGCCACTGCTATTACTGCACGCACGGCATGTACAACATCTGCGAGAACCTCGCGTTCACCGGCTTGATGAACAACGGCGCCTTCGCCGAGCTGGTCAACGTGCCCGCCAATCTGCTCTACAAGCTGCCCGACAACTTCCCCACGGAAGCCGGCGCGCTCATCGAACCGCTGGCCGTGGGCATGCACGCGGTGAAGAAAGCGGGCAACCTGCTTGGAAAGAACGTCGTGGTGGTGGGTGCGGGCACCATCGGCCTGTGCACGATTGCCTGCGCACGCGCGGCGGGCGCGGCGCAGGTGATCGCGCTGGAGATGTCGGCGGCGCGCAAGGCGCGCGCGAAAGCCGTGGGCGCGAGTCACGTGATCGATCCGTCCGCGTGCGACGCGCTGGCCGAAATCCGTCGCGTGACCGGCGGGCTGGGTGCCGACGTGAGCTTCGAATGCATCGGCCACAAGGACACCGCGAAGCTCGCCATCGACACCATCCGCAAGGCGGGCACCTGCGTGATGGTCGGCATTTTCGAAGAGCCGAGCAGCTTCAATTTCTTCGACCTCGTCGCCACGGAGAAGCAGGTGATCGGGTCGCTCGCCTACAACGGCGAATTCGCGGACGTGATCGCGTTCATCGCCGACGGCCGCATCGACGTGACGCCGTTCATCACCGGCCGCATCCAGCTGGAAGACATTGTCGACAAGGGCTTCGAGCAACTGGTCCACCACAAGGAGAACAACGTGAAGATCATCGTCTCGCCGGCTGAACTGATGACGGCGTAACGTGGCGAAGTAACGTCACTCGTCGACGTCACTCCAACCGGCGCCTATGGCCTTCGAACTGATCGATCTTCCCGCCGCCACCGACGACCCGCTCGCCGCCGAACGGGATCTGCTCGCGATGGCGGCCGAAGGCCGCTGTGTGGCGCACCTCTGGCAAGTGCCGCCGTCGCTGGTGGTGCCGCGCAGCTACCAGCGCTTCGACGCGCTGGAGCGTGCACGCGCCGACTTTGCGCAGCGCGGCTGCCCGGTCTTTCTGCGCATGTCGGGCGGCGGGCTCGTGCCGCAGGGGCCGGGCATCGTCAACCTGAGCCTCGCGTATCGCGTGCGCGGCACGGTGGGCGAGCTTTCCGAGACGGTGTACCGGCATCTGTGCGAGATCCTGCGCCACGCGCTCGGCTCGCTCGGCGTGCAGACGCATTGGCAGGCCGTGGAAGGCTCGTTCTGCGACGGCCGCTTCAACCTGGCTTGGGGGCCGCCGCACGACGCCCGCAAGATCGCGGGCACCGCGCAATACTGGCGTCGGCTGGAAGCGGCTTCGCAAACGTCATCGGCACCGCTCAACGTCGTGTTGGCCCACGCGGTGCTGCTCGTGAGCGCCGACCCCGATGAGATCAACGCGCGCGCCAATGCGTTCGAAGACGCCATCGGAAGCGGACGGCACTACCTGCCCGGGCGCGTGGTCAGCGTGCGGCAGGCGCTCGCGGCAACGGGCGGCGCGCTGGGCGAAGACATCGACGATCGCGTCATGGCGGCGCTTCGAGCGCATGTGGAAGCGGCTGAGGCGCCGGGCGCAAGCGCGGGTTGCAATTGAGACACCACGCGAGCCCCACGCTTCACGAAGCGCGTCCCTGCTGCTCCAGCCACGAACGGAACAGCACGACGCGCTCGTCGCCAACCTTGGTGTCCGCAACGTACGTGCAATAGCTGCGCGACGGCAGACGCGGACCGTCGAACGGCGCGACGAGCCGGCCTGCGGCAAGATCGTCGGAGACCAGCGCCGTGGGACCCATCGCGATGCCGATGCCGTCGATGGCCGCCTGCAAGGTCAGATAGAAGTGGTCGAAGGTCAAGGCGGCGGCCGGCCTCAATGCGGGAAGCTGCACGCTTGCCAGCCAGTCGGGCCAAAGCCGCGGAAGGCTCGACGTGTGCAGCAACGTGTGCTGTCGCAAGTCGCCCGGCACGCGCAGCGGCAGCCGCTCCAACAACGCGGGACTACAGACGGGCAACCGCTCCTCGGAAAGAAACGGCCGCATCGAATAGCCGTAGAACGTGTCCGGACCACCCCGGATCACGACGTCGTAGTCCTCTTTCAAGCTCTCCAGCGGCCCGTTCGACGTCTCCACCGCAACCTCCACGTCGGGATGCCCGGCGCGGAATGTCGCGAGCCGCGGCACCAGCCAGCGCAGCGTGAACGTGGCGGGCGCGTTCACCGAGAGCGTGCGCGACACGGTTTCCGGCAGGCCGTATCTCGCCGTCGCCTGCGCGAGCTGCTCGAACAGCGGGCCGACTTTCTCCAGATAGTCCTTCGCTGCGGGCGTGAGCTTTACGCGGCGGTTGTGCCGTTCGAACAGCGGCGCGCCAAGCCACGTTTCGAGCAGCCGCACGTGCTGGCTCACGGCGCCTTGCGTCACGTGCAGCTCCGCGGCGGCTTCCTTGAAGCTGCCGAGGCGCCCCGCTGCCTCGAAGGCGCGCAAGGCGTTGAGCGGCGGCAATACCTTTTTCATCGGCGAGACATCGGCAACGTTATGGCGGGAGTTTTTCTAACGCGACATGGCAATTTATCTGGTTTGTTGCGGGCGGCCAAGATAGATATTCTTTCCCGTGCAGTGCTGGTCCCTCTTCCGCTCCGTTTGCCCGCCTTATCGGCCCGAAATTCAGATGCTCAGTTACACCGGCGGTATCGTGCTCTTTGCAGCGGTGCTCCATGCCAGCTGGAACGCGATGCTGCACGGCAACCGCGACCGGTTCTGGTCCATGACGTGGATGAGCATCGCCATCGCGGCAGTCTCCGCGCTCGTCATCGTGTTCAGTCCGCGGCCGGCCAGCGCCTCGTGGCCCTACATCGTCGCGTCGGGGCTCGTGCACATCTTCTACAACGTGAGCCTCGTGCGCTCGTATCGCCGCAGCGACCTCGCGCTCGCGTATCCCATCGCGCGCGGCTCGTCGCCGCTGCTCGTCACGCTCGGCGCGGCGCTCTTCGCGCATGAAGCGATTGGCCCCTTGCACGCGCTCGGCATCGCGATGGTGTCGGGCGGCATCATCGCCATCGCGTTGCAGGGGCGTCACGTGTCGCGCGCGGGCGCGCTCGCCGCACTCACGACGGGCGCGACCATCGCGGTCTATACGGTGATCGACGGCGTCGGCGTGAGGTTGTCCGACGCAGAGCCGCTTAGCTACACCGCCTGGATGTTCCTGTTCTACGCGCTGATGCCCGTGCTGTTCGTCGCGACGCGCGGGCTCGCGCCGCTTTGGGCGCCCCTACGCGCGGAGCCGCTCTCGGTCGCGTTGTCGCTGGCGGGCGGCCTCGTTTCGATTGCGGCGTACGGCATCGTGATCTGGGCGCTGCAGTCGGGCGCGATGGGCGCGGTGTCGGCGTTGCGCGAGACCAGTGTGGTGTTCGCGGTGCTGATCGGTCGCGTGTTTCTGCGCGAAGCGGTCAGCCCCACGCGCTGGCTTGCCTGCGTGGTCGTCGCGGCCGGCGCGGTGTGTCTGGGGCTTTGACGTCGCAGCCCCGAAACGTCTTTCCACTTCCCATGAAGGTTCGCTCGATGAATACCGTCTCTCAGGCACCGCTCATTCTGATTACGGGCGCAAGCCGCGGCGTAGGCGCGGCCACCGCGCGTCTTGCGGCGGCACAAGGCTACGACGTGGCGATCAGCTACGTTGCCAACGAATCCGCCGCGCGCGCGGTGGCCGCCGACGTGGAAGCGCTGGGCCGCCGCGCGCTCGCCGTGCGCGCGGACAGCGCGGACCCGGAACAGGTGGCCCAGCTATTCGCCGCAATCGACCGCGACTTCGGCCGCATCGACGTGCTCGTGAACAACGCCGCGATCATCGCGCGGCAGTCGCGGCTGGAAGATCTCGCCTTCGAGCGCATGCAGCGCATCTTCGCGGTCAACGCGATCGGCCCGATTCTGTGCGCGCAGCAAGCGGCCAGGCGAATGTCGCTGCGTCACGAAGGAAGGGGCGGCGTGGTGATCAACGTGTCGTCGGCATCGGCGCGGCTGGGCAGCCCGAACGAATACGTGGACTACGCTGCGTCGAAGGGCGCGCTGGAGACCTTCACGACCGGTTTCGCAAAAGAAGTGGCCCGCGAGGGGATACGCGTGAACTGCGTTCGTCCCGGGCACATCTACACCGAGATGCATGCGAGCGGCGGCGAGCCGGGACGCGTGGATCGCGTGAAGGACTCCATCCCGATGGGCCGAGGCGGCCAGCCCGAAGAAGTGGCGCGCGCCATCTTGTGGCTGGCGAGTGCAGAGGCGTCGTTCATTACCGGCACGTTTCTCGATGTGACGGGGGGGAAGTGAGGGGGGCGTCGGATAAACCGGGTGGATGCAATGCGCAGGCGGTCCGCCTTGATATCGGTTTGTCCAGGCTACAAAAGATGCACGATCGAACGAGGCCACGAACCCTTCGCGGGCAGCTTCGTCGATCTCTACTAGCACGGGCGTCGCGTCGCAACACAACCTAGGCATCAAGCCGGGAGCGCCATACCTGGCCGATGCCATCCCAGCGGTGTCAAGGCTGAATGGTCAGCGCCGCAAATGTCCGGACAAACCGCATGCGGACAAGCGCTATGACTTTGCCCGGTACGGGCGCTACCTGAGCCGCGCGGAATTGCGGCTCGTATCGCCTGCGGAAATGTGGAAACAAGGAGTAGTTTGGAAGCCATCGCCGGATCATCGAGCACACGCATGCCTGGTTTGCCGGATCCGGCAAACCGCATATTCATTTCGAGCGTCGGCTCGACATTCATGTCGCATTGTTCTCCCTAGCCGCTGCTCTCATCTGTTTCACGCTTCGCGGATAACTTGCGTTGGCCGCTCTTAACAAGACATGCACTGAACGTGGCTTCCGCGCGGCATGACCGCACGCTGCAAAGGCAGACAGCGCACATTGACCATTATTGACAATATTCCGTTCCGTTCCCGGTAGGTTTATCCGGCCTAAAACGTTGCGAATTAATCGGCTTCGCATCGCTCCTTTAAACCGGATGGGAATGCGTGGAATGAATACTTCCGCAAAGCGTTTTACTAATGCACTGCTCCACCCGGGCGCGCGCCTGACCCAGCATCTCAGGCTGTGGATCGGCAGTCAGGAGCGCGACTTCACAGTGCTCGGCTCAATGTGCGGGAAGGCCTCTTTCACGTTCGTCGGCCCCGACAACGTGCCGACGCCGTTGCCTGTCCTGCCGAAAAGCGATCTCCAGGTCAACGACCGTCCTCCCCATACGAACTGACACGTCATGATCATCAGCCCGCCCTTTCTGCCCGCATCGGGCCTGACGTCCAGTGACGCGTCCAAGCCTGACCCCATGATGGATGCCGTCGACAAATTCGAACTGGCGCACGGTATTTATCCGATCGCAGCCGACCGGACCTGGCATTGCGGCGCCCATCTTGCGCCGGACGTGCACGGTCCGGTCCATGCCATCGCCGACGGCGAGGTGGTGGCATACCGCGTCTGCCAGCATGCGATGGATGACGGCAACGGCAACGCGGGCTTCGTGCTGCTCAAACACTCCACCGAAACCGGCGACGGACGCGCGCTGACGTTCTATTCGCTCTACATGCACCTGCTGCCGCTTGCTGAATACCACACGTTCGGACACGACGGGACCCAGCTACCGGCGTTCCTGCAAAATCCGTCCGGGCAGGATACCCAGGGGAAGGTCACGCCCACGGCGAAGGGGAATGACCAGAAGGTGCGGCGCAAGGATGTGCTGGGTTTTCTCGGGCGCTATCAGGGTGTCACCTACATGCACTTCGAGATCTTCATGACGCCGGGCGATTTCGAAGCGTATTTCGGGCACACGCAACTCGGAGTGGCGTCGCCAGCGACGGCGACCACCCAGGACTGCTGGGGGCATACCTGGTTCACCATTCCTGCGGGGCAGCAGTTTTACGCATTGCCTCAGGGAACGGACGCACACGGCAAACTCCACGGCATCGCTTTCAAGGCGGGCTACGCAGGCACGAATGCCCTGCCACTTGCCGTGGAGATGTACTTCAGCAAGGGAGCGAAGTACACCAACGTCTGGAGCATTGCGGCGGACGGCTCGCGCACGCTGCTCACATCCGCGCCGGTCGAGGAGAAGGACTACGAATACGATCTGTACCATCGCGCAACGGCGCTCTACGAAGCCTGCCCCAGCGACGGTTACGAGATGCTGCGCTTCGGGCGCATTCTTTCAACGCCTGCGACCCTCCCGGAGGCAGCCCGTGCGACGTGGGTGCAGATACCCTACGACACGGGGAAGCAGGGTTACATCGATATCAGCAGGGCAGAGGTCAAAAAGCTGTCTGACGCGGATTTCCCGTCTTTCATGGGCTGGCAGAAGATCAGCGACGGCAATACACCTTTTGTCAGTGACGGCCTGTGCGATGTCGACCTGTTGAAGAAGCTCGTCAGGGACGCTGCGGCCAGCGAGCCGTCCACAGTCGTGAAGGAAGCCACTGAAGTCCAGAAGGCAGACGCACTTTCGTACTATGTGAAGGGCCATGAGGAGGTACGTCGGGCCCTGCGCGGATTCATCTGCAACGCGCCGAGCGAATGGGATAGCACGCACAACGAGACGCGCTTCGCGAAGCTGCTCGACGAAGGCGGGTTCTATCACGGCAACCGGAAGGGCTACGAGGATTTTCTGAAGTACCTCAAGGAACTGCAGTTCTGGGACGTGACGGGGTTGCCTGCGGGGCAGAAGCTCTGGTTTTTCCATCCGCTCGCGTTTATCCGGCACTTCAGGAAGTGTGGGTGGCTAACCCACGACGAGTTGGCTGCCACGTTTCCTCGCTATCCGTTCTATACGCAGGCTGGCAGTCCGCGAAGAGCCATCGCTACAAATGACGATACATATAGGATAACGTTGGCCATCGCGCGCCAACGTGTCGAAAATCATGTCGCTTCGCTGAATAGGTGTCTTAGAAAATATCTTGGTAGCAATCCGAATCGAATTGCTATGTTTTTGGCTCAGATCCTGCTGGAAACCGCGCAGTGGCGCAACCTTGGCGGTAGCAGACGTCTTATGCACGAATGGGGGTTTGGTCGATATTCGGCTGCAAATCCCGCGACTCAATACTATGGCCCGTTTTATGGGCGCGGCGTGATGCAGCTTACATGGGCTGGCAATTTTGAGGTGTACGGAAAATATCGCGCCCTTCCTGACAATAGCGGATCATATATTGAAAGAATGGTAGGAGTTACGTCTAGAATTACGACCACATCACACCACTATTCAGCCAATCCGAATGATGGAGGCCAATTAATGCTTTGGCATCCTCGCTACGATCCGGACACAGTGGCTGAAAATCCGGAATATGCTTGCGATTCCGGCGGCTTCTATTGGGTATCGAAGACTTTCTCACAAGGGACAAGCATCAATCGCATTGCAGATGAAAATTACTCGGCGTCATCGGTTGGCTTTATAAATCGCCTGGTAAATGGAGGTGGAAATGGGTATTATGAAAGACAGGCGTATTCGGCATATACACTAAGAATATTGGGCGATGGACTGGATACGTCGGAAACAATGCATATTACCCCTCCCCACCCGAAAAGTGCAATTGTCGCGTCGATGCTGAGGCCGGAGTAATTAATGAAAATAATCAAATTTATCTTTTTGATATTTCCGCTTATCTCTTTTTCGGCAAACTCCGCTGAAAATGAGCACATCTTTTCACCTGCACCAGGGGTTAAGGCGGCAGTTAAAACGAATGGCGCCACATTAACCTGGGAAGTAGATGGCGGCGGCAAAATCAATAGACACGCCGTGAATATTGATACAGAAAAATCAACACACATCGACATTGACGATTATGATTTTAGTGGGCACCTTGGATTTGCCGTGTGGCATGTGGACGACGGGCTGGGGGTTTATTCGATTTACAGGATTTTTACGTTTTCTCCCTTGTCAAATAAATTTGTGGAGCGGTACCCGGCGCCGCGATGTGGAGATGAGTTTATTAATTTAAAGATCGATAAAAAAAGACGGCGCCTTTTAAGTACCATTTGGGATCAAAGTGTCCCTAAGGTATGCGCCACTCGTCTGGTGCGTCTGAAGCAATAATCGCTCAGCCGCCAATTTAGTAATGTGAACATCAATGCTGCCATCCATCAAGGCAACAAGCTGAAAAAAGGCGGCAAAGTTGCCAGCGGGTCGCCCCGTTCGAGGTCCTGGGTCGACCGCTTGCCCGTTAGGGCGACGATGCCATCTGCGATAAGCACGAGCCCACCACGATTGCCGACGGTTGCGGAAGGTTTACCGGCCGGGACGGTAAGGCAGTCGCTTTTCACTACTATCGCCATCCGTGCTGTCGCAGCCTGCTCTCGTCACTCGAAAACGTAAATATTGCGTTAGCGCGAAAACTCCGCCACCACCTTGCCGATGCGCGAGCCGGTGCGATTACGCTCGATGGCGGCGGGCAAATCCGCGAAACCCACCACCTCGCTCACCGTCGACTTCAGCGTGCCGTTCGCGACCTCGCCTGCCAGTTGCTCCAGCAGCGCCGCGTCCGGCGTGTTGATGAACCACAGGCCGCGACGGCCCGCCGGCGTGCGCGCCAGGATGTCCGGCGAAGTCGTGCCGACGATCGCGCCGTTCGGCGTAAGCACCTGCCACGAGCGGTCGAGCACTTCGCCGCCGACGTAGTCGAGCACCAGATCGATGT
The DNA here is from genome assembly GCF_034424375.1 of Paraburkholderia kururiensis. Lineage (NCBI taxonomy): Bacteria > Pseudomonadati > Pseudomonadota > Betaproteobacteria > Burkholderiales > Burkholderiaceae > Paraburkholderia > Paraburkholderia kururiensis. The sequence goes on along the minus strand of NZ_CP139965.1, from coordinate 1,160,055 downwards.
CGGTCGCCACGTCCTCGAAACGTTGAGTGCGGTAGTCGATCACGTGGTCGGCGCCGAGGCTGCGCACGTAATCGACGTGAGCGGTCGACGCCGTCGCGAAAACCTCGGCGCCCGCGCGCTTCGCGTACTGCACGGCGTAGCCCCCCAGTCCGCCCGCCGCGCCGTGGATCAGGATGCGCTGCCCCGCGCGGATCGGGCCGGCGTGATGCAGGCTCTGCCAGGCCGCCACGGCGGCCACCGGAATCGCGGCGGCGTGGACGTCGTCGAGTGCATCGGGTGTGCGCGACAGGTTGGCTTCGTCCACGGTCACGAAGTCGGCGTAGGCGCCGGGGCGTCCCAGCGGGCCCATGACGCGGTCGCCCGCCTTGAAGCGCGCGACGCCGGGGCCCACGGCCTCCACCACGCCCGCCAGTTCGATGCCCAGCACGGCGGGCAGTTGAAGCGGGAAGGCATCGCGAACGTAGCCCTCACGGATTTTCCAGTCGATGCCGTTCACGCCGGCAGCGCGAACGCGGACGAGCACTTGCCCAAGCCCGGCTTCAGGTGTGGCGGTCTCGCCCACTTCGACGGCATCCGCGCCGCCATAGGCCCGGATCAGTACAGCGCGTTGAGTCGTGTTCATTTCAGGTTCCTCATATCAGGTTGCGGTGAGGACAAGATAGGCCGTTGCATACATAAAACAAAGACGCGAAAATCGAGACTGCTCGTTTCAAATATGGAACATCATGGACCTGAACGCGCTCGCCGACTTCGCGTTGGTGGCAACCCACGGAGGACTCGGGAAGGCGAGCCGCGCGAGCGGCAAGTCGAAGGCGACCTTGTCGCGACGCATCGCCGACCTGGAAGAGGAACTGGGCGTGCGGCTCATCGAGCGCGGTGCCCGCGGCCTGAAACTCACGGAAGCCGGCCAGATGCTGATGACCCGCACCGAAGGGCCGATGCACGAGGTGGCCGAGGCCATGACGGCTGCGCGCGAAGGACTCGCGGCGCCGCGCGGACGCCTGCGTATCGCGGCGCCGTCGCTGTTCTCGCACCTCGCGATGGGGCACATTTGCGCGCAATTCTGCGCAGCCTACCCGGAAGTCACGATCGAGCTGGTAGCGGAAGACCGCATGGTGGACCTCGTCGAGGAGCAGTTCGACGTGGCCATCCGCATCAATCCGAGCCCGGACACCAGCCTCGTAGGCCGATGCTTCGCCAAAGACAGGCTCGTCGTCGTAGCCGCGCCTTCCGTACCCATGCCCAAGCCTCGCGCGAGAGCCAAAGGCGAGGCCACGTCCGTTCCGGCCATCGTGTTTTCGAACTTCGAACCCACTCACTGGACCCTTGATGAAGGGCGGCTCGTCATACAGCCCATTCCACGGCTGCGGCTTTCGTCGTTCCTGATGATTCGCGACGCCGCGGTGACCGGCGCCGGCGCGGCTCTGCTGCCGCAGTCCATCGCATGGAATCAGCTCACGCGCGGCGAGCTGGTGCAATGGGGCACGGTCTCAGGCGTGGAAACGGCGCTCTGGGTCTTGCATACGTCGCGACGCCTTCCTCCGCCGAAGGTCCGCGCCTTCGTCGACTTTATCTGCGACCAATACCCGGAAGCGTCGCTCGTGCTGAAGGGGTAGAAGCGGCCTCGCTCGAAGGACGCCACAAACATCGCTCGCTTAACTGCCATCGCTCGGTTGCCATCGCTCAACCTCCACCGATCAGCGGCCGAGGTTCCATGAACGTGTGCCGGAAATATTCGCGCACGGCATGCATGGCCGGGCTCAGTTCGGCGTTTCTGCGCCACGCGAGTCCGACGCTCATCGGCGGCACCGGGTCGCGCAGCTGAATGGTTTCGATGCGCCGCCCTTCCAGCGACCACGGCCGGTAGACCATGTCCGAGAGAATCGCCACGCCGCTGCCGTTCGCCACCATGCTGCGCACGGCTTCGACCGACGACGTGCGCAGCTTCACGTTCGGCCGGTAAGGGGTTTCGTTCCAGTAACGCAAAGCCGTGTAGGCCGCTTCGTCGACGGTCAACATCACGAAGGGTTCGGCGGCCACGTCGGCGAGCGTCACGTTTTCGCGCTTGAGCAAGGGATGCTGCGCGCACAGCCACAGGCGCCGCGGCGAGTGGATCACCGGCTCCAGCGTCAGCTCCGGATTGGCCACGTTCGAGGTGAGCAACACGGCCATGTCGTAGCGGTCCGTGATCAAGCCCTCTTCGATGGACTCGCGATTCAGTTCGTGCAACTGGATGGTGAGCCGCGGATAGAGCGTGCTCATCCGTTGCAGGTGATGCGGCAGGAAATAGCCGAGCACGGTGTAGCTGGCCGCGAGCGTCAACGTGCCGGTCAGCGTGCTTTCCAGGTTCGGAATGCGCATCGCCTCGTCCACGGAGGCAAGAATCGTATAGGCGTGGTTGAGAAAGCGCCGCCCCGTCGTGGTCAACGTCACGCCCGCCGAGGTACGCATGAAGAGCTGCGTGCCCAGGTCGTCTTCCAGTTCCTTGATCGCATTGGTGACGGCCGACTGCGAAATGGTCAGCTGAATGGCGGCCTGCGAGATCTGCCCGAGTTCCGCAGTCGCGACGAAGTACTTCAATTGCCGAAGCGTCAGGGCCATGGCGCGCATCCGAAAAATCGATATCGAGACGCGTCGTATCGTATTCCCGCCAAAAAAATCGCGGCGGTCCGGGTATTCACCCGGCGCGGCTCCTGTGCCGGCAAGTCTCTGCGCCCGTTCATGCGCGGCGCGTGCCATCGAAAAAACAGATAGCGTCCCATCCAAAAATAGAACTATTTTGGCGAATGGCGACCGGCTAATGTTCTTCTCGACGGAGCGCACGCAGGCATCGCACGGCGCGCGCTCTTCTCATCGAGGAGAGAGACCCAGCATGAAGAAACACCGCGTCGACCTGAATTCCGACATGGGGGAAGGCTTCGGTTCCTGGACGATCGGCGACGGCGTCGATGAAGACATCATGCCGCTCATCAGTTCGGCCAACATCGCGACCGGCTTTCACGCCGGCGATCCCAACATCATGGCGCGCACGGTCCAGCTTGCGAAACAGGCGGGCGTGGGCGTGGGCGCGCACCCCGGCTTTCGCGACCTCGTGGGGTTCGGCCGCCGCACCTTGACGGAGACGCCGCAGGCGCTCGTCAACGACATCGTTTTTCAGCTCGGCGCGCTGCGCGAGTTCGCGCGCCTTCACGATGTCAGCGTGCAGCACGTCAAGCCGCACGGCGCACTCTACATGCTCGCCGCACAGGACGAGGGCCTGTCGCGGCTGCTGGTCGAAACGCTAAGGCGGCTCGATCCCACGCTGCTGCTGTATTGCATGGAAGCTTCGGTGACCTACCGGATCGCACGCGAACTCGGCCAGCCGGTAGTGCGCGAGTTTTACGCCGACCGTGACTACGACCGCAGCGGCTCCATCGTCTTCACGCGCCGCGTGGGCAAGCTCGACCCGGCGCAGGTGGCGGCGAAGGTGGTGCGCGCCTGCGTGGAAGGACGGGTCAGAACGGTGGACGGCGAAGACATCGAGATCGACTTCGACTCCGTCTGCATTCATAGCGACACGCCCGGCGCGCTCAGGCTGGTCGAAGCGACGCGCGACGCGCTCGTGAGCCACGACATTCGCGTCGCGGCGCCCCTGCACGCGGCTTCGCGCTGACACGCCGCCCACAACAACGATGAGGAGCCCCAGATGGCACAACAACACGAGATCGTCAGTCCCTTGCCCGGCACGTTCTACCGGCGCCCGTCGCCCGATGCCGCGCCTTTTGTCGAAGCCGGTACGTCAGTGGAAAGCGGGACGGTGGTGGGACTGGTTGAAGTGATGAAGCAGTTCAACGACGTCGAAGCGGGCATAGCCGGCCGCGTGATCGAAATTCTGGTGGACGACGGCGAGCCCGTCGACGCGGGCCAGGTTCTGATGCGGATCGAGGAATGAGCGCCATGAGCAGAGTGAATTCGTCGGATGCCGACGCCGTTGGCACGGCGTTCTATCAACCCAGGCGCATTCGCACGGTGCTGGTCGCCAATCGCGGCGAGATCGCCGTGCGCGTGATCCGCGCCGCGCACGAGCTGGGCATGCGGGCGGTGGCCGTGGTGAGCGACGCCGACCGCGAAAGCCTCGCGGCCCGCATGGCGGACGAGGCCGTTCACATCGGCTCGTCGCACGCGGCGAAGAGCTACCTGAATCCGTCGGCCATTCTTGCCGCGGCAAAACAGTGCGGGGCCGACGCCATCCATCCGGGGTACGGCTTCCTGTCGGAGAACGCGGCGTTCGCGGCGCAGGTGGAGGCCGCCGGGTTGATCTTCGTCGGCCCTTCGTCGAACGTGATCGCGACCATGGGCGACAAGGCCAAGGCGCGCGAAACGGCGCAGCGTGCCGACGTTCCCACCGTGCCGGGCAGCAACGGCATCGTGCTCTCGCTCGACGAAGCACGCCGCATCGCGGAGCGCATCGGCTATCCGGTGATGATCAAGGCGGCAGCCGGCGGCGGCGGGCGCGGCATCCGCGTGGCGCACGACGCTGCGCAACTGGATGCCGAACTGCCGCTCGCGCAGCGCGAAGCGCAGGCCGCGTTCGGCAACGGCGGCGTCTATCTCGAACGCTTCATCGCGCGCGCCCGGCATATCGAGGTGCAGGTGCTGGGCGACGGGCACGACGTGGTCCATCTGTTCGAGCGCGAATGCTCGCTGCAACGGCGTCGCCAGAAGATCATGGAAGAAGCGCCCTCGCCTTCGCTCACGCCGGCACTGCGCAGCGCGCTGTGCGCGTCGGCGACGCGGCTCGCGCGGCAGGTGGGCTATCGCAGTGCGGGCACGCTGGAGTATCTGTTCGACGACGCGCGCGGCGAGTTCTATTTCATCGAAATGAATACGCGCATCCAGGTCGAGCATCCGGTGACCGAAGCGATCACGGGCGTCGACCTCGTGCGGGAAACGCTGCGTATCGCCGACGGCGAACCCTTGCGCCTGAGCCAGAGCGACATCGTGATGCGCGGCGCGGCCATCGAATGCCGGATCAACGCCGAAGACCCGGCGCACGATTTCCGCCCGAGCCCCGGACGCATCGAGGAACTGGTGTGGCCAGCCGGTCCGGGCGTGCGCATCGACTCCATGCTCTATCCGGGCTACGTGGTGCCGCCGTTCTACGATTCGCTGCTCGCCAAGCTGATCGTCTTCGACGAAAGCCGCCCCGCCACGCTCGCGCGCCTCGCACGCGCGCTTGCCGAACTGCACATCGGCGGCGTGAAGACCACGGCGCAACTGCATCGCGCCTTGCTGGCCGACGACGACGTGCGCGCGGGCCGCTATCACACGAACTATCTCGAAGCGTGGCTCGCGGCGTCGCGCGAACAACTGGCCGCCGCGGCCGCGCACCACGAGGAGGCCGCATGACCACCCGCTATACGTTCGGCGGCGACGAATTCATCTTCGTGGAGATCAGCGAGGAAATGTCGCTCGACGCCTTCTTCAAGGGCACGGCGATCACGCGCGAACTGCAGCGCCGCGACGTGCCCGGCATCGTCGACATCTGCCCGGCCAATGCGTCCTACCAGGTGCGCTACGACCCGGACGTGATCGACCCCGAGTCGCTGCTCGCCTTGCTCAAGGACATCGAGGCACAAACCGGCGATGCGGAGCTGAACATCGCCACGCGCATCATCGAAATTCCCGTGCTGTACAACGACCCGTGGACGCACGAAACGCTGATGCGTTTTCGCGAGCGGCATCAGGACCCGGAGTCGACGGATCTGGAATACGCGGCGCGGATCAACGGCAAGGCCAGCGTGGACGACTTCATCGCCGCGCACGCCGGCTCGCCGTGGTTCGTCTCGATGGTGGGCTTCGTGGCGGGTCTGCCCTTCATGTTCCAGATGGTCGAGCGCGCGCGGCAACTGCAGGTGCCCAAGTACGTGCGGCCCCGCACCGATACGCCGAAGCTGACGGTGGGCCACGGCGGCTGCTTCGGCTGCATCTACTCGGTGCGCGGCGCGGGCGGCTATCAGATGTTCGGCGTGACGCCCGCGCCCATCTTCGATCCGGCACAGCGGCTCGATTATCTGCGCGACTTCATGGTGTTCTTCCGGCCCGGCGACATCGTGAAGTTCAAGCCCATTGACCGCGCCGCGTACGACGAAGCCGTGGCCGCCGTGGAAGCCGGCACGTTCTCGCTGCGCGTGCGCGACGTGAATTTCTCGCTCGAATCCTTCCTGCGCGACCCCGACGCATACAACCGTTCACTGGTCGAGGTGCTCCATGCCGACTGATTCCCGCCTCGCCATCGAAGTGGTCAAGCCCGGCCTCGCCACCTCGGTGCAGGACACCGGCCGGCAAGGGTATTACCACGTCGGCATTCCACCTTCCGGCGCGCTCGATCAATACGCGTTGCGCGCGGCCAATCTGCTGGTGGGCAACCTCGAATCCGCCGCCGCGCTCGAATGCACGCTGCTCGGCCCGCAACTGCTGTTCCATGCGGAGACGCTGATCGCGGTCACGGGCGCCGACATGCTGCCGAAGATCGACGGCGTGGCGCAGGCCTGCAATGTCGCGCTGCGAATCAAGGCAGGCAGCACGCTCACGTTCGACTACGTGAAAGGCGGCGCACGCGCGTATCTGGCCGTGGCAGGCGGCATCGACGTGCCCGTGGTGCTGGGCAGCCGCTCCACCTATGCGCTGGGCGCCTTCGGCGGCCACGAAGGCCGGCGTCTGCAGAAGGGCGACCGGCTCGCGATGGGACGCGAGCGCGGACCGGCGCGCGAAGGCACGGAACTGCCCGCCGCGCTGCGCTCGCCGCTTGCCCGCGAGGTCGAACTGCGGGTACTGCCGGGCCTCTACCACCATCGCCTCACCGACGCATCGGCCGCGTCTTTCTTCGAAGACGCCTGGGTGGTGGCGCCCGAAGCCGACCGCATCGGCTATCGCTACAAGCAGGGCAGGCCGCTCGAATTCAAGCCGCGCGAGCAGCCGTTCGGCGCGGGCGCCGATCCGTCGAACATCGTGGACGCCTGCTATCCGGTGGGCTCGATTCAGGTGCCGGCCGGACTGGAGCCGATCATCCTGCATCGCGATGCAGTGTCAGGCGGCGGCTACGCGACCATCGGCACCGTCATCAGCGCCGACATGGACCGGATTGGCCAGATGCAGCCGAACCATCAGGCGCGCTTCGTGCCCGTCACGATGGCGCAAACGCTCGCCGCACGGCGTGAAGCGCAACTGAGACTCGCACGCCTGCGCGAAGTGCTGCTGCGATAGCGCGCAAAGCAGTTCGCCGCGAGCCGCATGCGCCGCACGGCGGCTCGTCTTTCCAGCGCACGTTTTCAATCACCGCACGCTGCCTCGCGGCGCGCGCGGCCCCGTGCGCCCGTTCGATCGATGCACGACCCACGCAGTTTCTGTTCGCGCAGTCTGTTCGTTATCCGGCGGCGTCAGCGCGCTCGCTCATGGCGCCGCCCTTCCTGGACCCGCAGTGTATTGAGGAGCACGTTGATGGCCAATCTGACGCAGGAAGTCGCCGGAGGCGACCTCGATCTATCGACCGCTGCCATTCCGGACAGCGCCCGCATGCCGGCGTTCTCGCTCACCATGGCATGGTGGGCGGTATGCAGCGCCGTGTTCTACATCGTGGTCGGCGCAACGCTCGCGCTCACCTACGGCGCGCGCAATGCGCTGATCGGCATGGCGCTTTCGGTGGTGTCGTATGGGCTCGTCAACGCCGTGATCAGCCGCTATGCGGTGCGCACCGGCCTGTCGGTCGCACTGTTTTCGCGCGTGCTGTTCGGCAGTTCGGGAGCCGCGCTCGCCACCCTGATCTTCTTCGCAACGGCCATCTATTACGCGGTATTCGAAGGCTCCGTCATCGCGGTAGCGGCGCACAGCCTCTTTCCCGTGCTCGATTACCGATGGGCTGCGCTCATCGTGGTCTGCTACAGCGTTCCGCTCGTGTTCGGCAGCGTGCAGCACTGGCTCGACAAGTTCAACGGCGTGCTGTTGCCGTTCTATCTGCTCGGGCTCGTCGCCGCGGTCGTGCTGACCACCCACGAATACGGCTACAACGCGGCATGGCTCGACTTCGGCCCGAAAGGCGCGGTGCCCGCCAACGGCTGGTGGAACTGCTTCGTGTACTACATGGGCGTCTGGGTGCTCATGATGTTCACCTTCGACTACGCCCGTTTCGGCCGCAGGCAAGACGCCGTCTACCACGCCCGCTTCAACTTCGGCATGCCGTTCTATCTGGTCACGTTCCTGTTGAACGGCGCCGTGGGCATCTATCTGGTCAGCACGACGCCGGGCCTCGGCACGCTTTCCGAAGTCTCCGTCGTGCTGGCACTGCTCAAGCTCATGGGCATCTGGGGCCTGCTGTTCGTGTGGGTCACGCAGTCGCGCATCAACACGGCGAACTACTATCTCGCGACCATCAACATGCAGGCGTTCTTCCAGAAGGTGGCCGGCCTGCGCGCGCCGAAGTTCGCGTGGGCGCTGGTGGTGGGCGTGGTGGTCTATGCGCTGATGATGGCCGACGTGTTTTCGAAGATCCTTCAGGCGCTCGCCTATCAAGGCATTTTCGTCGTGGCGTGGGTAGGCGTGGCGCTCGCGCATATTCTGTCGGCACGCTATGACGAACTGGTGGGCGATGCGATCGAGTATCGCGATTCGCATGTGCCCGCATTCAACCCCGGCGGTTTGACCGCATGGTTCGCGGGCGCCTTCGCCGGCTTCGTGCTGATGAACATGCAAGGCACCGTGCAGTCGCTTTCCGCGCCGGCCAGCTTCGTGGTGTCGTGGCTCGTTTATCGCGGCATGCTGGCGTCGGCGAAAAGGACGTGGTTCGTGCGTGGGGAGGATACGGGCAGTTATTGAAAACCACCCGGCTCTCTTCGATAACGCTGCCGCAAGCGCCGTTTTTTCGCCGGCGATTGCGGCGGCGAATGGGGAAAGATGCTTCGAACGAAGCGTCTCGCGTCGCGCAAAATGAACCGGCAGCGCGCCGGTCAAAAAAATGAAATTGCAGGCGTCGGCGCAATCCCGCTGGCGACCGGCGTATGATGTCTCGCACGGTCGGCGAGAAGCTTTCCCCGGACAGCACCCCAGCGGTGGGTCCGATTCAGGCCAAATCCCGCCTTCAACCGTTCGACTCCCCTCTCACCGCAAGCTGATCCGGGCGTATCTGGCGCATCCGGTCGGCCGATATCCGCAGCGTTAATCGCTGCGGATGGCGGGAAGGCGGGCGACGTAAGCATGCGCCGTATCGATGCGTCGAGATATATCCGTGTATTCTCCCGCACGCCAACGACGGCGAGTTCGGTTAGTACCTATGGCACTATTTTGATGCGGCGACGGCGAACTGCCCGCGAGGCGGCTCTGCATGCCGTGCGTTGCCGCACGCAATCAAGAAAAATGTCGGATACCGGTTTGTAAGGAAGCAAGTTTCATGGATGAACGCAAGCGCGACAGCATGATTGCCTATCTCCGTCACCGCATGGAGGAATTCGGAATTAGCCCGGATGATCTGGCCTCAGCAATCGCCGCCGATGCACAGGTGGGCCGTTATCGCAGCGCGAATGGCGAGAGCTGGAGCGGCGAAGGGCCAATGCCGCAATGGCTGAAACAGGCCATTAGCGCGGGGCAGTCGCTCGAGCATTTCGAATTGCCGTCGGAGCCGGTTTCAAAGCCGCCCGTGCAAAAAGGCCCGGACTGGGCGAACGACCCATTCGCCGGTACACCGCTCGCGCGCTCGAATTCCCGTTAGAGCGAATGCGATGCGGCGCACGGCGGGGATCGAGCGCCGCCGGAATAAAAACGCGTGCGGGGTCGTCGCATGGCCGGAACACAACCGCTCACGGCGAGAAGTCCGCAGCATGGGGTGGAGCTGCCGGATCAGGCATTCAACGAAGGTAACGTCGATCGAGTTCCCGGCTTTTTCGGCGAGTGGAAAATGCTTATCGATAATCCACTCGGACCGCTGGTGCTGGATGCGTGAATGACGGGTTCGCCCGACTGCTTTACGGCCCTACGTCAGGCATGGCGTGCGAGAAAGCGGTCCAGTTGGCCGGCGAAGGCCTTGCTGTCGTTGGCGGTGTAAGGCGCCGGGCCGCCCGTGCCCACACCCGAACTGCGAAGCTGGTCCATGACCTCGCGCATGGTGAGCCGCTCTTCGATGTTCTCGCGGCTGAACCAGCTTCCGCGCGGGTCCAGCACATGAGCGCCCTTCTCGAGCGCCGCCGCGGCGAGCGGTATATCCGCCGTAATCACGAGGTCGCCGTGTGTGACGAGCTGGACGATGCGGTTGTCGGCGGCGTCGAAGCCGGCCGGCACCTGCACCGCCTTGATAAAGCGCGAAGGCGGCGTGCGCAAATACTGATTCGCCACCAGCGTCACGCATACTTCGACGCGCCGTGCGGCCCGAAACAACATCTCCTTGACGACGACCGGGCAGGCGTCTGCATCAACCAGCACTTGCATCGAGGTATTTCCGACAGAGAAAGGAAGCCTCATGTTACCGCTCACGCGCGCTACGTCGCGATTGCCGTGTGCTGCGACATCGACCGCTGCGTGAAGCCGGCTAAAGCAGCCCCATCGCCGATGCCTTGAGCGTGGCCGCCGCGCGCGTGGAGCACTGGAGCTTGCGAAACACGTTTTCGACATGCGTGCGCACCGTGCTCGGGCTCATCGTCAACTCGCGCGCGGCTTCCTTGTTGCTCGCGCCGCGCGAGATCACGCGCAGCACGTCGATCTCGCGCGGCGATAGCGGCGGCCCCTGCGACGCGCTTCTGGCTGGCCGCCGCACGACGGGCGCCTGCTCCGTGACCAGTGCGTCGACAACTTCCTCGCTTAACCGGCCGGCCGCCACCTCGTAGCGCAGCATTTGCGCGGCCGCGTCGGCGGACAGTGCGGCGCGCCAGGGCCGCGCCGAGCGCAATGCGACCCACGCCACGGATGCCGCGAGTACACGCGCCTCCAGCGTCAGCGCCTGACGGCTCGCGCCGCGGAAATATCCTGAACCATCCTCCCGTTCGTAGGCATACGAGGCGAGTTCCGCCGCTTCGCCAAGCGCGCCGGTCTGCTTGCCGGCGCGCGCCGTCCAATACGGCACCAGCCGCACCTTCTCCCAGGCACTCGCAGGCAAAGGCGTAGCCATATTCCATACGCTATTGGGCACGGCGGCCCGGCCGGCGCCGTGAATCAAGCCTGCTCGATAAACCCGCGCATGCGCCGCTTTGTCCGGCGTGAGCCGGGCACAACAGGCCGCCGCGGTGGCCGCGACCGCGCGCGAAAATCCCGTCATCCACGGCAGCTTCAAATCGATCACGTCGGCGATGAGTTCAGCCGACGTGGTCTGCTGCATGTCGGACGTGATCAGCGCAGCATCGAAATCGGCCAGCGACGCGCCCTCCAGTTCCGCCAGCCACGCTGCCGCATGGCGTGCCGCCGTCTGAACGAGGCGCGTGGGATACCGTGCACCGGACCGTTGCTCGATGAGCGCCAGCGCCCGCTCGATACCATACGTGCGGCCGAAAATCTCCAGGTCGCCCGCGAGCGCCACCACGAATACCGGCATGGGCACCCTCTCGCGCGCAATACGCCCCGGCAACCCCGCGCCGTCCCAGGTTTCGAAGATGTGACGCAGCGCGGTTTCGGTCACGCTCGAAAGACCCAGCATGCGTGCAACTTCGCCCGATACCTCGCAGTGAATTTGCGCGAGCGGCAGCATCACGGCACCGGCGCCGCCCGATGCTTCGAGCCGCTCGGCCCAGCCTGGCCGGCTTTCGAGCATCGCGAGGCGAATCGCGATGTCGTCGCCGAACACGTCCGCAAAACCCGCCGCGTTCGCCGTGCAACCCGACCAGCGCAGCAGCGACACTTCACGAACCGCGTCGCACGCCCACGCATCGAGCCCGGCCGCCTGCGCGAGGCGTGCTGCCAGCCACCCGGTACGCAACGAATGGTCGGTGGGCTGGCCCATGCTGAGGTCACCGATGAAGGCGAGCGCTCTTACGCAGTCGAATACGCGCAGCGGGGGCGGGCTTGTTTCGAGGTCGAACGTCGGCATTGAGGGCAGGAAGTGGCGAGGAGCTGCGGTCGATCATACGCGACGAAGTCGTGCGCACAAGATCGGTCATTCGACCGATGTTGCCGGATCCAACGAGATGACATGCTCTCGTCCATCGAGGTCGGTCGCTGCATCAGCGCGACGGACTCCGTGCCGCGGAACCCGGAATATTCCGCGCCTCGCTGCCGTTTACTGCGGCTCAACCGAACGTTATTGCGCATGGAGCTGCCTTGAATCGCGATGTCATCCATCCCGCCTATGTTCGCCTCTTCCACTGGATCAACGCCATGTGCGTGATCGGCCTGTGCATGAGCGGCTGGCAGGTCTACGACGCATCGCCCATTTTTCACGCCATCCGGTTTGCCCCCGCCATTACGCTGGGCGGCTGGCTGGGCGGTGCGCTGCTCTGGCACTTCGCGATCATGTGGGTGCTGGGCGCCAATTTTCTGGTCTATCTGGCAATCGGTATCGCAACGGGACGCTTGCGCCGGAAGCTGTTTCCGGTCACGGTCCGCGCGCTGCGATCAGACATCGTGGCCGCCCTGCGAGGCCGTCTGACGCACGGCGACCTGAGCCAGTACAACGCCGTACAGAAGCTGGCCTATCTCTTCGTGATCGCCGACATCGCTCTTCTCGTGCTGTCCGGCCTCGCGATCTGGAAGCCCGTGCAATTGCCTCTCCTGAGCGGCCTGATGGGCGGATTCGACAACGCCCGCGTGGTGCACTTCGTCGCGATGAGCGCGATCGTGGGTTTCATTACCGTCCACGTGACGATGGTGGCCATCGTTCCGCGCTCGTTGCTCACGATGGTTCGGGGGCGCTGACATGGGCATCCGGAACAACGACGCGTCGCCCGCTTTCGCCTGTGAACCCGATGCGGCCTCCATCGTCAAAGACGCCCAGCGCGAACTCCAGTCGTCGGCGCGACGCCTGTTCGGCCGAAGAATGCTCACGCTTGGCGGCCTGATGCTGCTTTCCGGTTGCGATCTCAAATCGGGCCACTCGGTGGAGGCGATGCTGCGCCGCGTGTCCCGGTTGAACGACGACGCGCAGGCATGGCTGTTCGATCCGCACAAGCTCGCGCCGACGTACCCCGAATCGATGATCGCGCGGCCGTTCCCGTTCAACGCTTACTACGACATCGACCAGGTACCGGAGGTCGATCCGCAAACGTATCGCCTCGAGCTGAAGGGACGCGTTAAAGGCAAGGCTGTCTGGAGCCTCGCGGAACTGGGCGCGTTGCCGCAACGAAGCCAGGTCACGCGGCATATCTGCATCGAAGGCTGGAGCGCCATCGGCAAATGGGGCGGCGTGCCGTTTTCCGATTTCCTCTCGCGAGCCGAGGCCGACACCACCGCGAAGTACGTGGCGTTTCACTGCGCCGACGGCTACTGGACCAGCATCGATATGCCCACCGCGCTTCACCCGCAGACGCTGCTCACGTTGACCTACGACGGCGCCGTCCTGCCCGCGAAGTACGGCTTCCCGATGAAACTTCGCATACCTACCAAGCTTGGATACAAGAACCCCAAACACATCGTGGCCATCACCGTCACGAACGAATTCCCGGGCGGATATTGGGAGAACCAGGGCTACAACTGGTTCGGGGGTTCCTGAGCCGGCACAACCCAACGCCGGGTCCGTCCTCTCTCCCTGGCCATCGTCACGTTTGTCTATTGCATCAGGAGCTTTCATGTCCACACGCCGCACACTCGCCGTTTCGTTACTCATGCTGAGCCTCGCCGACGCAGCGTTCGCGCAGTCATCTTCCGACAAGCCCGAACGCATCAGAGGCACGATCGAATCGTTCTCCGGCAGCACGTTGGTGGTACACCGGCGCAGCGGCGACACGGTGAACATCGACCTGAAGGACGCCACGCGCGTCAACGCCTTGAAGGCCGTGCAACTCGCGGATATCAAGCCCGGCAGCTACGTCGGCGCGGCAGCGATGCCCGGCGAAGACGGCAAGCTCGTGGCGAAAGAAGTGCTCGTGTTCCCCGAAGCGGCGCGCGGCACCGGCGAGGGCCACTATGCGTGGGACCTTGGCGCAAATAGCTCGATGACCAACGCGAACGTCGACACCGTGGTGCAGGCCACGAGCGGTCGCGAACTCAAGCTTTCGTACAAGGGCGGCACCAACACCATCACCGTGCCGACCACCGCGCCCGTCGTGACGCTCATTCCCGCCACACGCGACGACCTGACCAAGGGCAAGCATGTATTCGTGATCGCCACGCAGGCAAAGGGCGGCGCCTACAGCGGCAATCAGATCGTCGTGGAGAAAGACGGCGTCGCGCCGCCGATGTAAATCGGGCGGCCCCAGACAATCGGCGTCAAAAAAGTCCACAGAATCAAGTATGTGCACGCGATGCACATTTCTCCGAAAAGGTTGAGCGCGCGGCGGGCCGCATCCTAGACTCGGCTCCAATCACGGGCTGCGGCAAAACGTCCGCCCCTCGGTGACGAGTCCCGGCTTGCAGCCGCGACTCCGCGCGCCGCACATCGCCCCTTGGCGGTAAGCGGCATCGCTCCCAACCAGCCGCCGGAAGAGCGGCTCACAACTAGATCTGGAGACTTTTATGACGTCGCGAAACCATCGTGCCGAAGAAGGCGGCACGCTCAGCAAGGCCACGATCGCCCTGTGTCTGGCGATTGCGTTGCTCGAAGGATTGGACCTGCAATCGGCGGGCGTGGCCGGGCCGCGCATGGCGAAGGAGTTTCATCTCGCCGTGGCGCAGATGGGCTGGGCCTTCAGCGCGGGCGCCATCGGGCTCTTGCCCGGCGCGGCACTGGGCGGCCGGCTTGCGGACCGCTTCGGGCGCAAGCGCGTGCTCATGTGGTCGGTGGCGCTGTTCGGATTGTTCTCGCTTGCCACCACGGCGGTCTGGAACTTCGAAAGTCTGCTCGTCGCGCGTCTCTTCACGGGCCTGGGCCTGGGTGCGGCCATGCCCAATCTGATCGCGCTGTGCTCGGAAGCCGCGGGTCCGCAGCAGCGCAGCACGGCGGTGGGCGCGATGTATTGCGGCATGCCGTTCGGCGCGGCCATTGCCGCCGTCATCGGCATGTTCGGTGCGGCGGACGCGAGCTGGCGCCACGTGTTCTACGTCGGCGGCCTTGGACCAATCATCATGGTGCCGCTGCTGGGCCTGTTCCTGCACGAGTCGCAGCAGTTCATCGCGACGAAGGCAGCGAAGGCGTCGGCGGCAACGAAGCAAGGCACGCCGGGCGTGACCGAAGCGCTCTGGCGCCATGGCCGCGCGCGAACCACGATCGCGCTGTGGATCAGCTACCTCGGCACCCTGATCGTGCTGTATTTCCTGATGAACTGGCTGCCCTCCATGGTGCTCGCGCGCGGCCTCTCGCGCGTGCAGTCGAACCTCGTGCTCATGATGTTCAACATCGGCGGCGGCGTAGGCGCGGTTGCCATCGCGACGATCATGGACCGCTTCGGCCGGCGCGGCACCGTGGTCGGCATGTACGTCGGCATCGTGGCGGCGCTCGTCGTGCTCGCGAACGCCGGCGGAGCCAGCTCCACGGCCGTGGGCGGGCTGCTCTGCGGCTTCTTCATCGTGGGCGGTCAGTCGGTGCTGTATGCGCTCGCGGGCCATGCCTACCCGACCGAGGTGCGCGGCACGGGCGTGGGCGCGGCCGTCGCGGTGGGCCGTCTCGGTTCGATTCTCGGACCGCTCGTGGCAGGGCAGCTTTTCGCGCTCGGTCAGAGCCCCTCGATGCTGGTGGGCGCGAGCATTCCGCTCGTGGCCATCGCAGCGGTCGCCGCGCTCAGCGTCGCGGGCTCGTTCGCGCAGCGCCGCGCGCTGGGTGCTCAGGGCGCGTGAAGTTCGTTTCGTGACCGGCGACGTGCGCAGTCGGATCATCGCGGACCGGCACGCGCGAACAGGCACGCGGCATTGCGCCGGTCGCCGAACGTACCGTCTACGCGCCCCCGTCCATGAGCCGCACGTCCGGGATCATCGCGGCCTGGCCGCGATAATTCCCGGCCGCATCGGTGAGTTGCCACACGGTCGCCTGTTCGATCCAGAAGCGCACGCCCGATTTGGTAATGCGCACGCCGCGATACCCGGACACGAAGCCGTCGCGGGTCACCTGGTCGAGGAAGGCCTGACGTTCGCTGCGTTCGACGGGCTCCGCCGAAAGACGCGAAGGCAGTGCCGTCAGTTCGTCCCAGTCGTAGCCGAAAATCGCCTGCGCACGCCGGTTGCCGTAGACGAACACCGGGTCCGGCGCCGTGTTGTGCGCAAGAATGCCGAACGGCGCTTCGCCATACAACCACGCGGCGCCTTCGGCAGCGCTCATGCCGTCGGGAACGAGGGATCGATTTAGAAGACGCCGGTAGCTGTCGGCGAGAAGGCGGAAGAAGTCTGCATCGGTGCTCAACGACATCGGGGAAGGCTCCTGCAATCGACTGCGTACGCGAACGGGGGCACGGCTCGGGGCACGTGATGCTATCGGACGTCGGCCCACAGGTCACCCAGTTGCAGCGCGTCCGGAATGGCCGCCGTCGAGTGTAGGGGAAAAGCCGTTTCCAGGTCGAAAAGCGGCACACGCACGGCCACAGGCCGTTGCCGCCTTTCAAGGCGCTTCTGCCTCCTCCCAGAAGCACGTTCGTGATGATCAGCCAAACGCGGCCTTCGCCGCCAGTCCCAGCGCCACCGCAATGAGGATGGCGGCAAAACCGAGCTGCACGTGACGCCCCGAGAGCCGATGCGACACGATGCGAGCCACCAGCATGCCGCCTGCCGTGGCGAGCGTGAACCACAACACCACGTCGAGCGGAAGCGGCCCGCCGTGCCGCATCGTCGTGACGACGCCGCCCCCGCCCACCAGCGTGATCACCATCAGCGAGGTGGCCACGATGCCGTGCATGGAGACGTCGGTAAGCTTGCGCATCATCGGCACGATGATGAAGCCGCCGCCTACGCCGAGCAGCCCCGTCATCACGCCGGTCACGGCGCCGACAGCGGCGAGCGCGGCACCGGTGGTCCATGACCATACGAGACGGCCGGTCGACGGATTCACGTGCGCCACGCACAGTGCCGACGCGGGCGCGTGCGAATTGCCGTGCGCCAGCGTGTGTCGAAGCAGACGGATCGCAACCACCAGCATCACGAGCGCGAACACCGCGAGCAGCAGACGTTGCGGCAGCACGTGGGCGAGTCGTGCGCCCACGGCCGTGGCCGGCACGCCGATCGCCGCCATGAAGAACGCGGCGCGATAGCGCACGAGCCCTTTGCGAAAGGCCTCCAGCGCGCCCACCGCCGCACTGCCCGCCACGGCGACGAGCGCCACGGGCGTCGCCTGCTGGATCGGCCAGCCCATGCCGAACACGAGCGCCGGCACCGCGAGAATGCCGCCGCCTGCGCCCGTGAGGCCCAGCACCGCGCCCACCATCGCGCCGAGGATCAACGAAATAACCATCAGGATTCCAAATCAAACGTAAGAAGAGCCCTGCCGCTCAGTCGGCGAGCCGCGGATGCGCGAGCCACTCGCGGCCCTTCAACATGCCGCGCCAGTAGAGCGGCGGCAGCAGGCGGTCCTTGAGCAGCCACGCGAGCCGCGACGGTTGCGTGCCGTCGATCAGCCACTTCGGGAACGTGGGCGCCACCTTGCCGCCGTAGAGGAATTCGGCCAGCACGATCTTGCCGCGCTCCACCGTGAGCGGACACGAGCCGTAGCCGTCGTAGTTCGCGAGCTCGCGCCGTCCGCGCAGCGCGGCCAGCACGTTGTGCGCGACGACGGGCGCCTGTTTGCGCGCCGCCGCCGCGGTCTTCGCGTTCGTTGTGTTGGTCGCGTCGCCGAGACCATAGATGTTGCCGTAGCGCTTGTGCCGCAGCGTGGCCGGGTCCACGTCCACCCAGCCCGCCGTGTCCGCAAGCGGGCTCGAGCGGATGAAGTCGGGCGCCTTTTGCGGCGGCACCACGTGAATCATGTCGAACGTCGTTTCGAAGCGCTCGGTCGCGCCGCCGGGCAGCGTGCGCGTGAACATCGCGCGCTTGCCCGGACCGTCGACGGCGCTCAGGTTGAAGCCGAAATTGAGCGCGATGTCGTAGCGCTCCACGTACTTCATCAACGCCGGCACGTAGTCGGCTACGCCGAACAGCACGGCGCCGGCATTGAAGAACTCGACCTCGATCTGCCCGAGCCGGCCCGTGCGCAACCAGTGATCGGAAGACATGTACATGGCCTTCTGCGGCGCGCCGGCACACTTGATCGGCATGGGCGGCTGCGTGAAGAGCGCGCGGCCGCGCTTCAACTGCTGCACGAGCTGCCACGTGTAGGGGGCAAGGTCGTAGCGGTAATTCGACGTGACGCCGTTGGTGCCGAGCGTCTGCGGCAAACCTTCGATCGCGTTCCAGTCGAGCTTCAGCCCCGCGCACACCACCAGTTGCCGATAGCGGATCTTGCGGCAACTCTCCAGCACCACGGCGTCGTTCTCGGGTTCGAATGCCGCAACGGCCGCCTCGATCCACTGCACCTTGTGTGGAAGCACGTCGACCATGCGGCGCGCGGTGGTCTCCGGCTTGAAGACGCCCGCGCCCACCATCGTCCAGCCGGGCTGGTAGTAGTGAATCGGCGCGGGGTCGATGATGGCGATGTCGAGATCCGCGTCGCGCGCGAGCAGGCTGGATGCCGTCGCCACCCCCGCCGCGCCGGCGCCGACAATTACCACGTCGTAGCACTTTTCGGCCCCCGCGCCGCTTTCTCCGAGGCGGGCGGCCACTGCGCCGAGGTCGTAGCCCGCCGCCTTGCCGGCCGCGACGATGTCGCCCGCCGCGTAGCCGGACGCGCCCGAAAGCGCCCAAAGCGAAGCCGAGCGCATGCCGCTGCGGCAATACGCGAGCACCGGCCCCGGCACCGTCCGCAGCAACTCGCCGAACTGCGCAGCCTCGCGGGCGCTGATCTTGCCCGACTCGACGGGCAGGTAGTACGCGGCGATGCCCTCCTTGCGCGCCGCCGCTTCGATCTCCACGAAAGTGGGCTGATCAGGTCCCTCGCCGTCGGGGCGGTTGCAGATCACCGTGCGGTATCCCGCCGCGCGCACCGCCGGCAGATCGGCCACGAGCACCTGCGGCGAAACGGCGACAGCGTCGCTGAGTTGTTTGATGTCCATGAATGTCTCTTCGCTATCTTCGTTAGTTAGCCGATGCCCGCCGCGCCTCACAACACGTTGAGCGGAATCTTGATGTACGACACGCCGTTGCTCTCCGGCTCGGGCAGATGGCCGGCGCGCATGTTGACCTGCACCGAAGGCAGGATCAGCACGGGCATGTCGAGCTTCGCGTCGCGCGCGTGGCGCATGTCGACGAACGCCTGTTCCGTGGTGCCTTCGTGCACGTGGATGTTGTGCTCGCGCTGCTCGGCCACCGTGCTTTCATAGCGCAGCGGGCGGCCGCCCGGCTGATAGTCGTGGCACATGTAGAGCCGCGTCTGCGGCGGCAGGCTCAGGATGCGATGGATCGAACGGAACAGCGTCGAGGCGTCGCCGCCCGGGAAGTCGCAGCGCGCGGTGCCGTAGTCGGGCATGAAGAGCGTGTCGCCCACGAACGCGGCGTGGTCGTCGCCGTCGCTCACGAGGTAGGTCATGCAGGCGGGCGTGTGACCCGGCGTGTGCAGCGCGCGCAGCTGCACGCGCCCCACTTCGAAGGTTTCGCCGTCGGCGAATAGCCGGTCGAACTGGGAGCCGTCGGTCGCGAAGCCGGGGCCGGCATTGAACAGCTTGCCGAACACCTGCTGCACCGTCCGGACCTGCTCGCCGATCGCGATCTGGCCGCCCAGCCGGGCCTTCAGATACGGAGCGGCGGACAGATGGTCCGCGTGCACGTGGGTCTCCAGCAGCCATTGCACGCGGGCGTCCAGCGCTTCGACCCGCGCGATGAGGCGGTCGGCCGAGTCGGTGCGCGTGCGGCCGGACTTCGGGTCGTAGTCGAGCACGCTGTCGATAAGCGCGCACTGCTTCGTCTCGCGGTCGAGCAGCAGGTAGCTGATGGTCCACGTGGCGGGGTCAAAGAATCCTTCGACAGCAAACGTGCTGTGGGTCATGGCGGGGGCTCCAGTTGACGGACGGGGTGCGGCACTTCGCCGGTGTCCGGCAAACTGCGCGAGAGCCAAGACAAGGTCCGTGCCAGGCGCCGGGCAGTATTTGCCGCGCGACATCAAGCCGCTGATTTATATGGAATTATTAGCGCGTCTTTTGCGCTGTTCGAGGTAGCGAAAGCCCTTGGGCGCGTCGCGGGCGGATTGTCACGATCGGTCAACGACTGCCAGATGGCAGTTGGTGGCGGAAAATGGCAGTCGATGGCAGACGTGACCGTTGCCGCGTATAGTGGCGCCCAGTCCGTTGCGGAGCGCCGCCATGCCTCATTCCCTCCCCACGTCGCCGTCCACGGTCCACGCGGATACGCCCGGCGCCAAGTCCAGCCCGCCGGAGATCGCGGCACTCGTCGGCTATCTGGAGTACGACACCCAGCCGGCCATCGTGCTCGACCCGGAGTACCGCATCCTCGCGGCCAACAGCGCCTACCAGAAGCAGTTCGGCATCGCCGGGCAGCCGCACGTGGGGCGGCGCTGCTACCAGGTCTCGCATCACTACGAGGTGCCCTGCGACCTCGCCGGCGAACACTGCCCGATGAAGCAGGCGGCCGCTACAGGGAGTGCCGACCGCGTCCTCCACGTTCACCACACGCCGCGAGGCCAGGAGCACGTGGACGTGGAGCTGCGGCCCATCTTCGACGCCCGCCGGCAGATCATCGCGTACGTGGAGCGTCTTTCGACCGTACGCAGCGCCTCGGCACGGCCGGATGCCGATGGCCTCGTCGGACGCGCCCCCGCTTTCAACGAGGCGATCTCGAAACTGCACCGGGTCGCGACCTCGATGCTGCCCGTGCTGCTGCTGGGCGAATCGGGCACGGGCAAGGAACTGTTCGCGCACGCGCTGCACGCGGCCAGCCCGCGCGCAAACCGGCCGTTCGTGGTGGTGGACTGCTCGGGCATTACCGAAACGCTGTTCGAGAGCGAGCTGTTCGGCTACGAGAAGGGGTCGTTCACGGGCGCGTCGGCGCGCAAACCGGGGCTCGTGGAAACCGCGCAGGGCGGCACGCTGTTCCTCGACGAAATCGGCGACGTGCCGCTCGCAATGCAGGTGAAGCTGCTGCGCCTCATCGAAACCGGCGCGTTCCGGCGCGTGGGCGGCGTCGAGACGCAACGCGCCGACTTCCGGCTCGTGGCGGCCACACACAAGCCGCTCGAGCAGATGCTGGCCGACGGCCAGTTTCGCTCCGACCTGTACTTTCGCATCAGCGCGTTCCCGATCCGGCTGCCGGCGCTGCGCGAGCGTGCCGAAGACATCCCGCTGCTCGCAGCGGCCATGCTGCGGCGTATCGCGTCCACGCGCGGCGCCGACGCCCGCGCCACGTCGGTCGCCACCTCGATCGCCCCCGAAGCGCTCGCCCTGCTGTGCGCCTACGCCTGGCCCGGCAATATCCGCGAGCTTCGCAACGTGCTGGAACGCGCCAATCTGCTGGCGGACCACGGCGTGATCCGCGCGGAGCATCTGCCCGACGCGATCCGCACGCCGGTCGCGCCGCCGCCATCGCAGGCGCCGGCTACGCCTGCTGTTTTTGCTCGCGGCAAGCTTTCCGACGCCGAACTCGCGCGCGTGGCCGCCGGGTTTAGCGGATCGCGCAGCGAACTGGCCGCGCATCTCGGCATCAGCGAACGCACGCTGTACCGCCGGCTCAAGTCGCTCGGCAGCGCCTGAAAGGCTCGCCACCGCGAGCGGCGGAGGCGACCGACCGCCATTCGAGCCGCGCTGCGCGCCAATTAGTCTTAATTAGTCTTATATAAGATATAAGATAATTGACGGTACGCCCCAGCGCGACTAAAATTGCCGTCGACACAGTGCCCCGGAAGCCCTCGGAGCCGCCTGGCAAGACTTCCCCTGAAACGTCCTATCAGCAGGTCCTCCATGCTTGAAAACTTTCGCGCTCACGCGGCCGCTCGCGCCGCGCTCGGTATCCCTCCCCTCCCGCTCACGGCCCAGCAGACCGCCGAACTGGTGGAACTGCTGACGAACCCGCCCGCGGGCGAAGAGCAAACGCTCGTCGACCTGATCACCCACCGCGTGCCGGCCGGCGTGGATGAGGCCGCCCGCGTGAAGGCCGGCTTTCTCGCCGCCGTGGCCAAGGGCGAAACCGCCTGCCCGCTGATCTCGCGCACGCGTGCCACCGAACTGCTCGGCACCATGCTGGGCGGCTACAACATCCAGCCGTTGATCGAGCTGCTTTCGGACGCCGAAGTGGGCACCGTCGCCGCCGACGCGCTGAAGAAAACCCTGCTGATGTTCGACCAGTTCCACGACGTCAAGGAACTGGCCGACAAGGGCAACGCCAACGCCCGTGCCGTGCTGCAAAGCTGGGCCGACGCCGAATGGTTCACGAGCCGTCCGGAAGTGCCGCAAAGCCTCACCATCACCGTCTTCAAGGTGCCGGGCGAAACCAACACGGACGACCTCTCGCCCGCGCCGGACGCCACCACCCGCCCCGACATCCCGCTGCACGCGCTCGCGATGCTGAAGAACGCCCGTCCCGGCATCACGCCGGAAGAAGACGGCAAGCGCGGCCCGGTCAAGTTCATCGAATCGCTGAAGGAAAAGGGTCACCTGGTCGCCTACGTGGGCGACGTGGTGGGCACCGGCTCGTCGCGCAAGTCGGCCACCAACTCCGTGCTGTGGTTCACGGGCGAAGACATTCCCTACGTGCCGAACAAGCGCTTCGGCGGCGTGTGCCTGGGCGGCAAGATTGCCCCGATCTTCTACAACACGATGGAAGACGCGGGCGCGCTGCCCATCGAACTCGACGTCTCGAAGATGGACATGGGCGACGTGGTCGAACTGCGCCCGTACGAAGGCAAGGCACTGAAGAACGGCGAAGTGATTGCCGAATTCCAGGTGAAGTCCGACGTGCTGTTCGACGAAGTGCGCGCCGGCGGCCGTATTCCGCTGATCATCGGTCGCGGCCTCACGGCCAAGGCGCGTGAAGCGCTGGGTCTGCCGCCCTCCACGCTGTTCCGCCTGCCGCATCAGCCGGCCGACAGCGGCAAGGGCTTCTCGCTCGCGCAGAAGATGGTGGGCCGCGCGTGCGGTCTGCCCGAAGGCCAGGGCGTGCGCCCCGGCACGTACTGCGAACCGAAGATGACCTCGGTGGGCTCGCAGGACACCACGGGCCCCATGACCCGCGACGAACTGAAGGATCTGGCGTGCCTCGGCTTCTCGGCCGACCTCGTCATGCAGTCGTTCTGCCACACCGCCGCTTATCCGAAGCCGGTGGACGTGAAGACGCACCAGACGCTGCCGAACTTCATCAGCACGCGCGGCGGCATCGCGCTGCGCCCGGGCGACGGCGTGATCCACTCGTGGCTGAACCGCATGCTGCTGCCCGACACCGTGGGCACGGGCGGCGATTCGCACACGCGCTTCCCGATCGGCATCAGCTTCCCGGCGGGCTCCGGCCTCGTCGCCTTCGCGGCCGCCACCGGCACGATGCCGCTCGACATGCCGGAATCGGTGCTGGTCCGCTTCAAGGGCAAGATGCAGCCGGGCGTGACGCTGCGCGACCTCGTCAACGCGATTCCGCTGTACGCCATCAAGCAAGGCATGCTGACGGTCGCCAAGCAAGGCAAGAAGAACATTTTCTCGGGCCGCATTCTCGAAATCGAAGGTCTGCCCGACTTGAAGGTCGAGCAGGCATTCGAACTGTCGGATGCATCGGCTGAGCGTTCGGCTGCGGGCTGCTCGGTGCGCCTGAACAAGGAACCGATCATCGAGTACCTCAACAGCAACATCACGCTGCTGAAGTGGATGATCGCGCAGGGCTACCAGGACGCGCGCAGCCTGCAACGCCGCATCAAGGCGATGGAGCAGTGGCTGGCCGACCCGAAACTGCTGCAACCGGATGCCGACGCCGAGTACGCGGCCGTGATCGAGATCGATCTCGCCGACGTCCATGAGCCGATCGTCGCGTGCCCGAACGACCCGGACGATGTGAAGACGCTGTCCGACGTCGCCGGCGCGAAGATCGACGAAGTGTTCATCGGTTCGTGCATGACCAACATCGGTCACTTCCGTGCCGCGTCGAAGCTGCTGGAAGGCAAGCGCGACATTCCCGTCAAGCTGTGGGTGGCCCCGCCCACCAAGATGGACCAGAAGCAGCTGACGGAAGAAGGTCACTACGGCGTGTTCGGCACGGCCGGCGCGCGCACCGAAATGCCGGGCTGCTCGCTGTGCATGGGCAACCAGGCACAGGTGCGTGAAGGCGCGACGGTCATGTCGACGTCGACCCGCAACTTCCCGAACCGTCTGGGCAAGAACACGAACGTGTACCTGGGTTCCGCGGAACTGGCGGCCATCTGCTCGCGCCTTGGCCGGATTCCGACCAAAGACGAGTACATGGCCGACATCGGCGTGATCAACGCCAATGGCGACAAGATCTACAAGTACATGAACTTCGACCAGATCGAAGACTTCAAGGAAGTGGCCGACACCGTGTCGATGTAAACGCGCTGCCGGGCTGCGACGTGTTGCTTGCGTCGTAGCGACACGAAAACGGCGCCGCGGGCTGAATGCCTGCGGCGCCGTTTTTTTGTGGTGTGCCCGAAGAACAGCTCAGCCGCCATGACGGGTTTCTCCGCCATTCATCTTCCGTTGAATGCGCACGCCGACCGTCCGCTGTCTGGTCGTTCGCATCGCGGCGGCCTGTTCATCTCGCTGGTCGGCATCGGGCATGAAGCGATCGAAATCGATGTCGCCGGTGCTGATCGATGGCGACGTCGCGATTGCCGACTCGATCGCTCCAATCAACTACTGCCCACGTTTAGCCGCTTCGATAATCGCGTTTGCAACAACTTGCGGATGGCTCACGAGCGAAACATGGCTGCCATGCACACGCGTGACGGTAGCGCCGATGTCCTTCGCCATGCGCTCCTGCAAAGCGGGCGCGATCATCTGGTCTTCGGTGCTCACCACGAAGGATGAAGGCCGGTCGCGCCACGCCGGATGCGTGACCTTCTCGTCGAGACAGCCCGAGTACCACGGCCCCTGCGTAGCGGCCACGACGCGTTGCGCGGCAGCCGGCAGGTCGGGCGCGAAGAACTGACGGACGGCCTTGTCCGAGAGCGTCAGATAGCCCGCGGAATCCTTATGCAGCTCACTGGCCCAGGGCGGCGCCGGCAAGTCCTTTGTTATGTCGGCAATGGACTGATTCGCGTCCGGAGCGAAGGCCGACACGTAGACGAGTGCCTTCACCTTGTCGTCGTTGCCGGCCTCGCTGATAACCACGCCCGCCCACGAATGTCCGACCAGCACGACCGGGCCCGGTTGCTGATCGATCACGCGTCGGGTCGCGGCCACGTCGTCGGCAAGCGAACTCAGCGGGTTTTGCACGGCCACCACGCGGAGGCCCTTCGCCTCCAGAATCGGAATCACGCCGCGCCAGCTGGACCCGTCGGCAAACGCGCCGTGGGTCAGCACGACGGTGGTGCGGCTCGCGTCATTCGCTCCTTCGGCATGCGCCGCCGGCCCCGCGGCCACTGCGCCAATCACCAGCATGGACTTCAGAAGACCACTCAAGAATCTGGACATCATTTCGTATCTCGTTTTTGGGTTTGGAGAATGGGCTGACCTGCCGCGGCGGCCCTTTCGCGAGGCCTTGCGTTCCTGCCGTCACGGCGCAAAACGCGTGAACACGTAGTCGCGATCCTTCACGCGCGCCGCATGGCACGCGAAGCACGTCTCATGCTGCGCCTTGTCCACCGGCATGCCGTTGATGAACCGTCCGAACCCCCATCCGCCCGTGGACGCATAGCGCTTCGAATCCTTCACCATGACCTGCACCGTCGTGGGCTGGCCGGGCACGGTGGCGGGGGCGAACGCGTCGGACTGCTTTTTCCGGTAGGCGAGCTTCACCAGAATCGTCCCGTCCGGAAACGGCAGGGTGGCGTTCCTGACGGCCTTCATCGCCGTCTCGTTGCCGAGCACCACGCGCAACTCGTCGAGCGGCGCGGCTTCCGCGGCGGGCGCGATCATCTGCCATTCGCGATACCCCTTCGGAACCGTCACGCCGTAGATGGGCGACGCCGCCGCTGCCGTCTGCGCGTCCGCGGCGGTGGCGCCATCGCTCGCGAGTACCGCGAGCCCTAGCACGCACGCCACGTGCAACGTACCGATGCTGCGCAATGTCATCCTGCCCTCCTCGATTGCAGATGCTGGCCCGCGCCGACACGCCCTTCATTGGGCGAGCGCACGCGATTCACGAGTGGGCGTAGAGCGGGCCGAGACCCGGAATCGCGTCTTGCGCAGCGCTGGCATGCGAACCCGACGACGACGTGCCGTTCAGCGCGGGGCCATACGCGGACGCGGCATCGTGGTTCCGGGCACTCACGCGCGCCTCGGCGGCCTGAACGTTCTCGGGGTAGCGGGTGTAGTCCAGAGCGGGGTTGTAGCCCGCCTTTTCGAGTTGAACGAGTTCCGCGCGCACCAGGGCACGCGTGAGCGGCGCGTTGGACTGCGCAAACGAAACGGCCGGAACGGCGACGACAGCGGCAACGATCAGCGATTGGACGAGCTTCATGGTGTGCACCTGTGGGTAGGGAGTTGAGCCTGACTACACCGACGCGATGGCCGGCATCCGGCCGGCGGGAAGTCGGGTTGGAAACATCGACCGCCGGCATGGGTGTATTTGAATGGCGCGACGTATCCGGCTTGTTTCCGTGACGCCGCGTTTATGTATGCGTTCTTGTCTTCATTCGCGGCAGATACACGACGATACGAAACGGCGCTGAGCCACGACGCCCGCGCACGGTCGCGATGCGGGTCATGCTCGACAGCGGCGTGAGACGCGGCACGGACGTGCCCAAGGCCCTCGCGCCGGGCGCGCATTTCGTGTTGGTGGGGGCGGCCCGACATGGCGGGGCCTGCGGTGGGCGGCGAGGCGAGCGTGCGGTACGCGCTGCACTTGCTGCGCCGGGAAATCAACGTGGACCTGGCACTGGCGGGAGGCGCGCGGGTCGAGAATGCCGGCCGCGAGTGCGTGGTGCGTGGTGAGGAGTTCGTAGTGCGGGGTTCGTGGTGCGAATGGAGTGATATTCCCCCAGCCGTGCCGTGCGATTTCGACGACGGCCGGCACCACTCGCGTCGTCAGGCCGCGCAAGACGTCCTGACCGCAACGGCGGCAAGAACGACAACGCCCGCCATCACGGTTCAAGCAGCCGCAGCAACCTCAGCTCTTCAAGATCGAGCTCGGACTCGATGCGGTGGAGCACCGCGTCGTCCACTTTGCCGGCGCGGTGCAGGGCGAGCAAGGTCTCGCGCGAAACGCCCACCAGCTCCAGCTCGACGCGCAGGAACCGCGCCCGATGTTCGATGCGCTCCTCACCCGAGGTGTGCGCGTTCTCGTTCGCCGTCACGCGCACGCGATATTCGGCCTGCAGGCGTTCGAGCATCGCGGGGTCGATGCCGTCTTCGCGCTTGCCGATGTCCGCCAGCGCCGCGAGCGAGGCGCCGAAGGTGCGCGCCCGCGTCTCGTGTTCGGACATCGTGTGGCGTGCGGGCGGACGCAGCTTCAGCAGCCGGATCAACGTGGCGAGGCTGCCGCCCTGCACGACGAGCGTGGTGATGATCAGCAGGAAGGTGCTGAAAATGATCACGTCGCGGCCCGGGAAGTGGTCGGGCAACGCGAGCGCGGCCGCCAGGCTCACGACGCCGCGCATGCCCGCCCATCCCATCACGGCCGCTTCGCCGAACGTCCAGGCGCGGCCGCCCGTGCGGTTCGCGCGCAGACGGCCCGGCAGCCAGATCGCGCCGAACACCCACACGAGGCGCGCGACGATGGCCGCCGCCGTGGCCGGCAACGCGACGCGCAGGCCCGCCATGACCACCGCGCCTTCGTGGTTCACGCTCGCGAGAATGCCGTGCAGCGCGAGCCCGATCAGCACGAACACCAGTGCCTCGAGCACGAACACGATGGCGTCCCACGTGGCCTTGGCCTTGATCCGCATATCGGCGCTGAACACGCGATGCTGGCGCACGCCCAACACGAGTCCGCAGGTCACGACCGAGAGCACGCCCGATCCGCCGATGGCTTCCGCCACGCCGTAGCTGGCCCACGCCATCATGAAGGTGAGTACGATGCCGAGCTTCGCATCGACCAGGCGCACGAGCAGCGCGCACATCGCCTGACCACACACGAGGCCCACCGCGATACCGAGCAGGATGAGTCTGAAGAAAAGCCCTGTGCCGCTTGCGACCGTGATCGTGGTGGCGGCCAGCGCCGCTGAAACGGCCATCTGGTAGAGCAGCAGACCGGACGCGTCGTTGACGAGGCTCTCGCCTTCGAGCACGGCTACGAGCCTGGGCGGCAGCGGATAGCGCTGCAAGATGGCCTTCGCGGCGACGGCATCCGGCGGCGAGACGATTGCGCCCAGCGTGAGGCACGCGGCCCAGGGCAAGCCGGCATTGAACGCGTGCACGGCGAACGCGACCGCAACGGTGGTGAAGGTGACGGCGCCCAGCACGAGCGAGACGATGGTGGCGAGTTCGCCGCGAAACTCTTTCCACGCCGTATAGAACGAACTGGACATCAGCAGCGGCGGCAACACGGCGACGAGCAGGAGGTCCGGGTCCATGCCCGTCACGCCCTTGCCGGCCACGGCGATCACGCAGCCGCCCAGCAGCAGCACCACCGCGGGCGGAATCGACACGCGCTCGGCAAGCCAGGTCAGCGCGCTCGCGCCGGCAATCAACAACAGCAGGTAATGGAACAGCTCGACGTTGGTCATGCGCAGCGTGCCGGATGGTGCGAGGGTGCCCGAAAGGGTATCGCGTTTCAAGAACCTGAAAGGCCCCATTAAGATTAATTAAGAGCGGATTTCCTGAATCAGATTAATTAACTTTTTTTATCTGTCGGGCCCGCGATTTTGCGTGTCCAATAAGTGCGGCTGTACGGCCACTCTCCCGGCGTATCACACATGAGGCTCCGCCCGTTCATTCGGCGCGGGGGCTTCCTTTCACCCGTTCACAGGACATTTGCACCATGAGCAATCCCAACCTTGAAGTACTGACTCCCCAAAACAGCCAGCTGATCATTATCGACCAGCAGCCGCAAATGGCTTTCGGCGTGCAGTCCATCGACCGCCAGGTGCTGAAGAACAACGTGGTCGGTCTCGCGAAGGCGGCCAAGGTGTTCAACATTCCCACCACGATCACGACGGTCGAGTCGCAAAGCTTTTCGGGCTACACCTATCCCGAACTGCTCGACGTGTTCCCTGACCACAAGCTGCTCGAGCGCACCTCGATGAACTCGTGGGACGACCAGAAAGTGCGCGACGCGCTGGCCGCGAACGGCCGCAAGAAGGTCGTCGTGGCCGGCCTGTGGACGGAGGTGTGCAACACCACGTTCGCACTGTGCGCCATGCTCGAAGGCAACTACGAAATCTACATGGTGGCCGACGCTTCGGGCGGCACCTCGAAGGACGCGCACGACTTCGCGATGCAGCGCATGATCCAGGCCGGCGTCGTGCCCGTCACCTGGCAGCAGGTAATGCTCGAGTGGCAGCGTGACTGGGCGCGCCGCGAGACCTACGACGCGGTCATGGCCATCGCCAAGGAACACTCGGGCGCGTACGGCATGGGCGTCGACTACGCGTACACGATGGTCCACAAGGCAGCGCAGCGCACCTCGGTGCCGCACGAAATCCTGGCCGCCGTGCCCGCGAAGTAATCGCGGCCGTCGTTGTCCCCGCAGGCCGATGGGACGCGTTCGGCGCGAGCGCGTCCCACGGCTTCGCGCCTGCATTCAACCAGGGAAACTCCGTTATGAAAGCCATTCGCCGCGCACTCGCTGCGCTGATGATCGCGGGCGGGCTCGCCGCCGCGCCCGTCTCGTTCGCGAAACCGCCCGTGATGCCCGCCACGCCGCCCGCCGTTGCGGTCGGCCCGCAGTACGACACCACGCATGTCTACGTCGCGCCCGAAGACTTCGACCGCTTCACGGACAGCTTCGTCGCGACCTTCGGCGGCAGCAAGTCGAAGCAGGGCGTATTTCAGGTCACGCCCACGCCCAGCCAGACCATGTCGCAACTCGTCTTCACGCCCTCCGGCACGATCTCCGTGTTCGGCTTCAAGACGCCGATACCGTATCCGTTCGGCGCGGAGCGCACCGGCTATCTCGTGACCGACATGGACGCCGCGGTCAAGTCGGCGCGTGCGCTCGGCGCCGACGTGATCGTCGATACCTTCCCCGACCCCATCGGCCGCGACGCGATCGTGACCTGGCCGGGCGGCCTCAACATGCAGCTCTACTGGCACAACCGGGTTCCGCACTACGACGCGCTGCAGACGGTGCCCGAGAATCGGGTCTACGTGTCGCCGCAAAGCCTCAACAAGCTGGTACACGACTTCGTGAAGTTCTCGCACGGCAAGGTGGTGTCCGACGAGGCGAAAGCGCCCGGCATCGAGATCGGCCGGCCTGACGACACGTATCGCCGCGTGCGCATCGAGTCGGGCTTCGGCAAGATGACCGTGCTCGCCACCGACGGCCACCTGCCCTACCCGTTCGGCCGCGAAACCACCGGCTATGAAGTGGCCAATCTCGACGCCACGCTGGAGAAGGCGAAAGCCGCGGGCGTGAGCGTGCTCGTGCCGCCGTTCACCGCGGACGGGCGCACGGCGGCCATCGTGCAGTTCCCGGGCGGCTACATCGCAGAAATTCACGCCGACGCCGCGAAATGAAGCCTGCCCACGCGGTTCTCGCCTCCGCCGCACGCCGGCGCGTCGTGTTGCCGGCGTTCGTCGGCGGCCTGTTGCTGACGGGTGCCGACGCGGCGCTCGCCGATACCGCCACGGTGCCCGCCGCCGACGCCACGAACGCCGCCAGCGGCGCTACGCCCACTGCGACATGCAGCGCCAAACGTCCGGTCGTCCTGTTCAATCGCTGGCAGGAAGACTGGTCGGTGCTCGCGAATCCGTGCGTGCCGCGCGAGCCGCTGGACGCACTCAAGTACATGCCGTTCGGCGGCATTCCGTCTTCGTATCTTTCGCTCGGCGTCAATCTGCGCGAGCGCATGGAGACCAACAACGCACGCCTCTTCGGCATCGGCAAGGCGCAGTCGGACACGTATCTGATCCAGCGCGTCGAAGTGCATGCCGACGCACGCGTCGGCGAGCACTGGCAGTTCTTCGCCCAGCTGGAAGACGCGCGCGCGTGGGCCAAGGATTCCGTCACGCCGGTGGACAAGAACCCGCTCGATCTCGAGCAGGCGTTCGTCACTTATACCGGCGCGTTGGGCGGCGGCATCGTCAAGTTCCGTGTGGGCCGGCAGGAAATGGCGTTCGACTTGCAGCGTTTCATTTCGGTGCGCGACGGCCCGAACGTGCGCCAGGCCTTCGACGCCGTGTGGGCCGACTACGAATACCAGAAGTGGCGATTCATTGCCTATGCGACGCAACCGGTTCAGTACCGCGACGCCACCGCGTTCGACGACGTATCGAACCGCGACCTCACGTTCAGCGGCGTGCGCTTCGAGCGCCAGTCGGTGGGACCGGGCGACCTGTCGGGCTACTGGTCGCGCTACAACCGCACCAACGCGCAGTTTCTGGACGCGCGCGGCCCCGAGCGTCGCGACGTCTGGGACATGCGGTACACGGGCACGCACGGCCGCTTCGACTGGGACGTGGAAGGCATGTTGCAGACGGGAACGGTGGGCAACAACACGATCGGCGCGTGGGCGATCGGCTCCATCGCGGGGTACAAGCTCGACCTGCCGTGGTCGCCGCGCATCGGCTTGCAGATCGACGCGGCTTCGGGCGACAGGCACCCGCACGACGGCCGCGTGGAAACGTTCAACCCGCTCTTTCCCAACGGCTATTACTTCACGCTGGCGAGCTACACCGGTTACTCGAACCTGATCCACGTGAAGCCCTCCATCACGCTCAAGCCGACCGCGAACCTCGCGCTGCTCGGCGCGCTCGGCTTCCAGTGGCGCGAGACGACGGGCGACGCCGTGTACCAGCAAGGCAGCCAGGTGGTGCCCGGCACCGCGGGCAAAGGCAGCCTGTGGACGGGCATGTACGTTCAGCTGCGCGCGGACTGGACGATCGCGGCCAACCTCATCGGCTCCATTGAAGCCGTGCACTTCCAGGTGGGCAACACGGTACGCGAAGCGGGCGGGCACAACGCGGACTATGCGGGGGTGGAGCTCAAGTACGGGTGGTAGGGCGCCCCTCGTCCCGACGGGTTGCCGGCCCATGGCCGAACCGGTGCGTAGCGGCTGCGCAGTGCCTCTATGCAACGCCTCTATGCACCGCCGCTACGCACTTACCTCTACGCACCGGCCTCGCCGCGCGGCACCGGCAACGTGGCGGCCAACTCGGCGATACGTTTTCTCAGCCAGCCATGCGCCGGGTCCTGGTCCAGGTGATGTGGCCAGACCATCGTTTCGATCACGCGCGGCATATCGACCGGCACGTCTCGCACCACGACGGGCAGATGCTGCGCAAAGTGCACGGCCATGCGCCGGTGCAGCGTCGCCACGCGCTGCGTGCCCACCACCAGATAACCCAGCGTGCTGAAGTTGTCGACTGTCGCTTCGATGCGCCGTTGCTGTCCGTAGCGCGGCAGGAACCAGTCTTCGAACGTCATGCTGCGCGCGTCGCCGAATCGCACGGCCACGTGCCCAAGCCCCACGTAGTCGTCGAAACTCAAGGGCCGGTCCGCGAGCGCGTGCTTCGACCAGAGCAGACACGCGTGCTCGTCCTCGAATAGCGCCTGCTGCGCAAAGGGCAGCGGACGCGCGTATTGCGCCGGCATGATCAGCAGATCGACCGTGGCCTGCTCCATCGCACTTTCCAGCGAAGGCGGCGGGTTGCGGATATCCAGGATCATGCCGGGCGCTTCAACGGCCAGCGCCTGCATCAGGCCGGCCAGCAGCACGGTCGTGACGTAGTCCGACGCGCCCACACGGAAGCGGCATTGCGTCTGCGCCGGATCGAATCCGGTGCGGTATGCAATCGTTTCTCGCGCCTGCCGCAGCGTGTCGCGCACCGGCTGCAAAAGCGTCTGCGCGAGCGGACTCAATACGAGCCGGCGTCCCACCGGCATCAACAGCGCGTCGCCGAAATGATCGCGCAGCCGGCCCAATGCGGCGCTGGCCGCGGACTGCCCCACGTGCATGCGGGCCGCCGCGCGCGTGACGTTGCGTTCCTCCAGCAGCGCCTCCAGCGCGATAAGCAAATTGAGGTCGAATCGATCGAGGCGCATGAAACACCCGTAGGTGGAGTAACGGAGAGCCTCCAAAGGTATCGATAGCGTTGATGCAAATCAACGATAAGAAGTGTTTTTCTTTGTAGCTGTGCCTTCCTAACATCGTGCTCCAGTACCCATCCGGTCACGGCGCCGGACAACAACAAGACCGCTTCCAGACAGCGGTCAACCCTGGAGACGAGCATGAGCACCCCCGACACGCCCGCAGGCCGGGCCGTCCTGACCCTGGCCCACGTCATCGGCATGATCGACATGGTGGCGTTGCCGCTGTGGGTCGGCGCCCTGATGCAGCACCATCGCTTCCATCCGGCCCAGGCAGGGCTCACCGTCACCCTGTTCATGCTCGGCGCGCTCATTGCCAGCGTCGTCAGCGCGCGCCTCTTCAACCGCGTTGCCCATCGCCTCGCGACGAGTGGCGGCTTTGGTCTCGCGGCCGCGAGCTTCGCGCTGGCAAGCTACTGGCCGATGGCGCCGGAAAGCTTC
Organism: Paraburkholderia kururiensis; assembly: GCF_034424375.1. Lineage (NCBI taxonomy): Bacteria > Pseudomonadati > Pseudomonadota > Betaproteobacteria > Burkholderiales > Burkholderiaceae > Paraburkholderia > Paraburkholderia kururiensis. The sequence continues at coordinate 1,126,206 of NZ_CP139965.1, read as the reverse complement.
GCGGCCGTTGCGCTCTGCCACGCCAGCGCGGGCTTCGGCGTGGGGACGGCGCTGTCGTTCACGCACGGCTGCATCGGGCGCAGTGCCAATCCTCATCGCATGTTCGGTCTCGTGAACGCGGCCATGGGGCTTTTCGCCCTGCTGTTTCTCGGTGTCGTGCCGGGCTGGATCGCAAGTGAGGGCTCCACGTTCCTCTTCGAAATCTTTGCGGCCCTGATGGCTTTCGTGGCGCTGGTCTCGTTCGTCGCTTTTCCGAAAGTGCCTCGTGCCGACGCGGCGACTGCGCACGAATCGTCCACCCAGGTACCGGCTGCTGCGCGCCTGCTGATCGGCGTGGTGATCTGTCTGACGCTCACCCAGGCGATGGTGTTCAGCTTCATGGAGCGCATCGGCATCGCGCACGGCTTTGGCGCAGAGAAGGTTCACGGCGTGCTGATCGTGATGGGACTCGTCAACCTGCTGCCGGGGTTGCTCGCGGCCTGGTGGCAACGGCGCATCTCGTCGGTAGCGGTGGGCGCGGCCGGCCCCATGGTGCAGGCCGCACTCGCGCTCGCGCTGTCGAACAGCGCCACGTTCTGGCCGTATGCCGTCGCGTCGTCGCTGTTCGTGTCGGTCGTGATCTTCACGCATACCTTCCTGTTCGGCCTCATGAACCGGCTGGACAGCACGGGCCGCGCAGCCGCGGCCACCCCTGCGATGACGATGGCGGGCTCCTGCATCGGGCCTGCATTGGGCGGCGTCGTGGTGCAGACCGCCGGCTACGCCGGTCTTGGCGCGGTGGCATGCGCCATGGCGCTGCTGGCCGTCGCGCTGATGTCGCAAGTGCGCAGCCAGATGCGCCACCGCGCAACGCTCGCGGGCGCGCAAGCCTGAACGACAGGGAGACGACGAATGCTCACGCTCTACGGCGCGATGGCCTCGCGCGCGCATCGCTCGATCTGGATGCTCAAGGAACTGGGCGTTGCCTTCCGGCACGAGCCGGTCGACTTCCTCGACGGCAACACCCGCACGCCGGAATTTCTCGCCATCAATCCCAACGGCCGCGTACCGGTGCTGCGCGACGACGACTTCGTCGTCTACGAGTCGATGGCGATCAACCTCTACCTCGCCCGCCGCTACGGCGACGACCTGGGCCCCCGGGACTGGCGCGAAGACGCGCTCGCCACGCAGTGGAGCTTCTGGGTCGTCACCGAAGTGGAGAAGCCGTTGCTGCTGGCGAGCGCCAACCGCGCGTTGTTCGCGCCCGAAGGGCGGCGCGAGACGGAAGCGCAGATCGCGCTGCGCAAGCTGGCGCGCCCATGGACCGTGCTCGATCAGCACTTGAGCCGCCAACCCTGGCTGTTGGGCGAGCGCTTCACCGTGGCGGATCTCAACGTCGCCACCGTCATGGACCTCGCCCCGCAATGCGCGATCTCGCTCGACCCGTGGCCGCGGCTACAAGCGTGGCACCAACGCTGCCTCGCGCGCCCGGCCGCATCCGACTGGCGCGACGTGACCTTCAGCGTACCGCGTCCGGCGGACGCGCTCGGCATGCTCGCGATGTTCGTCTGATTGATCCATCACCACAGAGAGCCATTCATGGATTCCACTACGCTTAACCCCGGCCTGCAGTTTCCGGACGATGTCGTGTTCCGCGGTTACGCGGCCCCTGTGCGCATCGAAGCCGACGTGCACGATCTGGAAGTCGTCGGCCAGATTCCGGCCGCCCTGAACGGAGCGTACTTCCGCAACAGCGCCGACCATTGCTATCCGCCACTGCTCGGCAAGGACATCTTTCTCAACGGCGACGGCATGGTGCACTGCGTACGCTTCGAGAACGGGCACGCGGATCTGAAGACGCGCTACGTGCGCACGGAAAAATTCCGGCGCGAGCGGCAGGCGCGGCGCGCATTGTTCGGCGCCTATCGCAACGCCTTTACCGACTCGCCCGAAGTGGCCGGCTGCGACAACAACACGGCCAATACCTCGATGCTCTGGCATCACGGCAAGCTCTACGCGTTGAAGGAGTCGGGGCGTCCGTACGAACTCGATCCCATGACGCTCGAAACGCTCGGCGAGCGCGACTTCAACGGCGCACTCAAGAGCCGCACGTTCACTGCGCACCCCAAGCTGGACCCCGAAACTGGCGAGTGCATCGCGTTCGGCTACAACACAGAAGGCGTGCCGGACCCGTGGATCGAGATCTACACGATCGACCCCGAAGGCACGCTGACCCGCACCGAGCGCTTCGAGGCGCCCTATTGCTCGATGGTTCACGACATGCTCGTGTCGCGCCACTACATCGCCTTCGTCGTCTGTCCGATGACGAGCGAACTCGAGCGCATTCAACGCGGCGAGCCCTACTGGCACTGGGACAACACGCGCACCACATGGGTCGCGGTGATCCCGCGCCGCGAAGGCGTTGCGCAGATGCGCTGGTTCAGGAGCGCACGGCCCGTCTTTCAGACGCACACCTTCAACGCCTGGGAAGAGGACGGCCCGCACGGCACACGCCTGCATCTCGAACACTTCATTACGGAGTCGGGATGGCTCAGCCAGTTTCCGGATCTGCATGACCCGTCGGCCGAAGAGAAGCCGCCATTCGGAGAGCGCTGGACCCTGGAACTCGGCCTCCCGCACGACGGTTTCGAAGTGCGGCGGTTCATCCAGCATGTAGGCGAAATGCCGGCCATCGACCCACGCTACGCCATGAAGCGCACGCGGCATTACTGGTTCGGAACCTCCAACACCGACCTGGGGCCGATGCTGCCGTGGGGCCCCAAAGGGCCGCCGTTCACGTGCCTCGCGCATCTCGACAACGAGACCGGCAAGCTGGACTTCTGGTATGCCGGCGCGGACTCGTCCCCCGAAGAGCCGCACTTCGTGCCGCGCAGCGCCGATGCGGCCGAAGGCGACGGGTGGCTGCTCAGCATGGTGGGCCGCCGCGCGGAAAACCGCACTGACCTCGTGATTCTGGATGCGCTGCGCTTGAGCGCCGGTCCCGTCGCCGTCGTGAAATTCCCGTGCCGCGTGCACGAGGGATTCCACGGCCAATGGGTCAACGCAAGCGCCCTCGCCCGGTAACGCATCGACGAACGCGAGGTCGGCCGCCGGCCTCGTGATCGTTCGCCGCCCCTCTGGAACGCGCAGCACCGTCTGCGCGTGGGCCACGCGCACGCCTTTTTTTCTTGCACGCAGAGCGCGGCGGCGACCTCGTCCACATACCAACCAGAACGATCAAAGCCCATGCCCACTACAGTCGAACTCACCCTCGGCGGCCACAAAAGGCCCGCCTGCAACGGCGCGACCTTCGAGCGCCGCAATCCGCTGGACGGTACCGTCGCGACCGTGGCCGCCGCGGCCACGCCGGAAGACGCCATCGCCGCCGTGCAATGCGCCGCCGACGCCTTGCCCGCATGGTCGGCCTCAAGCCCGGCCGAGCGCCGCGCCCTGCTGCTCGACGCGGCCGCAGCGCTGCGCGCCCGTGCCCCCGCGTTCGCCGCCGCGATGGCCGCCGAAACGGGCGCCACAGCGCTGTGGGCCGCGTTCAACGTGCACCTGGCCGCCGACATGATGCAGGAGGCCGCCGCCCTCACCACGCGCATCGAAGGGCAGCTCATCCCTTCGAACCTGCCCGGCAATCTCGCGCTCGCCGTGCGCCAGCCCGCAGGCGTGGTGCTGGGCATCGCCCCATGGAATGCGCCCGTCATTCTCGGCGTGCGCGCCATTGCCGTACCGCTCGCCTGCGGCAACACCGTTGTGCTCAAGGCAAGCGAGTTGTGCCCGGCCAGCCACGGCCTGATCGTTCAGGCGTTGGAGGAAGCCGGTCTGCCGCCAGGCGTGGTGAACTTCGTGAGCAACGCGCCGCAGGACGCAGCGGCCGTCGTGGAAGCCATGATCGGCCACCCCGCCGTGCGCCGCGTGAACTTCACCGGTTCCACGCGCGTCGGCCGTCTGATTGCCCTCACCTGCGCCCGTTACCTGAAACCGGCTGTGCTGGAACTGGGCGGCAAGGCGCCGGCTCTCGTGCTGGACGACGCGGATCTGGACGATGCCGTGGCCGCGGTCGCCTTCGGCGCGTTCGCCAATTCCGGGCAGATCTGCATGTCCACGGAACGCATCGTCGTGGACGAGACCATTGCGGACGCCTTCGTGGCGCGGCTCGCCGCGAAAGCGGCGTCGTTGCCTGCGGGCGACCCGCGCGATGCGCACGACACGCACCACGGCGCGCTCGTGCTGGGCTCCGTCGTGGACATGGCAACGGTGCATCGGTGCAATGCGCTAATCGACGATGCCCTTGCGAAGGGCGCGACCCTCCTCTGCGGCGGCAAGGCCGACACGGTGCTGATGCCCGCCACGCTGCTCGATCGCGTCACGCCCGCGATGGCGATTTACCACGAAGAGACCTTTGCGCCGGTCAAGGCCATCGTGCGGGTGGCGGGCGAAGAAGCGGCCATCGCGTGCGCGAACGACACCGCATTCGGCTTGTCGTCGGCCGTGTTCACGCGCGACGTCGCGCGCGGCTGGCGCGTGGCCCGGCGCATTCAGACAGGCATTTGCCACGTCAACGGCGCCTCGGTTCACGACGAAGCGCAGATGCCGTTCGGGGGCGTCAAAGACTCCGGCTGGGGACGCTTCGGCGGCCAGGCCGGCATCGATGCCTTCACCGACCTGCGTTGGCTCACGCTGCAGACCGCGCCGCGCCACTACCCCTTCTGAAGCCGTTTCACCCGCCGGGCGCGCGTCCATTCGCAACGCCGCCCGGGTCATTACATCAACAAGACTGGACTGTCGAGGAGACGACATGAATACGAGAACGACTGCCGCCATTGCGGCAGGCACCATCGCGGCTGCCGGTTTCGCGGGCAAGGCGCACGCTTTCGAGGGCAACGTGGCGCCCTATCCGGCCGGCGCGGCGGGCACCAACATCGGCTCGATGCCGCCCATACCGGGCATCTTCGCGCTGGAGCAGTTCAACTACAGCTTCGCAAACGGGCTTTACGGAAACGACGGCAAGAAGCTGCCGGTTCCGTTTCATTCATCGGCGTTCTCGGAAACGACGCGCGTGCTGGTGGCGTATCCGCTGACGGTATTGGGCGCGAACGTGTACTCGCAGCTCGTCGTGCCGGTGGTCTGGCTTCATACCAACGTAGCGGGCAACCCGTCGACGCAAAGCGGCCTCTCCAACATCACCGTGTCGCCGGTGATCCTGAAGTGGGACGTCACGCCCCACTTCGCGATCTCGCCCGGCCTCGACTTCGCCTTCGAAACGGGCTCGTACAGCCCGACGAAGACGAGCGTGTCGCAAGGGTATCTGTCGATCCAGCCCGTGCTCTCCCTCCGCTACAACGTGCCGAACGGTATCGATGTCGGGCTGTCCAGCCGCCTCATGATCAACCAGAAAAACGGCGATACCGGCTACCGCTCGGGCACGGGCTACGCCGGCGAATTTCAGGCGGGATGGAACTTCGGCAAGTGGAAGCTGGGCGTGGTGGGCGCCTACGTGAACCAGTTCGGCGACGACGAGCTCAACGGCGTGACCGTCGCCACGGCCGGCAACCGGTATCGGAGTTTTGCCGTCGGCCCGTCCATCGCATACGACGGCCGCTGGTACAACATCAGCATGAACTATCAGCAGGGCGTGTATGCGGCCAATACGTCGAAGAGCAGCAACGTCTGGCTAAATCTCGCCTTTCCGCTGTGGGCGCCGCATCGTCCATGACGATGCGGCCGGCCAGGCATCGGTTCGGGCTGGCTGCCGGCCGGCCCGTCGAAGCGGACGGGCCGCCTCGCGTCGCATGAAGGAAGGCCGCCTCGTTGAACTAACCCGGGGCGGCCTGTCGTTATGCAGCGGCGTGTGCGGACTAATGCGGCATGCCGCGGCGCGCTTCAGCCCGCCACGCCGGGATCGTGTCGCGCGCCCGTTGCGACCGGCTCGCCGCTGCGCTGCGTGTCGAGCGTGTCGGCTGCGTGGCCCGCTTCGGCAACCGGCAGCGCGGCGATCTCGGTGCGGCCCAGCGCGATCACACCTGCCGCCAGCACCAGCGCGCCGGTGAACAGCGCGAAGGTCCACATGGGATCAGGATTGATCGACGCGGCCACGCCCACGATGACGGGTCCGAGTATGCCGCCCACGCGGTTCAGTCCAACCGCTACGCCCATGCCCGTACCGCGAATCTCCGTGCGGTAGCACATGGCCTGGTAGTTGTTCATGACCGCCTGTGCGCCGAACACGAAGAAGCCCGCGCCCGCCACGAGCAGCAGGGCCACCGGCTTGCCGAGTGCCACGGAAAGCGCCGCCATAAAGGCGCCCGCGGCAAGGTAGCCCACCACCATCGCGCGGATGCGGCTGTGCAGGCGGTCGGCGAGCCAGCCCATCGAAATGCCGCCGAATACGGAGGCGACCATCACGAGCGTGCCGTACCCGAACGCCGACGATACCGCGCCGCCGCCCGCCACCACGAGCGACGGCAGCCAGCCCGTCAGCCCGTGAATGCAGAAGAGGCTCAGCGCGCCCGCCATCCAGTGCACCAGCGTGTTGTGGCGATACTCGCGCGAAAGCAGATCGGTCATGGAACCGGCGCGCGAGGCGGGCTTCATCGGCTGGATCGCCGCGTCGCGATAGACCTCGGCGCGCTCGGGCCGCACGGCGGCGAGCAGCGCGCGCACGTCGTCCATGCGACCGCGCAACGTCAGAAACTGCGCCGATTCGGGCAGCCACCGCGACGCCGCAAGCGCCACGAACGCCGAGAGCACGCCCACGAAATAGAGCGACTGCCAGCCGAAATGCGGCGTGAGCGTGATGCCCGCGATACCGGCAAAAATGCCGCCCGCCGAAAAGCCGAACTGGAACACCCACGTCGCAAAGGCGTTGGCATTGCGCCGCGGTGCCCATTCGTTGATGCAGGTGAGCGCGAGCGGCGTGACCATGCCGAGCGCGGTGCCCATGACGAGGCGCGCCAGCGCGAAAGCCACGGCCGAATGCACGAGCGTCGCGAGCACGGCGCTGGCCGCCGTCAGCATCCAGAGCGCACCGAGCATCACCTTGCGTCGGCCGATGCGGTCGGCGATGAGACCTTGCAGCACCGAGCCGATCGAGAGCCCGACGATACCGCTCGACAGCATCATGCCGATCATCGCGGGCGTGGGCTGCCAGGCGTGGCGCACGAGCGGGATCACATAGGCCGCGTTGAAGAGATCGTAGCCGTCGAAGAACATGATGAACGCGACGAGTACGGCAAAGCGCAGATGGAAGGTGCCGATGCGCGCTTGCGCCAGCTCCTCCCTCACATTGATGGACGTTGCCAAGATTGTCTCCGTGTTGTGTCGTTTCGGCGCCGCCTCTTGAGGGCGGCTTCGCCGGTGGGTGCATGCGGGACGCGCGCGCTGCGCGCCGCGCCCCGCATGCAAGGTGTCAGCCGTGCAGCGCCGCCTCCAGTTGCTCGAGCGATGCAGCGAGCGTCGCCGCATCGCTCGCTACGCCATAAACGTAGTGATCGGGACGCACGATCGCCGCGCTGCATTCGTTGCGTCTGAACCAGGCCGCGAGTACGCCGTCCACTTCCACGATGCGGTGCGCGCCGGGCCATGTCGCCGCGCGGTTCGCGTCGCCGTCCGACGCGAGTTCGACGAGTTGCGCGCCGATGCGCTGCGCGGCATCGCGCGCCGCGTGCGAAACCGGCTGGCCGCCCAGCGTGACGATGCGCCAGTGGCCGCCCACCACGGTGTCGAGCAGGGCCGCCTCGCTGCTGTCGGTGCCGCCTTCGGTGCCGCTGTCGGTGCCATCAACCCGCACGCGCGGCTGCGGAAACAGCGTGCCGTTGGCGGCATGCGCGGCGCTCGCAAGCAAACCCGCTTCGAGCTTCGGCACGATGTCCTGGCGCGCAATCGTCCTGATCTGGCCGCCCGCTTCACGCAAGAGGCGTGCATCGCGCTCGCGGGCTGCAGCAACGTCGCGCTCGCAGATCACCTTGCCGAGTTCCTTGATGCGCGTGGTGAGCTGCCGCACGTGCAGGCCGCGCTCCGCGGCGTAGCTGTCGAGCAGCGCGGGCTGCGCCGTGCCGTTCATCACAGCGTCGAGCTTCCAGACGAGATTCACCACGTCGCGAATGCCCTGGCACATCCCCTGACCAATGAACGGCGGCTGCTGATGCGCCGCGTCGCCGGCAATGAAAATGCGCCCACGCCGCCATTCCTGCGCAACGAGCGCATGAAAGCGATAACTCGCGGCGCGCCACAGTTGACCGTCTTCGGGCGAAAGCCAGCGCGACAGCAGCTTCCACACCTGTGCCTCGGTCTGCATCTCGCGCGGGTCTTCGCCGGGCATCAGCATGATTTCCCACCGACGGTGTGCGCCCGGCCCGACGACATAGGTGCACGGCCGCGACGGCTCGCAATACTGCACCGCCACCTTCGGCAGCTTCGCAAGGCCGCTTTCGTTCACGCGCACATCCACCACGAGCCACGGCTCGTCGAACACGAGGTCTTCGTAGGCAATGCCCAATTGCGTGCGCACCGTGCTCGATGCGCCGTCGCAGCCGATGAGGTAATCGCACGTGACGGCGCGCGTCGCGCCCGTGTCGTCTTTCAGTTGAACGCTCACGCCGTGCGCGGTTTGCTCGAAGCTCACCAGTTCCGTGCCGAGCGCCACCTCGACCGATTCATACGCGCTCGCATGCTCGCGCAACGCCGCTTCCACCGGAGGCTGCGTGAACACCATGGTGGGCATGTAGCCGAGGGGCCAGGGCTTGGGCACCGTGTCGATGCGTTTGATGAGCTGGCCGTCCACGCCGTAGTACTCCGAAGGCGGAAACACGGCGATGTGTTCGGCAATGCGATCCACCACGCCAAGGCCCTGGAACACGCGCATGATCTCGTGATCCACGGCGATGGCGCGCGGCTTGTCGTACACCTCGCGCGCGCGGTCCACGCACAGCACCTTGCGCCCAAGCTGCCCAAGCAAAGCGGTTGCCACGGCGCCGGACGGCCCGAAGCCGACCACGATCACTTCGTAATGGTTACTCGTCGCCATCGTCACGCACCCGCTTCGTCCTGCACCGTGTTGCGCAGACGGCCCACGCGTTCGATGTCCACTTCCACCACATCGCCATGCCTGAGCCACACCGAAGGGTCACGCGCCCAGCCCACGCCGGCGGGTGTGCCCATCGCCACCACGTCGCCGGGTTCGAGCGTCAGGCACTCGGTCAGCAGTTCGATGGTTTCGGCCACGCCCCAGATCATGTCGCTCGTGTTGGCCTGCTGCATCACCTGTCCGTTGAGAATGAGGCGCAACGTGAGGCCTTCGGCACCGGGCGGCAGATCGTCGGCCGTGACGAGCCACGGACCGAAGGCGCCCGTGCCGTCGAAGTTCTTGCCGATGGTCCACTGCGTCGTGCGCTTCTGATAGTCGCGCACCGAAACGTCGTTGAAGCACGCGTAGCCGAATACGTAGTCGAGCGCGTTTTCGCGCTTCACGTGGCGCGCCCGCTTGCCGATCACGATCATCAGTTCGGCTTCGTAATCGAGCTTTTCCGATACGCGCGGACGGATCACCGGGTCTTCGTGCGCGATCAACGAAGAGGCACCGCGAAAGAAGATGAGCGGATAAACGGGCTTCAGATTGCCGCCCTCTTTCGCGTGGTCGTAGTAATTGTGGCCGAGGCACACGATCTTGCCCGGCTCGGGCACGACGGGCGCCAGATCCAGCGACGCGTACGGCGCGCGATGCTCGCCGCTTGCGATAGCGCGCTGCGCGGCCGCGTTCAGGTCAACGCCGGCCTTCAGCGCCGCACGCAGATCCGCCGGCACCGAGGCGTCGGCCTTGTTGAGATCGACGACATGCTCGCCGTCCAGAACGCCCAGGCGGGTGGTGTCGCCCGGCGTGGCGACGCGCGATCGGAAAGTAACCAGTTTCATGATGTATTCGGGTAATCGGATGGATCAGTCGGTTGAAGGGAAACGTTCGTTCAGTTCAGCGCGTGCGGTTGCCGCTCAGTTTTCATCGGCTTGCGGCGCGCGAAAGAAGATGGTTTTCTGCGCGGTCTTGAGGCGCTCGGAGGGCGCGCGTCCCACGCCCCATTGATCGATGCGCCCAGGCGGCCACTTCCAGTCGTCCGGCCCGCCCGTGCGGTAGGTGTCGTCCACCTGCAGCACCTCGGCTGTGTACTCGATGACGAAATCGGCGGGGCCGAGGAAATACGCGAACACGTTGTTGCCCGGCCCGTGGCGCCCCACGCCCCACTCCACGGGATAGCCCGCGTCGTTCATGCGGCCGCCGCCGCGCATCACGGAATCGAGGTCCGGCATCAGGAAGGCGATGTGATTAAGCGAGTTCTCCTGCGCATCCGCAAGCGCGATGCAGTGGTGGTCGCTCGAACAGCGCATGAAGGCCATGATGCGCGTGCGGTCCGACAGCGTGAACCCCAGAGCGTTTTCGAAGAACGCCTGCGCCGCCACCACGTTCTCGCTGTTGAGCACGACGTGCGTGATCTTGATGGGGCGGTCCTTCACGCTTTGCGTGTCTGCGTGGCTGCGGTCGCCCGCAATGAAGCGCAGCACGCGCCCTTGCGGGTCGAGCGCTTCGAGCTGCGTGCCGCCGCCCGGCATCGTGGTAGGCGCCGGCCCGGACACCACGGTGCCGCCATGCCGCACGATGGATTGCGCGAGCGTATCGAGATGCGCCACGTCGGCCACGCTGAACTCGATGGCGCGCACGTCGGCACGTTCGCTTTGAGCAAGCGTGAGGATGTGATGTGCCGCGCCTGTCCCGCGGAAATAGACCTTTCCCGGGCGCCGCGTGAGTTCGGCGAGATGCCAGGTGTCCGCGTAAAAGCGGGCGGCCAGTTCGAGATCCGGCACGCCGATCTCGATTCCTCTGAGGCCGGTGACAAGGCGCTGCGTCATGTCATGCTCCATTCCTGATGCCCAGAAATTGCTGGGCGTTGCGATAGATGAGCCGTTCCGCGGCATCGGGCTCCAGCGCGAGTGCGGCCACGCGGCTCACGGGGTCGTGCTCGCGGAACGCGAACGGGTAGTCGGTGCCCAGCATCACGCGCGTGTCGCCGAAAGTCTCGACGAGATGGCGCAGCGTGGCCGGATCGAACACGAGCGAGTCGTACCAGAGGCTGCGGGCCTGCTCGCGCGGCGCCGCCTCAAGCGATTCGCGCAGCGGCGCGAAGACGCGGCTTGCCTGTTCCAGACGGGGCAGCAGCGAAGCGAGCGTACCGCCGCCGTGACTGAAGGCAATACGAAGATTCGGATACCGAACTATGAGGTTAGACGTAATGGCCGACGCGGCCGCGAGCCCTATGTCCGACGGAAAGGCGAGCGCCTGCACGAGTTGCGCCGGGCCGACAAGGCGCTCCTTGCCGGCGGGGCGGATCGCATGCACGAACACCGCCGCGCCAAGTGCTTCGCAGGCTGCGAAGAACGCGTCGAACTGCGGCGCACCGACGGGCGCGCCATTGATGTTGCTGCCGATCTCGACGCCCGCAAAGCCCGGCATGGCCATCAGCCGTTCGAGTTCGCGGATCGCCATGTCCACGTCCTGCAGCGGTACGGCGCCGAGCCCGACGAGGCGCCCCGCGCTCGCGTCGGCCATGCCGGCGATCGTGTCGTTGAGGTACTGCAACAGCGGCAACGCGTCGGTGGGCGCCATCCAGTAGGAGAGCAGTTCGGGCATCGGCGAGATGGCCTGGACAGCCACGTTCTGCCCGTCCATGTCGGCGAGACGTTTGTCGGTGTCCCAGCACAGGTCGGACACCGTCCGGTAGACCTTGCCGTCGATCATCACGTGGCGATGGCACGCGTGCGCCGGTTGCATCGAGGGCCAGTCGCGCGGCGCGCTCGCGCCCAGATAGCGCGGAAATTCGGCGGGCACGACGTGCGCGTGGATGTCGATGCCGTGGCACGCGCAGCGGTAAGCGGCTTGCATGGGCGTTCGTCTTAACGATGCGAGAGGCCCGCCGCGCGCAGGCCTTCGATGCAGATGGCTTCGTCTTCGTCGCCCGTGCCGCCGCTCGCGCCGATGGCGCCGACCGTCTGCCCGTTCGCCGCCACGATCACGACCGCGCCCGTCTGCGCAATGAATTTGCCGCCGCTTGCGGGCGCGATGGCGTTGAAGAACACCGGGTTGGCATTGGCGCGGTCGTGCAGCGTGCGCGACGCGACGCCCATGCCGAAGGCCGCGGCGGCCTTGCCGTGCGCGATGTCCACGCGAAGCGGCGTGGCGCCGTCCTCGCGTGCGACGAGCTTCACCTGACCGGCTTCGTCCAGCACCACGAGCGCCATGGGCCGCAGTCCGTCGCGGCGAGCCGCCTGCAGCGCCGCCGCAACGACGCGATTGGCCTGGTCCAGCGTCAATGTCTCCATTCCGTATGCCTCCAGCGAGTCGACTTGCTGCGGATCATAATATATACAAAACACGTATGTCGACGTTTTTATGTATTTTTGCAGGGAAAACCCCAGAACAGCCAGATCGTACCGGAACGGCCTAGGGATCAGATATACTTTGCGCCAGACGAAACCTCTGAAGGTGTGAAGTTGTCACGCACAGCGATCCCTACCGTAACGCCCGCCGGCGCAGGCGGCGCCAATACCAGCGCCGCCACGCTCGCCACCAATCTGTACGACCGCATCCGCGCCGACCTGCTCGACGGCAAGCTGGAGCCGGGGCGCCGGCTGCAGATCGAGTTCCTTTGCGAGCAGTACCAGGCCGGCCAGACGCCCGTGCGCGAGGCGCTCAACCGCCTGACGTCGGACGGGCTCGTCGAACGGCGCGACCAGCGTGGCTTCGCGGTAGCGGGCATCAGCGCAAGCGACCTCCAGGAAATCACGAAAACGCGCTGCTGGCTGGAGGAAGTGGCGTTGCGCGAAGCCTTCGCAAGCCGTTCCGTGGAATGGGAGGAAGCGGTGGTGCTGGCCTATCACCGGCTCTCCAAGGTACCGCGCTCGCTCAGCGAGACCGAATACAAGGAGAACCCGGAATGGGAGCGCCGCCACCGGGAATTCCATCGCGCGCTGATCGGCGGGTGCCAGTCACGCTGGCTCATCAGCTTCTGCGACCAGCTTGCCGACCAGCTCTACCGCTACCGGCAACTTTCCGTGCGGCGTGTCTTTCCAAAGCGCCATGAAGGCGCCGAGCACAAGGCCATGCTCGATGCGGTCGTAGCAGGCGACGCCGCGCTCGCCATCAAGCTCCTCACCACGCACTACCAGCAGACGGCGGACATCATCCTCGCGGACGCCGATCTGTTCCCGCCTTCCCGCTGACCGATCCCTTCCCGTACTGGCTTGCCGGACGCCCGAGGCGCGTAGCCTTGGGGCGCGCCGTGGCTGTTCGCACGTCAACCGTCGATCAAATATACAACCTGGTGTTTTCTATAGTTTTGTATATTTTATGTTGACTATGCTCGCTTCATACACAAAACTCCTGCCTTCAGAGAGTGCCGCATCCCGACGGCGCCGTTTCAGGAGACGACATGAAGCCACAACTTGCCCCCCTCGCCACCGCCGCGCTCGCGGCCGCCGCCACGCTGGGCGCGACCAGCGCCCACGCACAATCCGCCGTCACGCTCTACGGCATCATCGATACGGCGATCCAGGCCGCCAACGCCGGCGGCAAGACCGTCGTGCGCGAAGCGACGAGTTCCGTCGCGCCCTCGCGCTGGGGCTTGCTCGGCAAGGAGAACATCGGCGGCGGCTACAACGTGATCTTCAAGCTGGAGAACGGCTTCAATTCGAATTCGGGCGCCATGGCGAACAGCACGACGCTCTTCAACCGCGAGGCGTGGGTGGGCGTGCAGGGTCCGTTCGGCCAGATCCAGGCCGGCAACAACTACACGCCGCTGTTCCTGACCTACGTGACGTACTCGCTCGGCGAACTCAATGCGCTCGCCTGGGGTAACGCCGCCAACAATTACGTCTTCGTGCCCTCGGCACGCATGGCCAACTCGTTGCGCTACACGTCGCCGGAGATGGCCGGCTTCACGCTGCGCGCGCTCTATGCGCGCGGCGCGAACGGATCGGGCGGTGTGCCGCCTTCGCTCGGCGACACGCTCTCGGCAAGCGTGACCTTCAAGGCCGGCGCGTTTTCCGCGGACCTCGACTATCTGCAGCAGCGCTTCGCGCCCAGCGCCACGCTGAGCGCAACGACACCTGTCGGCACGGGACGCTTCTACCTGATGGGCGTGTCGTACGACTTCGGCATGGCGAAAACCGCTGCGCTCTATCAGATGCACCGCAACGCCACCGGCGTGAGCAGCTCGATTTCAAGCGCCTACGCCACGCCCAATCACGACTTCTACGAAGTGAACGCCCTGATTCGTCACCTGGGGGGCGGCTCGCTGCTCGCGAGTTTCGGCCAGTACTGGCTGCGCTCGGGCGGCGACGGGCATGCGCTCTCGTGGGCCTTGCGCTACGACTACCCGCTCTCGAAACGCACCGGCCTCTACGCCGGCGTAGCGGGCGTGCGCAATCACGGCACGACGGCGTTCACCGTGGCCGACGCTGCGGGGCCCGGCATCGCGGTGAGCGCCGGCAAGAACATCACGACCGAGATCGTCGGCATGGTGCACAAATTCTGACGCACGCGAAGCGAGGATCCAGATGATGTACGTCCGCATTCCCGCCGCGCTCACGCTCGTCGTTGGCGCGGCATTCGCGATGTCGCTGACCGTTGCCGCCGGCGGCGCGGCCTGCGCCTACGCGTACACGACGCTCGCCGACGCGGCCGCCGCCAACGTGCCGCCCGGCGATGCGCTCGCAACCTACCTCGCCGGCGTGCATCGTCTCGAAGCGGTCGCGTTCGGCGGGTTCGCGGCGCTCGCCCTGGCGAGCGGTCTGCTCGCGTTCGCCGGGCGGCGCTGGCTTGGCGCGAAGGTCGTCCGGCCGCTCGACCACGCCATGCAGACCGTGCACGCCATAGCGCTCGGCGAGTTGCGCGACGCCATCGTCGTCGACGAGCGCACCCAGGCGCGGCGCCTCTTCGTCGCGCTCCAGCAGATGCAGCAAGGGCTCGTCGGCACGCTGACGACCGTGACGCGCGAAGCGGCGGCCGTCGACGATTGCGCGGGGCGTCTGCACGCCCAGAACGTGCGCCTGTCGAGCGGCGCCGAATCGCAGGCGGCCGCCATCCAGCAGACCGCGGCGACGACGCAGCAGATCAGCGAAGGCGTGCAGCGCAGCGCGCAGGTGGCCGAAGAGACCAACCGGCTCGCGGGTGAGGCATCGGAACTGGCCCAGGCGAGCCGCGCGCGCGTGCGCACCGTGATCGACGCAATGGATTCCATCGCACGCGATTCGCAGCAGATCAGCGCGGTGGTGTCCGTCGTCAACGAACTCGCGTTCCAGACCAACATCCTCGCGCTCAATGCCGCCGTGGAGGCCGCGCGTGCCGGCCATCAAGGCAAGGGCTTCGCCGTGGTGGCCGGCGAAGTGCGCAGCCTCGCGCAACGCAGCGCCGCGGCGGCGCAGGAAATCGAAGCGCTGATCGGCAGCGCGCGCGGCACGATTGCCAATGGCGCGCAGTTATGCACCGACGTGGGCAGCGCCATGGACGAAGTGGTGAGCGCCGCGCACGAAGTGGCGCAACTCAGCGACGCCATGAGCCGCTCGGCAAGCGAGCAAAGCCATGGCGTGCAGCAACTCAACGCGGCCATCAAGGACATCGACGCGGTCACGCAGCAGAACGCCGGCATGGTGCAGCACCTGGTGAACACCACCGAGGACCTCAACGAACGCGCCCGCGCGCTCGCCGAAGCGGTGGGCGCGTGGAGGCTCGACTAGACACCGCAGGCACGCAAACGGGTGACGACACCGCATACCGCGCGTCATCGCGCGGCACTGTGCTTCGGAAACCTCATCGCGATGACGAGCCCGCCGTCGGCCGCGTTGGAAATCTGCAGCGTGCCGCCGTGATGGCGAACGAGGCGGCGCACGATGGCGAGGCCGAGGCCGCTGTGCGCGGTGCCGCCGCGCGCGGGGTCGAGCCGGACAAACGGACGCAGCACGCGGTCGAGGTCAGGCTCGGACACGCCGGGTCCGTGGTCACGCACCACGAGTTCGTAGTGCGCGTCATGCGCTCGCGTGGCGATCTCCACGGGCGGCTCGCCGTACGTCAGCGCATTTTCGACGAGGTTCGACAGAATGCGGTCGATGTCCACGGTGGGCAGCATGAAGTCCGGCCCGGCGCGCAGATCCAGCGTCACGAGCGCATCGGCGTCGGCTGCGCCGCCGGGACACAGCGCGTCGGTGTAGTCGCGGCGGCAGTGCGCATCCACGCTCGTCTGCGGCGAGCCTTCAGGGCTCTCGCGCGCAAAGTCCAGAAATTGCGTGATGACGCGCGACATGGATTCCGTGTCGCGCAGAAAGCCGTCGCGATCGCCCGGATCGGTCAGCAGGTCAGCACGCACCTGCATGCGCGTGAGCGGCGTACGCAGGTCGTGCGCGATGCTCGCGAGCATCACGGCGCGCTCGCGCTCGGCCTCGGCCAGTTCGCGCGTCATGTCGTTGAAGTCGTCGATCAGCTCGCGCACTTCGCGCGGTCCGCGCTTGCGCACGAGCCTCGCGTGATGGCCCGTGCGATGCTCGCGCGCCGCGGCGGCAAGGTCGCGCACCGTCCCGTTGAATCGCCACGCGAGCGCGACGGCGATCACGACGGCAAACGCCAGCGTCAACGCCAGAGAGCCGGTGAAGCGGTAGAGCGGCACCTCCGCCTGCGGCAGCACGATGCCGCGCGTGCTGCCCGCGGGAAGCACGCGCAGCGTGCCTTCGCCGTCCATTGCCACATGGGTGCCCGGCGGCAGCACATGCCGCAGTTGCCGTTCGATGGGCCCGATCGTGTCGCCGCGAAAGCGCTGCGCCTCGGCGGCCGGCACTTGCTTCAGGTCCACGAACGAAATACCGAGGATGTTCGCCACGGACCGTTCGCCGCCGGCGTGCTGCTCGCTCAGGCTGGCGGCAGCCTCCACGACGCGCGAAATATGGGAGGCGACAAGGCTTGCGCGGGTTTGCTCGATCAGCAGCAGCGACGTGAGGTGAACCAGCACCAGCAGGCCCACCATCGTGATGACGAGCCGGCCGAACATCGAATCAAACGGATTCTTCATCGGCCGGGCTGTCGGGAATGAACATGTAGCCGATGCCGCGCATGGTTTGCAGGCGTCGGGGGTTGGACGGGTCGTCTTCGATCAGGCGGCGCAGGCGCCATACCGGCACGTCGATGCCGCGCTCCGTTACTTCGGCATCCGGACCATGGAGCAGCTCGATGAGCCGCGTGCGCGAAAGCGTTTCCATGGGATGCGAGGCGAGCGCTTCGAGCAGCGCGTACTCGCCGCCCGTGAGCTTCACGGGTTCGCCTTCGCACAGCAACGTGCGCGTCGAGAAATCGAGTTCGAAACGGCCGAACCGGCACGGGGCGCGCTTCTCCTGCACCACCGTGGTTTGCGGCTTACCCTGGCGGCGCAGCACCGCATGAATGCGCGCAAGCAGTTCCTGCGGCATGAACGGCTTGCCCAGATAGTCGTCCGCCCCGAGTTCCAGACCGAGCACGCGGTCCACGCCGTCGGCGCGCGCCGTCAGCATGATGACCGGAATCGTGTCGCCGCTCGCGCGCAGTTTCTTGAGCGCGGTGAGGCCATCCACGCCCGGCATCATGAGGTCCAGCACGATGATGGACGGCCGCTCGCGCTCCAGCCGCCGCGCGAGATTCGTGGCGTCGTGCAGAACGGAGAACGCGATGCCGCGCTGCTGGAAGAACTTGCGCAGCAGGTCGCGCAGTTCGGCGTCGTCGTCGACGAGCAGAACCTGCAGGGCGGAGTCGGGGATATGAGGTGCGTGCACTTCGGGCGTTCAGAGCGAGGTGATGACGAGGTAATCGTAGCCCGGAGAAGGCGCGATTGGCTTTCGGAATATTACTGAGATTCGCGCCCGCCCGAGGTAAATGCCGCGCGGCCTGGTGTTTCGTACGCCGAAAGCACGCCTCCGTCTATTTCATCTGTCTTGGCGTGTCACTGAACAGTAAGTTTCCGTAAGCACGAAAAAAAGCGCCATCGGTAGCGTTACGCCTTGCCCAGCACCGGTCCTGCTGAGGTGCCACTGAAGCATCCGGTGCCGTCCCGTTCTCGCATCGCGAGCCATCGCGATGTCCAAACAGGTCAAAGATGAAGACGCCAATCCTCCCGAACCACGCGCACCACCGCATGACGTGCAGGCCGCGCCGGCTGTTTGCCGCACTCTCGATACTCGCGATAGTCGGCATCGCCGGCTGCAACAGGCAAACGGGCGCGCCGCCCGGCGGCTTCGCCGCGCAAACCGCGCAGGTGGGCGTGCTCACGCTCGCGCCGCAGCACATCGTCGAAACCACCGAACTCTCCGGCCGCCTTTCCTCGCAGAAAGTCTCCGACGTGCGCCCGCAGGTGAGCGGCATCATCCTCAAGCGCCTGTTCGTGGAAGGCGGCGACGTGAAGGCGGGCCAGGTGCTGTACCAGATCGATCCGGCCACCTACCAGGCCGCCTACGACCAGGCGCGCGGCACGCTCGAAAACGCGCGCGCCACGCTGGCCTCGGCGAAGACGAAGGCCGACCGCTACACGGAACTCGTGAAGATCAACGCCGTGAGCAAGCAGGACTACGACGATGCCGTCGCCGCCGTTCGCGAAGACGCCGCGAGCGTCACGGCCGACGAAGCCGCGCTCGAATCCGCGCGTGTGAACCTCGAATACACGCGCGTGCGGGCGCCTATTTCCGGGCGCATCGGCGCATCGACGGTGACGGAAGGCGCGCTCGTCACCTCGGACCAGACCACCGCGCTCGCCACGATCCAGGCGTATGACCAGATGTACCTCGACGTCACGCGGCCCAGCGTCGAATGGCTGAAGCTGCGCAAGGCCTTCGCTTCCGGGCGCCTGAAGAAGACCGGCACCGACAGCGCCGCCGTCACGCTCGTGATGGAAGACGGCACCGAATACGCCCACGCCGGCACGTTGCAATTCTCCGGCGTCACGGTGGATGCCACCACCGGTTCGGTCACGCTGCGCAGCACCTTCCCGAATCCCGAGCGCGAATTGCTGCCCGGCATGTTCGTGCGCGCCCGTCTGGAAGAAGGCGAGAACGACAACGCGATACTCGTGCCGCAGATGGCCGTGACGCGCGCGTCGGACGGCACGGCGAGCGTCTACGTAGTGGACGCGGCCGGCAAGGCGCAGCAGGTGCAAGTGGTGGCCGACAACGCATTCCGCGACCAATGGATCGTCACGTCGGGCCTGCACGCAGGCGACCGCGTGATCGTGAGCGGCCTGCAGAGTGTGCGGGCGGGCGCGCCGGTCAAGGTGGCCGACGATACGCCGCAGACGCAGGCGAACGCGGCATCCGCGGCGTCCGATGCAGCCGGTGCATCCGCGACAGACACGGCCTCGGCCGTGTCGGCACAACGCTAGGCGGAGAACGGCATGGCAGAGTTCTTCATCAAGCGGCCCATTCTCGCGTGGGTCATGGCCATCGTCATCATGCTGGTGGGTGCGGCGGCGGTCACGAGTCTTCCCGTCGCGCAGTACCCCACCATCGCGCCGCCCTCGGTGCAGATAACGGCCACCTACCCCGGCGCCTCCGCCGACACCGTCGCGGCAACCGTCACGCAGGTGATCGAGCAGAAGCTGAGCGGCATCGACAACGTGCTGTACATGTCGTCTACGAGCAGTTCCGCGGGGCAGGCCACCATTACGTTGACGTTCACTCCCGGCACGAATCCCGACATCGCGCAGGTGCAGGTGCAGAACAAGGTGACGCAGGCCACGCCCACCCTGCCGGCGACCGTGCAGGAGCAAGGCGTGCAGGTGGCGAAGGCGTCGACGAACTTCCTCATGATCGTCGCGCTCTCGTCGCCGGGCGGCACGTGGAATTCGGTGGATCTGGGCAACATCATCGCCACGCAGATCGAAGACCCGCTCGCGCAGCTGAACGGCGTGGGCGACGTGACGCTGTTCGGCGCGCAGCACGCCATGCGCATCTGGCTCAACCCCGTGAAGCTGCACAGCTTCGGACTCACGACCTCGGACGTGACCACGGCTATCACGAACCAGAACGTCGAACTTTCCTCGGGGCAGGTAGGCGGGTCGCCGGCAACGGATTCGCAGGCCATCAACGCGACCATCCGCTCGTCGAGCCTGCTTACCACCGCCGACCAGTTCGCCAACATCCTGCTGCGCGTGAACAGCGACGGCTCGCGCGTGCTGCTGAAGGACGTGGCGCGCGTGGAGGTGGGCGGCGACAGCTACGACACGTCGTCGCGGCTGAACGGCAAGCCGGCATCCGCGCTCGCCATCAAGCTCGCCACCGGCGCCAACGCGCTGGAAGCAGCCAACGCCGTGCGCGCGAAGCTCGCCGAAATCCAGCCGCAATTGCCGAAGGACGTCGCGATCAGTTACCCGTACGACACCACGCCGTTCGTGCGCATCTCGATCGAAGAGGTCGTGAAGACGCTGTTCGAAGCGGTCGTGCTGGTGTTCCTCGTGATGTACCTGTTCCTGCAGAACGTACGCGCCACGCTGATTCCCACCATCGTGGTGCCCGTTGCGCTGCTCGGCACGTTCGGCGTGATGTCGATGATCGGTTTCTCGATCAACGTGCTCTCGATGTTCGCGATGGTGCTCGCCATCGGTCTGCTCGTGGACGACGCCATCGTGGTGGTGGAAAACGTCGAGCGCATCATGAGCGAGGAGAAGCTCGGCCCGAAGGAAGCCACGCACAAGGCGATGGGGCAGATTACCGGCGCGCTGATCGGCGTGACCACTGTGCTCACGGCGGTCTTTATTCCGATGGCGTTCTTCGCGGGCTCCACGGGCGCGATCTACCGGCAGTTCTCCATCACCATCGTCTCGGCGATGCTGCTGTCGGTCATGCTCGCGCTCACGCTCACGCCGGCCCTGTGCGCCACGCTGCTCAAGCGCGCCGACGTGGAGCACCACGAAAAGCGCGGCTTCTTCGGCTGGTTCAACCGCTGGTTCGCAAAGAGCAACGCGGGCTACAGTTCCTCCCTCACCCGCGTGGTCGCGCGGCCCGCGCGCTACATGCTGCTCTACGGCGTGATCGCCGGCATCGTCGCGTTGCTCTACGTCACGCTGCCCTCCTCGTTCCTGCCCGACGAAGACCAGGGCTACTTCATCGTGTCGATCAGCGCGCCCGCGGGCACGCCGGCCTCGCGTACGCTGAAGACGGTGGAGGCGGTGGAGCAGTACGTGCTGAAAGACGAACCGGGCGTCAAGCAGATCATCGCCATCAACGGCTTCAGCTTCAACGGGGAAGGACAAAACAACGCCATTGCGTTCGTGACGCTGAAGGACTGGAGCGTGCGCGGTTCCCGCGACAGCGCGCAGGCCATCATCGCGCGCGCCAACCAGCATTTCGCCGCGAATCGCGATGCGCGCATCTTCGTGCTGAATCCGCCCGCCATTCAGGAACTGGGCACGCAAAGCGGTCTCGACTTCGAGATAGAAGACCGCGGCGGCGCAGGCCACGACAAGCTGCTCGCGGTGCGCAACCAGTTTCTCGGCATGGCGTCGAAGGAACCGACGCTCGCGATGGTGCGCCCCTCCGGCCTTGAAGACACGCCGCAGTTGCAGGTGGACATCGACCGCGAAAAAGCCAACGCGCTGGGACTCTCCATCTCCGACGTCAACGACACGTTGCAGACCGCGTTCGGTTCGTCCTACGTGAACAACTACATCGACACGGGGCGTGTGCAGAAGGTCTATGTGCAGTCCGACGCGCCGTATCGCATGATGCCGACCGACCTCGGCAACTGGTATGTGAAGGCGAGCAGCAGTTCGTCGTCTTCGTCGTCCTCTTCGAGCAGCACGACCACCACGACCACGAGCACCACAGGCTACGACTCCACGATGGTGCCGTTCTCGTCGTTCGCAAAGAGCCGCTGGACGTTCGGGCCGCCGCAGATCGAGCGTTACAACCGGCAGCTCGCCATGGGCATTTCGGCCGCCACGCGGCCCGGCGTGAGTACCGGCGAGGCCATGAACGCGGTGGAGCAGCTCGCGCACAAACTGCCGCCCGGCTTCGCTCTGGAATGGACGGGACAGTCCTACCAGGAGAAGCAGGCCGGCTCGCAGGCCACGACGCTCTACGCGATCTCGCTCGTCGTCGTGTTCCTGTGCCTCGCGGGTCTCTATGAAAGCTGGTCGATTCCGCTCGCGGTGCTGCTCGTCGTGCCGCTCGGCGTGCTCGGCGCGCTGCTTGCCGCGCACGGACGCGGCCTCTCGAACGACATCTACTTCAAGGTAGGGCTGCTGACCACGGTTGGCCTCTCCACGAAGAACGCCATTCTGATCGTCGAGTTCGCGAAGGACTTGCAGGCACAGGGACACAGCCTCGTGGATGCCGTGCTCGAAGCGGCCCACATGCGTCTGCGACCTATCCTCATGACCTCGCTCGCGTTCGTGTTCGGCGTGCTGCCGCTCGTCATCAGCACGGGTGCCGGCGCCGGCGCACGCCACGCCATCGGCACAGGTGTGACGGGCGGCATGATCGCGGCCACGGTGCTCGCCATCTTCTTCGTACCGGTCTTCTTCGTCGTGGTGCGCAGACTGTTCAAGGAACACGGTCACACCACGGACTCCGCTGACATCAACGAGGGCAACGCATGAAACGCACCCTGATCGCCCTTCTTTGTGCGGCCGCCCTGGCAGGCTGCACGCTGGACCCGACGTACCAGCGTCCGGCCGCGCCGGTCGACAGCACGTGGTCCACCGTCCCCGCGCCTGCGCAGCAGAAGGCCGCGCAGACCACCGCCGCGGCACCGCTGGGTGCCGACCTCGGCTGGCGCGACTTCTTCAAAGACCCGCGCCTGCAAAAGCTGATCGAACTCGCGCTCGCCAACAACCGCGACATGCGCGTGGCCGCGCTCAACGTGGCGCAGTACGAAGCGCAGTACCGCATTGCGCGCGCGAACATCGGGCCCACCATCAGCGCATCCGGCTCGGTCACGCGCGAACGCGTGGAGGGCTCCACGAGCGCCTACAGTTCGAGCAGCGCGAGCGTGGGGCTCACGTCGTGGGAAGTCGACTTTTTCGGTCGCCTGCGCAGCCTCAAGCGTCAGGCACTGGAGCAGTACCTCGCCACCGACGCCGCGCGCACCAGCACGCAGATCAGCCTGATCGCGACGGTCGCCACGGACTATCTGCAACTGCTCTCCGACGAAGCTTCATTGCAGATCACGCAGAACACCGTGGACGCCGACCAGCACACCTACGACCTCACGGTCAGCATGATGAAGATGGGCAGTTCGTCGCTGCAGGACGTGCGCCAGGCCGAAAACTCGCTGGCCAGCGCGCGCTCGAGCCTCGCCTCGTACACGCGTGCGGTGGCGCAGGACCGCAACAACCTCGTGGCCGAAATTGGCGCACCGCTGCCCGACGATCTGCCGCAAGGCCCTTCGCTGATGGAAAGCGAGGCCACGCTTGCGGACATCGGCGAAGGCGTGCCGTCGGACCTGCTCACGCGCCGGCCCGACATCGTCGAAGCCGAGCACACGCTGAAGGCCGCCAACGCGAACATCGGCGCCGCGCGCGCCGCGTTCTTTCCGAAGATCGAGCTGACGGCTTCCGCGGGCACCACGAGCGGCAGCCTCTCGAACCTCTTCAAGGCGGGCACGGGCGCGTGGACGTTTGCGCCGTCCATCTCGGTGCCCATCTTCGACTTCGGCTACAACCGCGCCTCGCTGGACGTGGCGAAGGTCGAGAAGGACATCGACATCGCGAACTACGAGAAGGCCATCCAGACGGCGTTCAAGGAAGTGTCGAATGCGCTTGCGGGGCGCACGACGTACGTCACGCAGGTGGCCGCGGACCGCGACTACGTGAACTCGGCGCAGCAGTACTACGACCTCGCGCAGGCCCGCTATCGCAGCGGCACCGA
This sequence comes from Paraburkholderia kururiensis, assembly GCF_034424375.1. NCBI lineage: Bacteria > Pseudomonadati > Pseudomonadota > Betaproteobacteria > Burkholderiales > Burkholderiaceae > Paraburkholderia > Paraburkholderia kururiensis. The sequence goes on along the minus strand of NZ_CP139965.1, from coordinate 1,102,308 downwards.
CAGCTTCCTCACCCTGCTCGACGCGCAGCGCACGCTCTACACCGCGCAACAGCAACTGGTCACGGACATGCTCGCCAAGCAGTCCAACCTCATCACGCTGTACAAGGTGCTGGGCGGCGGCTGGTCGGAAACGGGCGCGGTGGCGCAGCGGTAGGCTTCTTGAAGCGCAACGTCACGGTTGCGCCGGCCTTGATCAGCGCAGCGCAGGCTCAAGGCCAATGCCGACGTAGCCGCCCGTGACGATGGCGGTCTTGCCGTTTAGGTCGGCTGGCACAGAGACCGCGTGCCAGGCCTGGCCGCTGTTCCTTCTGTTCTTTCTATTCGCCCGAAGCGAGCTTCATGATGTGCTGGGCCCGCAATACAACGGGCCCGGTCGAGCCTGCACGATGGCACAGAACTAGAACGTCGCCCAGTCGGCACTGCCCGTCTTCGCAGCCTCGACTTTTCGCGGCATCGCCGGAATGCGCCGCTGTGCCGCCCGCTTTTCGGTCCGCACGGGAACGGGCGCAGCCATGGACACCGTATGGGTCGCCACCTTGAATATCGATACGGTCTCGCGCAGGCTTTTAGCCTGGTCCGCCATCGATTGAGCCGCCGCCGTTGCCTGTTCGACCAGCGCCGCGTTCTGCTGCGTGACCTCGTCCATCTGGGCGACGGCCACGTTGACCTGCTCGATACCCGTGGTCTGCTCGGCCGACGCCGACGCGATTTCGCCCATGATGTCGGTGACACGGCTGACTGAGCGGACCACCTCGTTCATCGTCTTTCCCGCGTCCTGAACCAGTTTCGCGCCGTTTGCCACGTGGGAAACGGAAGTTTCGATGAGCTCCTTGATTTCCTTTGCCGCCACCGCGCTACGCTGGGCCAGTGTGCGAACTTCTCCCGCCACCACAGCAAAGCCGCGTCCCTGCTCGCCCGCGCGCGCCGCTTCCACTGCCGCGTTAAGCGCGAGGATATTGGTCTGGAAAGCGATGCCTTCGATCACCGTGATGATCTCGGCGACCTTCTGCGAGCTCGACGAAATGTCGTCCATCGTGCTGACCACCTGCTGTACCACGCTGCCCCCGGCCTGCGCCGTTTCAGAGGCCGTCGCTGCCAGCGTGCTTCCCTGACGGGCATTGTCGGTGTTCTGCCGTACGGTAGAGGTGAGTTCTTCCATGCTCGCAGCCGTCTCTTCCAGCGACGCAGCCTGCTCTTCTGTGCGCTGGGACAGATCGACATTACCCTGTGCCACTTCGTTGGCAGCGACCGAAATGGACTCGGCGGAAGTCTTGATGCCCTGAACGATCGATGTCAGTCTTGCGCGCATCGCTTCGAGCGACACCATCAGGCTACTGGTATCGCCCTGAGCCACACGAAGATCGACCAGCAGATTGCCGTCGGCGATCTGTGCCGCTGCGTGCTGCGCGAGCGCGGGCTCGCCGCCCAGCTGGCGAAGAATGCTGCGCGCAATCGCCAGTGCAACAGCAATCGCGAGCAACAGGGAAATCGTGACGACAATCGCGATCAGCAATCGAACGTGCGAGTAGACAGCCACAGCGTCCTTCTGTGCCTGCGCATTCAATTCGTCCTCGAAGTTCGCAAGCTCCACTGCGTGGGCTAGCCATCTGCGCTGTGGAGGCCGTGCATTCTGCAACAGCTCTTTGGTCGCCCCGGCCTGGTCGTTCGCCGCGCCCAGTTCTATTGCCCGGCGCATGGGCGGCAGCGTCGCTGCTTCGTCCGCCTTCAGCGCGGCAACGAGCCCCCGCTCGCGGTCTGTCGTGGACGGTTCGTCGGCGAACATGCGGGTCAGCTTCGCGTATGCGTCCGCATAGATCTGCTCCTGCTTTCTGATCCGCTCCTGCTCCCGGGCGATGTCCTGCGGATCGGTAATCAGCGCCAGATTTCGCATGGCAATCGCACGATCCTGAATGGAGGAGCGCAGATCGTTGGCAAGACGCGTTTCTGTGTTGTTTACGCGCGCGATGACATCGAGCTGGTCGTTCAACGCCCATAGCCCGTAGAACGCGATTGCCGCGGTCGTTACCAGCAACGTTGCCAGAAAGCCGAATCCGGCAAGCAGGCGGGTGGACACCTTCAGGTTTTTCATTCGCTGCTCCCTTGCAGACGAGATCGTTACTGCTTGTTTACGACCTGCCTGCCGCTTGCTTAAGCGTTTTTTTTGAGGGTTTTCACGTAGCGCGGATTCGATCGAGCGTTAGCGATGCATATCGATTCCTGTCCCATTCCAGGGAGCGGGTGCGGGCGACTGCGCTGTTACCGGAGCCCCGAAACGCAGTCCCGCAAAAAGCATTGAAGCAACGACGGAGGCTGACGTAATCACGATAGTCACATGGACGTGCGTATCGTTGAACGCCCATCCAGCATCACCGCGCCCCTTTTTTCAGTGGCGGTCGGCTCAGATGGCAAACGGTAGAACCGGCGATACACGCGTCTGTCGTCGCTACGCACGTGTGACTCGCATATCGAGCGCTTGTATTGAAATCGTGAAGCACCAAAGGACGGGGAGAGATCATGAAACTACTCAATAACCTGGGCATCGGGGCCCGCCTCACCATGGGGTTCGGGATTCTTCTCGCCCTGCTGCTCGCAATGGGAGGCGTTGCCTCGCTGCAGGTATCGAACGTCTATCGTGGCACGCAGGCTCTGGCCGAAGACTGGCTGCCCAGCGTACAGACACTGGGAGACATCAGGGCGGCGGCCAATGGTGTACGAAGAGCGACGCTTCGCTCGCTGCTGGAGTCCGAGGCGGCCCACAAGAACGCCCAACGACAAGCGCATGATGAACAGCTGACACTCTTACGCACGGAGCTCGTCCAGTATGAAAAGATGGTGAGTTCGCCGGAGGAGCAGCGCCTCTTCGAGGCGATCAAGCAAAGTCTCGCGGACTATCTCACGATGGACGACACGCTGTTGCAGTTGTCCGACCAGGGCGCCGCCGGGTTTGACCGTGCGAGAACGCTTGCCACGAAAGATTCGGCCGCGGCATTTACGAAGCTGGCGGACTTTATTGGACAGGACGTCGCGCTCAACCAGAAAGGTGCGCAGGAAGCGGCAACCTCTGCCGGTGCGAGTTACCGGCAGTCGCTTGCCGCAACGGGTATCGTGATCGCATGCGCGGTTGCGCTCGGCATCGCCTGTGCCGCGCTGATCTCGAGGTCGATCACCCGACCGATCAGGCAGGCAGTCGGTGTCGCAGAAGCCGTGGCGGCGGGCAATCTGACTTCCGAAATCGACGTGTATGGACGCGACGAGATAGCGCGATTGCTCACCGCCATGAGCCATATGAACGACAAGCTCAACGAAATCGTGACCCAGGTGCGCAGCGGCAGCGAGAACGTGGCAACCGGCGCGGCGCAGATCGCGTCGGGCAACGCAGACCTCAGTCAACGCACCGAGGAACAGGCTGCGTCTCTGGAAGAGACCGCGGCGACCATGGAAGAGATCACCGCAACCATCAGACGTAACACGGAAAGCGCGCAGCAAGGCAATGCCGTGGCACGCGAGGCATCGGAAGTGGCTGCCCGCGGCGGAGATCTGGTTGGCAAGGTCGTGTCCGCCATGCAAGACATCTCGTCCAGTTCGGACCGCGTGGCCAACATCATTTCGGTCATCGAGGGCGTCGCGTTCCAGACCAACATCCTTGCCCTCAACGCGGCCGTGGAGGCCGCACGTGCCGGTGAGCAAGGCAGAGGTTTCGCTGTTGTGGCATCTGAAGTGCGCACGCTCGCACAGCGCAGCGCGAGTGCGTCGAGAGAGATCAAGCAGCTCATCGAGGCGTCGGTTCAGACGGTGGACGCAGGCAAATCGCTTGTCGATGCAGCGGGTCAGACGATGACGGACGTGGTGCAGTCGGTGCGTCGTGTCAACGACATCATGGCGGAAATTTCCGCTGCATCCGAAGAGCAGTCTCGCGGGGTCGAGCAGATCAACCAAGCCATCACGCAGATGGACGAAGTCACGCAGCAGAATGCCGCGCTGGTGGAAGAGGCGGCCGCGGCATCACGCTCGCTGGAGGAACAGAGCCTTCAGTTGAAGGACTCGGTGTCGGTATTCCGCGTCAAGTCACAGTCGGGTAATCAACATGTCCGGCCAACTGGGCGCGCAGCGCCTTCCGTCGTACGGGGCGGCGGCAAACTCGCTGTTTCAGCGTCGCTCGCCCAACGGCTCCCGGCGCCGGCCCATTCCGCGGAATGGGAAAAGTTCTGATGGTGGAGGAATGCCGGGGCGTATGAACGGGCGTGTCGGCCCGGCGCCCATCCCTCGGTCGTTCAGCGACCGAGGGATGGGCTATTGCGACGCCGATCACTCGTCTACAAGCTCGGCGATCTCATGCACGTTCACCGTGCGACCCAGCCGGCTCTTCACGCCGTCACCCCATGCCTGCACATGGACGCCCGGCGTGAGATAGACCGCAAGTTCGGCCGCGGCATGCGGCGGCATTCTGAGCGAAGTGCCGTCATCCAGCAGCGCGCCGCGCAGTTCCCCCTTCGGGCCGAACAGCGGCAACACAACCTCGCCCTGTACGTCCATCGGCTTTGTCTGCATCGCGGGCGCATGCCCCTGTGCGTCACGAGGATGCGGCGGACCTTCGTCGACGATCTCGATTGCGTTCTTTGTGGTCAGCGAAATTGCCGCCACCAGGTCGGCGGCGCGAGGCTTTACGCCGCGTACCCGCACGGTGTCGCCGATCACGACATGCCGCGCGACACGCTTCGACAAATGCGGCGGGAAATGAACCTGCTGCCGGGTCCGGTCACTGCGTTCGAGAATGAAGCCGTCGACTTCGCCGCGCGGATTGAGCAGGAATTGCGAGACCTTGCCGCGTGTTTCGGGCAGGCAGGCGGGATCGATCCAATGCATGGAGATTTCCTTTCGAAGTGCGTTATTGCGGCAAGGTGCCGTAAAGCGTAGTCAGCTTGCCCGGCGTGCCGAAGGCGGTGGCCTGCATCGCCTGACCATAACGGTTGCGGGTGCCATAGCCCTGTGCGGCGACCATCGTTCCAGGACGCAGCAGATCGGCAAACTGCATGGCAACGGGCGGGGTCAGCTTGATCACGGTGCCGTCGGTGAGCAGCATGCCGTCGGCTTCGCCGCGCGGAGCCGTCGTCACGCGCAGCACACGGCCGATTACATCGAGTCTGACGAGACCCGCGCCTGCCAGTTCCCTCGGAAAACGCGGCGTCGCAAGCGGCGGCGGTTGATCGACAACCGCGCGGCCACGCTTCGCGTTCTCGATTCGTTGGGCCTGCACGGTGCCTCCCGGCAGCGCAAAGCCGGTCACCGTAACGCTGTCGCCGGGCACGACTGCCGCGGTAACCTCGGCGCCAAGATGCGGCGGAAAGTGGACGAGCGCGTTGTCGGCAAGCAGTAGCCCGTCGACATCACCTTCGGGATTGATCACATACCGCTGCACGACGCCGTTGACGGTGACAAGGGCGGCAACGCGATCGTCCAGCGGGCGCGGAGGCAGCCCCGCACCTGGACCCGGATCGGCAACGGGCGCGGACGGCGGACGTTGCGCAACGTCCGGCCGCGGCGGTAAATCCTGTGCGGCACTGACCGCTGTGGCGGCGAGCAATACGCACGCGGCGACGATGTGCAACGTCGAGTGAAAGGCCTTCATGGCGCAGCTCCTTTTGCAGTCCTGTGCAGCAGAGAAACGCAAGCGTTGTGCCATGCCGACAAGTCTTGTCGGGCGGGGCCTGCGCCGATGCATGCCTGTGGAACTGTCCGGGTGCTGGACGCACGGTGTCGTTCGAATGGACACCCGTTGAGGAGTCAACCCAGGACTCAGCCCAGTTTGTACGCGGCCATCTTCGTATAAAGCGACTGGCGGCTGATGCCGAGGCGACGCGCGGCTTCGGCGCGATTACCCGCGGCAAGTTGCAACGCACGTTCGATCGAAGCGCGTTCCAGTCGCTCGATCGCCTCGGGGAGCGGCAGATCGAGCAATGCGCCCGGAAGGTCGTCGGCTGCCACCTGGCGCGCGGCCAGAAACGCGAGATCGTCGTCGGTGGCAAGCGGGCCGCGAGCGAGTGCGGCGACACGCTCCATCGCGTTCTTCAACTCGCGCACGTTGCCCGGCCACGCATGCGCGAGAAGACGCCGTTCGGCGCTTGCGCCCAGCGTGCGCGAGATGCCGGAGCGGCGCGCCGCGAGCGCCAGAAAATGCGTGGCGAGCGTGATGATGTCGTCGGGGCGTTCGCGCAGCGGCGGCAAATGAATCGGGATCACGTTGAGCCGGTAGAACAGATCCTCGCGAAACCGGCCTGCTGCAACTTCGGCGCCGAGATCGCGATGCGTCGCTGCGACGATCCGTACGTCGATCGGCACGCTCGTGTTGCTGCCGAGCGGCGTCAGCTCTCGCTCCTGAATCACGCGCAATAACTTCGCCTGCATCGGCAACGGCAGATCGCCGATCTCGTCGAGAAACAGCGTGCCGGCGTTCGCCTCGACGAAGCGGCCGACGCGTTGCATGTGCGCCCCCGTGAACGCCCCTTTCGCGTGACCGAAGAGTTCGCTCTCGAGCAGGTCGGCGGGAATCGCCGCGCAATTGATCGCCACAAAAGCCCCGCGGCGCCGCGCCGACGCGTCGTGCAGGACGCGCGCCGCGACCTCCTTACCGGTGCCCGTTTCGCCGCTGATCAGCACGGTCGAATCCGTGGCAGCAGCACGGCCCATCTGCTTTTGCGCTTCGCGTAACGCCGCGCTGGTGCCGAGCAGGCGAGGCGCGGTGTCGTCGCCCAGCGTGTCTTCGGGCGCCGGCTGGACGTCTGCGGACGGGCCTTGATTCGAGGCTTCGATCTTGCGCAGCAATTCGGCGATCACGCCCCGTCCGACCGGTTTGGTCAGGTGTTCGAACGCGCCCAGACGCATGGCGTGAATGGTGTTGTCGCTGGTCGCGAATGCGGTCAGCACGACAACCGGCAAGGTCTTGCGCTCAGGCATTGCGCGCAACTGTTCGAGCAGTTCGATGCCGCTCATGTCGGCCATCCTGAAGTCGAGGAACGCGCAATCGATGTGCGCGCTGCTGCCGAGACACTCGAGCGCCTCGCGGCCCCCTGTTGCCTCGATGACGGTATGCCCCAGATCGCCGAGGGTTTCGGCAAGGCTTTCGCGGAACGCGTCGTCGTCGTCGACGATCAGGATGTGTGGCATGGCAGTTCGATCACAAAACAGGCGCCGTGCGGGCGCGCGGCATAGAAGGCGCGGCCGCCATGCGCCACGGCGATTTCCCGCACCACGGCGAGACCCAAACCGGAGCCGGAGGCGTGACCGGTCACAAAGGGCTCGAAGATGTGCTCGCGCTCGGCGAGCGGCACGCCCGGCCCGTCGTCGGCGACTTCGATGCTCAAGATATCCGCGTGCTGCGCCGCGCGCAACGTAACGTGGCCGCCGGCGGGTGTATGACGTAGGGCATTGAGAATCAGATTGTCGATGGCACGGGCGAGTTGAGCCGCATCGAAACACGCTTCGTCCGGCAAGTCGTTGCTTTGCGCGAGGGCGAGCGCAATGCCGGCCCGCGACGCGGCATCCCGATGCAGTTCAATACGCGCAGCCAGCCATTCACGCAGCGCAACCGGCTGCGCATCGATGCGGACAGGCTGCGTCAGTGCAAGCAAGCCGGACAACTGCATTTCCACTCGCTGAATCTGCTCGAGAATCGACACCAGCGCGTGGTGCTTGCGCTGCGCGTCCCCGGCCAGCGCGTTTTCCGCTTTGAGTCGCATCGCGCCGATCGGATTGCGGATCTCGTGAGCGATTTGCGCGGCCAGCCGGCCGAGTGCGGCGAACCGCTCGGCGCCTGCGAGCTTCCTGTCGAGATCGCTCGCCTGCCGCTGCAGTGCGGTGGTGCGCGCACCGTATGCATTGAGCGCGGCAACGATCTTGTCCAGGTCCGGCTCGCCTGTGAGCGCGATCGGCGTGAAAGGCGCATGCAGGTCCGTTGCTTCGCTCAGGCTCTGCTCGACGCGCGCAAGATCGCTGCGCCAGCGGCGCAGCAGCGTTCCCAAGGCAATCGCGCTCCCGACGATCACAGCGAGCAGCAGGGCAAGCGCGGTGACGAGCGTCTTGCCGTGCGGACCGAGCGGCGGACGCACGCGCGTGAGCGTCCACGCAAACAATCCGGCGCGATGCGGCACGGGACAGGCCGAAACGATGACCGCGTCCTGCTGTCCTTCGACATACTCGGACGCCGCATGCCCGCTCGTCGCCGCGCGCAGCGTGCGCAGAATCAGCGGCGTCTCGGCTTGCGGAATATCGCGCTTGATGCCGCTGCCCTCGTAGGTTGGAAACGCGTAGGCGTCGAAAATGCCGCGTTCGCTGTCTGCCGCACGCCAGAAGCCGCCTTCGACGCCCGGCATCTGCGCGAGCACGACGTCAAGGATCGCGTGCATCAGGTCCCTGTTCGAGGCACTTTGCGCGTCGGCGGTCCGGTCGATCGAAAGGTCGTAGCGCGAGGCAACCGCCTCGCACCCGGCCAGTGTCTGTTGACGCGCGACGCCGATCTGCCGCTCCAGGTTGCCTTGCGCCATGAACCAGACGAGCCCGATCAGGAGCGCGCACATCACGGCTACCAGCACCCAGAAAACCGCGAGTTGGCTGGCGAACGAGAAACGCCGTTGAGCTGCGGACATAAGCGTGCGAGGAAGGAGAGGGTTTCAAGCTTAGCAAAAGCGGGGCAACCACGACGCAGGCGCGAAGCCGCCCGCGCGGACATCGCAGAGGTCGCGGCGCTCACAGACACCGGCTGCTGTCGGTTGTTCGGACAACCGCTGTCCAGTAATCCGACACCTGCCGTCGTACGGCCCGCTGCAAAGTCTGCCCGACGTGGCACGCGCGTATGGCACATGGGTTGCATAAGCACCGGCTCCTCGCCTGAACATCGGAACCTTGGGCATCGTGAAGACCCGTCGCGCACTCGAAGCACTGAACTTCTTCATGGCGGATGTCCAGGCCGGCATCGGCCCGTTTCTCGGCGTGTTTCTACAAGCGCGCGGTTGGGGCACGGACATGATCGGCATCGTGATGAGCATGGGCGGCATCGCGGGGATGCTGGCGACGTCTCCGGCCGGCGCGCTGGTGGACGGCACCCGTCACAAGCGCGCACTGATCGTGATCGCGGGCGTCATGACCGTGCTGGCGTCAGGACTGCTGTGGGCCTCTCACGATTACCGGATGGTGGTGGCGTCGCAGGTCGTCACCGCGATCACGGGAGCCGCTATCGGACCGGCAATGGCAGGCATAACGTTGGGGGTCGTGCGGCAATCCGGCTTTGACCGGCAGTTCGGGCGTAACCAGGTCGCCAATCACGCGGGCAACGTCGTGGCCGCAGTGCTGTCGGGCTGGTTGGGCTGGCGATACGGTTTCGGCGCGGTGTTCGCGTTGAGCGCAGCCTTCGGCGTGCTGGCCATCGTGGCTGCCATGATGATTCGCAGCGACGCCATCGACCATCAGGTTGCCAGAGGCCTGACGTCGGCAGAGTCGCACCCTGGTCGCGCCGGCGGCCACGTCAGCGGACTTCGGATCTTGCTGCAGTGCCGTCCCCTGCTGGTGCTCGCGGCGGCCCTCGCGTTGTTTCACCTTGGCAACGCCGCGATGTTGCCGCTTTACGGACTCGCGATCGTCGCGGCGCATCAGGGCGACCCGAGTGCGTTGACCGCGCAAACCATCGTGATCGCCCAGGCGGTGATGGTCGTCGCGGCCATGCTCGCTAACCGCCTGATCCGGCGGTACGGCTACTGGTGGGTCATTCTGCTCACGTTCCTCGCGCTGCCGGTGCGCGGGCTGATTGCGGCCTCGTTGATCCAGGCGTGGGGCGTGGTCCCGGTGCAGGCGCTGGATGGCATCGGCGCCGGCCTGCAGAGCGTCGCCGTGCCGGCGCTGGTCGTGCGCCTGCTGCACGGCACCGGACATGTCAATGCCGGGCAAGGTGTGGTGATGACCGTGCAGGCGGCAGGCGCAGCATTGAGTCCGGCGCTGGGCGGGTTGCTCGCTCAACACTTCGGCTATCCCGTGGCCTTCATGGCGCTCGGTGCGATTTCAACCGGATCGCTGGCGCTGTGGCTTTACTGCGGCGCAGGACTCAGGCATGCCTGCCGCGCGCACGGCGGTGTGGATCGCGATGGGGTCGACGCGCCGCCGTCTGCTTCTTGTGCAGAGCAGCTTATCGAAACGCATGAGCGAGACACATGAGCGAAGCGCATGAGCGAGGCGCCCGAACGATAGAACGCGGGACTGATTGATCGCCCGCACGCGCGTTGAATTGCCGTCTGGCTCCAGCGCCCAGGCACGCTAAAGCGTCTCCTCATACCGGCAATTGACGAGCAGTTCCGCAACGCTCGCGGTGTTCGGCAGTTCGATCGCGTTGACCACGAGCAGCGCCAGATCCTGCGGTTGCGTCATCGCGTCGGGCGGAAGATCGGCGATGCCCGACGCCATATCGGTATTCACGAAGCCGGGACACACGGCCGTTGCGCGCACGCCGTCGTCCCAACCCGCGCGGCGCACCGCGTGCGTCAACGCGACCATCGCGTGCTTCGACATCTGGTAGCCGACGTTCAGGTTCTTGACGCGCTTGCCCGACAACGACGCAAGCTGCACGAAGCGTCCGCGCCCCGAACGCCGCAGATGCGGCAACGCCGCCTGAACAAGACGAAAGGGAGCGTGCACGTTGATGTCGAAAGTCTCCGCGAGCAGCGCATCGTTGCCGTTGTCGAAGTCGATCATCTTGCAGATGCCCGCATTGCTGACGAGCACATCGAGCCGACCGTATCGATCGATCGTCGCATCGACCCAGTTGCGTGCCGCCTGCGGGTCACGCGCTTCATAGGCGTGAATGAACGCATCGGCCATGCCCTCGACCGCGCGCGGCTCGCGCATGCCGAGCGAAAGCGCATAGCCTCGCCGCGCCAGCTCGCTTGCAATCGCGCTGCCGATACCGCGCGAAGCGCCTGACACCATCGCTACCTTTTGCATGCTCGAATCCTTGCGAAGCGTCTCGTTCATGCGGCCGCATCAAAAGCCCGCATCGATCGTGATTTTCGAACCGTCGCTGAACCGGCTCAGCCTGAACGCGTGTGTATCGACGAGAGGTTTGTCGTTATGCACGATATCTGCCATCAGCCTCCCCGCGCCAGGCCCGATACCGAAACCATGCCCCGAAAAGCCCGTACCGATGAACAGACCCGGCACCTTCGCGACGTCCGAGATGACGGGAATCGCATCCGGCGTGACGTCGATATAGCCGGCCCAACGCTGCGCGATCCGCGCGCCGGCCAGTTGCGGAAACGTGGCGACGAACGCCTGCAAACCCTTGTCGACATACGGAACGACAGGATCGGGATCGAGCGTGCGGATGGATTCGAACACCGTCGGCGCGTCCAGCGGCCAGCGGCGCGGGCGTTTCAGTTCGTCGAAGAAGCGCTTGCCGACGCTGATCTGCAATGCGCCCATCTGGCTTTTCAGCGCCTCGATGTATTTGAAGAACAGGCGGAACGAATCGGGCGTGAGGTCCGCATGCGTGCGCAGCCCATAGGCGACCGTATAGCCGCCGTCCAGACGCTTTCGAAACGCGAACTCCTCGTTGTTGGCGCTGCACGTCGGGCCGCCTTCCAGAGGCTCGGTACGCAGCACCGAGGCACGCGTGAGCAGTTGCGGCAGTTCGATGCCGAGATTGCCGCAGAAATAGCGTGTCCATGCGCCGCCAGCGACAACGGCGGCATCGCAGCGAATGGTGCCGTGCTCGGTGACGACGGCGCTTACGCGTCCGCGGCTCGTTTCGATGCCGCGCACCGCGCAGGGCGTGAGGATGCTGACACCGCGCTTTCTCAGCGCATTCGCGATGGCGGGCGCGGCCTTTTGCGGCTCGGCGCGCGCGTCGCCGGGCGTGAATATGCCGCCTTTGAACGAACGCGCCGCGCCGGGCAGCAACGCGGCGATGTCGCGGGTATCGACCTCGCGCGTATCGAACGCATCGCCGCCAATCTCGCGCGCACGCCGCAGCCAGTCGCGATGACGTTCCAGCGTCGCGTCGTCGTTCGATACGTAGAGAATGCCGCACTCGTTGAAGCCGGTTTGTATGCCGAGCTTCTCGTCGAGCGTGCGCCAGATCTTCAGGCTTTCGATGCTCAGCAGCAGTTCGCGCGGATCGCGGCGCGTGACGCGCACCCAACCCCAGTTGCGGCTCGACTGCTCGCCGGCGATGTAGCCTTTCTCGCACAACGCGACGCTCAATCCCTTTTCGCTGAGCGCGAGCGCCGTGCACACGCCGATGATGCCGCCGCCTATCACGACGACGTCGGCACATTCCGGCAGCTTGATATCGTCGGCGACGATGTCGACTTTCGGTCCCATGTTTTGATTGATGTGTGTGAGGGTTCGTTATCCGCAGCGATGTTCGGCGGCGGGCGCCTGCGATTGCAACGCCTCTTCGCGGCGCAGGCTGCGCAGTACGCGCGCAGATTGGCGGCCGCGACGCGCGCCGGGATTGCTGAAGCGATTGGTCCAACGGTCGATGTGATTGATCGCATGCGTAAGCGGCACAGTGATCAGCAGATACACGAGACCCGCTGCCACCAGCGGCGACAGATTAGCCGTATTGACGGCCGCGTTCTGGCCGATCGTGAACAGATCACGCTGCGACGTCAGCAGACCGAGGAAATACACGAGGCTCGAGTCCTTGACGATAGCGATGAACTGGTTCGCGAGCGCGGGCAAAATGCGCCGCACGCCTTGCGGCACGATGACGTGACGCATGCCGCTCCAGTACGTCATGCCGAGCGCCTGGCACGCGTACATCTGGCCGCGCCCCACGCTCTGGATGCCGGAGCGGAAAATCTCCGCGATATACGCCGACGAGATCAGCGCGAGCGCGACGATGGCGAGCGGATACGGATTCGGCCCGAACAGCGACAACCCGATGGGCGCGAGTCCCTGGCCCACCACGAGAATCACCAGCGCGGCGGGCAGCCCGCGAAACACGTCGATGAAGACCTGGGCAGGCCAGGTCAGCCAGCGCGTATTCGACACCGTCATTAGCGCCAGCACCATGCCCGCCAGAATGCCGAGCACCGTCGAAAACAGCGAGAGGATCAGCGTGTTCACGAGGCCCGTGCCAAGCAGGCCAGGCAGCGAATCGAGCAAAAGCGGCCAGTCGAGAAAGTTTTGCAAGAAGGCATCCATCTGCGCTCTCCTGAAGCGTGTACGACGTTGAGAAGCGACCGCATTTACCCGTTCGCCCGTTGCGTACCGCGTTGGCGTGAAGGGTTGCCTACTTCATCGCGTACGGCGGAAGATCGGTGGGCTTCGGATAACCCGGATGGAACTGCAGATATAACTTCATCCATGTGCCGTCGGCGACGAGTTCGCCGATCGCCTTGTTGAGCGCGGCTTCGAGCTTCGTATTGCCCTTGCGCACGGGAAAGCCTGCGGGCAGATTGACGGCGGAGATATCGAGCTTGTCGGCAATATTCGCTTGCGGATACTTGCTTTGCAGACCTTCGACGAGCGTCTTGTCGACGAAATAGCCGTCGATGTACTTATTGCGCAATGCAAGGAACCCAGCGTTCAGGTTAGGAAAGCGCACGATCTGTGCGCCGGGCAGATAGCTGGCCGAATAAGTGTCTTCGATCGTGCCTTGCACGACGCCGATACGCTTGTCTTTCACGGAAGCCACATCCGCGCTGATCGCGCTGCCGGGTAGCGTGGCGACGGAAAGCAGGCCCGTCAGATAGCCGTCGGAGAAATCCACCATCTTGAGGCGATCCTTCGTAATCGAGATCGAGCCCGCTGCGAGATCGATCTGCTGGTTCGCGACGCTCGGCAACAGGCCGGCGAAATCCTGAGCGCGAAAATCAGCGGAGAGCCCGAGCTTCGCGGCAATCGCGCGAATCAGCTCGACGTCGAAGCCCGTCATCTTGCCGTTGTCGACGTACGAATACGGTTTGTTGTTCGCATCGACGCCCGCAACGATCTTGCCCGGCGTCAGCGTGCCGACATCTTCGGCATGGGCCGCCGTTGCGGCGACGAGGCACAGCGATGTGACGACAGCCAGGCTGCGTGCAAATTGAAGGAATCGCATCGGAAACTCCCCAGGTAGAAACTTCGATAAACGAAACTCGCGCGTGACTCGGTACGACTCGCAGACCGGCTAGTGAAGAATGCGCGACAGAAACTCTCTGGCGCGCTCGGAGCGCGGCCTGTCGAAAAACGCTTCCCGTGTGTCGTCTTCGACGATCGCACCGCGATCCATGAACAGGATGCGGTCGGCCACGCGCTTCGCAAAACCCATTTCGTGCGTGACGCACAGCATCGTCATGCCGTCCTGCGCAAGCGTGCTCATCACGTCGAGCACTTCGTTGACCATTTCGGGATCGAGCGCTGAAGTCGGTTCGTCGAACAGCATCGCAACCGGATCCATCGACAGCGCGCGTGCAATCGCCACACGCTGCTGCTGGCCGCCCGAGAGTTGCGACGGATACTTGTCCTCATGCTCGCCAAGACCGACGCGTCGCAGCAAAGCGCGCGCCTTGTCGGCGGCTTCGTCGCGGCTGCGGCCGAGCACGTTCCGTTGCGCGAGCATCAGATTGCGTTGCACGGTGAGATGGGGAAACAGCTCGAAGTGCTGGAACACCATGCCGACTCTTGCACGCAACTGGCTGAGGTTCGCCGCTTTGGCCGTGACGTCCACGCCATTCACGACAATCTGTCCGCTTTGCACGGGTTCGAGGCCGTTGACGGATTTGATCAGCGTCGACTTGCCGGAACCAGACGGTCCGCAGATCACGACCACTTCGCCGCGCGAAATGGTTGCCGAGCAATCGGACAGCACCCGATGGGCCCCATACCATTTCGAAACCTTGAGCAATTCGATCATCGTGTTCCTCGCGTCCATGAAACATGGGTTGCCCGTGCCGTACGCTCACGACAACGCGTTGCGCACCCGGCCGCGCCACATATCGTCGGCCTTGTAGAGCGCCGTGCCGAGCGGTACGGCAAGTCGGCTCACCAGGCCGGCGCCATTCAACGGGAACGTGCCTTCGCCGAAAGCGCCCGCATCGCGCTCGATGTCGAGCATGTGTTTCGCGATGCGATGTCCCAGATAACTCATCAGCGCGACGCCGTTGCCGTTGCAGCCGAGCGCGTAGTGAATGCCGTCGTGTGCGCCGACGTGCGCGAGCTTGTCGTGCGTCATCGCGACATAGCCTTTCCATGCGTGTGTGATCCGCACGTCGCGCAATGCAGGCCATAGCTGCACCAGCTTCGCGTAAAGCCGTCGCGCGGCTTCGCGTTCGTTCAGTTCGCGAATAGAGGGACGCGAGCCGAAAATCATGCGCGTGCCATCGGGCGATGGGCGCGTATAGAACAGATTGCGCTTCGAGTCGCTGATCATGCGGCGGCCGGGATTGAGCGCATCCATCAGCCCTTCGGGCAGCGTTTCGGTGGCGATCTGATAGCTCGCAACGGGCAGCACGCGCCGCGCAAAGAACGGCAGCAGCGCGCCCGTGTAGCCGTTGGTCGCCACCAGTACGCGCCGTGCCTGCAGCGTGCCGCGCACGGTATGCACGCGGAACTGCGCGCCCTCCTTTTCGATGCGCTGCACCGCCGTATGCGAATGCAGTGTTGCGCCGCGCCGCCGTGCGAGATCGCGCAGCGCGCGATGATATTTCGCGGTGTGCAGCCCACCATATTCGTCGACGAGAATGCCGCCGTAGTAATAATCCGAGCCGATGATCGCGCGTTGCGCCTCGCGTTCGATCACATGCACGGTCACACCTGTCTTGTCGTGCAGCAGTTGGCCCTGGCGGCGCAAGACGTTGAAATGCGCGGGTGTGTACGCGCCGAAAAAGCGGCCTGTGATGTTCAGATCGGCGTCGAGCGATTCATCCGCGACGAGCCGCTTCAGATAATCGAAGCTCGCCATCGATTCCTGCATCAGCCGCGTGAGCCGGTCGGCGGATACGCCGCGAATCGCGTTGGTCAACGCAAGTTTCTGTCCGCTCGACACCATGCCGCCGCTGCGCGTGCTGCCGCCTGCGCCGATTTCGGCCGCATCCAGCACGGCGACGCGTGCGCCATGAAGCGCCGCTTCAGCCGCCGCCGACAGTCCGCAATAACCGCTGCCTACGATCGCCACATCGACGTTCGCCGGCAAGGGCGCGGCCGACGTTTCGGGCGGCGCGGCTTCCCACCAGTAAGGCGTGCAGCTGAACGTCTGGTGAAACAGCAGGGCATCGGGGCGCATGGATCAGGTCTGTAAGCTCGACGTGAGGCCAGTCTAGGTCGCTGCAAATCATCCGGTCAAATAGCGACAAAAACGTCTTCTATTCATTTCTGATATGGCAAGCTGTTGCCATGTGCATGCTGCGTTGCATCGGAGAACGCATGAATCTCAGGCAAATCGAAGCGTTTCGGCTCGTCATGCTGCGCGGCTCGATGACGGCGGCAGCCGAAGAACTCGGCACGTCGCAGCCGAGCATCAGCAGGCTTATTGGCGACTTGGAAGCATCGACGGGATTGACGCTGTTCGTGCGCAACGGCGGACGCATCCGCGCGACAGATGCGGGCAGTGCCTTCTATCGCGAGGTGGATCGCAGCTTCGTCGGGCTCGAAAAACTCGAGCATTCGGCTCGCGAGATCCGTCAGCTCGGCAGCGGGCGTTTACGTATCGTCGCGGCGCCTGTGCTGGCGCTGTCGTTCCTGCCGACGGTGATCGAGCGTTTCCTCGAGGTATATGCGCGCGTGGCCGTGTCGCTAGAAATGCGCAGCGAAGGCACGATCCAGCGCTGGGTGTCGTCTGGACATTGCGACGTGGGCTTTGCGACGGCGACACCCGATGCGTTCGGCGTGACGAGCGTCGAACTGTACCGTCTGCCTGGGCTATGCGCGTTGCCGGCACATCATCCGCTCGCGGCGCGCAAACGTATTCAGGCCGCGGACCTGCGCGGCGAACGGCTGATCCTGCCGTCCTATGCAGACGACACCCGCACGTCGCTCGATCGCGCGTTGCGGCCCGCAGGCGCCGATCAGGTGCCCGCCATCGAAACGCCGTATGGCGCGACAATCTGCGCGCTGGTGGCGCGCGGACTGGGCGCCGGCATCGTCAATCCGCTGGCGGCGCTCGAAGCGGATCGGCGGCGTATCGTGTTTCGTCCATTCGTGCCGGAGATCCTTTTTCGCGGCTTCATTCTGTGTCCGCAATTGCAGCAGGCCAATCCCGTCGTCGAGGCTTTTCTGCAGTTCGTCCACACGACGATGAGGCCCGAAATGGCCACGCTGGGGTTGAACGGTGGCTGAACCGTCGACGTTGTTCTGCTTTTTTGTGGCCTTCGAATGCCGTCTGAACCGGCTGTGGTGTGACTGATGCCGTGAAGCATCCGCACGTGCTTCATTGGGTTTTCCTCTGTGTGCTCAATCGAGCGGCACGGTGAGACGATCGATGATGGCTGCCGTCTGCGGACGTACGCCGCGCCACCATGCAAAAGCTTCCGCTGCCTGCTCGACCAGCATGCCGACGCCGTCCGCCACGCCATGTACGCCGGCGTTGCGCGCGAGTCGCAGGAACGGTGTGAGCCGCTTGCCGTACGCCAGCTCATACGCGGTGCCTGCCGGGCTGAACACGCCAGGCGGGACAGGCGGCAACTCACCGGTCAGGCTCGCGGAAGTCGCGTTGACCACGAGATCGAATCGGCCCATGGCCGGCAGATCGCCATAGCCGCGAGCATGCAGTGCAGTGCCAGGCGAGCCGACTTGTGCAACCAGCGCTTCGGCCTTGGCTACGTCGCGGTTGGCAATGACTAGTTCGGCGGGGCCCGCAGCGAGAAACGGCAGCACCGCGCCACGCGCTGCGCCGCCCGCGCCGAGCATCAACACGCGTTTGCCGGCGAGCGGAACGCCGAGATTCACCTCGATATCGCGCAACAGGCCAATGCCGTCGAAATTCTCGGCAATGATCCGGCCACTTTCGAACTTGAGCGCGTTGGCGGCGCCCGCCAACGCCGCGCGTTCGCTGGGCTCGTCGGCGAGTGCGAATGCCTTCAGCTTGAATGGCGCGGTGACGTTCATACCTTTGCCGCCTTTGTCGGCGAACTGGCGCACCACCCTGGCGAATGCGTCTTCAGGATCGAGCGGACCCTCGATCGCGACATAGGACATCGCCTGCTGCTCCGCTTCGGCAAACAGGCCATGAATCAATGGGGATTTCGTGTGGCCGATCGGATTGCCGATCACTGCATACTGGTCAGTCATGGTGTCTCACTTTGCGTAGAGAACGCCTTCGGTTTGCATCGCGTCGATTTCGGCCGCGGAAAAGCCGAGCGATTGCGCAACCTCCGCGTTGTGCTGCCCGAGATCGGGTGCGACGTCGCGGATGGTCGTGTCGCAATGAGAAAAGCGGAACGGCAGGTTGGGCAAACGCAGCGTCCCGTACCGCGGATGATGTTGCTCGACCACCATGCCGCGCGCCTGGATCTGCGGATCGTCGAGCACCTCGTCGATGCGCTGCACCTTCGCACAAGGCACATCGATGCCGTCCAGCAGTTCGAGCACCTGCGCGACAGGACGCGCGGCGACCCACGGCTGCACGACAGAGAGAATCGCCTGCCGATGCGCATTGCGGCCCACGCCATCGTGAAAACGCGTATCACCGCCGAATCCGGCAGGGCCGCCATGCGTTTCGATCAGCGCGGCGAAGCGTTTCCATGCATCGTCTACCTGCGCTGCGATCACGAGGTCGCCGTCCGCAGCGCGAAACACGCCATAGAGCGTGGAGGTCGGCATGTCGTGGCCCGTCTGTTCCGGCAGCACGCCGCCCAGCGTGTAGCACTGCACCGCGTACTCGTGCATCGAAACGAGCGTGTCGTACAGAGCCATGTCGATGTGCTGTCCGCGTCCGCTCTTCACCCGCCCGAGCAGCGCCGCGTTGATCGCCGCCACCGCGTGAATGCCCGTATACATGTCGCCGAGCGAAATGCGCAGCAGTGGCGGTGGTTCGCCCGGCGTGCCCACCATCTGCATGATGCCGCTCTTCGCCTCGGCGATCAGGCCGAATCCCGCACGATGCGCGTCGGGACCCGTGTGGCCATACGCCGAGATCGAGCAATAGACGAGACCCGGATTGCGTGCGGATAGCGCCTCATAGCCCAGCCCGAGCTTTTCCAGCGCGCCGGGGCGGTAGTTCTCGACGAACACATCGGCCGAGTCGCACAGGCGGCGCATGAACTCCTTGCCGCGTGCGTCCTTCATGTTGACGCTGACGCCCCGCTTGCCCATGTTCAGTTGCAGGAAATAGCCGCTTTGCTGCTCGTCGAGCACGGTGGCGTGCTGGCGGCCCGCGTCGCCCGTGCCGGGACGCTCGACCTTGATGACTTCGGCACCGAGCGCCGCGAGGCAGCGGCCCACATAGGGACCGGCGAGGAAGTGGCTATAGTCGACAACGCGTATGCCTTCGAGAGGACGGGGCTGCATCAGAACGCTCCCGGCCGGCGCGGCACCATCAGACGATGCTCGCCGCGTTGAGCTACCTGGTTATCCTGATTGATCAGCTCGGAGGGCAGCACGACAATGCCCCATCCCGGACGGCTATTACTGGGCCGCATCGCACCGACGCGAAACTTCACGTGCAGGATGTCATTCACTTTGATGGGCAGCAGGAAATCCCAGGTCCAGCCGAGCGACATGCCAGGCAGAAAGCGATAGTCGCTCTGGGTCTTGAGGCCATCTGCAATCGATAACCCGAACAAGCCGTGCGCGACAAGACAGCCAAAGTGGCTCGCGTTCGCATACGTCTCGTCCACGTGCACGGGGGTATGGTCGCCCGTAAGGTCCGCGTACGCGAGAATCCGTTCCTTCGTCACGGTGTAGGTCGGGCTCACGCACGCGTCGCCTTCGCGGGCGTCGTCCCAGTACCTTTCGATGATCGTCATGCTCATGTTCGTCTTCACGCCTCCGCGCGCGGATCGATGCCCAGCGCCTGTGCGACACACGACGCGGGCCTCGACTGAATCAGTTCAACGGCGAGCCCGTCGGGTAGACGCAGCCAGTTGCGCCCTTGCGGCATTTCGCTGACACCATAGGCGTGCGCCGCAGCCAGTGCGGCCTCCAGGTCTTCACACATGACGCCGAGATGCGCGAGGCGCCCTTCCGGACCTTCGTGTTGCGGCGCATGAATGAACTGCAGACCACCAAACGTCCAGTACTGTCGCGGCGCGTCAGCGGTGCCGTCGATTTCGCGCATGCCCATGCCGAGCACGTCTTCGAAGAAGCGGATGTGCCACCGGATGTCCTTCACCCAGATTGCGACGTGCTCCAGATAAGCCTTCGAGCCAGTCATGCCGTCGCCTCCTTGCGCTGCCCGTCGGCCATCGCGCGCTCGATACCCTTGACGCATGCCACGAGGGTCGCATTGACGGGAGTCGGCACGCCCAGTCGTTGCCCCCACCGCACCACCGAGCCGTTGATGAAATCGATCTCCGTGACGGAGCCTTTTTCGAGGCTTTGCAGCATCGACGTCTTGAATGCGGGAGAGAGGCCAACGGCCGCGAGTGCCCACGCCTGCTCGGGCTCCGTCATCGACAAGGTGATGCCCGCCGCGTGTGCGGCTGCCATCGCCTCACCGATGGCCGCAAGCGCCGTCGCCTTCAACAAAGGTTCGTCGTAAAGCTGACCGTAGGTGAGTCGCGTAATACCGGTGAGCGCGCCCGTGGCAACGTTCACGAGCAACTTGTCCCACATCGTGCCCATGATGTTGTCGCTGACGGTAGTCATCAGCCCGGCGGCGTTGAAGGCTTCGGCGATCGCCTGCACGCGGGGCGTGATCTGCCCGTCGAGTTCGCCGATGTAAGTAGCCTTGCCGGTAACGCCTGACTGGATATGCCCCGGACCGCGCAGCACGCCGCCGACATAGGTCTTGCCTGCCAGCACACGCTCACGGCCCACGATATCGGCGAGCACATCTTCGTGCCCGAGTCCGTTCTGCAGCGACAGCACGAGCGTTTCGGGGCCGACGAGCGCGAGTGCGCCGCGCATCGCCGCTTCGGTATGGAAAGACTTGACCAGCACGATTACCACGTCGGCCACGCCGACTTCGTCCGCCTGAGTCGTGGCGCGCACCGCGACGCGACGCGAGCCGTTATCGTCGTCGACCCGCAGACCGTCGCCACGCATCGTTTCTACATGGATAGGCGAGCGGTCCAGCAGCCAGGTTTCGTGGCCGCCCTCCGTGAGGGTGGCGCCGATCGTGCAGCCTAGTGCACCGGCGCCGAGAATCGCAACTTTCACTGAGCTTCTCCTTGACGTGTAGGCCCACGATAGGAGTTACCGCTCATATCAGCAATTCAATGACTACAATGACGTCATTGAAATAGACAATATATGCCGCTACGCCATGATGCCGACCGACCTGCCCGATCTGAAATTGCTACAGCTGTTCGACCTGCTGTACGACGCGCGCAGCGTCACGCGTGTGGCCGAGCAACTGGGGCAAAGCCAGCCCACGATCAGTATCTGGCTGGCGCGGCTTCGAGAGTATTTGCAAGATCCGCTTTTCGTCCGCACTCCCGGCGGCATGGCGCCAACGCCGCAGGCCGATGCACTGATCGGGCCCTGCCGCGAAATTCTCGAATCGCTCAGGCGCTTCGTCGCGTGGGAGATTGCGTTCGATCCCGGCACCGCGCAGCGGCGCTTTCGCATCTGCATGACGGACGCGAGCCACATCACGCTGCTGCCGCGACTGCTCGCCCACGTGCGAGCGCAGGCGCCCGGCATTCGCCTGGAGGCGGCAGGAATCGACGGCAATACGGAACGCGCGCTAGAGTCGGGCGAAGCCGACCTCGCCATCGGCTATGTGCCGTGGCTCAGCGGCGGTATCTATCAACAGCAGCTTTATCAACAAGACTGGGTGTGCCTGACGAACCGGCATCATCCACGCATTCGCGGGCGGCTTGGGTTGAAGCAGTACCGTTCCGAGGGGCACGTCGCCATCGAATCGGGCACGGGTGCGCAACTGCTTGAACAGGCGCTCGCGCGCGAGCGGATCGACCGTGACGTCGTACTGCAATTGCCTGGCTTCCTGGGGCTTGGAACGATCGTCCAGACGACCGACCTGATCGCCACGCTGCCGCGTCACATCGGCCAAACGCTTGCGCACGCCAACGATCTGGCCGTTCATTCATGCCCGGTTCCCGTGGATGGATTCGCCGTCCGGCAACACTGGCATGCCCGATATCACCACGAGGCCGGGAATCGCTGGTTGCGTGGTGTGATCGTTCAGCTGTTCGGAGGGTCACCGCGAAAATGACCTTAAGGCACCGCGCGCCATTTCACGGAAAGTACCGCCGTTTATCTCCGTGGTCCGCTGTCGAAGGCATTCGTCGGCTGAAAGAGACGCACACTCACTCCTCTTTCGCGTAAAGAGATTGGATGCGACGAGTCGTTCTGGTAGTAATGCCGCAAGATATGGCATAGTCCCACAATTCAACATGAATACGGAGCTCTAATGACCACGCTCGAAAGCATCCAGGCACGAATCGCCAAATTGCAGGCTCAGGCACAGGAACTGGTTGCAAAGCAGTCTACAGTTGTTCTCGACAAAATCCGTGAACTGATGACGAAGCACGGAATAACCACCGCCGACATCGCAGCGCATGTCGGCAAGCAGCGAGGCCGCAAACCCGGGACCCGGACAACGCCTTCGAAGCAGGTGGCCCGCGCGCCGAAGTATCGCGACCCGGCGACTGGCGCAACGTGGACTGGCCACGGGCGGGCGCCAGGCTGGATTGCAGCGGCGAAAGACCGCAACAAGTTCCTGATTTCAGGCGTCCCGACAGACGCGGCGTTCAATGCAAAGAAGGCGGCAAAAGCAGGAAATTACGTTCGCGGTCCGCAGCCGGCAATGTATCAAGACCCAAAGACGGGGGCTACATGGAGCGGACGTGGCCGCGCGCCCGCATGGATTGCTGATGCCAAGGACCGGACGAAGTTCCTGATTGAAAAGACCGTAACGCGTTCGACGAAGGGGAAGACGAAGTCCGACAAGACCGGCCCCGCGGAAAAAACCGCGACCAGGAAGACGGCAACGAAGAAGGCATCGGCCAGAAAGCTCGCTACAAAAAAGACAGCACCGGCCGCTCGCAAAGCGGCGTCGAAGAAAGGCGCTGTGGCCAAATCGCCCGTTGCCCGAAAAGCGCGTGCGGCGAGAACCGCCGCGTCGTCTGCGAAACGCGTTGACGCCGCGCAGCTCCAGGCGACGCCGGATACTGCCGGCGCGGCCGCTGATTAAGCTGCCGGCGAGTCGTGCTCAGGACGTCTTGCCCGCGATCCGGCGGTCGGCCCACAACTCGACTCGCCGGGTCCTTCTCTCCCGGGCTCACATCGATCATTAAGATCTGTTTCATATTGTTCGCTTCTATTTCTTCCCGGTCATTGCGCTCCAGGCTGCATGGGAGTCCATGTAGTCTCTCCAATGCGTGATCTTTCGGCTCTCGATCTTGATGATTGAGCAGAACCGGTTGTTGTACTGCACGCCTGTGGCGAGGATGATTTCATGAATCTCGTATTCGATGACACAGCCAGTGTCTGTCTCGTGGGAAATCAACTCGTCGGCAGATTGAAGCGCGATGTTGTCGACGTAGCCTTTGAACGCAGCCATCAGGTTGGTTCGTCCTTCGATAACGCGGGGCCAACCCAGGTCGTAACGAACCTCGTAAATGACGTCGTCGGCGACGACGTCGAAGAAGTGAGCTCCATCGACAAGGTCACCGAGCGCCTATCGCACCAGACTGAAGTAAGGATCCGCAGCTTCGTAGAGGGCGTATTTCGATTTCTGCATTCCAGACTCCCCGCTCCATTTCGTATGCTGCTTACCGGATGAGAGTTGAATATAAATTGGAAGTTAGGGTGGCTAACACAAGTCATCTACGAACCGCGAGCAGATAACGGCGGCAGCCAGGTTAAGCAACGCAACATGAATGTCGAGACGACGCTCGAAACGAATGCGCAGTTTGCCGAAACCGGCAAACCAGGCATGCGTGCGCTCGACTACCCAGCGATAGCGGCCGAGCCACTCCTTACTTTCCACGCCACGGCGGGCGATACGGGCTGTGATGCCGCGCTGCCTCAGGTAACGACGGCAGCGTGCAAAGTCATAATCTTTGTCCGCATGCAGCTTGCCCGGACGCTTGCGAGGCTGTCCGGTCAGGCCCGGTACCGCAGCAATGGCATCAAGCGTGCGCTCGAATGCCATCGAATTGTGCCGGTTGGCACCCGTGACCGTGTGATGGCCAACGGAACGCCGCGCGCATCTACGACGATGTGCCGTTTCGACCCGAGCTTGCCCCGGTCTGTCGGGTTGGGGCCGGTTTCCTGGCCCCCCGGGGGCTGGAAACACTGGCGGCATCAAGACTCGCCCGTTCCCAGTCAATCTGGTCATGCTCACGCAAGCGGCGAAGCATTGCCCGATGCAGCTTCTCCCACACGCCTGCGGCTTGCCAGTCGCGTAGTCTTCGCCAGCAGGTCATCCCGCTGCCGAAGCCCAATTCTTTCGGCAAGTATTCCCATGGAATGCCTGTTTGCAGGACATACAGGATGCCATTCAATGCTGCGCGGTCATCCACCGTTCAGCGGCGCCCCCCTTTGGGCGACGGCGTGAATACCGGAATCAGTGGCTCCAGCACCGCCCATAACTCGTTACTGATTTTTCGTCTGGCCATACCGCCACGATATGGCTTTCATGGCTTCACGTCCAGGTTGTGTTAGCCGCACTTAGTCTTAAGAAAGTCCTCGCGCACGGACAACCGTCATAAGCCTCATTTCGCGGGTGGTCGAACGGACACATGCCTGGTTCGCCGGTTTCGGCAAACTGCGCATTCGCTGCGAGCAACGTTTCGACATTCATGGTGCGTTGCTGCCTTGGCCGCTGCCGTTATCTGTTCACGCTTCGTGGACGACGTGTGTTAGGCACTCTAAGTGGTGCGCGGGACGAATTCCTGCTGGCAGCAACAGCCCAAAACTGCGACGAATGGCACGGGGGTTGGCACCGTTCGAAACAGAAAAAGCGGCGATGATTGTCTAGCTTGAAGCCAAGGGCGAAAGCCCCGCGATGTCTGAATGCTCCGAAGCACGATCATGCCGCTCCGCGCGCTGACGTACCTGACGAAATCATATCTTCACTGGCTTCAGTCGCGGATCGGCTTCGTCTCGCACTCCCTTCGCAAATGCCGTGACTGCTCTGTCATCCTGCTCCGTCACAAGAAAACCGTCGAGCGCTATCCCAAACTTGAATAGTACGGTGAATCCAACGTTCTGCTTCGGCGCGCCATCCGCCGCGCAAAGATCGCGATAGACGGTCGAGCCGTCACGGTCGAAGAGTTTGACGCCGCTTACTTCCGCTTGCGACTGCTCTTTCCCAAAACCGACCTCCATTACCGTTCCATCGGCACCGGAAGAAATCACAGTCAGGTCTTCTTTATTCCATGAATCGATAATCTTCGGCCCAAAACGACTCCTCCTGGAATAGTCTGGCGCGCCTAAGAGAGCATGCAGATCCGCACGCGCCATGCCAAAATTAATGGGACCAACGCTCACATACGGAACAATTACAAAATGAGTAATCACATTTACCCCGTCGGAAGGACGGTTATTTCTCTCAAGACACTTAAAGCACTCCAACATTGCCTCATTGTACTTACGGAAATTTCCAATAGCCTACGCAACCTCCCGAATGTCCTGAATTTCGACCGCCATAGGCTCTCGCCATTTTCCGTCTTTTAACAGATTCGCGATCATCTCGCGATTCTCCTCTCCTTCGGTACCATTGCGGTCGTTACTTGAGGTCTTGTGATGATCTACAGCGTCCATTTGAATGGCCGGACCATCCTTTTTGAGGAGAGGGCTCGCATCATCGATGCCGGCGTGTGATGCGAATCCTTCCCATCGTTCACTGACTTACTTGTCTTACTGCGCGCGCCCCCTCGATACGACCCCTTCCCCGATCCTTGCTTCAGGTGATCACAGGGGCTGCCTTTCACCTTGCCACCTTCGTTCCCCTCGCCCTTCCCACCGCTTGACGCAGCGTCCTTTTCGGCCTTCTCCGCAGTCTCCTTCTCAGCCTTTTTCGCGGCTTGCTCTGTGGCTTGTTTGGCTTCCCGCTCCGCCAATTCCTTGGCCTCTTTCTCTGCGAGTACTTTCGCCTCTTGCTTCGCTAGTTGCCATATTTGCGGAGTCGGCCCAAACATGCCCGGATTGCGGCGGCAAGATGAAGTCGCAGGCCGAAGACGTCGCCGCACAATTCGAGTACATGCCTGCGAGCTTCCGCATGCTCCGCCATGGGGACCCAAGTTGGCCTGCGCACGCTGCGATCACATCGCGCAGGCGGCAGCGCCGAATCGCCCGATCGAACGCGGTCTCGCCAGCCCGGCGTTGCTCACGCACTTGCTCGTCTCGACGTTCGCCAATCATCTTCCGTTGTATCGGCAGTCGGACATGTACGCCAGTAAGAGCGTCGAGCTCGATCACTCGCTGCTCGCGAAGTGGGTCAGCCGACATGGACATCGTCAATGCGATGCCAATCCGGAGTTGAGGTCGTCGACTGGCGCATTGCCAGCTTGTCGCCATCAAACAAAGCGCCGTAACGGATTCTGTCAGAGCGCTCCAAGCGACAGATATACTAGGGAATCAGCTTGTCGATGTCTGCATCAGAAAACGGCATCGTCGGGGCCGCCATCTGCCGCAATATCGTTAGATGCTGATCTGTTTTCACTTTACGCAAATTATTCAACAGAATTTTCCCGCCCAGGACGATAGCGGGCTCAAAACCATACATCTCGTCTGGGGCGAGAGGACCCAGCTTCTCTACCGCCCTATCAAAGAGAGGGATACCCTTCTCATCTTTCAAATCGCATTCGCTTTTACTTTTTCCTAAAAACGAGCGCATCGAGATATCCAAATCCGATAGATTTTTTTTTCGGAGCTCTCGCTTTAATGCAAAAATTGCGTGCGTCGCACAATTAATCGTAACACTTTGCCCCGTCGCTTCCCCCCACAGGAAGATTTTTCCAAAGGCAGTTCTGGCGATGGCGTGAAACGCGTCAAGCCTCTCCAAGGGAGATCCGTCTAGCCACTCATCAACGGTATCCTCGTACTCTTCCGGGTCGACTATCCATAGCAAGCCGTTGGCGTATCCGCACCAGCCTTCCTCTTTCCAGTACGACAACAGGCGATCCGATACCTTGCCTCGCCAGCGATCAATCGCCGCCGCCGATACATCCATCCGATGCGTCGGTTCACCAAACTTACTGATGAAGTATTCGAAATCCTCGTCTCTCATCTCAATCCTTTTCCACGGCACGGTTCGAGCTTAACATTCATTTTCTCGTCTCCGCGTCCGCCCTCGATTGCGTCGGTCGCGGCAGAATCCATACTTGAAACACGTCCACCTTGATTCCAACTACTGCCAATCGACGAGTTAACATCGGAGCGGCCCATTCCTTTCGGGTCGGGTTGCATCCATCCGCCAGCTACCATATCTGGCTCGTGCAACGCCGCAAGCTTGTCCATGAGGTTACTGGTACGTTTAGCTGCTTCAGCCTCTGCTTGAGCGATGCCCATTCCATTCTTCAAAAGACTGCTTCTGATGCTGTCGGAAATACTACTTGCGAAATCTTCGCGGTAGCTGGCTTGCGCGCCCTCCGCCAACGGATTTCGTCCGTGAGATGCGAATGCATCACGGGCCGCCTTGTACTCAGCTGCAGTCATGCTGTTGATTGAATCCTGCTGCCGCTTGAGCTGATCTGCCATTTCCTTAAGATACGCCTTCTGCTCGTCCGCAGACATCTTGGCAAATTTCTTCTTATCAAACGGATGGAAGCACGGAACCTTTTTCTCAGGTAGTCGCTTCTCAACGACCTTCGCCCCATTTTTTCCCTCTTCCTCGGCAACGTCTTTGCCTTCCTGCTTCGCCTCCCTCTTCGCATTCTGCTCCGCGATTTCCTTGGCCTGGCGCTCCGCCAGTTCTTTCGCTTCCTTCTCAGCGACCTGTCGGGCCTCCCGCTCCGCAAGTTGCTTCGCCTCTTGCTTCGCAACTTGTTCTGCGGCCTCCTTCGCCCCAAGTTTCGCCGCGCCTTTGACGCCGTATTTCACGGCTTTGCCAGCGGTGCCTAGAGCGTGTTAGGCACTATTCGGAAGGTTTGCGAAATGGACCAGCATCAGCACGGAGAAGACTACGAAGTGCAGTCCGGCCAGTGTCTCTGGCAAGCGCTCGTAATCTCGCGCCAGCCGGCGAAAGCGGTTCAGCCAGCCAAAGCTGCGCTCTACGACCCAGCGACATGGCAACAGCACAAAGCCTTTCTTTGCCTCGGCCAGCTTGATTACCTGAAGCTCGATTCCCTCATCAAGCGCTGCGCGCGCAGGTTCCTCGCCGGTATATCCCTGATCGGCGAACGCCACCTTAACCGTCTGGCCCGTTGCCAGCTGGACCTGACGCGCCAGTTCCCCGACCTGCGCGCGCTCCTGCTCGTTGGCCGGCGTCACGTGCACGGCAAGCAACTGCCCCAGGGTATCAACTGCCATGTGAACTTTGCTGCCTTGTTTGCGCTTGTAACCGTCGTAGCCCGCGCGAGCTCCACTCTCGCAGGTCGACTGAAGCGTGCGGCCGTCAAGAATGACGGCACTGGGTTGGCCACGACGGTCCTGCGCGACCCGGATGATCGAACGCAGGTCGTTCACCATGGCCTCGAAACAACCCGCCTGAATCCACCGTTGTGTCTGCTGGTAGACCAGCTCCCACGGTGGAAAGTCATTTGGCAACAAACGCCAGGGGGCACCCGCGCGTACGATCCATCGCAACGCGTTGAACATCTCGCGCAGTTCGTAACGGCGCTGCGGCGCGTCTTTATTCATCAAGGTCAGGTACGGGGCGGCGAAGTACCACTCCTCATCCGATACATCTGTTGGGTACGGCTTGCGTTTTGGCATTCCGCCAGGATACCAGGTTCGATCCAAAGTCCCTAACACGCTCTAAGCCTGGAACAAGGTCCATCGCAGCCGAACCACCAGATATTGCCGCTTGCGCGTAATCCCCTTCTGCCGCATAAATCAGACCGTTTGCACCATCGAATACGGCACCCACTTCCGGAATGGCTCCGAGGACGTCCAATCCGCCGTGAAGGTAGCCCATAGCGCTACTGAACCATCCTGCCTCCGCCGCTGTCTCCGCTACAACCGGCGGATTGGCCGAAGACGCAGCGACGCGCGACATCGCTGTTTCTCCGTAGAGCCGGCCGACAGTGTTCCCCTGATCGCTCACGTTGTTCTCCGCGACTTACTTCCGGCTCATTTGTTCGCGAACCTTCGCTGGCGGGTCGGCGGGAAACTTCGCCCCCTTCGTCATCATGAGCGCGCGAAGCTGCCCGTACTTGTGCAGCATCTCCGAGCCTTCCGCCGTGCCGCCCGGCGAGGGCAAAGGTTGCTTCGTAGCGACAGGCTGGCCGTTCTTGTCCAGTGAGAAATCGGTGACCGTCGCACCTTTAGCCTCCGGATCCAGCCTGGCGATCGTCTGTTGAACCGCCCACGCGGTGCTGGAGCCATTGTTCATGTGTCCGGTCGGATCGGCGCCGTGCTCGATCAGGTAGATTGCAATGTCCGGCTGCATCGTGTCGACGGCTTCATCGAGCGCGGAGCCGCCGATGCTGTCACGCGCGTTGACGTTGGCCCCACGCGCGACCAGCATCTTCACTGCATCGAACGCGTGGTCGCTCTTCATGGCGAGTTGCAGAAGATTGGCGCCATCCGCATCACGCCAGTCAGGTGACAGGCCGCCATCGAGCATTGCCTCGAGCAGTCGCAGATCCTCGTTCATCAGCGCGAAATGCAGCGGTGTCCCGAGGTTCTCCACCGACTGCCCGTCCGGACGGGAACCCTCACGTACGAGAGTTTGAATGGCCGCGTAGTCTTTCTTCTGCATCGCGTACCACAGCAACGTCATGTGTTCACGGCCCGCGGCGTTCAGATCCAGTCCTTTGGAGACAGTCGACAGACGCTCGGCATCGTGGTGATCGATGGCCTGTGCCGCATCGAGGTATGGGCCCGAAAAGTATTTGTTCGCTGCGCTTGCATTCATATCGCATCCGGTCATCGTTAGCGCGAGGAGCGCCGTCGTGAGACTGGCAGCGCAAAACGACCGGCGCCACGGACGCAAAAAAAAGGTTACGCAGATGTTCCGTAGCCCCTTAATTTTCTGCGTCAGAACCCATGTCCGTCTTACCTTTATGCATTTCATTATTCTGCCTGGCCAATATTGACGAGACATCCTTTTCTACGTTTGGCATGGAACCTTTATCAAGATCATTAAGCCGTAGCATTTAATCAATACAAACTGGTGAACTTTCCCGCTATGCATCGACATAGTCGTCCACACATTTCCACGTTCCCGGGGCGATCAGTTTAACGCGCAATAGCCGGTTGTCCAGGTTACTATAAAGAACGTGGAGTGTGTAATTATCGAAATGCCAAACTGCGTGTCCCGTCAACACCGAGTCGGCCTGCTGAATTGGTTGA
Organism: Paraburkholderia kururiensis; assembly: GCF_034424375.1. NCBI lineage: Bacteria > Pseudomonadati > Pseudomonadota > Betaproteobacteria > Burkholderiales > Burkholderiaceae > Paraburkholderia > Paraburkholderia kururiensis. Next base: position 1,071,759 of record NZ_CP139965.1, on the reverse strand, counting down.
GCAGAAATCTTCCCAAACATGATGTCTGGGCTGTCCTCAAAGTCCAGCCCTTGAGGAAGCGGCCCAGACCAACCAACGGATTCCTGGTCTCTGTTGCGATGAAATGTAATAGCGCGAAATACGGCGCCCACACCGGTCTCCGCAAAATCAACGGTAGCGCCGTAACTTTGGGTCAGATCTAGTTCACCGCTATCGCGCGCGATCCGATAGTCGTCGTCCGTAAGCGTATGCGACCATAGTGCCCGAAACTCCGGCGATGTTACTTCGCACCCGAAAGTATCAGTCACTCTGACGAGATCCGGATTCTGGACAGAGTCTTTGCGAGGAATCGGCGTGGCCAGCATGCGGCAGGCAATACGATCAATCGCCAGGCCACCTTCTGTGTACATCACGCTCAGTCGGTAGCCTTCCACATCCCACGTGTCGTCCCGATATGAATGCCGCGTCGGCTCAAAATCACCCAGCTTTTTTCGTGCAACTTCACGACTGTCCTGCAACGTCAAATCGAACGGTAATGTGCCGCCAAATGGTTTGATGTCGTCGAAACCCGAATAGAAGTAAGCTTGCGTGAGCAAAAGCTCACCTTGCCCCCATCGAATTGGAGCGGCGCCTGACTGATATTCGGAGTCGACGAACCCAAGCTCCACACCAGCCCGACGCACAAGGACCCAGTCGCAGAACGATCGACCATCCTCAGGTAGCTGGGGACGTTGATATGTTCGCAGCGTCTGGAAGATGTTCTCGACGACTTCCGCTGAAGCTGAATCCCCAAAGGCCCGGATGATAGATTCGGAATTCATCGCCACACAATTCCGAATTGAATTCGTTCAATAGATTTTCTGTCATCGGAATACCGGACAAACAACCTTATATTCCCGGGCATCTCCCAAAATTCGGAATTTCGATCCGGATTGAATTTCGCGGAATTACCGAGTTTTTTTATAGCGGCCTCCCGGCCATCCGAGAATAGCAACCCACCGGGAAGATCTCCGTTGTATTCGGAAAACTCATCGTCACCGGCCCCGTAGAGGAATATTGCTGTCAAGACTGGAGCGTCAGACGGTAATTCGACCCCATGTTTGGCGCTGATATAGCGTTCACTCTCAAAAAGCAATGACACGCCAGCGTCATTAACGTTCTCGTATGTATCCGTCTCGCTGCCGCTGATGACTATTCGCCGGTCGATGCCAAACTTATGCAGCAGGTTTTTTACGGCGTCCGAGTCGGCCTGACGTCCGATCGCATCCGTGAAGTCTTGCGTCCTCATAGCTATTTCACCTTCTTAATGATCTCTAGCAATGCCTTGTCAAAGTCCTTGTTCGTCATGCGCAGAACTCGCTTCGCTGCTTTCTGGTACGCCTTCTTACAACCACCATCCGCATCGTACTCATCGATTTTTCCAAGCATCGATTCAACGTCCCGGCGAGCAGCACCTGCAAGATCTTTAGCGTCTTGCGGCGCTAATTTGATATTTTTAGTTCCGTAGGTCGGACTTACGTCGACGTGGGCCTGCCTTGGAATAGCGATTGAATCTCCCCAGTCTTCGATGGCCTTACGTTGTGTCGGGGAAAGTTTTTCTCCTTCGTCCAGTAATGATTCTGCTCTTTCCTTTAGCGCAGCTTTCGACGGAATATGATCCCGATCGAACGTCCCGTCGCCTGTTTTCTTCTTCAGGTCACCGTACTTGCCGTACTCGCCGCACTTGAGCTTCTTCTTTCCCTTGACCTTCTTGCCATCTCGCCCTTCCCGAGCAGCGTTCGCGTCGTCCTCAGCCTTTCTGAGCCGGGCGGCCTCTTCCTCCGCTTTCTTAAGCTTAGCTGCTTCTTCTGCCTCTCGGGCGACTTTAGCTGCTCTCGCCGCCTCTTCAGCTTCTTTCACCAGTTTGGCAGCTTTCGCCGCATCCTCCGCCACATGTGCGCCCTTGGCAAGCCCCACTGCCCCCTTCGCCAGCTTGCCGGCGGTGGTCACCACCTTCCCACCCGGAATCATGCTCGCAGCCGATAGCCCAGCCTCGACCATATCGCCTTCGGCGGCGTAAATTCCGGCATCCACCGCTCCGGTCACCACCGAGAGTCCGGGGACGAAGCTCGCCACGCCAAGTACACCGTGTACCCATGGACTTGCCGTGCCCCACCAGCTTTCCTCCTTGGGTGTTTCGGGCCTCACCGGCGGATTGCCGCTGGCACTCGGCGTCCCGCCTTCAATGGATGCGCCAGGGGCCGACTGTGTTACATAGATGCCTGGGCAATTCCCGCCATTGAGCGTACAGGGATCTCCTTCACGAATAACGGGCTTGCCCGCGATTCGGACCGTACTGGAGCCTCTAACCGGCTTAACCTCGCCACTGACGGTCCCGCTCTTTACCCCTTTGCAGGACCCGGCAGCGTCCCCCTTGCAACCTGGCTGCGTACTCTGATTGAGCACATACGCCGGGTCACCATTGAAACGCACGTTAGGCACTGTTCCGAGGCTGCTCGACAGGTCCTCGGTAACAGGGTACGGCAACGGCGGCGTACTGCTGCCGACGGGTGTTTTATTGAAGGACGGCGCAGTTGAAACAGCCTTGAATTTGCCGTCCTTGCGCGCCCCTAGATGGCTAGCCATGTACGACTCCCTCGTCTTGAGACGCAAGGGGCTCGGGCATCGTCGTACCGGTATCATGCCGTTCGATCATGCGCATCTCCAGCACGCGCACGTCGGGCTCTTTGGCAACCGTTGCTCGCCAAACGCACGACACTTCGCGCCGATCAGGATCGATGAGCACCGTGTCGAGCCGGGATTCAAGCTCGCCGATACTTCCGTTTTCAAATCGCACCAGCACGAACGGCAAGTGGCCAGGAAGCCTCAACGTCAATCTGACGTCACCAGAAGCATCCTGCCTCGAGCGCGGGGTGGATGAATTGCACAGATTCACCAGCTCGATTTGCTCATCGCCTCTCAACGCATCCACCTGCTGATCCGGCCACGCCGCATTCCACACCGCAAAATCGAAATCCTTCGGCAATGGGGCGTCACTTTCGATGAACGCTCGATCGATCGTTCCCACCAGTTTTGCCCGGTCGGGATGACCTTTGGGCCGAACGCCCAGCCCTGCGACGAGCGGCTGCGCTACATCCAGTTCGCCAACACGGGCGCGATTGAAATGATCCACAGTAACGGGATGTTCCGGGTATTCAATTTGCGGCGCCGTAATAGTATCCACACCGGCCGCGTCCAAATACCAATCGCGTGTAAAGCCCTGCCCGACGACGTTCGCGGAATATGCGTCATGAGCGACGGGTGCATGCGGAGCATCTGGATGGGTCTCTGCCTGCTCCGGCGTCAAGCGGTGCTTCTTCGGGACTCTGTCAGCAACCTTGTCGCCCTGCTCGATGCGGCATTGACCACCAAATGCGTGCTCGAGAATGACCGGGACCTCGCGTACGGGCTCGGGGCTCGTTAATCGCCAGTCGGGCAGACGTACGATACCCAGGGAGCAAACCTTGATCAGCGCAGCAGCAAGACGCGGCAAGCGCTTCCGCTTGACGAACTGTCGCTTGCCCGTGACAACGAGCGTCTTGTAGATCAGGCGATGGCCTTGCGTCGTCGTTTTCTTTGCGCGCTCGACGTCCGCTCTCCAGGTCTGCATTGCTTCTGCCGATGCAGCCATTAACGGATTGAGCCCATGCGGCTCCGCGGGCAACGATACAGGTATATCCGGTCGACTAACGACAAGCCGAACGTCAAATTTGCCGGGTACATTTCCATCAGGTCGCCTGGGCGGATAAGCCGTTGCATTGACGATCACATCGCATCGCGGCTTGTAATGACACAAGTCCGATTCCTGTCGAACGCTTCCATGCTGGTCCGCGCCAAAGAACTGATCCGCCTCGCACAAGGGTTGCTGCTCGTCGGAGAAATGAAGTCCGTCTCTTTCGTTCCATGTCAGCGTCTGTCGTAGAACCACGACATGGAATTCCTGCTCACGAGCATCGACACCAGCAAAGGCCAGCGCAGGAAACGGCGTGTGATTGATGAACTCCATCGTATCAATTCACGTCGACGTCTTTGCCGTTGATTTCCACTGGGCCAGAACCCTCAATGAGCAGTTTGACGCCCTTCAGAGTGATATTGCCGTCCTCGTCCATGCGAAAGGTCGACTTGCCCACCGTGACCTCGAATACCTTCCCCGTCTTGATTGTGTACGACTGCCCCACCATCGTCGTTTTTGAAAGACCGACCTCTTCGGCGCTCGCGAGGCCCGCCGACGTATTGACCGCCCCGGCCACCGTCACCTGGTATCCACCACCCACTGTCAGCGCCTTCGCCAACCCGACTGTCTCCGTCGAGGTGAGCGCAACGACGAGGTTTTCCATTCCATGGATCGTCTCGTTCCGGTTGCCGCCGACAGTCAGCGTCTCGTTGTTCCCGACCCGTTCCGTACGATCCACGCCGATCGTGATGGTCTCGTTGTTGTCGACTGTCTCGGTGCGGTCGTGGCCAACGTGTACCGTCTCGTCGCGATCGACGTTTTTCGTTCGATCGTTACCGACCCAATGCGACTCGTCGTGTTCGACCTCAATACGCTGATCCTTCTCGGCGTGCAGCCAGACTTCTTCTTCGCCCTTCTTGTCCTCGAAGCGGATCGCGTTGGCGGTGTTGACGTTGCCGCCCTTGGTCGACCGGCTCAAGATGCCGCTCTGCGTCGCGTTCGCCGGCAAGGTCCACGGCGGCATGTTCGCCGCGTTGTAGACGCGCGAAATGATCAGCGGGCGGTCAGGGTCCCCGTCCAGGAATATGACGACCACCTCGTCGCCGATCCGGGGGATGTTCACCATCCCGAACCCACCGCCCGCCCACGGCTGCCCGACCCGCACCCAGCACGAACTGGACTGATCACTCTGGCCGCGCCGGTCCCAATGGAACTGCACCTTCACGCGCCCCAGACTGTCCGTATAGATTTCCTCGCCCTTCGGACCCACCACCGTTGCGGTCTGCGGGCCGATGATGGACGGCCGGTCTGTGGTCAAAGGCGGACGATACGGAATCTTCTTGCGGATACAGTTGAAGCTGCACACATAGGTGGCGGCACCTTCGCCTGCCTGATAGTTGTTCGAGCCGGAGTGAACCACGTTCATCAGCAGAAACTGCCGGTCTTCAGGCCGCGCCTGTTCGTGATCGTAGTGATCATCGAGCTGGAAATAACGGCCCGGCATCAGACGCCGGTTCGCTGTTGTACCGCTGAAAATCTTGCTGTGGGCCGCAAGCGCCTGTGTCCGGAAACGGGCAAGTTCCTCACCGCGGTCGCTGTTCGGAAAACCGTGCTCACCGACGTAGTCGTAGATCTCATACGAGGGCACCTCGCCCTGATCGACGCCCGAGCTGCTTGCCGCGAACCGGCGCGCGCCCGGAGCCTTGTAGTCGAACGTCTTCAGCCCCACCTTGTCCGTCTCCAGTTGCCGCCTTGCGGCGAACGATTTCACCACAGACAGCTCGTCGAGCGGCTCGCCTTTCGAGTACTGCAGGATCGGGCTTACCCCGTCGATGGGGCTCGCGGCAACAGAGTTGTCGGTAACGATGAGTTTGTGACCGTCCTTCGCATGCTCGAAGTAGTAGAACAGGCCGTCCTCCTCCATCAGCCGCTGCGCAAACTCGAGGTCGGTCTCCCTGTACTGCGTACAGTAGCTGCGGTTCTGCGTTGGCTTCGACAGACGGAATTCGAACGACGCCAGGCTGCCATATTCGCGAAATACCGTGGACAGAACATCCTGCGTTGTCTGCTCCTGAAAAATGCGGATGTCCTGATGACGGGACAGCATCCATATCCACGGCTTGATGGTCGCGTGATAACGCGTAAATCCACCGTCGGTATCCAGATGCGAAAACGACACGACATAGCCGTGAAAATACCGCGCGTCCGAACTTGCTATTGCGTCCGTCACCTGCAGCGTGATCGTCACCGGTTGACCGATCATCTTCTTCAGCTCGATGGACCGGTCCTGTGAAGCCAGTTGCACATCGATGTGAAACAGATCGGACAGGCTTTCGTTGCAGTGAAAATCGACGAGCACCAGTTCGGAACGCCCCTTCAACGGAGTCTGAATCGTGAACAGACGGTTGCCCTGAAGTTGAAAGAAGCTCGCAATATCGGACATTTGCATGACAGCCTCGGCGCGCCGGAAGAAGTGCCGATCTTACCGTCAGATGAATTTAAAATGCTAGCGCGCTTCTTCAGTCATGCCTTATTTCACTAAAATCCCGTTTGATCGGAACCCAATATTGATCAAGTGCCATGGACGAGCTGCTGCCGCATTATGAATACGAGCTCGGCCTGCTGGCGCGCGGACTGACAGAGTTCGCCGGGCGCTATCCGAAAATCGCCGCCCGGCTCGGGATGCGAGGCGGCCATGCAGACGATCCGCATATCGAGCGGCTGGTCCAGGCTTTTTCGTTCATGGCCGCTCACCTCGATTCGCGGCTTGCAGACGACTATCCCGAACTGACTGAAGCGCTACTCAGCGTCGTCCATCCGCAATATCTGGGCGGCGTGCCGGCCTGTGCCATCGCCCAATTCAATCCCGCACCGCTGCTCGGCAAACTCAGTGCGCCATTCAATGTCCCGCGCGGCACGCCGCTCGATGCACGGGCTGCGCCGTGCCAGTTCCGGACAATCTACGACGTTACACTCGCACCGTTGCACGTCGACGATGCCCGCTATTCTCCCAGTACCATCGCGCCCTCTGCTGTCCGCTTGCCGGACGATGCAACAGGCATACTGTCGATCACCTTTGTGTCGCTCGCGCCGTCGGGACGGTTCGATCCGTCTATCCCCGATGGCCCGATCCGGGTTCATCTGTCCGGAGAACGGCCACTGGTGGCGGCCCTCGCCGACGCACTGCTGTTGCGCAGCGCCAGCGCGTTCGTCGAAGTCAATCGGGATGGTCGCTGGCGGGCACTCTCGAAGGTGCCTCTGGAAGCGGCCGGCTTTCGCGACGATGAGCGCCTGCTGCCAGCCGGACCGGACAGCGCCGCGCTCGCATTTCGTTACCTCATCGAGTACTTCGCGTTTCCGGAGCTGTTCGACTTCATCGATATCGATCTGGGCCGGATGCGTCGGGGAGCGCATGCAGCCGACGCCCGCTCGCTCACATTGCACGTGGTGGTGCGCGACACGCCCGCGGAGTCCACGGCGACCCGAACGCTGGACTCGCTCGACGCACGCGCGTTCAAACTCTTCTGTACTCCGGTCATCAATCTGTTCCAGCGGGCGGCCGTACCCATCCAGCTCACCGAAGCCGATACCGCCTACCCGGTCACGCCCGCGCCACTCGAAGGCACATCGGCGCTCGACATCTATTCGATTGATGCGGTGTATCTCAGTGAACGGACGGACGCCAGCAAGAAAGATGCTCCAGTCACCAGGTCATCACATCGCGCGACCGTGGCGCCGTATCGCGCCTTTGGACACGCGGCAGGAACGCATCGGGACTCAGTCTGCTGGCTGGCCTTTCGCGACCGGGACGCCGCGCTCGTCCCGAACCGGAATCCGTGGCGACTGTCATTCGTCGGCGTGGACGGTCAACGCGCACGCCCCATGTTTCCGCAGGCAGAGGTCGCTACGACGGTTACGAACGGCACCCTGCCAGCCCGATTGCCGACAGGTGCGCCGCAGGGCGATCTGCTCAACGAAGGTGCGGCGCTGTCGTGCCCGATAACGCTATTGACCCGCCCGACCACACCAGCCGGATTACCTCGCGGCAACTACACGCTCTGGCGTCTACTGGAAGCACTGTCGCCGCATCCGTTCGATCTCACCCGATCCGGGCTCGGCGCGTTGAAAGCCCTTCTCCGCCTGCACGCCCCGCGTTCCGCGACCGTCGCACAGCGCTGCATCGATGCAGTGGCGGGGCTGGACTATAAGCCGGCCATCAGATGGATGGCACTCGGCAACCAGTTTCCGTCGTTCGTGCGCGGCATTGAGATCTTCCTGTCGATCAACGAAGCTGCCTTGCGCGATGTAACCCTAAGCGTGTTCGGTCGGGTACTGGACCGGCTGTTTGCCCCTTACGCGCCAACGAACGGCTACGTGCAGCTCGTCATTCTGGCCGCCGGAACGGGCCGCGTTCTACTACGCTGCGACGCCCAGCCGGGGACCCAGCCATTGATCTAGCGTCGCAATCAGTGAAGGTAGCCGGCCAATATCCCAACGCTGCCGCCAGCCTGAAAGCCCACGGTCTGACCACGCATGAGCAGGACTGCAGGCGCTTCGGAAATGGCTTGCTGCAGCAGCCAGCTCAACCCGGGGGCTGCGAGCCCTGCGGCCAGCAGGGCCGGGTTCATACCGAGCAACATCGCATCACCCGCCCAGCCATAGATTGCCGATAGCGACCCGTCGACGTAAATCGTTCCGCCCTGAAAGTCCGATCGTGACAGCTCGCTGCCACGAAACGCGTTCGTCATGTAGATGGTCCCGTAGCTCGGGAAGTCGAGCGTGGAACCGCCGGCCCCGACGCTGCGGCCGCGAATCGGAGGCAACTTGAGCTCCGGCGTCGAGAGCTTCGGCAGTTTGATTTTGGGGATCTTCAAGCCTATGCCGATCCCGACGCCAACGCCGCCGTAGTAGAAACTCTGGTCATGTCTGTCCGGATCGGTCAGTACGATCGTGCCACCGGTTGCCATCACTATCTCGACACTCAGGCCGCCGCCCGCCCCGGTGGAATAAGTCCATTTACTCAGCCGCAGGAATGACATGCGCTCGCCCCAGTTCTGATTACTGCCGCGACGGGAGATTTATTAACCCTAACATGATGAAACCCAATCCGAATACAGCGAAAAAGACGGCGTTCCCCCAAATCGCATCGAACCGGTCAATTCTCGCGGTCGGAAGCGGATTATCGGGCAGATAACGCACCGACGGCCGGTCGCCGACGGCCATTCTGGACACAATCCCGCCCTGCGGATACGCGACATGTTCCCCGGCCCTGGTCACGAACTCGATTTCGGGATGGAACCCGCCCGCGTTCAGCCGGACCACTTCGCCCGGCACGACGATCGACGTTCGAACGAATTCACGGGTGGACTGGATATTTATCACTGTCATGATCAGAAAACCAACGCCGATCACGATAGCGGCTACGGCCTTGAACATAAGTGATCTCGCTCATTCGTCAGATAGCAGGCGGATCATACAACGGAGGCCTGCAGTTGATGAGCGGCGCTTTCAATCGACTGGGAAAGGTTCGCGATGAATTACGCGCATTCAGCAATGCTGCCGTCAATCATCAGCGTATCGGAGGCAGCGCGCAGGTTCGACGTCGACGCGAGGTTGCTGTACCAGCACGCGAACAAGGAAGCACGCGTCCTCGCGGAACGCTGGACACGATACATGCAGCGCAGGAAGAACAGAGCGTGGTCAACGCTCGCGCCCATCATAGAGGCAACCTGCCGGGACATCGTCGTGAACAGCAAGCCATCAATCTGCGAGAACTCGACGCTCGTGTCCCCAAGGAGGTCCTTGGCAGCATACGAGGCGTAATCGATGTGCTTCAAGAGGTCTCAAGAAGGCGCTCGGCATGAACCAGGCGACCTTCAGGACGTCAGCAACGCAAAAGCCGGCCCATGGGCCGGCTTTTTTCGTCCGTTCACGCCTGTGCGGCGCGAGCAGAGCTTTTCACGCTACCACCGTTACCCGATAAAACAAATGTCCCTCTCGGGAAATAAAGCATAGCGTCCAAGTGGCCACTTTATGCTTAACGGCACAGAACGTCCCAGAAGTGGATGGAATAGCGAATGGTGGGCCGGGTGGGGTTCGAACCCACGATGTCCTTTCGGAGGCGGATTATGAGTCCGCTGCCTGCAACCAGCACGGCGTCCGGCCCAATAAAAAGACCCGGTCTTTGGGAAGGCCGGGCCTCGTTTACAGTCGCGACATGTTACACGAAACCGCTGCATTCGGGGCCATGACGCCGGCCTCGAAATCGCGGAAGCGGTACTACGTCAATTGCCTTCCAGGAACGACTTGAGTTTGTCGGAGCGGCTCGGATGACGCAGCTTGCGCAGCGCCTTCGCCTCGATCTGACGGATCCGTTCACGCGTCACGTCGAACTGCTTGCCGACCTCTTCGAGCGTGTGGTCGGTGCTCATCTCGATACCGAAGCGCATACGCAGCACCTTCGCTTCGCGCGGCGTCAGCGAATCGAGCACGTCCTTCACCACGTCGCGCATGCTCGCGTGCAGCGCAGCGTCCGCCGGCGCGACGGTGTTCGTATCCTCGATAAAGTCGCCCAGATGGGAATCGTCGTCGTCGCCGATCGGCGTTTCCATCGAGATCGGCTCCTTCGCGATCTTCATGATCTTGCGGATCTTGTCTTCCGGCATCTCCATCTTCTCGGCAAGCGTTGCCGGATCCGGCTCGAGGCCGGTTTCCTGCAGGATCTGCCGCGAGATGCGGTTCATCTTGTTGATCGTTTCGATCATGTGAACCGGGATACGGATCGTGCGGGCCTGGTCCGCGATGGAGCGCGTAATGGCCTGGCGAATCCACCACGTCGCATACGTCGAGAACTTGTAGCCGCGGCGATATTCGAACTTGTCCACCGCCTTCATCAAACCGATGTTGCCTTCCTGGATGAGGTCGAGGAATTGCAGGCCGCGGTTCGTGTACTTCTTCGCAATCGAGATCACGAGACGCAGGTTCGCCTCGGTCATTTCACGCTTCGCCTGACGCGCCTTCAACTCGCCCGCCGCCATCTGGCGGTTGGTTTCCTTCAGGTCCTTGAGCGGCAGCACGACGCGCGCCTGCAGGTCCAGCAGCCGTTGTTGCTGCTCGCGGATCGCCGGAATGTTGCGCGACAGGATGGCGCTATACGAATGGCTCTCGGCCACGATCTTGTCGGCCCATTCGAGGTCCGTTTCATTGCCCGGGAAGCGGGCGATGAATTCCGAGCGCGGCATGCCGCACTTGTCGACCACGATGTGCAGAATCTGGCGTTCCACCTGGCGCACTTCATCCACCTGCGCACGCAGCGTGTCGCACAAACGCTCCACGGTACGCGCCGTGAAGCGGATCGACATCAGCTCGTTCTGGATGGTTTCCTGTGCCTTCAGGTACGACTTCGACTTGTAGCCTTCCTTCTCGAACGCGCGGCGCATCTTGTCGAACCATTCGCTGATCAGCGCGAACTTCTCGAGCGAGGTGCGCTTGAGGGCTTCGAGCTGCGCCGCGTTGGCCGTTGCCTGCGCGGTGCCGTCGTCGTCTTCCTCTTCTTCTTCCTCTTCTTCTTCCTCTTCCTCGTCGGCGTTTTCGATCTCTTCCGCTTCCTGGGCCGAGAAGCCGTCGGTATCTTCGGCGTTCGGGTCGATCAGGCCGTCGACGAGTTCGTCAACGCGAATTTCGTCGTTCGCCACACGCTCGGCCATCGCGAGAATGTCGGCGATCGTCGTGGGGCATGCAGAGATGGCCATCACCATGTGCTTCAGGCCGTCTTCGATGCGCTTCGCGATTTCGATTTCGCCTTCACGCGTGAGCAGCTCGACGGTGCCCATTTCGCGCATGTACATGCGCACGGGGTCCGTCGTGCGGCCGAATTCGGAGTCGACGGTGGAAAGCGCGACTTCCGCTTCCTCTTCCACTTCGTCGTCCGACGACGCGGCCGGCGCGTTGTCGTTGAGCAGCAGCGTTTCCGCGTCGGGCGCCTGCTCGTACACAGCCACGCCCATGTCGTTGAACGTGCTGATGATGCCTTCGATCGCCTCGGTTTCCGTGAAGTTGTCCGGCAGGTGATCGTTGATTTCGGCGTAGGTCAGGAACCCGCGTTCCTTGCCGAGCTTGATCAGCGCGCGCAGCTTCGAGCGGCGCTCCTCGAGCTCCTCGACGGTACCGGGCTGCGTCGACGCGAACGCGTCCTTCAGCAGCGCCTTTTCCTTTGCGCGGCGGTCGCGGGCGCGCGCCTTCTCACCCTTGGCGGGCGTGGGCGCCGTTTCTTCGCTCTGGGTTGCGTCGTCATCGACGGATACTTCGTTCAGCTTTTTCGTCATGGAGTTCGCCGTACCGGCTGTAGTCTCGACTCGCGGCTGCTGGACAACAGCCTCTTGAACCGTGGATACTTGAGTCTCGCGCTCTGCCGCATCGTCCGCGACGGCAGGCACTTCCCTTGCGCTTCTTGCACCGGACCGCTTCGCGGCCGGCTGGGTCGAAGCTTTGGCTGCACGCGCTGGCGCAGCTCGCGCGGCCGAAGCCGCCGGGGCCCGTTTTCTGGCAACAGGTGCGGTGCCGGCGTCAGACGCTTTTGCTGCGGAACGAGAGGATCTGGCCTGTTTGACCGTCGTGGTCGGCTCCTCTGAGCCCTTGCCTGTCGCTCTTTTTCCGCCCGTAGTCTTTGCCATTGCGAGTCCGCCCCTTGCTGGATTACTGGATGCCTGGAAAAACAGCCGCTGGAAACCTTTTATTATAGCACGCGGACCTACCCCCTCCCGCGCGGCGTCCGATCGGTTACAGCCCGAGCTGCCGCTTCATTTCGGCGCGCTTCTGGTTCAAGTCCATCAGCTCTGCCAGTTCCTCGGGTGTGTGCTTCGACTGACGCGACAGCGCATCCAGGCGCTCGCACCACGCGTCGTAACGCATCTTGAGAATCGCCGCCTTCAGTTCCTCAGCGGCCAGTCGCTCCTGCTCGCGCCGTTCCTCGATCACGGCGGAATCCTCGGGATCCTTCAGCAACAAATCCCGAACGTTTTCATCATAGTTCAGAATTTCGCGAAAGATTTCCTCGAAGGTGGCCGCGTTTGCGCCGTTTCGCAGCAGGTCGGAGAGCAGCTGGAATGCTGCCGCGTCCCCCAGTGCGCGCGCGTGTGTGGCGACCTCCTCGAACAGTTCGCCGTTGCGCGTCAGCGCGAGCAATGCCCGTTCGGCCTCTTCATCCAGTTCCAACACGATCCTCGGATGCATGACGAGATTGCGCAGCGCGCGCTGCTCGATTCCCGTTACCGCACGCCGGTCCTTGCGCGGCGGCGCGGTACGCGCGGCGGCCGCAATCCGGGCATCCACTTCGCAGAGCGCCGCCACTTCTTCGAACGGCACGTCCAGCCGATCGGCCAGCATGTGCATGATCTGCGAGCGCAGGGCATTGGCCGGCAGCGCCTGCAACAGCGGCTTGGCGTCGAAGAGCGCGCGCGCCCGGCCTTCCGGCTGGTCGAGTTCCTTGCCCACCAGCACTTCGTTCAACAGAAACTGTGACAGCGGCATGGCACGCTCGACCTGCTCGGCAAACGCGTCTGTGCCGAATTCGCGGACGTAGCTGTCCGGATCGTGCTCCGGCGGCAGAAACAGGAACCGGATGGTGCGGTTGTCCGCGGCATGCGGCAGGCAGGCGTCCAGCGCGCGTCGCGCCGCCCGTCGTCCCGCCGAGTCACCGTCGAAACTGAAAATTACCGTGTCGGTCTGGCGCAGCAGTTTCTGCACGTGGATCGGCGTGCAGGCCGTGCCGAGCGTCGCCACGGCGTTCTGGAATCCGAGCTGGGCCAGCGCCACCACGTCCATGTAGCCTTCGACCACGAGCACATAGCGTTGTTCACGTATCGCGAGCCGGGCTTCGAAGAGCCCATACAGTTCGCTGCCCTTGTTAAATAACGGCGTTTCGGGCGAATTCAAATACTTCGGTTCGCCTCCCTCCAGCACGCGCCCACCGAAGCCGATCACTTGGCCCTTCACGTTGCGGATGGGGAACATGATCCGTTCCCGAAAGCGATCGTAGCGGCGCGCCTGGCCCTGCGCGTCCTGCTTCTCGCTGACGATCACGAGCCCCGCTTCCACCAGCGCATCGTCCCGATAGTTGGGGAACGCAGCCTCCAGATTCTGCCAGCCGTCCGGGGCGTAACCGAGCCCGAATCGTGCCGCGATCTCGCCTGTCAGCCCGCGCTTTTTCAGGTACTGGATCGCGTTGGGCGCACCTCGCAGTTGCTTGCGGTAGAAGTCGCAAGCCACCTGCATGACATCCGATAACGCGGTGGTGACTGCCTTGGAGGCGCCTGATCCATAGTCGTAGCCGCCGCCCTGCGAACCATACGAACCGCCGCCACGCCCCGGGGACGGCTCGTTCGGAACGGTCAGGCCCACCGACTGCGCCAGCTCGTTCACCGCCTCCGGGAACGTGAGCCCGGCATGCTCCATAAGAAAGCCGATTGCCGTGCCGTGCGCTCCGCAACCGAAGCAGTGATAGAACTGCTTGGTAGGACTAACGGTGAACGAAGGGCTCTTTTCGTTGTGAAACGGGCAGAGCCCCATGAAGTTCGCGCCGCCCTTCTTCAATTGCACGTAGCGCCCTACCACGTCGACGATATCGACGCGGTTCAGCAGATCCTGCAGGAACGAATGCGGAATCATCGAATGGCGCGGCCAGAAACGTGCGGAACAGTACGGAGCTGCATGGCGGCCGGGCTCACGCTACCCGCTTGCGCGGTGCACTGCCGGCCAGCGACGGCGTTTTACTTCGAGAGCGCGGCCTTGACCTGCGCGGACACGGCCGTCATGTCGGCCCGGCCCGCCAGCTTCGGCTTGAGCACACCCATTACCTTGCCCATGTCCTGCGGACCCGCCGCGCCCACCTGCGCGACGGCGGCGGCAACTTCGGCAGCGATTTGCTCAGCAGAGAGCTGCTCGGGCATGTAGGCGGAGAGCACCGCGAGTTCCGCGCTCTCCTTGCTCACCAGATCGGCACGACCGGCGGCCTCGAACTGGCTGATCGAATCCTTGCGCTGCTTGATCATCTTGTCGATGACGGCCGTGATGCCGGCGTCATCGAGCGTCACGCGATCATCGACCTCACGCTGCTTGATCGCAGCGAGCAGCAGACGGATCGTGCCGAGCCGCTCGGTTTCGCGCGCGCGCATGGCGGCCTTCATGTCGTCGTTGATCTGGTCCCTGAGACTCATCACTCACCTGCATTCGTTGGATTGCAAAAACGCCCGGGAAGCTCGCCACCGACTCGAACCACGCAAGACGAAGCCCTGCCGCGCCGCCCGCACTGCACAACAGCCGACGGCGCATTAACGCAAAAACCCGCTTGGAACTTTTTCCAAGCGGGTTGGCGCAGATTCTTTGGTTGCGGCCTCACCAGGATGGCCTTGCGGTACAGCTTCTTGCCTGCTGCATCGCTTCACGGTAGCGGACTTCGCCGCCACCTTCCGCCGCATCGTGCTGCTCGACCGTCTGGTCCGAGCCGACGCAGCGGCGCCGGAATCAGTACAACTTCTTCGGCAGCATCTGGCTGCGCAGGCGCTTGAAGTGGCGCTTCACTGCGGCGGCTTTCTTGCGCTTGCGCTCTGCCGTCGGCTTTTCGTAAAACTCGCGTGCACGAAGTTCGGTCAGGAGGCCGTTCTTCTCGATCGTGCGTTTGAAGCGGCGCATCGCTACTTCAAACGGCTCGTTTTCTTTAACGCGGATCGTCGTCATTTTCCAATAACGGGAAAGGGGCAAAGAGCGGAAAGTATAGCAGAGCGTTTTGCACAAAGACAGTTGGCCGTCAAGCCGATTCTGCGTATTCCGCCGCCGCTTTTCCGGCGGCCACGCCCGACGCCCACGCCCACTGAAAGTTGTAGCCGCCGAGCCATCCCGTCACGTCGACCGCCTCGCCGACAAAGAACAGCCCCGGCACGCGCTCGCTCATGAGCGTCGACGACGACAGCTCGCGCGTGTCCACGCCGCCGCGCGTCACCTCCGCCTTGCGATAGCCCTCGGTGCCGCTCGGAGTGAGCGTCCAACGCGAAAGCGCCTCACCAATTCGGCGTAAGGCGCGATCCGGAAGATCGGCAAGACGCGCTTCGGGCGCGATCTGATGCGCTTGTAGCCAGACATGCGCCAGCCGGCTGGGTAGCCATTCGGAGAGCAGATTGCCGACCTGACGCCTGGTGGTGCCTTTCGCCTCGATCAGCGCTGCCGCCGCATCCCGTTCGGGCAGCAGATTGATGTGGATGGGCTCGCGAGGCTGCCAGTAGCTCGAAATCTGCAGCACGCCGGGACCGGAAAGCCCGCGGTGGGTGAGCAACAGATCTTCGACGAACTCGCCCCCGTTCTTGCGGTCGCCGGTAGCGATATGAACCTCGAGCGAAACGCCGGAGAGTGCCGAAAACGGCGCCCAGTCCTCGGCGGCAAACGTCAGCGGCACGAGTGCGGGACGCGTATCCACGAGCTTGTGGCCGAACTGCTTCGCGAGGCGATAGGCGAAATCGGTTGCGCCGATCTTTGGAATCGACAGCCCGCCGGTCGCAATCACGAGCGCGCGTGCGCGAATTTGCCCCGACTTCGTGCCCAGCGTGAAGCCGCCCGGCTGCGCGTACTCGACGTGCTCGACCGCAAGAGGCCGACGCCACGCGATGCGGCCCGCGTCGCACTCGGCGCGCAGCACGTCGATCACGGCCTCGCTCGACTGGTTGCAGAAAAGCTGCCCTTTGTGCTTCTCGTGCCACGTCACGCCGTGGCGCTTGAGGAGCGCCATGAAGTCGCGCGGCGTATAGCGCGCAAGCGCGGAGCGGCAAAAATTCGGATTGGCCGACAGGTAATTGCCGGGCCCCGCATACAGATTCGTGAAGTTGCAGCGGCCGCCGCCCGAGATGCGGATCTTTTCGGCAAGGTTGGGCGAGTGGTCGATCAGCACCACTCGCCGGCCCAGCTGCCCGGCCACAGAGGCGCACATCATGCCGGCCGCGCCCGCGCCGATCACCGCAATATCGAAGGATTCCATGGCGCGCATTGTACCTGCGGCCCGTGGCCGTTCCTGGGCACTGCTATACTTTCGGGCTCGCCTCCAACTTCTGCTTACGCGCCGCACCGCCGCCGGGAACCGGCAATCGCCTGGCCGCCGCGCGCGCCGCATCGAATCATGCTCGTTCTCGGCATCGAAAGCTCCTGCGACGAAACCGGTCTTGCGCTCTACGACACCGGGCGCGGCCTGCTCGCGCACGCGCTGCATTCGCAGATCGCCATGCACCGGGAGTACGGCGGCGTGGTGCCAGAACTGGCGTCGCGCGACCATATCCGGCGCGCGCTGCCGCTGCTGGAAGACGTGCTGGAGCGTTCAGGCGCCGCGCGAGGCGACATCGACGCCATCGCTTATACGCAAGGCCCCGGCCTCGCCGGTGCGCTGCTCGTGGGCGCCAGCATCGCGAACGCCCTTGCCATGGCGTGGGACAAGCCCACCATCGGCATCCATCATCTCGAGGGGCACCTGCTTTCGCCGCTGCTCGTCGATGCGCCGCCGCCGTTCCCGTTCGTCGCGCTGCTCGTGTCGGGCGGTCATACCCAGCTCATGCGAGTAACCGACGTCGGCGTCTACGAGACCCTCGGCGAAACGCTCGACGACGCCGCCGGCGAAGCGTTCGACAAGACCGCGAAGCTGCTGGGCCTCGGCTACCCGGGCGGCCCCGAAGTCTCGCGGCTCGCCGAGTTCGGCACGCCGGGCGCCATCGACCTGCCGCGCCCCATGCTGCATTCGGGCGATCTCGACTTCAGCTTCAGCGGTTTGAAGACGGCCGTGCTCACGCAGGTGAAACGGCTGGGCGGAAACGTCTGTGAACAGGCGAAGGCCGACATCGCACGCGGTTTTGTCGATGCCGCGGTGGACGTGCTGGCGGCGAAGTCGCTGGCGGCTCTCAAGCGAACCAGGCTCAAGCGGCTCGTGGTGGCAGGCGGTGTGGGGGCGAACCGGCAGTTGCGCGAAGCGCTGTCGGCGGCGGCAACGAAACGCGGTTTCCAGGTGCACTACCCCGATCTGGCGCTGTGCACCGACAACGGCGCCATGATCGCGCTGGCCGGCGCGCTGCGGCTTCAGCGCTGGCCGGCCCAGGCGGTGCGGGACTATGCGTTCACCGTGAAGCCGCGCTGGGATCTGTCGTCGCTCGCACAGCAGTAGCGGTGGAACATCTGAGGCGAGGAGCCTCAGGCAATACGCTTGTCGTGCTCGATCACCGCGTAAGCGCTGTGGTTGTGAATCGACTCGAAGTTCTCCGCTTCGAGCGTGTACGCCACCACGCGCGCATCGTCGTTCAGGCGCTGCGCCACATCGCGCACGAGATCTTCGACGAACTTGGGATTCTCGTAGGCGCGTTCGGTCACGAACTTCTCGTCCGGGCGCTTGAGCAGCCCCCACAGTTCGCACGACGCTTCTTCTTCCGCGATGGCGATCAGTTCTTCCGGCGCGAGGTCGCCGGCCAATTCGGCGCTGATCGTCACATGCGAGCGCTGGTTGTGGGCGCCGTATTCGGAGATCTTCTTGGAGCACGGGCACAAGCTCGTCACGGGCACGAGCACTTTCAGGAAAAGCCGCGTCTCGCCGTTGCGCGCATCGCCTGTGAGCGTCACCTCGTAGTCGAGCAGGCTTTCCACGCCCGAGACAGGCGCCACCTTCTTCACGAAGTACGGGAACGACACTTCGATACGTCCCGCGTCCGCTTCCAGCTTCTGCAGCATCGCCGCCAGCATCCGGCGAAACGTGGCGGGCTCCAGCGGCTCACGGTTCTCTTCGAGCAAAGCGACGAACCGCGACATGTGCGTGCCCTTCTGATGCGCCGGCAGATGAACGTCGAGATTCCACACGCCGACGGTCGGCTGCGCTTCGCCGCTGCCCGTGCGCACCGTCAACGGATGGCGCACCGCCTTCACGCCCACCCGCTGGATCGGAATCTGCCGTGTGTCCACCGTGCTCTGCACGTCGGGCATCACGAAGGCGGGGTTCATCTGGTTCATCTTGTTGTCCTCAATGGCGCGCAAATCCGGGCGCGCAAAGGCAAACGCCGGCAGCACGCCGGCGTTTTGCCAGACAGGTCTCGTGACCTGTCGGTTGAAACGGGAGTCGCTATACCCTCGACGACCGCTCCGATCTCACGCTACGCGCTTGACCGACTTGCCGGCAGCGCCGCTCGCGTGATCGAGGAATCGTTCGCAAATCGACTTCGCGATGCCTGCGGCATCCAGCCCACAGCCGGCCAGCAGCCTGGCCGGGTCGCCGTGGTCGATGAAGCGGTCGGGGAGGCCCAATTGTAGTACGGGCTTGATAACCCCACTCTCCAGCAGGGCTTCGACGCAAGCCGAACCTGCGCCGCCCATCACGCAGCCTTCTTCCACGGTCACGATGGCATCGTGCGTCTCGGCGAGGCGGCGCACCAGCTCGGCGTCGACCGGCTTCACGAAGCGCATGTTAGCCACAGTGGCGTCCAGTTCTTCCGCGGCAGCCAGCGAAGGCGCCACCATCGTGCCGAACGCGAGGATGGCAACGCGCTTGCCGGACGGCTGCGACGTCTCGCGACGAATCTCGCCCTTGCCGAGCGGAATGGTCGTCATCTGCTTGACGGTGGCCACGCCTGTGCCGGCGCCGCGCGGGTAGCGCACGGCCGTCGGGTTCGACTGCTGAAGCGCCGTGTACAGCATCTGGCGGCACTCGTTTTCGTCGGACGCCGCCATCACCGTCATGTTCGGGATGCAGCGCAGGAACGCGAGGTCGTACGCGCCCGCGTGAGTGGCGCCGTCTGCGCCGACGAGGCCCGCACGGTCGATCGCGAAGACCACCGGCAGGTTCTGCAACGCCACGTCGTGAATCAGTTGGTCGTAGGCGCGCTGCAGGAAGGTCGAGTAGATCGCGACCACCGGCTTGAGCCCTTCAGCCGCGAGCCCGCCGGCGAACGTAACCGCATGCTGCTCAGCGATGCCCACGTCGAAGTAGCGGTCCGGGAAGCGCTTCTCGAACTCCACGAGACCCGAGCCTTCGCGCATGGCAGGCGTAATGCCGATCACGCGCGAATCGAGTTCAGCCGCGTCGCACAGCCATTCGCCGAACACCTGCGTGTACGTCTTCTTGCCGGGCGACGCCGACGGCTTGATGCCCTCGGCCGGATTGAACTTGCCCGGACCGTGATAGAGCACGGGGTCCGCTTCGGCCAGCTTGTAGCCCTGGCCCTTCTTCGTGACCACGTGCAGGAACTGCGGACCACGCAGTTCCTTGATGTTCTGCAACGTGGGGATCAGCGAATCGAGGTCGTGACCATCGATGGGACCGATGTAGTTGAAGCCGAACTCCTCGAACAGCGTGGCCGGCACGAGCATGCCCTTCGCGTGTTCTTCGAGCTTGCGGGCGAGGTCGAGCATGGGCGGCGCCACGCGCAGCACACGCTCCACGCCCGCGCGCGCCGCGGCGTAGAAGCGGCCCGACATGAGACGCGCCAGATGGCGGTTGAGCGCGCCAACGGGCGGCGAGATCGACATGTCGTTGTCGTTGAGGATGACGAGCAGCGGCACGTCTTCCATGACGCCCGCATTGTTCATGGCCTCGAAGGCCATGCCGGCCGTCATCGCACCGTCGCCGATCACGGCGATCGCGTAGCGGTTGTCGCCTTGCCGCTGGCTCGCGACCGCCATGCCGAGCGCCGCCGAAATAGACGTGCTGGAATGCGCGGTGCCGAACGTGTCGTATTCGGATTCGGTGCGGCGCGGAAAGCCCGAGATGCCGCCGAACTGCCGCAGCGTGTGCATCTGGTCGCGACGGCCAGTGAGAATCTTATGGGGATAGGTCTGATGCCCGACATCCCAGACGATGCGATCGCGCGGCGTGTCGAACACGTAGTGCAGTGCGATCGTCAGCTCGACCGTCCCGAGGTTGGACGACAGGTGGCCGCCGGTCTGCGACACGCTATCGAGCACGAAGGCACGCAGCTCGTCCGCAAGCGGCTGCAACTGACGGCGATCGAGCCGGCGTAAATCCGCAGGATCGTCAATGGTTTTCAGCAAGTCGTACATCGTCGTTCCATTGTAGGAAAACTTACGCGCCCGCACTTTCTTCGCGCATACCCGTAACGTTGTTCCAGTCGTTTCATGCGCGGCGGCGGGCTTTCGCGTTCAGCTGACCCGGTCCACCACCAGGTCAGCGAGTTCTGCAAGACGCTGCGCGCGTGCGCCGAACGGCGTGAGCGCAGCGTGGGCATCGTGGCGCAGCTGTTGTGCCAGCGCGCGCGATGCGTCGAGTCCGATGATCGACACGTAGGTCGGCTTGCCGTCCTTCGCGTCCTTTCCGGCCGTTTTGCCGAGCGTCGCGGAGTCGGTCGTGACGTCGAGAATGTCGTCAACCACCTGAAACGCGAGACCCACGGCGGCCGCATAGGCATCGAGCGACTTCAGGGCGTCGGTCCCGGGCGCTTCGCCCGCGAGCGCGCCCATGCGTACGGAGGCGCGCAGCAGCGCGCCCGTCTTCATCCGGTGCATCGTTTCCAGCTGGGGCCGCGCGAGCGCGTGGCCCACGCTTGCGAGGTCGATGGCCTGGCCGCCCGCCATGCCCACCGAACCGCTCGCCACCGCCAGTTCGCGCACGAGCGACGCCTGTTGCGCGGGGCTCAGCACATCGGCCGTCAGCGTGATGAAAGCCTGCGACTGCAGCGCGTCCCCGACGAGCAGCGCGGTGGGTTCGTCGTATTTCACGTGAACCGTGGGCTTACCGCGGCGAAGCGCGTCGTCGTCCATGCACGGCATGTCGTCATGCACGAGCGAATAGACGTGGATCATCTCCAGCGATACGGCCGCCGCGTCGAGGCATTCCGCCCGTGCGCCCGTCAGTTCGCCCGCTGCATGGCACAGCAAGGGCCGGACCCGCTTGCCTCCGCCCAGCACGGCGTAGCGCATGGCTTCGTGCAGTTGTTCGGGGACAGTCTTTTCGGACGGCAAATAGTGTTCGAGGGCCGCTTCGACCCGCTTGAGCACCGCGCGGGTCCACTGTTCAAAAGTCATAGATCGTCGTCTGCCTCTTGGGCTGCATTTCCAGTCGTATTGAGGGGCACGGGACGCAGCGTCTCGCCGTCGAGCACGCGGACCTGCTGCTCCACCTTCTCCAGCTGTTGCTGGCAGAACGCGACGAGCGCGGCCCCGCGCCGGTACGCAGAGAGCGATTCCTCGAGGCTCAGGTTGCCGCTCTCCATCCGCGCCACGAGCCCTTCGAGTTCTGCGAGCGCCGCCTCGTAGTTATCCGGCAGCGGCGCGCCGCCGTTGTCCTCGACGGACGCGGCAGCATCCTTCGGTGCGGTTTTGGCCATGAGGTGGTCGCAAATTTGAAACAAGTCGGACATTCTACGGCAAAAGCGTTATTTCCGACCCGCACGCCGGCTCCTGTCCCCTTACAGCCACAAGCCGGCGTGTAACAGGAATCCCTCACGTCCGCTCCGAAAATTTGAACTCCAGGGACAAATTTGACCCAAATCAGGCACTTAGTCTTCCCCAGAAGGGGGAAACGGGTATAATCGCCGGCTCCCTAAATCGAACCTTCGTCGAACCTTCGATGGTTGGGTTGTTCACTGCTTTCACGTCTTCATCGGGAGTGGGAATGTCCAATCTGAGCAATGCATTGCAGCTGAAGTCCATCCACAGCCAGCTGCCAGTCACGGCTTACTTTGATCAGGCGCTTCACGAGCGCGAAATCGCAACACTCTTCCAGCAGGGCCCCCGCTACGTCGGGCACGAACTCATGGTGCCCGAGAAGGGGAGTTATTTCGCCTTACCTGGCGAAGGCGAAGGGCGCGTGCTCGTCCGGAACCAGCAAGCTCAGATCGAGTTGCTCTCGAACGTCTGCCGCCACCGGCAGGCCATCATGCTCAACGGCCGGGGCCAGACCGAGAACATCGTCTGCCCGCTGCACCGCTGGACTTACGACCTGAACGGACAACTGCTCGGCGCGCCGCACTTCGCCGACAAGCCGTGCCTCAATCTCAACGCCACGCCGCTGCAGAACTGGCACGGCCTGCTGTTCGAGTCGGGCGGTCGCGACGTGGCAAAAGACCTGGCGAACCTCGGGCCGGCGAAGCACTTCGACTTTTCGGACTACATGTTCGATCACGCCGAAATCCACGAGTGCAACTACAACTGGAAGACGTTCATCGAGGTGTACCTCGAGGACTATCACGTCGTGCCGTTCCATCCGGGCCTCGGCAGCTTCGTCTCCTGCGACGACCTGCGCTGGGAATTCGGCGACTGGTACAGCGTGCAGACCGTTGGCGTGCATAGCGGCCTCGGCAAGCCGGGCAGCGCGACGTACCGGAAGTGGCACGACGAAGTGCTGCGTTTTCGCGGCGGCGAGCCGCCCGAGTTCGGCGCCATCTGGATGGTGTACTACCCGGGCATCATGATCGAGTGGTATCCGCACGTGCTCGTCGTCTCGTGGCTCATTCCGCGCGGCCCGCAGAAGACCACGAACATCGTGGAGTTCTATTACCCCGAGGAAATCGTGCTGTTCGAGCGCGACTTCGTGGAGGCCGAACGCGCCGCTTATATGGAGACGGCCCGCGAAGACGACGAAATCGCCGAGCGGATGGACGCCGGCCGCCGTGCGCTGTACGAGCGCGGCGAATCGCAGGTGGGCCCTTACCAAAGCCCGATGGAAGACGGCATGCAGCACTTCCACGAGTTCCTGCGCGCGCAGTTGGGCGACATCTGAGGCACCGCCCGCCGCGCATCGACGAATGGCCGATGCGCGGCAAGGCTCCATGGAAAGACGGGCTCTCGCCCGTCTTTTTTTGTTTAGACTGGCGGCATCCGGCGGGCCTGCATCAACCGACGTCAAGCCAGGTTCGACTCCACGTCGAGCCGGCTTCAGGCGAACTTCAGGCCCGCGCCATGCCCCAGGAGCCGTCATGCCTCACACTCACTACACCACGCTGATCTCCGCCGCGAACCTCAAGGAACGGCTGGATGCGGCGCCCGGCAGCGTGCTGATCTTCGACTGCCGCTTCGACCTCGCCGACCCCGCTTCCGGCGAAGCCGCCTATGCCGCCGGTCATTTGCCCGGCGCGCGTTATCTGCATCTGGATCGCGATCTCTCGGGTACGAAGTCCGGCGGCAATGGACGTCACCCGCTGCCCGATCGCGCAAAGCTCGTCGATACGCTCGCCGCAAACGGGCTGAACGAAGGCCAGCAGGTGGTCGCGTACGACGCGCAGGGCGGCGCCTTTGCCGCGCGCCTCTGGTGGCTGCTGCGCTGGCTCGGCCACGATTCCGTGGCGCTCCTCGACGGCGGGCTGCAGGCCTGGGAAGCCGCCGGGTTGCCGCTCACGAAGGACGCCGCACCCGCCGCCCAAGGCACTTTCAAGGCCGGCGCGCCGCTGCAGTCCACCGTGGACGCACAAGCCCTGCTGCGCAATCTGGCCCAACGCGAACAGCTCGTGATCGACGCCCGTTCGCCGGACCGCTATCGCGGCGAAAACGAAACCATCGATCCGGTCAGCGGCCACATTCCGGGCGCGCTCAACCGCTTCTTCAAGGACAACCTGGGCGCCGACGGACGCTTCAAGTCCGCCCACACGTTGCGCGAGGACTTCGCGGCGCTGCTCGCGGGCACCGCCCCGGACCACGTCGTGCTGCAGTGCGGTTCCGGCGTCACGGCGTGCCACAACGCGCTTGCGATGGAAGTGGCGGGGTTGCACGGCGCCACGCTCTATCCAGGGTCGTGGAGCGAGTGGTGCGCGGACGCGTCGCGCCCGGTTGCGACCGGGCCGAATCCCTGACGCCTGAACGCTGCGCGAACCGTTTCGGAAATAGCCGCGGTGGCAACACCAACCCGCGGTCCTCCCTGGAGCGCGAGTCACCGGCTCGCGCATCCAACTCATCTCAAGCCACACCGTGCTCCTTGAACCAGGCGAGTGCACGGCGCCAGCCATCCTCCGCGTCGGCCTTGCGATAGCTCGGCCGATAGTCCGCAAAAAACGCATGCCCCGCGTCGTCGTAGACCACGAACTGCGATTCACGCGCCGGCTCCGACGCATGAGCGAGCGCCTGCTTCATCTGTTCGATGGTGTCCTGAGGAATGCTTGAATCCTGGCGGCCGTAGAGGCCGAGCACCGGCACGCGCAGGTCCGCAACGCGATCGATCGGATTGGCCGGCGTCATCGCGGTATGGTCGCCCACGAGGCGCCCGTACCACGCTACGGCTGCCTTCAGCTTCGGATTGTGCTCGGCGTAGAGCCACGCAATGCGCCCGCCCCAGCAGAAACCGGTCAGGCCCAGCCGCGTGAGGTCGCCGCCATGTTCGCCGGCCCAGGCCACGGTCGCATCGAGGTCGGCCATGACCTGTTCGTCGGGCACCTTGCTGACGATGTGCTCATCTAGCTGCTGGATGGTCGGGTACTTCGATGCATCGCCCTCGCGAACGTAGAGGTCGGGCGCGACTGCCAGATAACCGAGCTTCGCGAAGCGGCGGCAGACGTCGGCAATATGTTCGTGCACGCCGAAGATTTCATGCACAACCACGATCACCGGCAAATGCCTCTTGCCCTTGGGCTGCGCGCGGTACGCCGGCACGAGCGTGTCGCCCGAATGAACGCCCACCTCGCCGGCTTCCAGCCCTTCGCTGTCGGTGTGGATGGTTTGGGCCGACACGGGCAGCACGGCCGCCGCAAAGCCGGAGCCCAGCGCGGCCTTGATGAACGTGCGTCGATTGAACGGGACGTGGGGAACGAGGCTATCGACTTCGGGTTTCAGCATGCGGCGCTCCTTGGTGAGCCGTCCGCTGGCGAAGAAAGCGCTGGCGACACGGGGCACGTGACACGAAGAGCCCGCTATTTCACGCAGCAAGCAAGCACGGACGGACAGAGATGGCGAACGTGGCGGCTCTCGACCTCAGCCGCGCACGCTGGCGCATTGTAGGCGCCCAACCCTTACGTCTGCAGAAAACCGCTCAGTGGAGCTTCACGCGCGGCAGCGTGGTGCGGTGCAGCCAGTGTGCGAAGGTGTCGAGCACCATCCGCGCATAGCCATGCAGCGCCGCGATATGCAGCCGATACAGCGACATGTACATGAAGCGCGCGAAGAGCCCTTCGATCAGCATGTTGCCGCCGATGACGCCGCCCATCAGATTGCCGACCGCACTGAAGTGACCAAGCGAGACGAGCGAGCCGAAGTCGCGATAGGTGAATTCCGGCAGCGGCCGGCCTTCCAGCCGGTTGCCGAGCGCGCGCAGCAGAAAGCTCGCCTGCTGATGCGCGGCCTGCGCGCGCGGCGGGACATTGCGTTCGTTGCCGGGCCACGGGCACGCGGCGCAATCGCCCATCGCGAAGACGTTGTCGTCGATTTCGGTCTGCAGCGTGCGACGCACCTGGATCTGGCCCAACCGGTTGACCGGCAGACCATCGAGTTGCGCGAGCACAGGCGGCGCCGTGATGCCGGCGGCCCACACGGTGAGATCCGCACGAATGGTCTTGCCGCTCGCGGTACGCACGAGCCCCTGCGCCACTTCCGTCACGCGCTCGCCCACCATCACCTTCACGCCCAGCTCCACCAGCAGCTCGGCCGTGGCCGACGACACGCGTTCCTGCAACGCCGGCAAAATGCGCGGCCCGGACTCGATCAGCACGATACCTACGTCATGGCGCGGGTCCAGCTTGTGCAGACCGTAGGCCGAGAGCACCTGCGCCGTGTTGCGCAGTTCGGCGGAAAGCTCCACGCCCGTCGCGCCGCCCCCGACGATGGCCACCTGCACCCGCGGCTCGTCCGACGGTGCGCCGCCGTCCGCGGGGTTGCTCTCCACCGGCTCGTGAACCTGATGCTCGGCGCGCATGCACGCCGCGATCAAACGCTTGCGGAAGCGTTCGGCCTGCGGAACCGTGTCGAGCGCGATCGAGTACTCCTGCGCGCCTTGCACCCCAAAGAAATGCGTCGTACTGCCGATGGCGATGACAAGCGTGTCGTATTCCAGCTCTCGCCTCGGCAGCAACTCGCCGCCGTCCTCGTCCTTCACTGCGGAGAGCGTGATGCGCTTTGCCGTGCGATCGAGCCCACACAGCTCGCCCTGCTGAAACTCGAAGCCGTGCCAGCGCGCCTGCGCCGCGTAGGCAAGTTCCTGCGTGAACGGGTCCATGCTGCCCGCTGCCACTTCGTGCAGCAGCGGCTTCCAGATGTGCGTGGGATAACGGTCCACGAGTATCACGTGCGCACGTGGCTCGCCCCGGTTCTTCTTCGTCGCGCCGTAGCGATCGCCAAGCCGCGTCGCCAGCTCCAGTCCTCCCGCTCCCCCACCCACGACGATGAACCGATGCATTCGACTCTCCAGGTTATTGACGGCGTTCAGGGTACGGTGGCTGCGCGAGAGGCGCGCGGCCACCTCGACGATTGTCAGTGACGCTCGTGCATTGCAACAAGTCCTGAAAAAAGATGTGTGACGTGCGCGCGACGCCCGGCTTGCAGCGTCGGCGCGCGTCGGCAGCGGAATCAGTGCGCTTCTTCCCAGTTGGCGCCCGCGCCCACTTCGGCCACGAGCGGCACCTTGAGCGCCGCCACCGAGCACATCAGCTCCGGCAAGCGCTTACGCACGAGGTCGAGTTCGGCGTCCGGCACTTCGAGAATCAGTTCGTCGTGCACCTGCATGATCATCTTCGAGCCGACGCGCGAATCTTCGAGCCACTTCTGCACGGCGACCATCGAGAGCTTGATGAGGTCTGCCGCCGTACCCTGCATAGGCGCATTGATGGCCGCGCGCTCGGCGGCCTGGCGGCGCGGACCGTTGCCGCCGTTGATTTCGGGCAGCCACAGCCGGCGGCCGAACACGGTCTCGACATAGCCGCGCGCCTTCGCGGAGGCACGCGTCTCGTCCATGTAGCGCGCGACGCCCGGGTAGCGGGCGAAATAGCGGTCGATGTAAAGCTTCGCGGCGTCACGCGTAATGCCGAGATTCGAGGCAAGACCAAACGAACTCATGCCGTAGATCAGGCCGAAATTGATCACCTTCGCAATGCGCCGCTGGTCGGAACTCACTTCGAGCGGCGTCACGCCGAACACTTCGGCCGCGGTGGCACGGTGAATGTCTTCGCCTTGCGAAAACGCGCGCAACAGCGACTCGTCGCCGGAAATGTGCGCCATGATGCGCAACTCGATCTGCGAGTAGTCGGCCGATACGATCTTGTGGCCCGGCGGCGCGATGAACGCCTCGCGAATGCGGCGGCCTTCCGCGGTGCGCACGGGAATGTTCTGCAGGTTCGGATCGTTCGAAGCAAGGCGTCCCGTTACGGCCACGGCCTGCGCGTAGTTGGTATGCACGCGGCCGGTGAGCGGATTCACCATGCGCGGCAGCTTGTCTGTGTAGGTGGACTTCAGCTTGGAGAGGCCGCGATGCTCGAGCAGCAGCTTCGGCAACGGATAGTCTTCCGCCAGCTTTTGCAGCACTTCTTCGTCGGTGGAAGGTGCGCCGCTCGGCGTCTTTTTCACCACCGGCAATTGCAGCTTTTCGAAGAAAATCTGGCCGATCTGCTTGGGCGAACCCAGGTTGAACTCGCCGCCCGCCAGTTCGTACGCGTCGCGTTCGAGTTCGATCAGTCGCGTTGCGATCTCGTTGCTCTGCACGCGCAGTTTCTCCGCATCGATCAGCACGCCGTTGCGCTCCATCTTGCGCAGCACGCGCGACGTCGGCATCTCGATGTTGCGGTACACGTGGTTGAGCCCCGCCTCTGGCTCGATCTGCGGATACAGCGCGCGATGCAGTTGCAGCGTGACGTCGGCGTCTTCGGCTGCGTATTCGGACGCCTTGTCCACCGGCACCTCGTCGAAGCCGATTTGCTGCGCACCTTTGCCGGCCACTTCTTCGTACTTGATGGTCTTCACGCCGAGATGGCGCAGCGCGAGGCTGTCCATGTCGTGCGTGCGGTGCGATTCGAGCACGTAGGACTCGAGCAGCGTGTCGTGCTCGACACCGTTCATTTCGATGCCGTAGCTCGCGAGCACCTGCTCGTCGTATTTCAGATGCTGGCCGAGCTTCTTTTTGTCGGCGCTCTCGAACCAGGGCTTCAGCTTTGCGAGCACTTCGTCGAGCGGCAGTTGCTCGGGCGCATCCGGCCCGCGATGCGCGAGCGGCAGATACGCGGCATGACCGGGCTCCACCGAGAACGACATGCCCACGAGCTTCGCCGTCATGGCGTCGAGCGACGTGGTTTCCGTGTCGAACGCCGTGATTTCAGCGGCGTCGATCTTCGCTAACCACGCGTCGAATTGCTCCCACGTCAGGATGGTTTCGTAGTTGCGCTCACCGTCCACGAGCGGCGCCGGCTCGTCGGCAGAGCCGGGTTCTTCCACGGCTGCGGCCATTTCCACTTCGCGCAGCCACGTTTTGAAGCCGTGCCGCATGAAGAGGTCGCGCAGCTCTTCGCGTGCTTCGGGCCGCGTGACGAGCGTATCTTCGAACGACGCGACGTGCCCGTTGAGATCGCAGGCGGTCTCAACGGTGACGAGCTTGCGCGCCATCGGCAGAAAGTCCAGCGCGCGGCGCAGATTCTCGCCTACCGCACCTTTGATTTCGTCCGCGTGTGCGACGATGTCGTCAAGCGTGCCGTATTGCGAGAGCCATTTGACCGCTGTTTTCGGGCCGCATTTCTCGACGCCGGGCACGTTGTCCACGGTGTCGCCCACGAGCGAGAGATAGTCGACGATGCGCTCAGGCGGCACGCCGAAGCGCGCGATCACGCCTTCGCGATCGAGCGTTTCGTTGGTCATCGTGTTGACGAGGGTGACATGATCCGTCACGAGTTGCGCCAGGTCTTTGTCGCCGGTGGAGACGATCACGTTCATGCCGTGGCGCTCGGCCTCGCGGGCGAGCGTGCCGATCACGTCGTCGGCCTCGACGCCGTCGATCATCAGCAGCGGCCAGCCAAGCGCGCGCACGGCGACATGAATGGGCTCGATCTGCCTCGCCAGCGGCTCGGGCATGGGCGGCCGATGAGCCTTGTACTCGGGGTACCACTCGTCGCGGAAGGTCTTGCCCTTTGCGTCGAACACGCACGCGCTATACTCTGCCGTAACTTCCTTGCGCATACGGCGCAGCATGTTGATGATGCCGTAGAGCGCGCCAGTCGGTTCACCATCCGGACCGCGCAAATCGGGCATCGCATGGTAGGCCCGGTACAGATAACTCGAACCGTCGACCAATAGCAGGGTCTTACCTTCCAGATTTCGTTCTTCAGGCATTATGGACAAGAGAAAAGTGATTCCGAGTCTGCGTTCACTCGCAGATCAAGAGCGCGCCACGGCCAAGAAGGCCCGCGCGTCGTGGCAGATGTTCACGATTATGGCAGAGTTTATTGAGGCGACCGAGTACCTCTCGGAGATCCGCCCGGCTGTCAGCATCTATGGTTCGGCACGCCTGAAACCGGACTCGAAGTACTACCAGCTTGCGATGCAAATCGCGCGAAAACTGTCGGATGCAGGCTTCGCTGTCATCTCCGGCGGCGGTCCCGGCATCATGGAAGCCGCGAACAAAGGCGCGCATGCGGGCAAGGCTCCTTCGGTAGGACTCAACATCGAGCTGCCGCACGAGCAGTCTGGCAACCAGTGGCAGGACATCTCGCTGCGCTTCCGTCATTTCTTCACGCGCAAGGTCACGTTCGTGAAGAACTCCGACGCGGTGATCGTGATGCCGGGCGGCTTCGGCACGCTCGACGAACTCGCCGAAGTGCTTACGCTGATCCAGACGAAGAAGTCGCGCCACGTACCCATCATTCTGGTGGGCGGAGAATTCTGGACCGGCCTGCTGGAATGGTTCCGCAGTTCGCTTCTGCCCATGGGACTCATCAGCCCCGGCGACACGGACCTCATGCAGGTGATCGACGACCCGGACCAGGTACTCGAAGCCGTGCTGTCGTTCTACGAAGACCGCGAAGAGACAGAACCGCAGGCAGCCGCGAAGTCCGACGACGACCGCATGTTCTATCTGTAAGCGTCAGGCCGCGGGCGCAGCGCCTTTCGCCTGCGCCTCCAGCCAACCGCAAAACTGTTCGACGAGCGGCGCGTTCGCCACTTCGCGCCGCGCCACCCACCAGTAGCCGCGTGCATCGATGCTCGGCCCCGCGAACGGCGCCACGAGGCGGCCCGACGCCAGTTCGTCGGCCACCAGCGGCAGCGGCCCGAGCGCGACGCCCAATCCGTCCACGGCCGCCTGCAACACCAGATAGAAGTGGTCGAACGACTGCTTCTTGCGGCACTTCACTTTCACACCCGCGGCCGCGAGCCACGTGCGCCACGCATCGGGCCGCGTATCCGAATGCAGCAGCACGTGGCGCGCAAGATCGTCCGGCGTGCGGATCGGCAGTCGCTGGACGAGTGCCAGGCTGCACATCGGAATTTCCATTTCATCGAGAAAGTGCGCGCTCGCGCAGTCCGGCCAATGCCCGGGGCCGCGCCGCACGGCGACGTCGAAGGCATCGAGCGTCTCGACCGGTGCATTCGACGTGGACAGACGCAGTTCGACGTTCGGCACCATGCGCTGAAACTGGTTCAGACGCGGCAGCAGCCACTTCATCGCGAAGGTCGGCACCGCGTTTATGCGAAGCACGTTCACGACAGCGGTGTCGCGCAACTGGTTGGTGGCGAGCGCGATGCTGTCGAAGGCGGCCTGCACTGTCGCGAGGTACCGGCGGCCATCGTCAGTGAGCCGCACGCGCTTGCCCACGCGATGGAACACCTGCACGCCGACCCACGCCTCGAACGCCGCCACCTGCCGGCTGATTGCACCGTGCGTCACATGGAGTTCGTCCGCGGCCGCCGTGAAGCTGTTGTGTCTTGCAGCCGCTTCAAAGGCGCGTAGCGCAGGAAATGGGGGAAGGTTACGGATCATCCTTGTGATTCTAAGTCACAAGCAGACCGCACAAAAATCGTTTTGCCTGACAACCGATCGGCGCTACCCTCGGGTCTTCTTACAAGATGGCACTGGTCATGGACGGCTCTTCTCCTTCGGACCGCGGCGACGCAACCGGCGCACCGCCGCGCGGACCGGCCCACACGCACGTTACCGACGACGACGCCACGGCGCCGCCGACACTTGTTCCCACAGTGCGCGAAATATTCCTCGGCTTCCTCAGCCTGGGGTTCACCTCCTTCGGCGGCGCGCTGCCGCTGGCGCGGCGGGTTATCGTCGAACAGCGGCGCTGGCTCAGCGCCTCCGAGTTCACCGATCTGCTCGGCCTGTGCCAGTTCTTGCCGGGCGGTAACGTCATCAACCTTTCGGTTGCGTTAGGCATGCGCTTTCGCGGCCTGCGCGGAGCGCTTGCCGGATTGCTCGGGCTGATCGCCGGCCCTTCGCTCGTGGTGATCGGGCTCGGCGTGATTTACGAGCGCACACAGAACGATCCCCATGTACGACATCTGTTTGCCGGGCTCGCTGCGGCAGCCGCCGGCCTGCTCATCGCGATGGCGGTCAAGATCCTGCTGCCGCTGCGCCACGACCCGACCGCGGCAACGCTCGCGGCGCTCGGCTTCATCGCGATCGCGATCCTGCGCATACCGTTGCTGCCCACCATGCTCGTGCTCACACCGCTCAGCATCTTCATCGCCGCGAGGACCTCACAATGACCGATACGCTCGTTTCACTCGCCATCATCTTCAGCCAACTCTCGCTGCTTGCGTTCGGCGGCGGCAACACGATCCTTCCCGAAATGCAGCGGCAAGTGGTGGAGGTGCATCACTGGATGCCCGCAACGGAATTCAGCGCCCTCTTCGCGCTGGCTCAGGCCGCGCCGGGGCCCAACATGATGGTGGTCACGCTGGTGGGATGGCACGTGGCCGGGTGGTGGGGCATGCTCGTGAGCTCGGTGGCGAAATTCGGACCGTCGTCAATCGTGACGATCGTCGCGCTTCACGCATGGGAACGATTCAAGGACCGCCCGTGGCGGCGCTTCGCGCAGAAAGGGCTAGTGCCGGTGACAGCCGGGCTCGTGACAGCCAGTGCAGTGCTGATCGCACAGGCGTCGGACCTGGTGTGGGTCTCGTGGGGCATTACCGCCGTATGCGCCGTTCTCGCGTTCAAGACGAAGATTCATCCGCTGTGGCTGCTCGGCGCAGGCAGCCTGATCGGGCTGATGGGGATTGGGCAGATGTAGGACGATGGGCGCTGGAGCGAGGTGGCCGTGGACGGTTTTCCCGCGGGTCGCCCACGGCCAAGGCTTCAGCAGCGCGGATTACTGAAACGCCACCTCGGCGAAGCTGCGCAGCTTGCGACTATGCAACCGATGCAGCCCGTTCGTGCGCAGCAGTTCCATCGCCTTCACGCCGATCTGCAGATGCTGGTCGACCTGCGCGCGATAGAACTGGTCCGCCATGCCCGGCAGTTTCAGCTCGCCGTGCAGCGGCTTGTCCGAGACGCACAGCAGCGTGCCGTAGGGCACGCGGAAACGGAAACCGTTGGCCGCGATCGTCGCGCTTTCCATGTCGAGCGCAATCGCGCGGCTCTGCGAAAGCCGTTGCACCGGCTCGCGATGATCGCGCAGTTCCCAGTTGCGGTTATCCACGCTCGCTACAGTGCCCGTTCGCATCACGCGCTTGAGTTCCACGCCGTCGAGTTGCGTGACCTGCGCCACTGCGCGCTCGAGCGCCACCTGCACTTCGGCCAGCGCCGGAATCGGTACCCATAGCGGCAGATCGTCGTCGAGCACGTGGTCTTCGCGCACGTAGCCGTGCGCCAGCACGTAGTCGCCAAGGCGCTGCGTGTTGCGCAGCCCCGCGCAGTGGCCGAGCATGATCCACGCGTGCGGCCGCAGCACGGCGATGTGGTCGGTGATGGTCTTCGCATTCGACGGCCCCACGCCGATGTTGACCATCGTGATGCCGCTGCCGTCCGCGCGCTTCAGGTGATACGCCGGCATCTGCGGCTGCCGCGGCGGCGGCGCGCCTTCGTCGGCCTGTTCGTCAAGGTTCGCGTTGTACGTCACCACATCGCCGGGTTCGACGAACGACGTGTATTCGCAGCGGTATTCGCGCAGTTCCGGGTCGTCGGTGTGCGCCATCATCGTGCGGCCCAGCTTCACGAATTCGTCGATATAAAACTGGTAATTCGTGTAGAGCACGTAGTTCTGGAAGTGCGTGGGCGACGTGGCCGTGTAGTGCTTGAGCCGATGCAGCGAGAAGTCCACGCGCGGCGCCGTGAAGAGCGCGAGCGGCTGCGGTTCGCCGTGCGCAGGCTCGTAGGTGCCGTTGACGATGCGGTCGTCGAGCAGCGCGAGATCGGGCGTGTCGAACACGTTGCGCATGGCGAGCAGACGGTCTCGATCCAGGTCGCCTTCCAGGTGAATGCCTTCGGCGAAGGCGAAGTGAATCGGAATGGGATGCTGCGACACGCCGACCTCGATCGCGACGTGATGGTTCTTCGCGAGCAGGCGCAGTTGTTCGCGATAGTAATTGCCGAACAGGTCGGGACGCGTCACCGTGGTTTCGAACACACCGGGGCCCGCGACGAAGCCGTACGAGCGACGCGAGTCGATCTGCGTATTGACCTCGGTACGAATGCGCACGAACGGATAACAGGCGCGCACGCGACGCTCGAACGTTTCGTTGCGACGGTAGCGGGCGAACGCGTCGCGCAGGAACGCCGTGTTGGCTTCGTAGATGGCCGAGAGCCGGGCCACTGCTTCGGTGGCGTCTTCGAAGGCCTCGGTGGGATGGTCGTTTGCCGGGGTCATCAGCGCCGGCAGATGGAATTCCTTGTTCATCGTGGTTGCCTCGAATGGATCAAACGACATTACCACGGAACCCGCCGCAAAGAGCGCAGCGCGCGTGCGCGGCACCACCCTCGAGCGGCATGCCGGCCGGGTCTTGCGCGACGTGGCGGCCTGACGGCGGACGCCGCGAAAGCGGCGCAAAATAAGGCTGTAGCGCCCGTGGCGCGAGCCGGATTTGTTAGAATCGCCAAACTCGAACGGAGAAACACCATGAAGCCGCTCCTCCCTGCTGCCGTTGCGGCGATGCTTGCCATGTGCAGCGTTGCGATGGCCGCGCCCGCCGACGAAGCGCAGGCCAACGTCGACGCCCAATCCGCCCAGGCCGCCCCGCAGTCGGCCAACGAACGCGCGGGCCTGCCCGATCTCGCAGCCATCAACCGCCCGGCGGCGAACGTGACGTCCAAGGTGGACATCAACGTACCGCGCAAGCCGAGCTTCCACGAAAAGGCAGGAAACGGCACGGAAATCACCGAATACCGCGACAAAGGCAAGCCGGTGGAAATCGACGTGCGTTCGAACTTCGGCACGCACTATCAGATGAGCGCGCCGCTCGATACGTCGCCTACCGTGCGCGACAACGGACAGGCAAGCAAGCGCCTGCCATCGGTAAGCCTGCATTACTGATCCACACCGCGGCAGCGCAGGCCACACGCCTTTCGCTGCCGCAGGCGCGCGCCACATGACCGCGGCGCCCGCAATCACTCATTGCCCGTTTGCCCCGATCTCACCGCCGCGCCCGTCGGGCCCGGACGGTCCGACCAACCCGATCCGACGTTTCGCGCATGGCCGTTTTCACCGCTGTCACTGAACCCCAGCTCGCGCAATGGATGCGCGACTACGACCTTGGCGAGGTCGTCGATTTCCGCGGCATTCAATCCGGAATCGAGAACAGCAACTTCTTCCTCACGACCACGCGCGGCGAATACGTTCTCACGATCTTCGAAAAGCTCACGGCGGCACAACTGCCGTTCTATCTGGATCTGATGCGGCACCTCGCGCGGCATCGCGTGCCCGTGCCCGACCCGATGCCGCGCGCCGACGGTTCGCTCTTCGGCCTGCTCAACGGCAAACCGGCCGCCATCGTGACGAAGCTCGAAGGCTCCGCCGAACTGGCGCCTCGCGAGGAGCACTGCATCGAGGTGGGGCAAATGCTTGCGCGCATGCATCTGGCTGGGCGCGATTTCCCGCGGCAGCAGCCGAACCTGCGCAGCCTGCCCTGGTGGCGCGAGACGGTGCCGGCCGTGCTGCCGTTCGTCACCGAAGCGCAGCGTGAACTGCTCACGGCCGAACTCGCGCACCAGGAAACCTTCTTCGCCTCGCCCGACTATGCGGCGATGCCCGGCGGTCCATGCCATTGCGACCTCTTCCGCGACAATGTGCTGTTTGCGCATGCAGACCCGTCGACAGGCCACGCAGTGCGGCTGGGCGGATTCTTCGATTTCTATTTCGCCGGCTGCGACAAGTGGCTGTTCGATGTAGCGGTCACGGTCAACGACTGGTGCGTCGACATCGCGACGGGCAAGCTGGATCTGGCACGCGTGGAAGCAATGTTGCGCGCCTATCAGACCGTGCGTCCGTTCACGACCGAGGAAAACCGCCACTGGGACGACATGCTGCGAGCTGGTGCATACCGGTTCTGGGTATCACGCCTGTACGACTTCCATCTGCCGCGCGCCGCCGAGCTTCTCAAGCCACACGACCCGACGCAGTTCGAGCGCATCCTGCGCGAACGCCTAGTCGGCTCCGCACTTCCTGGCGTTCACACCTCATGCAACTGATCGAAGTCCCCGCAAAGGCCGGCTATGTCTGGTTCCGGCAGGGAATCTGGCTGTTCCGCAAGAATCCGCTCGCGTTCCTGACGCTGTTCTTTGCCTATCTGCTCGCGATGACGCTGATCTCGGCCATTCCCGTGGTCGGCAATGTGCTGCCGCTCATTTTCATTCCGGGTGTGGCGGTGGGATTCATGGCGGCGTGCCGCGACACCATCGCGGGCAAACCCGTCTTTCCGACCATCCTGATCGACGGGTTCCGCTCGTACGGCGCGGTGGTAGCGAGGCGGCTGATCCTGCTCGGCGTGCTCTATGCGGTCGCGTTGGCGCTGGTGCTCGCGGGATCGACGCTCGTGGACGGCGGCGCGCTGCTCAAGCTCATGACGGTAGGCGGTGCGGCTGAGCAGGACAGCATCGCAAACAACGACGTGCTGCTCGCCATGATGGCGGCGTTTGCGCTCTACATCCCCGTGGCCATGCTGTTCTGGTTCTCGCCGATATTGATTGCGTGGCACGACGTGCCACCTGTCAAAGCGATGTTTTTCAGCGTGGTGAGCTGCTGGCGCAATCGCGGCGCCTTCGTGGTATACGCGGCGCTGTGGTTCGCCGTGTCGATTACCGTGTCGCTCGCGCTTTCAGCGCTGACGCAAGCGCTGGGCACGGGCGAATACGGCTTCGCTTTCGTGATGCCGGCGCTCATCGTCGTGACGACGATGCTCTACTGCTCGTTTTACGCAACGTATCGCGGATGCTTCGGCGTACAGGAACCAAAGGCACCCGATCTGCCTGCGACGGGCAAATAGACACCCGGCGGCCCGACGTGGGCGGCCGCCGCGCTTACCCGGTTCTTAGTACTGGTTCATCCACGCCGGCTGGCGGGTGCGCGACTCACGATCGAGCTTGCGCATACGGAACTCGAGGTCGTAGAGGTCGGTGGCTTCTGCCAGATACGCATCGTTGCGCTCTTTGACGCGCTCGTCGGCAGACTTCGTGAGGAAGAGGAAAAGGCGGCTCAGGAGATACATGGTAACCTCGACGGTGTAAGGGTTAACACCTAAGTACAAACCCGATTGTACGGGAAAACCCTGAGCCTCACCACCGAATCTTTATTCTGATGCTGCTGCGCAACATGCGCGGCTCAGAATCTCGTCGCCGCGCTTCGTTCCGCCGTCTCCGCCGCGCCCACCCGGCGTTGTCGACGGAAAAAGTCCCAGATCAAAGCGCTGGCATCCGGCCCCTTCGCCGAGTGGAACGGCACCGAGTCGTCGCCGCCGCTCCAGGCGTGTCCCAATCCGCCGATCCGGTAGACGCTCACCACCCGACGCCCCGCCTGCAGGTAATCGCGCACCACCACGCCCGCCCGACGCTCCTCGCGCAATTGACCGTCGCGGCGCGCCCCGCGTGCGTCGACCAGACCGTTCAGGCGCAAGAACTGGACGGCCAGTTGCTCTGCGTTCACGGCTGCGACAACAGGATCGTCGTCGCCCTGCAGGATGATGGCCGGCATGCCGGGGTACGTGGACACGTCGACGGCCTTGTCCACCAGCGCCACGGGGTCGTGCCGGGAGCCGCGCCGCATGACGTCCATGGCCGTAATGCCGGAATGTGCTTCGCCGAACATGGGCCCCGAATGAAGCGCCACGGCCGCGAACCGCTCGGGGTAATGCGCCGCGAGCAGCGTGGCCAGCCCGGCGCCTGCCGACAAACCCGCCACGTAGACGCGCTCACGATCGAAGCCGTGCTGCTCCACCAGCGATTCCACGAGCGAATCGACGGCGCGTGCCTCCGCGAGGCCCGTATGTTCGCTCGTGTCGTACCAGTTCCAACAGCGATGGGCATGCGCGTGCTTCGATTGCTCCGGGTACAGCACGGCGAACCCGTACCGGTCGGCCAGAAGGTTCATGCGCGAGCCCTCGGCGAACTCGTCGATGGACTGCTTGCAGCCGTGGAGCATCACGACGAGGGGCATCTGGGTCGTCGGGCGGTCGGCGGGAACGTAGAGACCGTAGGACAGATGATTCACGAGCCGGCCGGCCGGGACGGGTGCCGAATGGAAAGAACGCGTCCACTGCCCGGTCGCCCATGCTGCTGCGCGCGGCCGCACGCGCGACTCCCTTGCCGGCGGCGTGCCCCGCGTGGTCGGCTTGCGCACCTTCACGGCCGGCTTGGCGGCGAGTTTCGTCGTAGCTCTTGCCGGCGTTGCGGCACGGGCCGGGCGCAGCCCCGTGCGTTTCGTCGTCTTGCGAATGTGTTCGCTCTGGATGGCGAGGAGGCGCTTCAAGCCGCCCAGCCAGATTTTCGTGAAGCTTTTGGTCATCGGGAACCTCGTAAAAGGGACCGATCTTCCGGCCGCCCGCTGCGCCGCAGCGCCGGGAAGTCGCATGTTGTGCGTTGCACAATAACACCATTCCCGGTCCGTTGCTGACCGTCAATGCGCCCGCCTCGCGACCCTTCTTCCTCGTCGTCACGGCTCAGCCGGTGTGACTTGCCGCACGGGCGCAGGCGCCCAGCCAGAGGCCCATTCGACCGCCGGCACCCTTGCCCCGCGAGCGGCGGCTATACTGGAGCTTATGCATTTAACGTGTTGTCGTCGGATGAAGCGGCTTACGCGTTATTCAAGTGATGAACCTGCCCTGAACGCGCCCGGTCGCCCGACGTCATGCCAGAGTTGCCTTCCCACCTGTGGTACCTGATCACCAGCTTCGGCGGAGCCGGCCTGACGCTGCCGCTGGCGCTCGCCATTGGGCTGTGGCTGGCGTTCGGGTACTCGTGGCGCCTCGCGGCGGGCTGGCTCGTGCTGCTCGGCATCGCCATCGGCATCGTGACGGTGACGAAGATTGCCTTTCTCGGCTGGGGCGTCGGCATTCGCGAGCTTGACTTCACCGGCGTGAGCGGGCACGCCATGCTTTCTACTGCCGTCTATCCCGTTGCCTTTTTCCTCGTGCTGTTGCGGGCGCGGCCCCCGCTGCGGATTGCCGGTATTGTGGCCGGCATCGCGGCCGGCGCCGCCGTGGGGCTCTCGCGGGTCGCGCTGGAAGCACATTCGCCGTCCGAAGCCGTGACGGGCTGCTTTGTCGGCGCCCTGACGGCGCTCGCTTTCATCCGATGGGCGTGGCATGCGCAGCCTGGGCGGCTGTCGGTGTCCGCTGTCACGATCAGCCTCGCCATCCTCGCCTTCACGCTACATGACGTGCGCGTGCCCACCCAGCGCTGGGTCACGCACATTGCGCTCAAGGTGTCCGGCCATGAACGGCCGTTCGTGCGAGCCAAATGGAAGGCCGGGCGCTACGACCGGGCGCCGGCCGCGCCGGTCTCGCAAACCAGCAACACGCTTTCGCCCCAGCCTTTCGAACCGGTCTGACGCGGCCGGGTCGCGCCTCGCGTTTCGCATGCCGAAGCCCCGAATGGCGATCAACCCCGCGCCGCGGCGGCCGGAGCGCCTATCGTGGCCGCCCCGGCACTGCGGCCGCTGAATCTCAATCGCTCACGCCCAGAATCACACTCGACGCCTTGAAGACCGCAATCGCCTTCACGCCGTCGTGAAGCCCGAGCGCATCCACACTTTCGTTCGTGACGATTGCCGTCACCACCGGGCCACCGTCAAGCTGAAGCGCGGCCTCCGAGTTCACCGCGCCCCGCTTGACCCCGCTCACCGTGCCGCGCAGCTGGTTACGCGCCGAGAGCTTGACGGGCTTGCCGTCGTCCACGAGCAGCATCACCCACGACGCCTTGATGAGCGCAAACGCCTGCGCCCCCGGCGTCAGGCCCAGCGTTTCGGTGCTCTCGTGGGTCAACACAGCCACGATGGTCTGCCCGCCGGGCAGTTCGAGTTCCACTTCGTCGTTCACGGCTCCGCGTGTCACCGCCGAGACCTTGCCGTACAGCTGGTTGCGTGCGCTCGTCTTCATGCCGATTCTCCCAATGAGTTGCCAGTCGTCTACAAAATTTTCGATTGCTTCGCCTGCGCGTTCGAGAAACCGCCGGTGCTCCCGCTCCACCGCGCGAAACGTGGCGATCAGCTTCGTCGCGCGCGGCGTGAGCGTCGTGCCGCCGCCGCCCTTGCCGCCCGTCGCCCGCTCGACGAGTGCCTCGCCCGCGAGGTTGTTCATGGCGTCGATGGCGTCCCACGCCGCCTTGTAGCTCATGCCCACCGCCTTGGCCGCGCCCGTGATGGAGCCCGTCTCGCCGATCGCCGCGAGCAGCGCGATGCGCGACGCGCCGCCGAGCGTGTGCTCGCCGGTCTGAAACCAGACGGAGCCACCCAGTTCGAGCGGCTCGCGCAACGAACGGCCGGAGCGGGAGGAACGGGACGAGCGGGCAGGACGAGCGGTACGCGAAGTCATCGGCGCAAGGCAAAAAGGGGGAAAGCGTGGCGGAAGGAACGGCGGGCATGATGCGGACGCCGGCCGATTATAGCCACGCACCCTATGACGGCCCGCGCCCGCGTAACGGCGCTCATCCGTCGCCGCCCACGATCTTCGGCGCATCGAGGTCGCGCAGCAGCCGCTCGCCTTCCCGCGCCGTGTAACGCTTGACCGCCTCGCACCAGCCGCGCGCGAAGCCCTGCTGATACGCATCCACGTGCAGCTCGTCGAGATACCCGAGCGCCACCGCCGCGTCGTTGCCGTCGCCCAGCACGCTCTGGATGCGCGAGAGCGTCTTCGCCACCTCCACGCGCGTCTTGCGCGACACGATGGACTCGAAGAACTCCAGCGCGTAGCGCAGGCGCTTGGCCTCGATGCGCACGCTATGGCGCGCCTTCTCGTCGATGGTGGTCAGCTTCGGCGTCTCGACGAGCCGGCGATACGGCTTGCGGATGCGCTTTTTGGCGTGCTTCGCGAGCGACTGCCGCGCGGCGTTGGGTGGCGCCTCGCGTGCCAGCAGCGCGGTCTGCCATTCGAGCCACGCCAGCGCGAGGTTCGCGTAGCGCCGCGACGCCATGGCTTCCTGCACCTTCGCACGCGCGGCAAGGCGCTGAACGTCGGCGGCCGCGCGCGTGGCTGCCCAGCGCGAGGCGTCGCCGTCCGCATCGGCCAGCGCCGGCAGCGTGGAATCGACGAACACGTCGCGATCGCGCGCATTGCCAAGCAGTTTGCCAAGCCACTTCAGGTCCGGTTCGATGCGTTCGGTCCACGCTTCGTCGGCCCAACCCTTGAAGAGACGCATGGCCGTGCGCAGACGCCGTTGCGCCACGCGCATCTGATGGACGAATTCGGTGTCCGCGGCTTCGCGCACGCCGGTCTCGTTGCCGAACCAGTGCCCGGCGATATTGCGTCCGATGATGGCGAGCGCCTCGCGCTGCGTACGCGCGCCCGTCAGATCGACACTTCCCGCGCGCACCGCCGCCAGCGTCCCGCCCACACGCTGGCGGCAGGTGCGGTCGGTGTAATCCGTCAACTGCACGAAAGCGGGCAGCGCGGCCACCGCGTCGCGCGCGGCTGCGAAGAGCGCCTGCCACGCGGTAGAAGGCACAGCGGCGTCCGGCCCGTCCGCGGGCTCCTCCGGTAAGGCAATCGCGAGGCGCAGCTCGTGGACGCACGGCTCGGCGCGCTCCGGCGGCCCCATGTCGGCGTCGAGCGTCACGTCGATCACAACGTCGTCGGCGCGCGGCCACCTCCAGCGGGCGCGAGCAAACGCGAGCGTCGCAGCGGGTTTCAGTTCGCCCGCCGCCACGAGCGCTTCGCGAAACGCGGCGGGAGCGCTGTCGAAAGAAACGGCTGCGAGACCGGCGGGGCGCGGCATGGGATCGAGCGGTACAGGTACATCCAGCGGTACGTCGAATACCGGCGAGCGGATCATGACGCCCGGCGAGAACGGCTCGAAATGCGAAACGGTGGCGCGCTGCGCGTCCGCGGAGGCTTCGATCGCCACCCGCCAGCCGTCGCGCGCCAGCGCGCCGCCGCTGTCGAAGCAAACGCTTTCGATGCGGACCACAGCCTCGCCGTCGGCCCGTTCGAGTTGGGGCAGCGCTTCGCCGAACGATTGCACGAACGATGGCGCCTTGGCGCGCCGTCGACCGCCGTCCTTCTTTTGACCGGCCCAGTCACGGGCCGCCGGTACAGCGATATCCAGCACGATCTCGACAAAACGAGCCATGAATATTTCACCGGTAAGAAATGCGGAGCGCCCTGCCTGCATGACCGCCCGCTTCGGCAAGAATGCCGCCATTGATGTTACACAAGCCGACAGCCGGACAGAAAGACAATGCGCAAGGCACTGCGTTGCTTATGAGCGCACGGCCGCACAGGCCCACAGGCCGCATGACATCCTGGCCGCACCGGGCATGCGGGCGCCGACCTGGCGCGACAGACGAGGCACAATGCCGCGGTGGGACGATGCGCGATACCGCGCCGGTTTGAAAGCGCGCAGGGCCCATTCGTTCCTGTGTGCGTGAACTGCGTCGCACGCACGACGCATCGCGAAGCTACTTTGCAGTTTGCGTAGAAAGCGGCGTGCCCGAGGCTTTCCGCCCACGCCGATGCGCGCGGCCCGCTCTATCCGGATCGCCCCTTTCCATCCCGCGCGCCGCCCCTTACGCGACGCGTCAGTCAGTCTGGGAGCCCTAAATGGCAACGCTGTCCGATATCCGGCACATCGTCGTGCTGATGCTCGAAAACCGTTCGTTCGATAACGTGCTGGGCTACCTCTATACCGACGGACGCGACTTCAACGGCCTCGCCCACGCGCCCGGCGCGGCCAGCGCGGGCCCGGACAACGCGCCCATCGCGCCGTGGACAGCCCCAGGCTCCGCCGCCGCAATGTCGCTGCCGTCGCCGGACCCCGGCGAGTCGTTCGTCGACATCACGCAGCAGCTTTACGGCAATGCTGCGGCCAGCGGCGTGCCGCCCATGAACGGCTTCGCCGCGAACTACGTGAAGCACGGCGGCAACGCGCGCGACATCATGCATTGCTTCAGTCCGCAAGACTTGCCGGCGCTCACCACGCTCGCCAGAAGCTACGCGGTCTCCGACACGTGGTTCGCTTCCGCACCGTGCCAGACCTGGCCGAACCGCTTCTTCGTCCATACGGGAACGGCGAACGGCTACGAGAACAACGACCTCGCCGGCTTCCCGTTCCCCATGCAGACCGTCTTCAACGAGTTGCAGGGCGCGGGGCAGAAGTGGCGCATCTACTTTCACGACTTCTCGCAAGCCGCGCTGCTGCAGCGGCTGTGGCCGTACTTCACGAACTTCCGTGCGTTCGACGAGTTCCTGGAAGACGTCGATTCGAACGACATGCCCGCGTACTCGTTTCTGGAGCCGCGCTACTTTCCGGGCCTCGACATGCCGTGCGACATGCATCCGCCGCACAACGTGGCCTACGGCGATGCGCTCGTCGCGCAGG
Organism: Paraburkholderia kururiensis; assembly: GCF_034424375.1. Lineage (NCBI taxonomy): Bacteria > Pseudomonadati > Pseudomonadota > Betaproteobacteria > Burkholderiales > Burkholderiaceae > Paraburkholderia > Paraburkholderia kururiensis. The sequence continues at coordinate 1,028,188 of NZ_CP139965.1, read as the reverse complement.
TGTACAACGCGGTGCGCAACTCGCCGAACTGGGCTTCCACGATGCTCGTCATCACCTTCGACGAACACGGCGGCTGCTACGACCACGTGCCGCCGCCTCCCGCGATACGCCCCGAAGCGCCGCGCCCGGGCCAGGCCTTCGAATTCGACCGCTACGGCGTGCGCGTGCCCGCCGTGATCGTGTCGCCATACACGAAGGCGCAGACGGTTCTGCGACCGGCCGGCCCGCAGCCATTCGATCACACGTCGATCATCCGCACCGTGCGCGCGTGCTTCGGCCTGCAGAATCCGCTGTCGGCACGCGAAGCCTCGGCGCCCGACCTGAGCGCCGCGCTGAACGACTCGCTCGACGTGAACCGCGCGCCCGCGTCGCTGCCCGTCACGATGCCGGCCTCCGCGGCGAACGATCTGCAAGCCGCGCAAAACGCGCAGCCGAACGGCCTGCAAAAGCTGTTTCACCAGATCGCGGAAAAGCTCGATGCGCTGACGAAGCCGGACGTTTCCGTCGAGCAGCATCTGCAAACCGCGGTTCAGCAGACGGCGGCGCAACCGCCGTTCGACCCCGCGACGTTCCCCGCGATCAACGCGGCGCAGGCCGGCGCCTACGCGCGAGGCGTGATGCAGGCGCTGGCGGCTGGGGGTGCAACGCCCCCGGACGGCACCAGCGGCACAGCGAGCACGACAACGACGGCGCCGGGCATCGCGCCGTCACGTCCCAACGGCGCGGGGCAACAGGATCCGTACTTCGGCGGTAGTTGAGCATGCGGGAACGCCTGCCACGCTGAGCGCGTGCCCCGCCATCTTTCTCTATCATCGTTGCGATGCTCCAACGGCGGCGGGGAGCGTCGCCGGTGCGAACCGGCTCCACGCCCTACCTCGCCGCGCCAACCGAGGAACCGCACGATGAACATCGATCTTTCCGGCAAGACCGCCCTGGTCAGCGCATCCACCGCGGGCATCGGGCTCGCCATCGCCACCGGGCTCGCCGAATCCGGTGCCGAAACCATCATCAACGGACGCACTCAGGAATCCGTGGATCGCGCCATCGAAACTATCCGCAAGACCGTGCCGCAGGCGAAACTGCGTCCCTTTGCGGGCGACCTCGGCACGCAAGCGGGCGCAGAGGCGCTCGCGAAAGCCGTGCCCTCGGCCGATATCCTCGTCAACAATCTCGGCGTCTTCGGCCCCGGCGACATCTTCAGCACCGAAGACAGCGACTGGGAGCGCTACTTCCAGTACAACGTGATGTCCGGTGTGCGGCTCACGCGCCAGTATCTGAAGGGCATGGTGGATCGTGGCTGGGGACGCGTGGTGTTCATTTCGTCGGAGTCGGGGCTCAACATTCCGCCCGACATGCTGGCCTACGGTTTCAGCAAGACCGCGCAGCTCAGCATTGCGCGCGGCATCGCCAAGACCGTGGCCGGCAGCGGCGTGACGGTGAATTCCGTGCTGCCCGGTCCGACGCTGTCCGACGGACTGCGCGCCATGGTGGCCGATACCGCGAAGAAGGAAGGCAAGAGCGTGGAACAGGTGGCCAACGAGTTCGTGCTCGCGCATCGCAGCAGCACGCTCATCAAGCGCGTGGCCACCACCGAAGAAGTGGCCAACATGGTGGTGTACGTCTGCTCGCCGCAGGCCTCCGCCACGACAGGCGCAGCGTTGCGCGTGGACGGCGGGGTGGTGGATACGATCGCCTGAGCGACCGTTCACGAGCTAAACGCCTCAACGGCAAACGATGGCCGACGAGCGGCGCACACCACGCCGTTCGTCTCGCCGGCCTCGTCCGCCATCGCCGCAAACCGCGGACGAGCCCGTATCCGCATCACGTCGCGTACTGCGCGATCCCGTTACCGAACGACCAGTTCTCCTTCAGCACCTCGACGAGGTTGATGAACACATCCTCGCGCCGCACGCCTGGGTCGTTCGCCAGGTTCTCGACGATCTGCGCGTAAAGCGCCTTCTTCTGCGCCTCGTTCCGCGAATTCGTGACCGTGAGCTGGATCAGCACAAGGTCGTCGCTACGCTCGATGCCGAGGTAGTGCTTCCCATAGAAAAAGCTGCCTTCGTCGTGCTCGGTGATCGACATGAAGATGTCGTCTTCCGGCACGTTGAAGGTGGCGACAAGCGCGCGCTGAATGCCCTGCGCCAGCGCCTTGCGATACGGCGCCGGCTTGTCGGCGCGAATGGCGATGCGGGTGAACGGCATGATGGCCTCCTGTTGAAAGATCGGATGCTTCCCAGCTTAGGGGCGACCATCCATAATGAACAGGCATTTCTGCCTATTTCATCCATTTCCAATTGAAATGAAAGTTCTCGACCTCGACGCCGTGCGCGCTTTCGTGCTGGTGGCCGACCTGCGCAGCTTCACGCGCGCCGCCGACGCGCTCGACACCACGCAATCCGCCGTGAGTCTCAAGCTCAAGCGGCTAGAGAGGCATCTCGGCAAGCAGTTGCTGGAGCGCACGCCGCGTGTGGTGAAGCTGTCGCCCGAAGGCGGCGCGTTCCTCGCCGCCGCACGCGACCTGCTGTCTGCGCACGAGCGGGCGCTCGGATCGCTCGCCGTAGAGCGCCGCAAGCTCGCGCTGGGCCTTTCCGAACACGTGGCGGATGCCAACCTGCCGCATCTGCTCGCGCGGCTGAACACGCACGACCCGGGGCTCGTGCTGGAACTGCATATGGGCATGTCGGCAGGGCTGCTCGCGCGGTTCGACGAGCGGCAACTGGATGCGGTCATCGTCCGTTACGAACGCGATGAACCGCCGCGCGACGACGCAGAAACGCTGTTCACGGAGCCGATTGTCTGGCTGGGCGCGCCGGACTGGTCGCCGCGACCGGACTCGCCGCTGCCGCTCGCGCTGCTCACGGCGCCGTGCTCGGTGCGGGCCGCGGCGCTGCGCGCGCTGGACACCGCAGGCGTGCCGTGGGCCGAGACCTTCATTGGCGGCGGCGTGACGGCGATCGGCGCGGCCGTGGCGGCAGGGCTCGCCGTCTCGCCGCTAGCGAGGCGGGTGGCACCGCGGGGCCTTGTCGACGTCGGCACGCGGCTGGGTCTGCCCGCCTTACCGGACTCGCGGGTCACGCTGCATTCGCGCGTACGCGACGAGCGGTCGATCGAAACGCTCAGGCTGATCGCGAACGGCCTACAGAATGGATTGCAAGGCGGTTAGGCTGCCTGGTCAGGTCGTGAGCGCGTTCGACGGCTCGCCGGCCAGCCGGAAACGCGTCGGAACGTGGCCACGCGACTGCGCCGGGCCGCGGGCGCGGCCCTCCGCTGCGCTTAGCTCAAGATAGGCGGCAACTCGCGCGTCGGCGGCTTGCCAGCGCCCTGTGCGTGGGTAGGCCGCGTCTGCACCACGAGCCTGGGCTTCCCATGCGGCGCATGCTGCGCGCCCCGTTTAGCGCTAGTGCGCGCCGTCGTGTTTTCGGTGTGATGCCCGCGCGACGCAACGGAAGCGTGCCCCGTCGCCGACACCCCATGGCTTCGCGCGCCACGCTGAACACGAAGATGACCCGCGTGCTTTTCGACATGCCGCACGTGGTCGCGCGAAACGCGCGCATGAGCCACATGAACGGGCGCGCCCGCACGCGCCTTCGCATGCCGCGGAGCCATGCCCCGGCGGTGCGCCGCGACAGGCCGCGCCTGCGCGTCGTGCGCCTCTTGGGGATTCCAGGTTTCGATATAGCGGGGCGAAGCCGCCGCCGACGTCTCCATCGTGCCGATCGCCCATACCGCCATACCGATCCACGCTGCTGCCACTGCTACTGCCGCCTTCACCACGCCTCCTGTTCCGATACCACGCAAACAAACCGGCACCACCCAAATGGCCGAATACCCATTTCGATGCCGGGCCGCGGATTATACCGAATATCCCTTTGCAACCATCCACATATGGACTAATATGCAAATACAGTTCAATTCAGGACTCACCCGGAATTTCATCATGTCCAGAGCCGCTCATGCCACGCGTTCGGACCCGCCACTTCCTCGTGCCGGAACGCAACCCACGCTGACGGAAATGTCGGCGGCCGGACTGCGCGCGTTTTTCAACATCGCCCGCGACTGGGATCTTTCGGCCGACGAGCAGATCGTCCTGCTCGGCTCGCCCGGCCGCTCCACCTTCTTCAAGTGGAAGGCTTCGCCGCAAACGGCGCGGCTGGGCCGCGACACGCTGGAACGGCTTTCGCTGCTGCTCGGCATCTACAAGGCGCTGCAGATCCTGCTGCCTCAGCCGGCCGCCGCGGACGCGTGGGTCAAACGCCCCAACAGCGCGCCGCCGTTCGGCGGACGCCGTGCGCTGGACCGCATGCTCGCCGGCAACGTGAGCGACCTCGTCGCCGTGCGGCAATATCTCGACGCAATGCGAGGCGGATGGGCGTGACGGCACCGAACTGGCAAGATCGCTGGCCGGTTGCGTCGCTCGACTGGTCGCCCGCGTATCGCGTGATTCCCACGCGCTTTCCCGCAGTGAACCTGTTCGATCGCGTAGCCTCGTCCGACGACTTCGAGGCGCTCTACGCGCTCGAAGCCATGACGAACGACCGCCTGCGCACCGAAGTCGGCGAACTGGACCTCGTGCCGCGCGAGGAGCGTCGCTTCGGCCCCGGCTACGGGCCCATCATGGCGGCGTTCACGCATCTGAACCCGCTCGGCAGCCGGTTCTCCGACGGCAGCTACGGCGTGTTCTATTGCGCAAAAGAGAGGGAAACGGCCATCGCCGAAACGCGCTATCACACGAGCCTGTTTCTGGCCGCCACCGCCGAGCCGCCCATGCGGCAGCAAATGCGGCTCTACACCGTGCTCGCGCAAGGCAACGTTGTGGACCTGCGTCAGCACGAGGACGCGGGACTCGACCCCGCCGTGCTATCGCCACACGACTACGCCGCGGGCCAGCAATTGGGCCGGGCCGTGCGGACGGCGGGCGCGCCGGGCATCGTGTATCCGTCGGTGCGGCGCGCGGGCGGCCAGTGCCTCGCGGCGCTGCGCACCACGCTGCTGCGCGACTGCCATCACGCGGCGTATCTCGAATACAACTGGAACGGCAAAGCCGTGGACGTGGTGTTCGAACTGAACCAGGTGGGCTGAGAAAGCCGTGCGTGGCGGCGACTCGCGCCGCACCCTCTCACCGCGCGCAGCGCACGCCACCAAGACTCAACGCACTGCCGTTTCCGTCAAGGCAACGCCATTTCCGCCGCGCCTTCGGCGCGCGCCGCCTCCACCGTCACCGACCATCTATGCGCCGTGCGCGCCTGCACGATGGTCAGCTTGCCGCCAGGCCCGAACGCGCCGGTATCGATGAACACCTGCGAGCCGATCTGATGGATCTGCCGCATCGGCGTATGGCCGCAATACGTGAGCGAAAGGCCCGCCTGCCGATGCGACTCGCCCATCGACATCGCCAGTTCGCGGCCCCACAACAGGTGTTGCCGGGCGTCTTCGTCGAAATTGCCGGCATCGAGCGTGGTGTCGTCGCCGAAGAACTCCGCATGCAGGATGTTGAAACGCTCCGCGCCGCTGCCCACCACGCGCGCGAGCGGCAAGGTGCGCAGCTTGCGCGCGTAGAGCTTGAGACGCCCCTCAGGCACGGTGGCGCCCCAGGCGCCGCCAATACCGTACCAGTAATGCCGCGGCAGCCGGCCCTCTGCGACGGCGCACAGCGTGTCCTCGTGATTGCCGAGCACCGCGTAGAACCAGGGCTTGTCGAGCAGCGCGAGCGCCTCTTCCGACTGGGTACCGCGGTCCACCAGATCGCCCACCGAAAAGAGCCGGTCGCGCGTCGGGTCGAAGTCGATTTCGCGCAACAGGAAGCGCAGCGCGTCCACGCAGCCGTGCAGGTCGCCCACGACAAAGTCGCGACCCACGCGGTTGCGTTCGTGATGTTCGACGACAGGGACAAGGGTGGAGGTCATCTACCCATGATAGTGCGCCCGCCACATCGCGTATGCGCGCTGACGATCTTTTCCCACCATCTGCGCAACGCGCTGGCGAGCCTGGAAAGGCGCCTTGTCAGCCGAGGCTTTTCCGCATCGCTCAATACGCTGCCCAACGTACGTCGCACGTTAGAATCGCCGCGTCGCGACCGCGCCTTGCAGCGTTGCGTTCGCCGAACCCCACACTCTGCTTTCAACGCGCCTATGACCTTTTACCCGCAAGTGCTGCGCAACCGTCCGCGTCTGGTCGCGGGCGCCGTGATCGGCCTCGTGGTCGGCCTGCTCGTGCCGGGCACCGCACGGCCCATGATCAAACTGCTCGTGGGCTGGGACAGCGGCCTGTGGGCCTATCTCGCGCTCATCTGGACGCACATGGGTCTCGCCCGTCATGCGCGCGTGCGCGAGATCGCCCAGCAGGACGACGAAAAGGCCAGCATCGTGCTAGCCGTCGTGTGCACGGCGACGGTGGCGAGCATCGCGGCCATCGTGCTCGAACTGGCTTCCGCGAAGAATCTCGGCACGGCGTCCACCATCGAGCACTATCTGCTCACCGGCGTCACGCTCATCGGCGCGTGGTTTCTCATTCCCACCATTTTCGCGCTGCATTACGCGCGGCTCTTCTACGGCTCCGATTCGCCGCAGCCACCGCTCGCGTTTCCCGAAGACAACCCCGAGCCGGACTACTGGGACTTCCTGTACTTCTCGTTCACCATTGCCGTGGCTTCGCAGACCGCCGACATCGGACTGCGCGGCAGCAGCATGCGCCGCGCGGTGCTCGCGCAGGCACTGCTCTCGTTCTACTTCAACGTGGCCGTGCTCGGCCTGTGCGTGAACATCGCGGCGGGCCTGCTCGGCTCGTAAAGCGCGGCGGCGCATAACGGGGTCAGCAGCAGGACCGGCAGCACCGTCATCAGCCGTGCGCCGGCCCGTGTAAAACGCGCCCTCGCAGCGCCAGTTTTACCGCGCGACCTTCGCTCGCGCGTCCTTCCTCCGTCTCGGTTCGTTCGTTGCCGGCCTTCGGCGCCCCTTGCGCGGCGCAGGCCGTTCCTCTCGTGCGTCGTTCGGGTGCCGTTGCGCACGAACGCTTTGGCACGTCCCTTGCTGTCTCAACGCTGCCGACGGAGCACGCCGGCAGCCGCGAATGCGACCGCTCACGCGGCCCCAAACACGGCCGGAAATGCTCCGGCGACACGCCGTTGTATGAACTACATTTGACGAGTACGCGCACGGCCCCGAGCAGCGCGGGTACTCGCCTCCCTGCAAGCCCAACAGGCGTTGTGATCGCACGGTTGTGCATCCACACGCACGAAGAAACTGGGATACGACCGATGGAACTTCCCCACGCCTATGCGCCGCGGATCTACTTCGCTCACTCCGTTCTTGTCGGGCCATTCGAAGCGTGGCCTGCCCAGTTCGCCCATGCCGCCGCGCTCGGGTTCGATCATGTCCTGATCGGCGGATTGCTCCAGCCAGGCCGGGCCGGACACGCGCTGATCGTGAGCGATCACGCGCGTCTTCATCCCGTCTTCGACACCGTGCAGCCCGCAACGGAAGCGCTGCACGAACTCGCCGATGTCGCCAGTGAACACGGCCTCACGCTGCTCGCGGATCTCGCGATCGATCGCGTGTCCGCCGACGGTGCGTTGTTCGCCGCTCACGCCGACTGGTTTCATCCGTTCGAAAGAGAGGAAGCGCGGCTCGATCCGCGTCATGGCCATCGCGACGACAACGTGGCCTACGCGAACTTCAGCGCGAGCACGGCAAGCGGCGAAGGCCCGCTCGTGGACTGGTGGGCGCAGCAGTTGATCGCGCTGGGCGAGGCGGGCGTGGGCGGCTTTCGTTTCGATTCGCCGCATTGCGTGCCGGCTGCGGTGTGGCGGCGTCTGATCAGCCAGGTGCGTGCACGCGTGCCGTCCATGCGTTTTCTCGCGGCCACGCCAGGGCTCGCGCGTCATGACGTGGCCGCGCTGGAAGGCGTGGGCTTCGACAGCGTGTTTTCGTCGCTGCGCTGGTGGGACTATCGTTCGAGCTGGCTCACCGAGGAGCACGCCGCGCTGCGCCGCGTGGCCGCGCCCATCGCGTTTCCGGAAGCGCCGTACGGCACGCGTCTGCGCAACGACTTCGCGGACGCCGCGGACGCAAGCATCGTCGAGCGCGCCTATCGCCGTGCGTTGTACACGGCTGCCGCCGTCGGCACGGGCTGGCTCATGCCGATGGGCTTCGAGTACGGCGTCGCGGAGCCCATCTCACTCACGCGCGGCAACGCCGGGCACTTCGCGCACGCGTGCACGAACGCGTCGTTCGATCTCACCTCGCATGTCGCCCATGCCAACGCCTTGCAGCGCGACACCGTGGCGCTCGATACGACCGGCGAGCTACGTCTGCTGAGCAGCCCCGGCGCGCCCGTCGCGGCGTTACTGCGCGGCGACCACGCCGACTTGCGCGACGCGCAGGAAGGCGTGCTGATCGTCGTGAATCCCGAACTGGCCGCGCCGGTCCACGCCGATCCCGCGCGCTTCCTCGATGGCGTGCCCGGCGCCTTGACGCGGTTTCTTCCGCTCGACGCCGTAGCTTCTGCACGCGGTGCGTTCGCAGGCCCTCAACCCGATACCGATGCCGATGCCGATACGGCGACGGTGTCCGAACCCTCGGCACACGCATCGCAGGCCACCACCGACGCGCCCGCCACGCGCGCAGCCATGCCGAAGAAGACCGCCGCAACGAGCAAGCCATCGAAGGCAAAGAACTCGAGCGCCAACGTCGCGAGCACCGCACAGGTATCGACGAAGGCGAAGGCCCGCGCGCATCCCAACACCACCCTGCCCCAGCCGCTCGCCGCATTCACGCTGGCGCCCGGCGCGTGCCGGTTGTTCGCCGCGGTGGCCGATCCGCCCGTGAATCTCGCGCCGCCGCTCGACAAGCCGAAGGACCGCAAGAGCGGCCACAAGACCGTGTTGGATGCCATTGCCGCGCCGCGTATCGCCATCGAGAGCGTGTCGCCCGCCGTGGATCACGGCCGCTTCGTCGCCAAGCGCGTGGTGGGCGAGCGCGTCGAAGTGAAGGCCGCGATCTTCGCCGAAGGTCACGACCGCATCGCCGCCGCCGTGATCTGGCGCGCCGCCGACGAAACCGCCTGGCACGAAGCGCCCATGACGACCGCGCAGCCGGCGGGCACGGACCTGTGGACCGCCCGCATTCCGCTCGAACGCGTAGGCCGTCATGAGTTCACCGTGATCGCGTGGCGCGACGACTTCGCTTCGCTCGTCGATCACGTGCAGAAGAAGCTGCACGCGGGCCAGTCCATCGACCTCGAGTTGCAGGAAGGCGCGCATCTGCTCGCGCTCGTGCTGGCCGAAGCCGAGACCGCCGAAGGCGCGGACACGGCCGCGCTCGAACGCATCGTCAAGCACTACGCGAAAGCCAATGGCGACGATCGTCGCGACCTGCTGCTTGCGCCCGTCACCGCAGCGGCCGTTGCGGCTGCGCGGCACCGGCCGTTTCTTTCGCGCGATCCACAGATCTATCGCATTGACGCCGAACGTGCCGAGGCGCGTTTTGCGAGCTGGTACGAGATCTTCCCGCGCTCCATGAGCGACGACGAATCGCGCCACGGCACCTTCGACGACGTCATCGCCAAGCTGCCGCGCATTCGCGACATGGGCTTCGACGTGCTGTACTTCCCGCCCATTCATCCCATCGGCCTTGCCAATCGCAAGGGCCGCAACAACACGTTGAACGCCGGGCCCGACGACGTAGGCAGCCCGTACGCCATCGGCGCGGCGGAAGGCGGCCACACCGCCGTGCATCCGCAGCTGGGCACGCTGGACGACTTCCGTCGCATGCTGGCAGCCGCGCACGCGCACGGCCTCGAAATCGCGCTCGATTTCGCGATTCAGTGCTCGCCGGATCACCCCTGGCTCAAGGAGCATCCCACGTGGTTCGCGTGGCGTCCGGACGGCACGCTGCGCTACGCGGAGAATCCGCCGAAGAAGTATCAGGACATCGTGAACCCCGACTTCTACGCGCACGACGCAAAGCCCGACCTGTGGCTCGCGTTGCGCGACGTGATCCTGTTCTGGATCGACGCGGGCGTGCGCATCTTCCGCGTGGACAATCCGCACACGAAGCCGTTGCCGTTCTGGGAATGGATGATCGGCGACGTGCGCGCGCGTCACCCCGACGTGCTGTTTCTCTCCGAGGCCTTCACGCGTCCGCGCATGATGTACCGGCTCGCGAAGATCGGCTTCTCGCAGTCGTACACGTACTTCACGTGGCGCGAGTCGAAGCGCGACTTCACCGAGTACCTCACGGAACTCACGCAGACCGAGGTGCGCGAATTCTTCCGCCCGAACTTCTTCGTCAACACGCCGGACATCAACCCGCGGCATCTGCAGTCGTCCGGGCGCTCGGGCTTTCTGATTCGCGCAGCGCTGGCCGCGACGCTCTCGGGCCTGTGGGGCGTGTATAGCGGCTTCGAACTCTGCGAGGCGCGCGCGCTGCCCAACAGCGAGGAATATCTGGATTCGGAGAAGTACCAGCTGCGCGCATGGGACTGGAACCGGCCCGGCAACATCGTGGCCGAGATCGCCGCGCTCAACCGCGTGCGCCGCGCGAATCCGGCGCTGCACACGCATCTCGGCATCACGTTCCTGCCCGCGCACAACGAGCACATCCTGTGTTTCGAGAAGGCCACCGAGGCACGCGACAACGTGATCGTCGTGGCCATCAACCTCGATCCGTTCAACGAACAGGGCGCCGATTTCGAACTCTCGTGGCACACGTTCCACCAATGGAACCTGGACGACCACGCTCGCCTGAAAGTGGTGGAGGAAACGAGCGGCGAGCACGTCGAATGGCACGGGCGCTGGCAGCACGTTCGGCTCGATCCCGGCCGGCGACCGTTTGCGATCTGGCGCATCGAGCCGGCGCAAGGCTTGCCGCGCGTGGAGCCGCCCGAGCCCGAGCCCGAGCCGGGCAGCGAAGCCGCCGACCTCACCCGCCACCCCGAACTCAGCCCGAATTTCCCGAACGAAGGTGCGACATGAAACGTGACGACACTCCTGCGGGTACGTTGCAGGTCCGCGCCGCCGGCGCCGTCGAAACGCAACCGCAAGCCGTGGCCGCGGAGGCGCGGCAAGCCGGCGCGCGCAAGGCGCGGCGCAGCCACACCTCGCAGCTTTCCGACGACCCGCTCTGGTACAAGGACGCCGTGATCTACCAGGTGCACGTGAAGTCGTTCTTCGATTCGAACAACGACGGCGTGGGCGACTTTCCGGGCCTGCTCGCGAAGCTCGACTACATCGCGGGGCTGGGCGTCACCGCGATCTGGCTGCTGCCGTTCTACCCTTCGCCGCGCCGCGACGACGGCTACGACATCGCCGACTATCGCAACGTGCATCCCGACTACGGGCATCTCTCGGACGTGCGCCGCTTCATTCAGGAAGCGCACGCGCGCGGCATTCGCGTCATTACGGAACTGGTCATCAACCACACCTCGGACCAGCATCCGTGGTTCCAGCGTGCGCGCCGCGCGCGGCCCGGCTCGAATCATCGCAACTACTACGTGTGGTCCGACAACGATACGAAGTACGCGGGCACGCGCATCATCTTCATCGACAGCGAGCCTTCCAACTGGACGCATGATCCGGTGGCAGGCGCCTACTACTGGCACCGCTTCTACTCGCATCAGCCCGACCTCAATTTCGACAACCCGGCCGTGATGCGCGAAGTGCTGCAGATCATGCGCTTCTGGCTCGACATGGGCATCGACGGGCTGCGGCTCGACGCCGTGCCGTACCTCGTGGAACGCGAAGGCACCACCAACGAGAACCTGCCGGAAACCCACGCCATCCTGAAGAAGATTCGCGCCACCATCGACGCCGAATACCCCAACCGCATGCTGCTCGCCGAAGCGAACCAGTGGCCCGAAGACGTGCAGGAGTATTTCGGCAACGAAGACGAATGCCACATGGCGTTCCACTTCCCGCTCATGCCGCGCATCTACATGGCGATTGCGAGCGAAGACCGCTTCCCGATCATCGACATCATGAAGCAGACGCCGGATCTGCTGCCCAGCTGCCAGTGGGCCATTTTCCTGCGCAATCACGACGAACTCACGCTGGAGATGGTCACGGATTCCGAGCGCGACTACCTCTGGAACACCTACGCGAGCGACCGCCGCGCGCGCCTGAACCTCGGCATCCGCCGCAGGCTCGCGCCGCTCATGGAGCGCGACCGCCGCCGCATCGAACTCATCAATTCGCTGCTGTTTTCCATGCCGGGCACGCCCGTCATCTACTACGGCGACGAACTGGGCATGGGCGACAACATCCACCTGGGCGACCGCGACGGCGTGCGCACGCCGATGCAATGGTCGTCGGACCGCAACGGCGGGTTCTCGCGCGCCGACCCCGAACAGCTCGTACTGCCGCCCGTGATGGGCTCGCTCTACGGCTTCGATGCCGTGAACGTGGAAGCGCAGAGCCGCGACCCGCATTCGCTGCTCAACTGGACGCGCCGCATGCTCGCCACGCGGCGCGCGAAGCAGGCGTTCGGGCGCGGCACGCTGCGTTTTCTGCGCCCGAACAACCGCAAGATCCTCGCGTACCTGCGCGAGATGCCTGGCGAGCCGCCCATCATGTGCGTCGCCAATCTGTCGCGTGCGCCGCAGGCCGTGGAGCTCGACCTCTCCGAGTTCTCGGGCATGGTGCCCATCGAAATGACCGCCGATTCGGTGTTTCCGGCCATCGGCCAGTTGCCGTATTTGCTCACCTTCCCGCCGTACGGCTTCCTGTGGTTCCAGCTCTGCACGGGCGACCAGCGGCCCGCGTGGAGCCAGCCCATGTCAGAACAGTTGCCCGAATTCGTCACGGTGGTGATCCGCGAAGGTCAGACCGGCGCGACGCCCGAAAACATCCGCCTGCTCGAATCCGAAGTGCTGCCATCGTGGCTCTCGCGACGCCGCTGGTTCGCATCGAAAGACCAGAAGCTGCGCGCCGTGCGCCTTGCCGCACTCACCACGATTCCCGAAGGCGGCTTCGCGTTCACGGAGATCGAAGCAGATCTCGGCGACCACACCGAGCGCTACGTGCTGCCCATCGCCATCACCTGGGGCATGGACACCACCACGCCGCTGCACATTCAGCTGGCGCTCGCGCGCGTACGTCGCGGACGCACCATCGGGCACCTCACGGACGCCTTCGCGCTGCCGCTCTTCGCGCACGGCGTGCTGCGCAAGCTGCGCCAGCGCGCGGCCGTGCCCACGGTGCAGAAGAGCGAGATCCGCTTCATTCCGACGGAGCGCTTCAGCGAACTCGACGCGCTGGGCGAAATGCCCGAAGTGCGCTGGCTCGCCGCGGAGCAAAGCAACAGCTCGCTCGTGATTGCGGACACCGCCGTGCTCAAACTCGTGCGCCGTCTGATGCCGGGCGTGCACCCCGAAGCGGAGATGAGCCGCTACCTCACGCACGTGGGCTACGCGAACACGCCGCCGCTCTACGGCGAAGTGGTGCGCGTGGACCCGCAGGGCGTGCCGCATACGCTCGCCATCCTGCAAGGCTATGTCGACAACCAGGGCGACGCGTGGAACTGGGCGCTCGACTACCTGCGCCGCACCATCGACGAACTCGCGCTCGCGGCGGCCAACGGCAGCGACGGCGAGCCGATCACGGGCAGCGAGAACGAAGCGATAGAGGGCTACCGCGCGTTTGCCGGCGCCATCGGCAAGCGTCTGGGCGAACTGCACGTCGCCCTTGCTTCACCCACCGACGACCCCGCCTTCGCGCCCGAGCCCGCAAAGCCCGAGCACATCGCCGCATGGATAGAAGACACGCAGACCATGCTGGCCAGCGCGCTCGACGTGCTGGCCCAGCAACTCGGCCCGAACAGCACGCTTTCGCCCGACACGCGCGAAATCGCGCAAAGCCTCATGGACCGCCGCGCCGCACTCACCCAGGCCGTCGCCAACCTCGTGCCGCTCGACGCCGTGGCGTGGCGCACGCGCATTCACGGCGACTTCCACCTGGGTCAGGTGCTGGTGGCCCAGGGCGATGCGTGGCTGATCGACTTCGAGGGCGAACCGGCGCGCCCGCTCGAAGAACGGCGCGACAAGTCGAGCCCGCTGCGCGACGTGGCGGGGCTCTTGCGCTCGCTCTCCTATGCGAGCGCCGCGGCGCAGCCCACCACCGAAAACGCGCCGCAACAGACCGCCGACCGCAAGCGCGCGCTCTTCGAACGGTTCCGCGGCTACGCCATGGAGAGCTTCCTCAGCCACTATCGCGCGGCAGTGGCTGAGTCGCGCATTCCGCTCGTTTCCGCGGCGCACGAGCAGGCGCTGCTGGACCTGTTCCTGATCGGCAAGGCGGCCTACGAAATCCGCTACGAGGCCGCGAACCGGCCGACGTGGATCGGCCTGCCGGTGCGCGGGCTCGCCGCCATCGCGAGCCGCGTGCTCGGCGATACGGGCGCCTCGGGCGAGGCCACGACCAGCACGCCGAACACGCCCAGTGGAGACGATCATGAGTGAACGCGATCCCTCCGCCGGCCTGCACGCAGTGGACGTGGAAGCGATCGTCGACGCCCGCCATCCCGATCCGTTCTCGCAACTCGGCCTGCACTGGACCGACAACGGTCCCGCCGTGCGCGCGATGCTGCCCAACGCGGCGCGCGTCACCGTAATTGCGCGTGCCGACGGCCGCGTGATCGGCGAACTCGCGCCGCTTCATCCCAACGGCCTCTTCGCGGGCTTTGTGGAAGAAGCTGTGCCGTACCGGCTGCGCATCGACTGGCATGGCGTCGAGCAGGAAATCGAAGACACGTACTCGTTCGGCCCGATTCTCGGCGAGGAACCCTTGCAGCGGCTCGCACACGGCGACCCGTATGCGGTGCTCGAATGCCTGGGCGCGCGGCCCATGGAAGTCGACGGCGTGCCGGGCGTGCGCTTCGCGGTATGGGCGCCGAACGCGCGGCGCGTCTCCGTGGTGGGCGACTTCAACTCGTGGGACGGGCGCCGCCACCCCATGCGGCTACGACACAACGCGGGCGTCTGGGAACTCTTCGTGCCGCGCGTCGCGGCCGGCGCGCGCTACAAGTACGAGCTGCTTTCGCGCGAGGGCCATCCCCTGCCGCTCAAAGCGGACCCGTGCGCGATGCAGACGGAGCGGCCGCCTGCGACGGCATCGGTCGTGGCGAAGGTGGACGAGATCGAAGGCTTCGCCTGGACCGATCACGAATGGATGCAGTCGCGCGGCGCGCGGCAGACCGCGCAGCAGCCGTTGACCATCTACGAGGTCCATCCCGAATCGTGGCTGCGCGTGAACGAGGAAGACCGGCGCGGCCTCACGTGGCCCGAGCTGGCGGAGCGGCTCATTCCGTACGCGAAGAGCATGGGCTTCACGCACATCGAATTCCTGCCCATTGCCGAGCATCCGTTCGGCGGGTCCTGGGGCTATCAGCCGCTTGCGCAGTTCGCGCCTTCGGCGCGGTTCGGTTCGCCCGAGCAGTTCGCGGCCTTCGTGAATCGCGCCCACGAAGAAGGGATCGGCGTGATTCTCGACTGGGTGCCGGCGCATTTTCCGAACGACCCGCATGGCCTCGTCTCGTTCGACGGCACGCCGCTCTACGAACACGCCGACCCGCGCGAGGGCTATCACCAGGACTGGAACACGATGATCTACAACCTGGGCCGCAACGAGGTCAGCGCGCACCTGGTGGCGTCGGCGCTCGCGTGGCTCAAGCGCTATCACGTCGACGGGCTGCGTGTGGACGCGGTGGCGTCCATGCTCTATCGCGACTACTCGCGCGCGGCGGACCAGTGGGTGCCGAACATCTACGGCGGGCGCGAGAACCTCGAATCCATCGCGTTTCTCAAGCGGCTCAATCACGAGGTGCGCTACGTGCCGGGCGCACCCGGCGCGATCACGGTGGCGGAGGAATCCACGGCGTGGCCCGGCGTCACGTCGCGCATCGAAGACGGCGGACTCGGCTTCGACTTCAAGTGGAACATGGGCTGGATGCACGACACGCTCCACTACATTCACGAAGACCCGGTGTACCGGCGCTACCACCATCACAACATGACCTTCGGCATGGTCTACGCGTATTCGGAGCGCTTCGTGCTGCCGCTTTCGCACGACGAGGTGGTGCACGGCAAAGGGTCGCTGCTCGGCAAGATGCCCGGCGACCGCTGGCAGCGCTTCGCGAACCTGCGCGCGTATTTCGGTTTCATGTGGGCGCACCCCGGCAAGAAGCTGCTCTTCATGGGCGGCGAGTTCGCGCAGATGGCCGAGTTCGATCACGACGGCTCGCCGCATTGGCATCTGCTCGACGACCCGCTGCATCGTGGCGTGCAAAAGCTCGTGCGCGACCTCAACCGCCTCTATCACGACGAGCCCGCGCTCTACGCGCTGGACAGCGACCCGGGCGGCTTCGAATGGATCATCGGCGACGACGCGGCAAACAGCGTGTTCGCCTGGCGCCGCGTGGACGGCGCGGGCCGCGAGATCGTCGTGGTCTGCAACTTCACGCCGGTGCCGCGCGAAGGCTACCGCGTAGGCCTGCCGCGCGCGGGCCGCTGGACTGAAGTGCTCAACACGGACGCGGCGCTGTACGGAGGATCGAACATGGGCAACGCCGGGCTCGTCGTGACGGAAGACATTGCGAGCCACGGCAAACCGCAGTCCGCCGCGCTCGTGCTGCCGCCGCTCGCCACGATCGTGCTGCGCGCGGAGCCGTGAACAGGCTCGCTGAAGCGAAACACAGCCATGCAAACGCCACACGCCGGGCGCCGCCCGCTGCACCACTGAACAACTGACAAGAGGAAATCGCGTTCATGTCGAACATCCTGCCGGACCGGCTTCAGCCGGGTGCGCCTTACCCGCTCGGAGCCACCTGGGACGGACTCGGCACCAACTTCGCAGTGTTTTCGGCGAACGCGTGGCGCATCGAGCTGTGCCTGTTCGATCCGACCGGCCGCAAGGAAATCTCGCGCTACACGCTGCCCGAATGCACCGACGAGGTCTGGCACGGCTATCTGCCCGGCGCGCATCCGGGCACCGTGTACGGGTTTCGCGCGCACGGTCCGTATCAGCCGCAGCACGGGCATCGCTTCAATCCGCACAAGCTGTTGCTGGACCCGTACGCGCGGCGCCTCGTCGGGCAGTTCCGCTGGTCGGATGCGCTCTTCAGCTATCGCGTGCATTCGAACCGGCTGGACCTTTCCATCGACCGACGCGACTCCGCGCCCGCCATGCCCAAGTGCGTGGTAGAGGACAGCACCTTCGACTGGTCGCACGACGTGCGCCCCAACGTGCCGTGGGGCAGCAGCGTAATTCTCGAGACGCACGTGCGCGGCCTCACCATGCAGCGCGAAGATTTGCGGCCGCACGAGCGCGGCACCTTCGCGGGCCTCACGGCGCCGGGCGTGATCGAGCATCTGCACAAGCTGGGCGTGACCGCCGTGGAGCTGCTACCCGTGCATGCGTTCCTGCACGACCGCTTCCTCGTGGCGCGCGGCCTGCACAACTACTGGGGCTACAACACGGCCGCGTTCTTCGCGCCGGAGCCCGCGTATCTCTCCACGCATCATCCCGACGAAATGCGCATCGCGATCCGGCAACTGCATGCGGCCGGTATCGAGGTCATTCTGGACGTGGTCTACAACCACACCTGCGAAGGCAACGAACTGGGGCCCACGGTGTGCTGGCGCGGGCTCGACAACGCGAGCTATTACCGCCTCATTCCCGGCGACGAACGGCATCACATCAACGACACGGGCTGCGGCAACACGCTCAATCTCTCGCATCCGCGCGTGCTGCAGATGGTGATCGATTCGCTGCGCTACTGGGCCACCTCGTACAACGTGGACGGCTTCCGCTTCGACCTGGGCGTGACGCTGGGCCGCGAGGCCACGGGCTTCGATCCGGGCTCCGGCTTCTTCGACGTGCTGCGTCAGGACCCCGTGCTCTCGCGATGCAAGCTCATCTCTGAGCCGTGGGACATCGGCCCCGGCGGCTATCAGCTCGGCAACCTGCCGCCGGGCTTCGCGGAATGGAACGACCGCTTTCGCGACAGCGTGCGGCGCTATTGGCGCGGCGACCCGGGCCAGCGGCCCGATCTCGCCGCGCGGCTCACGGGCTCGGCGGACTTTTTCAACCGGCGCTTTCGCAAGCCGTGGTCGTCGGTCAACTTCGTCACCTCGCATGACGGCTTCACGCTGGCCGACCTCGTTTCGTACACGCACAAGCACAACGAGGCGAACGGCGAAGGCAACAACGACGGCCACAACGAAAACTGGAGCGCGAACTGGGGCGCCGAAGGGCCCACCGACGACCCCGCGGTGCGCGAAACCCGCGAACGCGTGTCGCGCTCCATGCTCGCTACGCTCCTGATCGCGCTCGGCACGCCGATGTTGCTCCTCGGCGACGAAGCATGCCGAACGCAGCAAGGAAACAACAATGCGTACTGTCAGGACAACGCACTATCGTGGTATGACTGGTCGCTTGCCGCATCCGACGAAGGCCGGAAAATGACGGCGTTCGTCGCACGTGCCATTGCGCTGCGCAAGGACCATCCGCTGCTGCGCGAAACGCGTTTTCTCTTCGGCGACCGCGAAGTGCTGCCGGGTGTCTACGATATCGGCTGGTTCGACGAGCGCGGCGATCCGCTCTCCATCGAGGCATGGCAAGACCCCGAAGGGCGCGCGTTCACGCTGCGCCGCGCGGGGGCCGCGCTGGACGGCGAAACGGAAGTGCTGCTCATGATGCTCAACGCATCCGGCGACGCGCTCACGTTCACGCCGCCTCCGCCGCATCTGGAATGGCACGTGCTGATGGATACGGCAGAACCCGAAGCGCCGACGCGACCGCTCGGCGCAACGGAACTCAAGGTGGCGGCGCATACGATGGTCGTGCTGGGCGCGCGGCCCTCGGGCGAGGCAGACTGGCAGACGGGCTGGATGCCAGGTGCTCAGCATGGCGAACGATTGCTGACCGCCCTGCCGCCCGACCCCGGCACGCTCTCGCCCGACGCTGCCGCCGACGGTCCCGAAGCGCCGCCCGTCAGCCACCGCAACGAACCGCCGCACGAGGCTTAGTGCCCCGGCACAAAACACACGATGGGATGAATCATGTCCGAATCTGCGATGGATCCCAACACGCGCCACTACGCGCATTGCCTGCCGCTCGGCGCGCAGGTGGTAGGCGTCGGCAGCGACGCGCAGCGCACGCGCTTTCGCCTGTGGGCGCCGTCGTGCGAGTCGGTGCAGTTGCAGCTGGAAGGCGGCTGCGACAGCAGCGGCGACGCCTCGCTCGTCGACATGCAGCCGGCCGGCAACGGCTGGTTCGAAGCCGAACTGGCATGCGGCGCGGGCACGCTGTATCGCTACCGCATCGACGGCGAGCTGGCGATACCCGACCCGGCCTCGCGCTTCCAGCCGCAGGACGTGCATGGCCCGAGCGAAGTAATCGACCCGCGCGCGTACCGCTGGCAACACACGCACTGGCAAGGCCGCCCCTGGGAAGAGACGGTGCTCTACGAATTGCACGTGGGCACGCTGGGCGGTTACGCGGGCGTGACGAAGCGGCTCGCGTCGCTCGTGGAAGTGGGCGTGACCGCCATCGAACTCATGCCGCTCAACGACTTTCCGGGCACGCGCAACTGGGGCTATGACGGCGTGCTGCCCTACGCGCCCGATTCGGCCTACGGGCGGCCCGAAGACCTCAAGGCGCTGATCGACGCGGCGCATGGCCTGGGCCTCATGGTGTTTCTGGACGTGGTCTACAACCACTTCGGTCCGGACGGCAATTACCTTCAGCAATACGCGAAGCCGTTCTTCAAGGAAGGCTCGCATACGCCGTGGGGCCAGGCCATCGACTTCGACCGCATGGAGGTGCGCGACTTCTTCTGCGAGAACGCGCTCTACTGGCTCAACGAATACCGCTTCGACGGACTGCGCATCGACGCCGTGCACGCTATCGCAAACGACGGCTGGCTGCGCGAACTGGCCGACCACGTGCACGCGCGTGTGGAGCCTGGGCGCCGCGTGCATCTGGTGCTGGAAAACGAGCACAATCACGCAAGCCTGCTCGAATCGCACTTCGACGCGCAGTGGAACGACGACGCGCACAACGTACTGCACGTCATGCTGACCGGCGAAACGGAGGGCTACTACCGTTCGTACGCCGAAGCACCGGCGCGCAAGCTCGCGCGCGTGCTGGGCGAAGGCTTCGCGTATCAGGGCGACCCTTCGCCCGCACACGACGGCGCCCCACGCGGCGAACCGAGCGGCCACCTGCGGCCCACGGCATTCGTGATGTTTTTGCAGAACCACGATCAGATCGGCAACCGCGCGTTCGGCGAACGGCTGCGCATGCTCTGCAAGGACGACCCCGTGCGCGCGGCCACTGCGCTCATGCTGCTCTCGCCGCAGATTCCGCTCGTCTTCATGGACGAGGAATACGGCTCGAAGCAGCCGTTCCTCTTCTTCACCGACTACACCGGCGAACTCGCGGACGCCGTGCGCGAAGGCCGGCGCCGCGAGTTCGCGCGCTTCTCCGCGTTTGCCGACCCCGAACGCCGCGCGCAGATTCCCGATCCGAACGACCCCGCTACGTTCGCCGCATCGTCGCCGCCGCGCGGCGATCCTGTCGCGCATGCAAGCGGCGAGCGCCTCGAATGGATGCACTTCTACAAGTCGGCGCTCGCGGTGCGCGCGAAGCTCATTACGCCGCGGCTCGCTCATGCGAAGGCGGCCGGCGCCGACGTACTGAAGACACGCGACGGCAACGATGCGCCCGCCGTCATCGCACGCTGGCGCCTCTCCGACGGCGAAACGCTGACCATCGCGCTGAACCTCGGCGGCGAAGACGTGCCGCTTGCCGAATTGCCCGCGGGCAAGGTGGTGTTCGAAACGCCGCCGCGCGCCCGCGACCACGTGCGCGATCACGCGTTGCCCGCGTATGCCTGCGTGGCGTGGCTCACGGGCGACGTCTGCGAATACGCATTGGGCCACGACGCCCGACGCGCCGAACCCGCGGAGCCGAACCCGTGACACCCGCACGACGCACAGTCGGTACGACCGGCACCGCCACCACGATTGCGCAGCTCGCCGAGGCGGCGGGCTTCGAAGTGGAATGGTCCGACGCGCACGGGCATCCCCAGCGCGTGCCCGAAGAAACACTGGCCGTGCTGCTCGAACGCATCGGCTTGCCCTGCTCCAGCGCGGCGCAGATTCGCCAGAGCGCCGCCGCGCTCGAAGCGGAGAACGCGGGGCGCAAGCTGCCGCCGCTCATCTCCGTGGATTGCGACCGCGCCGTCGCGCTGCCCGTGGCCGGCGTGAAGTCGGGCAGCCATTACCGCATCGAACTGGAAAGCGGCGCCGTGATCGACGGACGCTTCACCGCGCCTCGCGGCGAAGCACCGTTGCTCGCGCCCATCGGCGAGCCGGGGTATCACAGCCTGCTGCTCAACGACACGCGCATCACGCTCGCCGTGGCGCCGCAGCGCTGCCACACGGTGGCCGACGCATGGCACGCGCTGCACGGCGAGGCCGCGCATGCGCCGCCGCTCTGGGGCATCGCGGCGCAGCTCTACGGCCTGCGCCGCGCGGACGACGGCGGCATGGGCGACTACACGGCGCTGGCCTCGCTCGCGATAGCCAGTGCGAAGCGCGGTGCGCACGCGCTCGCCATCAGCCCTACCCATGCGATGTTCAGCGCCGAGCCGCAACGCTTCAGCCCTTACGCGCCGTCGTCGCGGTTATGGCTCAACGTCGCGCACATCGACCCTGCCGCCGTGTTCGGCACAGAGGCGGCACAGGCCGCCATCGCTTCGGTGCACGCTGCCGACGAACGCGCCGCGCTGGAAGCGCTGCCGCTCATCGACTGGCCGCCCGCCGTGCGCAACAAGCTGCGCGTGCTGCGCGCGCTCTTCGAACGGTTCTGTGCTGAAGAGCGCGCGCACGGTTCGCCGCGCGCCCGCGAATTCGAGGACTTCTGCACACGAGGCGGACGGGCGCTCGAAGATCACGCGCGGTTCGAAGCGCTGCACGCGGCGCAGCTCGAAGCGCATGAACGCAACGGCAAGGACAAGGGCCGCGCCCCGCACCACTGGCGCGACTGGCCCGAAGCCTTGCGCAATCCGCGTGCGCCGGAAGTGGATGCGTTCGCCGGCGAGCATCGCCACGAAGTGGACTTCCACCTCTTCCTGCAATGGCTCGCCGCGAAGGGCCTCTCGCATGCGCAGCACGCGGCGCGCGACGCGGGCATGGCTATCGGTCTGATCGCGGACCTCGCGGTGGGATGCGACAGTGCCGGCAGCCACGCATGGTCCTGGCCCGAAGACATGCTGCAAGGCGTCTCCGTCGGCGCGCCGCCCGACCTCTTCAACCAGGCCGGGCAGTCGTGGGGGCTCACCACGTTCTCGCCGCGCGCCATGCGCACGCAGGGCTTTCGCGCGTTCATCGACATGCTGCGCGCCGCGTTCGCCCACGCGGGCGGCGTGCGCATCGACCATATTCTCGGGCTGCGCCGGCTCTGGCTCGTGCCCGAAGGCGAAAGCGCGCGCAACGGCGCCTACCTGCGCTATCCGCTCGGCGACCTGCTGCGGCTCATCGCGCTCGAATCGTGGCGGCATCGTGCCGTCGTGATCGGCGAAGACCTCGGCACGGTGCCGCCGGGCTTTCGCGAGCGGCTCGCGGAACGCGGGCTCTCCGGCATCCGCGTGCTGTGGTTCGAGCGCGACGGCTCGCGCTTCATGGCGCCCACGCAGTGGGACGCCAACGGCGTGGCCACCACCACGACGCACGATCTGCCCACCGTGTGCGGCTGGTGGAGCGGAACGGACATCGAGTGGCGCCACCGCATCGGACAAACCGCGCCGCGGGCCGATGGCCGCGACCCGGTGAAGCTGGCGCGCGAGGAACGCGCGGCAGACCGCGACGCGCTCTGGTCCGCGTTCCAGCATGCAGGCGTCGCCGCGCCCGACGTGCCCGCGCCGCCCGCGGACGAGGCGCCGCTCGACGAAGCGCTCGCCTTCGTCGCTGCCACGCCGTGCCCGCTCGTCACGTATCCGCTCGAAGATCTGCTCGCGCTCGAAGACCAGCCGAACCTGCCCGGCTCCATCGACGAGCATCCGAACTGGCGTCGCCGCCTTACCGTGCCCGTCGACGAGATGTTCGACGACGACACGTTCTCCGACCGCCTGCTCGCCGTCGACCGCGCTCGCGCTGCGAGCCGCGAGGCGACGGCAGCACCATCGGTAACACCCGCAACACCCGCGCCGTCGGCGCCTTCTCCTGATCGATCATGACCGTCCCACGCGCCACGCTCCGCCTCCAGTTCCACGCCGGCTTCACGTTCGACGACGCCGCGAAGCACCTCGATTACTTCGCTGCGCTGGGCGTGAGCCACCTCTACGCATCGCCCATCACGACGGCGCGGCCCGGCTCGCTGCACGGCTACGACGCCGTGGACTACAGCCAGGTCAACGAAGAGCTGGGCGGCGAAGCCGGGCTGAAGCGTCTTGTCGCCAGGCTGCGCGAGCGCGACATGGGGCTCGTCATCGACATCGTGCCGAACCACATGGGCATCGGCGCCCACAACGCGTGGTGGCTCGACGTGCTCGAGTGGGGACGTCATAGCGCGTACGCGCGGCACTTCGACATCGACTGGCATTCGCCGGACCCGGCACTGCGCGGCAAGGTGCTGATGCCGTGCCTCGGCGCGCCCTACGGCGTAGAGCTGGAAGCGGGGCGCATCGCGTTGCGCTTTCACGCCGACAGCGGCCGCTTTCAGGTGGTCTACGGGGACAACGTGTGCCCCATCTGCCCCGTGGATTACGCCGCGATCCTGCAAGCCGCAGAGGACAACACCGAACTGACCGCACTCGCGCAGACGTTCGAAGGGCTCACCACGCAGCCCGAAGATCAACCGCGTGCAGCGGCGGGGCGCGAAGCGCTGCGCACGTTCGCAGCACAACATGGCCCAGCCGCGTTCGACCCTGCGCTCGAAGCGTTCGCGGGCACGGCGGCAGTGTCGCATGAGCGGCTGCATCGGTTGCTCGAACGCCAGCACTTTCGCCTGGCGTGGTGGCGCACGGCGTCCGACGAGGTGAACTGGCGGCGCTTCTTCGACATCAGCACGCTCGCCGCCGTGCGCGTGGAGCGGCCCGAAGTGTTCGAAGCCGTGCATGCGCTCGTGTTCCGGCTCTACGAGCAAGGGCTGATAGACGGCGTGCGCATCGATCACGTGGACGGGCTCGCCGAGCCGCGCGAATACTGCCAGCGCCTGCGGCAGCGGCTCGTGGATCTGCGCGGCAATCATCCGTACATCGTGGTGGAGAAGATCCTGGGGCGCGGCGAGCGGCTGCGCGACGACTGGCCCGTGGACGGCACCACCGGCTACGACTTCATGAACGACGTCGGCTCGCTGCTGCACGACCCGGACGGCGCGGCGCCGCTCGCGGCGACGTGGGCCGAACTGACAGGCGCCTCGCCCTCGTTCGCCGACGAGGCCATCGCGGCACGACGCCAGATACTCGCCGAACACCTTTCCGCCGAACTGGACCGCGCCACGCGCGCGCTGCACCGCATTGCACGCGACCATCCCACCACGCGCGACTTCACGTTCGCCGCGATACGCCGCGTCGTCGCCGAGCTGGCGGTGCATTTCCCCGTCTACCGTATCTACCCGCAAATCGGCCTGCGCTCCAATGCCGACAACGAATGGTTCGCGAAAGCGCTCGACGGCGCGCGCCGTACGCTCTCGCGCAGCGACCACGAGGTGCTGGCGCGTGTGGACGCGTGGCTCGGAGGGAGCGGGGGGGATGCGGAGCGGGATGCACGTGACGCACGCGATGGGCGTGGTCATCGGGCGGCAGCTGCGGGTTCGTCTCAGGGGCAGACTCAAGCGCAGGTGCAGACGCAGGCACAAGGGCAGCCTCAGTCGTCCACTTCTGCGGCTGCGCAAAAAGCACGTCCCGCTGCGCCGCCCGTGACCCCATTCAGCCACGCGCTCGCCTCGCAGCGCACGGCGCTCACGCTGTTCTCGCAACTCACCGCGCCGCTCGCTGCGAAGGCGATCGAAGACACGGCGGGCTATCGCTACGGCCGGCTGCTTTCGCGCAACGAAGTAGGTGCGGACGCGGGCGAGTTCGCCATCACGGTCGAGCAGTTTCATGCGGCCAATCAGGAACGGCGCCGCCGTTTTCCGCACGCGATGCTGGCCACCTCCACGCACGATCACAAGCGCGGCGAAGACGTGCGCGCGCGGCTCGCGGTGCTGAGCGAACTCGCGCCCGAATGGAGCGCGGCGCTGCGCCGCTGGTCCACGGTGAACGCGCCGCTGCGGCGGTTCGTCGAGGGCGGCGCGCCAGCCGTGGCGCCTGCGTCCGATGCCGCGGGCAACGTCCCCGATCCGCAGCATTGGGCGCCCGGGCCCGCTGCCGAAGCCATGCTGTATCAGACGCTGGTGGGCTGCTGGCCGCCTGGTCTCGCCGCCGACGACGAAGGCGGCATCCGCGAACTCGCCGAACGCATCGCGCAGTGGCAATTGAAGGCGCTGCGCGAAGCGAAGCAGCGCACCAGCTGGTACGCCCCCGACGAAGCCTTCGAGCGCGCCTGCCGCGACTTTCTATTCGACATCCTGGCACCGCAGCGGCGCGATGGTTTCCTGCGCGAGCTGTGCGATTTCGTGGAGCGCATCGCGCCGGCCGGTGCCGTGAACAGCCTGCAACAGACGGTGCTGCAACTCACGTCGCCAGGCGTGCCCGATCTTTATCAGGGTACCGAACTAT
The DNA here is from genome assembly GCF_034424375.1 of Paraburkholderia kururiensis. Classification (NCBI taxonomy): domain Bacteria; kingdom Pseudomonadati; phylum Pseudomonadota; class Betaproteobacteria; order Burkholderiales; family Burkholderiaceae; genus Paraburkholderia; species Paraburkholderia kururiensis. The sequence continues at coordinate 1,002,473 of NZ_CP139965.1, read as the reverse complement.
GGGACTTCAGCCTCGTGGATCCCGACAATCGTCGGCCCGTGGACTTTGCGGCGCGTGCTGCCGCGCTCGCGCCCACGCCGCCGTCGGAACGGCTGCGCGAGTGGCGCAACGGCCACGTGAAGCTCGGCGTCGTGCAGCGGCTGCTCGCGTTGCGTGCGCAAATGCCGGAGGTGCTCGGCACCGGCGTCTATCTGCCGCTCACGGTGCGCGGCACGCATGCGAAGCGCGCCATCGCGTTCGTGCGTCAGCACGGCAACGGCTATGTGGTGGTGATCTGCACGCGCCTTGCGGCGCCGCTGCTGGAGAGCGGCTCGGGGCTGCCGCTCGTCGAGCCGGCGAAGTGGGAAGACACGGCCGTCGAAATGCCCGCAGGACTCGCCTCGCGCACGCTGATGGATCTGCTGAGCCCGGCCGCGCAAAAGGTGAACGGCGATGGCCTGCTCTATCTGCGCGATGCGCTGGCGGCCATGCCGGTGGCGGTGCTGCTGGAAGACGGTGTGCCGGGTGCCTGAGTCTGAATAGCCCAGCCCCGCCAGGCAACGGCGCAGACCACTGAGCAGACCACTGCGGCGGCTGGAATCAGCCGCCCAGGTCTTCAAGGTCTTTCGGATACACGCGCACGAGCACGATGCGCGGGCCCTTCATCTTCTTGACCACCACGTCGAAGCGGTCGAACGACACGCGCTGACCTTCGGTGGGCAAGTCGTTGAGCGCCTGGATCACGAGGCCGCCCACCGATTCGGCGCGGCCTTCGTCGATGTCGATGCCGAGCGCCCGCTCCAGCGACACCACAGGCAAGCTGCCCTTGCCCATCAGCGTGCCGTCGTCCATGCGGGTCCAGTCGGTGTCGCTCTGGCGGAACTCGTCGTGAATCTGGCCCACGAGCGCGCCCAGCAGGTTGTCGAGCGTGATGAACCCCATCGGCCGACCGCGCTTGTTTCCCACCAGCGCGAAGTGCGGCACGCCTTTGCGGAAGCGCCGGAACAGTTCGAGCGCGGGCATCTGAGGCTTGACGTACTGCACGGGACGCGCGTAGCGGCGCAGGCTTTCATTCCCATGCGCGGCGTCGCTTTCCTGCGCAAGCAAAAGATCCTTCAGATGCACGACGCCGGCCACGTGCTCGCCGCTTGCATCTTCGAACAGCGGATAGCGGCTGAAGCGATGCCGCGCGATCACCTGCATGTTCTCCTGCCACGGCCGGTCCAGCCGCAGGCTCACCAGTTCGTGCGCGGGCCGCATGAGGTCCGACACGGTCATGGTGGAGAAGTCGAGCGAATGCGCGATGGTGTTCCACTCGTCCGCGCTGTAGGCGTTCGTGCCGGCTGACGTGAGCGCTGCTGTCGGTCCTCCTGGCTCCGTGGATCCCGTCGTCGCGTGCCCCGCTGCACGCGTGCGGCGGCTGCGCAAAATAAGCTTGAGTTCTTCGGTGGAATACTGCGCGTCGGTGTTGTGCGTCTGCGCGAGGCCCGCCATGCGCAGCACGCCGTTCGCGCTCGTGTTGAGCAGCCAGATGGCCGGATACATGACCCAGTAGAAGCCGTAGAGCGGCGCGGCCACCCACAGCGCGATCTTCTCGGCCTCGCGAATGGCGAGCGACTTCGGCGCAAGCTCGCCCACCACGATGTGCAAAAACGAAATGCACGAGAAGGCGAAGAACAGCGAAATACCGTGAATCAGCTGCTCCGACGTCACGCCGATCAGTTCGAAGAGCGGCGTGAGCAGTTCCGCGAACGCGGGCTCGCCGATCCAGCCGAGGCCCAGCGATGCGAGCGTGATGCCGAGCTGGCAGGCGGACAGATAGGCATCGAGCCGGCCGTGCACGCGCGCGAGCAACTTGCCGCGCATGCCGTAACGCTTTTCCAGCGTCTGGACGCGTGTTTGTCTCAGCTTGACGAGGCCGAACTCCGCGGCGACGAAGAAACCATTGAGCGCTACGAGCAGCAATGCGCCAACAAGGGCGATAACCTGGATCAAAACGACGGGCTCCAACAACAAAAGTCGTCAGTATAGGGCCCGAAAGTGGGATGTAAGCAAACGGACGCCATCGGGCGACGGCTGCGCTGCCGCCCGCGGCGCGCTCATCCGGCCATGAGCGGCACGTGCAGCGCGAGCGTCGCGCTCTTGCCGGCCTCGGGCATGGCCTGCTCGAACGCGCCGCCATGCGCTTCGGCCACGCGCCGGCAGAGCGACAACACCCAGGCAATGCGGCCGGCTTCGCGCGGCTCCTGCGCCTGCCGACGCGCGAAGGCTTCGAGCAGATGCGGGAGCGATTCGTCGGTAAGCGTCTGCGGCGACGGCGAGTACGCCACGTTGAAATGCGCGGAGGTGCCGATGGACGCTGCCGCCAGCAGCACGGTGCCGCCGCGCGCGCTCGCTTCCGTGGCGAACGTGAGCATCAGCCACAACGCCTGCGAGATGCGCTCGCGGTCGCCGGTCACCTGTTCGGAGGTCAGCGGCGTGTCGACCACGATGGTCACGCCGCGCGCGTCGGCGAGGCCGGCACGAACTTCGCCGACGGCCGCATCCACCAGCGCGCGCAATCCGAACGGCTCGCGTTCGATGGCGAGCTTCCTGGTTTCACTGCGGGTCGTGTCGACCACGTCCTCCAGCAGCTTGACCTGTTGTTCGATGCCGGTGCGAATGCCGGTGAGCGCGCGTTGCGCGGTAGCGTCGCCGGCGTCGATCTTGCGCTCCAGCACATACGCCCAGCTGTGCACGGCATTCAACGGACTGCGCATGTCGTGCGAGACCACCGAGAGCACATGGTCGCGCATGAAGAGAGCGGTTTCGGCACACAGACGTGCCACGCGTTCGGCACGGGAGAGGGACGTTGCCACGGTCGGAATTCCTTGAACGAAGCTCGTAGAAGTCGGAGGAAATGAAGCAAGGCGCGACTGCGAAGGGCGAATGAATTATAGGCGGCGCCCAAGATGTTCCGACGGCGCACGAAACGTGCCCGACATCCTTTCCCGGCGCCCCGGCCAGCTCCGGCTTCGCGAAGTGCGAAAAGCATGCGGGCAAGGCAATACGCCTACAATGTCGACTTTTCCTTTACCGCAACCAGGAGTTACTCATGTCGACCGTCACGACCGCATCCGGCCTTCAGTACGAGGACCTGACCGAAGGCTCCGGCGCCGAAGCACAGGCCGGCCGGACCGTCACCGTGCACTACACCGGCTGGCTCACCGACGGGCAGAAGTTCGACTCCAGCAAAGACCGCAACGACCCATTCGCGTTCGTGCTGGGCGGCGGCATGGTGATCAAGGGCTGGGACGAAGGCGTGCAGGGCATGAAGGTGGGCGGCGTGCGCAAGCTCACCATTCCGCCGCAACTGGGCTACGGCGCGCGCGGCGCAGGCGGCGTGATTCCGCCGAACGCGACGCTCGTGTTCGAAGTGGAACTGCTGGCTGTCTGAGTGAGCGAGAGACGCCGATGACGTGAAGGAGCCCCCCCTTCCGTCGCACGGCTTGCCGCGATGCCGCACCCTCACGCGCCACTACTCGCTCCCAGCGTCTCGCTGCGCCGTTACGGCGACATCGAGGCATCGGACGTGCACGACTTTCATCAGGTCGTGCTGGGGCTCGACGGCACGATGGTGATGGCCGTGGACGGCGTCGCGCAGCGGATCGACGCGCGCTCCGCGTGGCTGGTGCCGGCAGGCGCGCGCCACGACTACGCGGGCATCGGCGAGAACCGGCAACTGGTGCTGGACTTGCCGGCGGCGTCCGTCGCGGTGCCTGAGCGGCTCTTCGCGCAGGCAAGACCGCTCGCGCTGGATAGCGGACTCGTGCGGCTCGTTCGCGATATCGCGATGCGCACGGCAGGCGACGCGCCGTGGCCTGGTGCGCCCGACATGCGAACGCGCCGTTTCAGCTGGGATGCCGCCACGCGGCTGTGCGCGGGCATCGTTGCGCAGGCGGGCGCGGCGCCTGAGGCGATGGCGGTGCAATCCGCAGGGCTCGACTTCGCTCGCATCGACCGCTGGTTACGGACGCATCTGTCCGAACCGCTGCGTATCGCCGACCTTGCCGCGCATTGCGGCTTCGGCATGCGCCGCTTTCATCAACTCTTCAACGAAGCGTTCGGCGAAACGCCGCATCGCTACCTTCAGCGGCTGAGGCTGGACACGGCTGTGACGCTGCTTGCCGATCCGCGGCGCGCCCTCACTGACATCGCGCTCGAAGTGGGCTTCGCAGATCAGAGCGCCTTCACGCACGCATTCTCACGACGCTTCGGCGTAGCGCCCGGACAGTGGCGCATGCAGCGCCACTGAGCCGGATCGGTCTGGTTTCGTGTTTCTGATGCTCTGATGCGCGGCTGGCTGCCGCCTCGTCGTGCCGGCGCCGCGCAATCGGTTACTTCGTATCCAGACCGCGCGCCAGGTCGTGGCGAATGTCGTCTGAATTTTCGAGTCCCACCGCGAGACGGATCAGACCTTCGGTGATGCCCGCTGCCGCGCGCGCCTCCGGCGTGATGCGGCCATGCGTGGTCGTAGCCGGATGCGTGATGGTGGTCCGCGTGTCGCCCAGGTTGCCGGTAATCGAGCAGATCTTCGTGTTGTCGATCACGCGCCATGCGTTGGCTCGCTGCGCTTCGGGCGTGTCGCCCTTCAGCTCGAACGACACGATCGCGCCGCCCGCCTTCTGCTGGCGCTTCGCCAACGCATATTGCGGATGCGATTCGAGGCCCGGATAGAACACGCGATTCACGGCAGGATGCGCCTCCAGCCAGCGCGCGATCTCCAGCGCGTTCGCCGACTGCTTCTCGACGCGCAGCGACAGCGTTTCCATGCCCTTGAGCAGCACCCACGCATTGAAGGCCGAGAGCGTAGGTCCGGCGCTGCGCACGAACGGAAACACCTTCTCCATGATGAATTTGCGCGAACCCACGAGCGCGCCGCCCAGCACGCGACCCTGGCCGTCAAGGAATTTGGTGGCCGAATGCATGACCACGTCCGCGCCCAATTTCAGCGGCTGTTGCAACGCGGGGCTACAGAAGCAGTTGTCGACGACGAAGAGCGCGTTGGCCGCTTTCGCGATCTTGCCGACTGCTTCGATGTCCGCAATTTCCGTGAGCGGGTTCGACGGCGTTTCGAGGAAGAACATCTTCGTTTCCGGGCGCACGGCGTTCTTCCAGGCATCGAGATCCTTCGGATCCACGAACGTGGTCGCTATGCCGAAGCGGCTGAAGATCTGCGAGAACATGCCCAGCGTGGAACCGAACAGGCTCTGCGAACTGACGATATGGTCGCCGGCCTGAAGCGCCGACATCACCACCGAGAGAATCGCCGCCATGCCCGACGCCGTGGCGATGCACGCCTCGCCGCCCTCGAGCGCCGCGAGCCGGTCCTGGAACATCGAGACGGTAGGGTTGGTGAAGCGCGAGTACGTGTACGCTTCTTCGGCGTTCTTGAAGCGCTCGGCAGCCTCGGCAGCGCTCGAAAAACAGAAGCTCGACGTGAGGAAGATGGCTTCCGAATGCTCGTTGAAGTCGCTGCGCAGCGTGCCCGAACGCACGGCGAGCGTATCGAAGTTGAGGGTATCGTCCATGCTGGTTCTGTTTCCGTTTCAGGGCCGATGCGCGTTCGTGCTTATGTGGTTTCCCATGCGGTGGCATGGGAACACGTGGCATCGGCGGACAACAAAAAAGCCCGCTTTGCGTCGGCATAAGCGGGCTTCATGCAATTGGCGAGGTGCCTGTGTGGCTGTGGCTTCAACCTTGAGCGGCTTCAAGCGTCGGGGCGATTGCGGCACCGGTCGCTTTAGCTGTTTTGGGTTGCCCCGCGTCCGCAAGCTGAGATCAAATCGACGCAAGCCGCCATGCTATCACGACTGACCGCGGTTCATCACCGCGGCCGCCGGCAGCGCTGCCGGGCGCTTACTCCACCGAAAGCTGCAAGTGCAGTTGCGAACGGGCGACGCCGCCTTCGATGGCTTCGCTGGCCGCATCGCGGTCCGACTGGGCATCCGGCGCGAGGCGCGCGCGCTCGATACGGTCCAGGTACTCCGTGGTCACGTCGCCCGTGATGTAGTCGCCGTCGAAGCAGGAAGCCTCGAAGCCCTTGAGCGCCGGGTTGATGTCGCGCACGGCCTGCTTGAGCGCTTCCACGTCCTGATAGACGAGAACGTCGGCGCCGATCAAGCGCGCCACTTCTTCGTCCGAACGACCGTGGGCCACGAGTTCGCCGCGCGTCGGCATGTCGATGCCGTAGACGTTCGGGAACTTCACGGGCGGCGCCGCCGAGGCGAACACCACCTTATTCGCGCCCGCGTCGCGCGCCATCTGCACGATCTCATGCGAGGTGGTTCCGCGCACGATGGAGTCGTCCACGATCAGCACGTTCCTGCCCTTGAACTCGATGCCCATGGCGTTGAGCTTCTGGCGCACCGACTTCTTGCGCACCGCCTGGCCCGGCATGATGAAGGTACGGCCCACGTAACGGTTCTTGAAGAAGCCTTCGCGATATTCGACGCCGAGCTTCGCCGCCACCTGCATCGCAGCCGGGCGCGACGAATCGGGAATCGGCATGACCACGTCGATCTTCACGTCGGGCGGCAGCACGCGGAGAATCTTCTCGGCGAGATAGTCGCCCATGCGCAGGCGGGCGTTGTAGACGGGCACGCCGTCGAGTACCGAGTCGGGCCGCGCCAGGTACACGAGCTCGAAAATGCAGGGGTTGAGGCTCGGGTTGGTCGCGCACTGCTGCGCGTGAAAATTGCCTTCGATGTCGATGAAGATCGCTTCGCCCGGCGCCACGTCGCGCACGAACTCGAAGCCGATGCCTTCCAGCGCCACGGATTCCGAAGCCACCATCCATTCAGTGCCCTCGGGCGTTTCCATCTTGCCGATGCACAGCGGGCGGATGCCGAACGGGTCGCGGAACGCGAGCAAACCGTAGTCGGCGATCAGCGACACGATCGCGTACGAGCCGCGCACGCGCCGGTGCACGCCGGCAACGGCCTTGAAGAGCGCCGCAGGGTCGAGTTGCAGACCCGAGCTGGAAAGCTGCAATTCGTGCGCAAGCACGTTGAGCAGCACTTCGGTGTCCGAGTTGGTGTTGATGTGGCGGCGGTCGACGCGGAACATCTCGTCTTTCAACTGCTGCCAGTTCGTGAGGTTGCCGTTGTGCGCAAGGATGATGCCGAACGGCGCGTTCACGTAGAACGGCTGCGCCTCTTCCTCGCTCGTTGCCGATCCCGCCGTGGGATAGCGCACCTGGCCGATGCCCCAGGTACCGGGCAGGCTGCGCATGTTGCGCGTGCGGAACACGTCGCGCACCATGCCGTTGGCCTTGTGCATGTGGAACGTGCTGCCGTTCGCGGTGGCGATGCCGGCGGCGTCCTGACCGCGATGCTGCAGAAGCAGCAGGCTGTCATAGATCAGCTGGTTGACGGGGGAACGGGAAACTACGCCTACGATGCCGCACATGGCATGTCCTTCAAAAGATTCGAAATCGGTAGCGGCGCGGGCATCGAGAACCCGGTGATACGCCGCGGCGTTGCACGCCTCTCGGGTTGCCCGCCTCGACTTGTCGCTCTGTCACACGCGGACGTAAGCGGCAAGCGCCTCGGGAAGCAGCGGTTTCAGTTCACGCACGCCTTGCTCGGCGTAGGGCCGCAGCAGCGCGTCGCGCCAGAATGCTTGCTTGGGCAGCTCGGTCAAGCCTGCAAGGGCGACCAGAATCAGCACCAGCACGACCCCGCGTGCGAGGCCGAACAACAGCCCGAGCGACCGGTCCACGCCGGAAAGGCCCGTGGCCTGCACGAGCCGGCTGAGCACTGCGCTCGCCACGCCCGCTACGAGCATCACGCCGACCACGATGATCACGAATGCGATCAACCACTGGGTCAGCGCGCCGCCCGGCCAGTTAGCCGGAATCCACGGCACCACCAGACCAACGAACCGGCACGCCACCAGAAACGCCACAATCCAGCCCACGAGCCCGAACACTTCGGACAAAAACCCGCGCCACGTGCCCCGCAAGGCTGACAGCGCGATGACCGCCATTACAGCGTAGTCGAAGGCGGTGAACATCGGCGGCTTATTGCGCGGACTGGCCGCTACTGCCGTTCGCGCCCGCGCCGAGGCCTGCTTCGCGCACCTTCGCTATCGCCGCCGATGCCGCCGCGCGGTCCGCAAACGGACCAGCGCGCAAAAGCGTGCGCATGGAGCCGTCCGCCTGCTTGCGACGCTCCGTATATGCGGGAACTCCGGCCGCTTTCAACTTCGCTGCCCAATTTCGGGCGCTGGCGTCGTCCGGAAACACGCCCAGTTGCACCGCAAACCGCGCGCCGGGCGGAGAAGCCGGGGAGCCGGTGTCTTTTTCCGCGTCTGTGCTGGGTTCGGTTCTCGCTGCGCGCGCGCTGTTGTTTGCCGAGCCGTTCGTCGCGCTGTTTGCCGCCTGGGTGGCGTTGCTGTGAGGTTTGGTGGACTGAGCCGCTGCCGAAGGCGCGGCCTGGGCGGCCGGCGAGTTGTTGGCGGTGCTGTTGGCCGTACTGCTCGTCCCCGCCGTGGCCGACTTCGCTGAGGCCTTCGCGCCTGCCGCCGGGGAAGAAGCAACCGCGACATTCGGGCTTGCCGACGTCAGCCCCGACGCACCGGGCGCAGCATCCGGCGCCGGGGGATTGTCGGGCGCGACGCCCGCCTGGGTGTCCTGCACAGCCGTGCTGGCCTTCGCGACGGGACGGTTGGGGATGTCGATGGAGATGTCGTCGGTGACGGGCTTGGGGTGCGAGTCGAGCACCATCGGCAACACGACGATTGCCGCGACTACCAGCGCGATGGCGCCTACGAGGCGCCGGCGTGCCCGCTGCTTCTCGGGCAAGGTGGGATCGAGCAGCATGGCGTCGGCGTCCGCCGCCGGACGTTCGGTGCGGCGCGAGCGCCGCTCGACGCGCGCATTTCGGCCGCCCCGCGTAGCACTGGAGTCTGCGCCGCGCCGGCTCGGTGCGTCGTCTTTCTTGCCGAACGAGAAAATTCCCATGAATGGCTGGTCCGCTGGGCCCGGGAGCCGCCTGTCAGTGTTGCTGTGACTTGCGCCACGCCATTACGCCGGCGACAGTCACGAAACTTCCGAAAACCAAGATTCTATCATTTTCGGTTGCCCGTTTTAGCGCGTCTTGAAACGCTGCCGCAGGCGACTCGAAGCGCGCCACGCTACTGTCCGGGCCGTCCGTCACGCCGGCGTCCCGCAGCACGTGCTCGAGTTCCTCGGCCTTCGCGGCGCGCGGCAGCGGCAGATCGGTCACGCACCAGTGGTCGATTTCGCTCTTCAGATGCCGCACCACGCCTGCAATGTCCTTGTCGCGCATCGATCCGAACACGGCGTAGGTGTACGGGAAATAGCCCATGCTGCCGAGGTTTTGCGCGAGCACCGCAGCGGCGTGCGGGTTGTGGCCCACGTCGAAGATGATGGACGGCTTGCCCGGCAGCACCTGGAAGCGGCCCGGCAGCTCGACGTTGGCAAGGCCAAGGCGTATGTCTTGCGCCGAGACCGGCAGGCGGTCGCGCAGCGCTTCGAGACCCGCAAGCGCCGCCGACGTATTGATCAGCTGGTTCGCGCCGCGCAGCGCCGGATACGCGAGTGCGGCGCGCCGCATGGTGCGGCCTGCGTAGGTCCACTGCTGACGCTCGCTGCCCGGCTGGCCTTCGTAGCGGAAATCGCGGCCGAAGAGCCACGGGTCGGCACCAATTTCTTCGGCGTAGTCGATAAGCGTCTGCGGCGGCACCGGGTCCGCGCAAATGGCCGGCTTGCCTGCGCGGAAAATACCGGCCTTTTCGAGCGCGATCTTTTCGCGCGTGTCGCCGAGGTATTCGGTGTGATCCAGATCGATGCTGGTGATGATCGCGCAGTCGGTGTCCAGCACGTTCACCGCGTCGAGGCGTCCGCCCAGCCCCACTTCGAAGATCACCGCATCGAGCCCGCGCGCGGCGAACAGATGCATGATCGCGAGCGTCGTGAATTCGAAGTACGTCAGCGAAACGGGCTCCGGCAGCGAGCGGCGTGCCGCCTCGACGGCTTCGAAGTGCGGCAGCAGTTCTTCGTCGGTGGCGATCTGGCCGTTGATGCGCGCGCGTTCGTTGAACGAGAGCAAATGCGGCGACGTGTGGCAGCCCACGCTATAGCCGGCCTTCAGCAGGATCGTTTCGAGAATCGCGCACGTGGAGCCTTTGCCGTTCGTGCCGCCAACCGTGATGATCGGACACGCGAACGACAGTTGCAGCGCGTCTTTGACCTTGCCGATCCGCGTGAGCCCCATGTCGATGCCGACCGGGTGCGCGGATTCGAGATGCGTGAGCCACGCATCGAGAGTGGGGAATGTCGTCATATGCGCTGCGATTATCGCGGAAATGACAGCGCGCCGCTTGCTTTCGCTGGCGGCGCGCAGGGGCAAATCGTGTTTGAAAAGCCGACGGTGGCCGAGACCGCGGCGGGGCGGCGCTGCGGCGTGCTCGCCGCCCGCGTTATCAGGCGACGGCGTCGGCCGGCTGGCGGCTCAGCAGCGCAATCAGCCGCGCCAGTTCTTCACGCAGCTTGCGGCGGTCCACGATCATGTCGATCGCGCCCTTTTGCAGCAGGAACTCGGCACGCTGGAAGCCTTCCGGCAGCTTCTCGCGCACCGTCTGTTCGATCACGCGGGGGCCGGCGAAGCCGATCAGCGCCTTCGGCTCGGCAATCACGACGTCGCCGAGGAACGCAAAGCTCGCCGATACGCCGCCCATCGTCGGGTCCGTCAGCACGGAGATGAACGGCAGCTTGGCCTCAGCGAGCTTCGTGAGCATGGCGGTGGTCTTGGCCATCTGCATCAGCGAAAGCAGGCTTTCCTGCATACGCGCGCCGCCCGAAGCCGTGAAGCAGATGAACGGCACCTGCTGCTCGATGGCGTTCTGCGCGCCGCGCACGAAACGCTCGCCCACCACGGAGCCCATCGAGCCGCCCATGAACGAGAACTCGAAGCACGACACCACCACCGGCAGTGTGTGGATGGCGCCGCCCATGACGACCATCGCGTCGGTTTCGTCGGTTTCGTCCATCGCTTCTTTCAGGCGGTCGGGGTACTTGCGACTGTCTTTGAACTTCAGCGCATCGACCGGCACGATCTCCTGGCCGATCTCGTAGCGGCCTTCCGGGTCGAGCAGGCCGTCGAGCCGCGCCCGCGCCCCGATGCGCATGTGGTGGTCGCACTTCGGGCAGACGTGCAAGTTGGCCTCCACGTCGTTGCGATACAGCACGGCTTCGCACGACGGGCACTTGATCCAGAGGCCTTCCGGAATCCCCTTGCGGTTCTTCGGGTCGGTCTGCTTGATTTTGGGCGGCAGCAGTTTATCCAGCCAGCTCATTCTGATTCCTTCGTAAGCCTTCTTCGGGCAGCACTGCTGCCGGGGAGCCGGCTGCAGTCTGTTGAAAGTGAAGGCGAATTTTACCGTGCAGCTGCGCTCACGCTGTCGATGGCCTCGCGCACTTCGGTAATGAAGCGCGTCAGGGCGCCGACAGCCGCCGAGGGCGCGGTCTGCTCCAGCAATTGCACGATACGGCTACCGATCACGACGGCATCGGCCACTTCGGCCACCGCGCGCGCCGTTTGCGCGTCGCGGATGCCGAAGCCGACGCCCACCGGCAGGCGTACGTGCGACTTGATGGCCGCGATTTTACCTTCGATGGTGGAAACGTCCAGATGCCCGGCGCCGGTCACGCCCTTCAGCGACACGTAATAGACGTAGCCGCTCGCGATCTGGCCGACTTCGGCGATGCGCTCGTCGGTGGAAGTGGGCGCGATCAGGAAGATCGGATCAATACCAGAAGATCGCATCTTTTCGGCGAAATTCGCCGATTCTTCCGGCGGATAGTCGACGATCAGCACGCCGTCCACACCGGCGTCCTTCGCGGCGGCGGCAAACGTCTCCACGCCCATGCGCTCCACCGGGTTGGCGTAGCCCATCAGGACGACCGGCGTGGTGCCGTTCTTTTCGCGAAAGCGCTTCACGTCGGCCAACACGTGACGCAGCGTCACGCCCTTGGCGAGCGCGCGCTCCGACGACTGCTGGATCACCGGGCCGTCGGCCATCGGGTCCGAAAACGGCACACCGAGCTCGATCACGTCGGCGCCGCCCGCTGCAAGCGCGTGCATGAATTCCACGGTGCGGTTCGGATCGGGGTCGCCCGCCGTGATGAACGGAATCAGCCCCTTGCGGCGCTGCGCGGTGAGTGCATCGAAGGTCTTCTGGATACGGGACATGGAATTTTTCTCTGGAAAGGGGTTACTGCACACTTCGCGCGTGGTGGCACCCGGCTTCAGGCAGGCGACCGAGCAGGTCTGCCCGCCCGCTTCTGCCGGCGCTCAGGCTCACGGTTCGGACTCCGCTTCAGTGGCCCGAGCAGCGCCCGCGGCAGCGGCTTCGCCGTCCATGACACGCTGCTCAACGGCCGCCACAGCAGCAGGCACGCCCCCACTGGTTGCAGGCGTTGCCGCGCTCACGCGCTCCCGCGCAATCGCGCAGTAACTTTCGTTGATTTCATAGCCGACAAACTCGCGACCGTGGCGCGCGCAGGCTACAGCCGTCGTGCCGCTGCCCATGAACGGGTCCAGCACGCGGCCGCCGGGCGGGCAGCTGGCAAGCACCATGCGCTCGACGATTTCCAGAGGCTTCTGGGTGGGATGGTCCACGCGCTCGGCATGCTGCCGATGCAGGCGCGAAACCGACCAGACATCCTTTGGATTGTAGCCAAGCTCCAGCCACTTGCTGCCCTCGAACAGCTTGCGCGAGCGGGCCTTCTTGGTCGCGGCGTCGTAGGGAATGCGAACGGGATCGAGATCGAAGTAATAGTCCCGCGAGACCGCGAAATAGCCGATGTTGTCGTGTACCGACGTGAAGCGGCGCGTCGTTCCGCCCATGCTCGGCACGCGCCGGTCCCAGATGATCTCGTTGACCATCGTGAGCTTCGTCTTCAGAAAGCAGAAGATTTCCGGCGCGTACTGCCAGGTGCAGAAGATGTACAGCGAGCCCGTGGGCTTGAGCTTGGGAACGGCCAGCTCGAGCCACTGGCGCGTCCAGACGAGAAATTCCTCGCCGGACCGCATGTCCGAGTCGTTACCGTAGTCTTTACCGAGGCCGTAAGGCGGGTCGGCCACGATCAGGTCGATCGACGCATCCGGCAGGCTCGCCGCTTCGGTCAGAAAATCGCGGTTCAGGAGACGAATGCCCGCAGGCGCGGAACCGGCCACGCCCGCCTGATTGGCAGGCACGGCCGGCTCGCGCTCCGGTTGCGGCGCTTCGAACTCGTCGCGCATCGCGGCGGCGCTCAGAACTTGATGCCCGATCGCTCGGCGACCGTGTGCATGTCCTTGTCGCCGCGGCCCGACAGGTTGACCAGCAGGATCTTGTCCTTCGGCAACGTCGGCGCCAGTTTGGCGGCATAGGCCAGCGCATGGCTCGACTCGAGCGCCGGAATGATGCCCTCGATGCGGCAGCAGTCGTGGAACGCCTTGAGCGCCTCTTCGTCCGTGATCGGCACGTATTGCGCGCGACCGCTGTCCTTGAGCCACGCGTGCTCGGGGCCCACGCCCGGATAGTCGAGACCGGCCGAGACCGAATGCGTCTCGATGATCTGGCCGTTCTCATCCTGCAGCAGATACGTGCGGTTGCCGTGCAGCACGCCGGGCGAGCCGCCCATCAGCGATGCCGCGTGGCGACCGGTTTCAATGCCGTCGCCGGCGGCTTCCACGCCGATCAGTTGCACGGTGTTGTCGTCGATGTACGGATAGAAAATGCCCATCGCGTTCGACCCGCCGCCCACGCACGCGATCACCGTGTCCGGCTGCCGGCCCGTCATCTCGGGCATCTGCACCTTGCATTCGTCGCCGATCACGCGCTGGAAGTCGCGCACCATCATCGGATACGGATGCGGGCCCGCCACCGTGCCGATGATGTAGAACGTGTTCTCCACGTTCGTCACCCAATCGCGCATGGCTTCGTTGAGCGCGTCCTTCAGCGTGCGTGAACCCGACTCCACGGGCACCACGGTCGCCCCGAGCAGCTTCATGCGATAGACGTTGGCGGCCTGCCGGTGGACGTCTTCGGAACCCATGTAGACCACGCACTCCATGCCGAAGCGCGCCGCGATGGTGGCCGTGGCCACGCCGTGCTGGCCGGCCCCGGTTTCGGCGATCACGCGCGGTTTGCCCATGCGCCGCGCGAGCAGCGCCTGGCCGATCACGTTGTTCACCTTGTGGGCGCCGGTATGGTTCAGGTCCTCGCGCTTGAGGTACACCTGCGCGCCGCCGAGCAGTTCGCTCCAGCGCTGGGCGTGATAAATGGGAGACGGCCGGCCGACGAAATGCTTCAGTTCGCGCCGGTATTCGGCAACGAAGTCGGGATCGTCCTTGTATCTGGCGTAGGCTTCGCGCAGTTCGGAAAGCGCGTGAATCAGCGTTTCGGCGACGAATACGCCACCATATTGGCCGAAATGGCCTCGTTCATCGGGCAAGTTGTACATGAGTCACTCTGAAGTGAGGGGTGCGGCCGCCTGGCGCTCGTTGGGCCGGGCCATGCCTCACCGCCTGAAATCATCCCGCGTCCGCTTCGCGCACTGCGCGTACGAACGCCGCCATTCGGGCGTGGTCTTTCACGCCCTTTACGCCCGGCACTTCGATGCCACTGGAGACATCGACGGCATACGGACGCACACGGCGGATCGCCTCACCGACGTTTTGCGCGTTCAACCCACCACTCAAAACGGCCCGACGCGCGAGCTCTGCTGGGATAAGTGACCAATCGAAAACCTTCCCGCCGCCACCGTAGCCCTCGACAAGCGCGTCGAACAGCAAACCGTTGGCTGATGAATAGTTAAGCGCCGATTCTAGCAAATCGGTCCGACGAGTATCGGCCGCGACCCGCAGCGCGCGCAACCAGGGCAAACCGGCAACGCCCGCGAGCGTCTCGCATTGCGAGGGCGTTTCGTCGCCGTGAAACTGCAGCAGGGTGAGCGGCACGTTGCTCGCCACCTCGCCGATCCATTCGGGCGTGGCGTTGACGAAGAGCCCGACGACCGAAAGAAACGGCGGCACGTCGCGCATCATCTCCACGGCCTGAGCGATGCTGACGTAACGCGGGCTCTTCGGGTAGAACACGAGGCCGATGGCGTCCGCGCCCAGTTCAACGGCCTGCTCCACGTCTTCCGGCTTCGTGAGGCCGCACAGCTTCACCCGCGTGCGATGTCGCGGCGCTGGCTGGCCGTTGGACTCGCGACCTTCGGCGGATGATGCGGCTGGGTTCGTCATGATCGATCGCTTGTCTGCTGTTCGGGTTGAGCGCTCAGCGCGGCGGCGGCACGAGGCGCATCGTCGTCCGCCCACACGGCGCTCCAGGGCACGCTGCCGGCGTGCGGGCCAGGCACCTCGAATTCGGCAGGATAGCCCACGCGCGCCAGATAAAGCCCTTCCGGCATGAACGTGGGGGCGGCGCGGTTGCGGTCGCGGCTATCGAGAACCTCCGCGAGCCACGCCACAGGATAACGTCCGCGTCCCACCGCGACGAGGCACCCCATCAGGTTGCGCACCATGTGATGCAGGAACGCGTTCGCGCGAAACCGAAAGTGGATGAAGTCGCCCTGCGGTCGAATGTCGATCTGATGCAGATGCTTCACCGGCGTCTTGGCCTGGCACTCGGAGGACCGGAACGCCGAAAAATCGTGCTCGCCGATCAGGCAGGCAGCAGCCTCGCGCATCGCGTCGACGTCGAGCGGCGTATGGATCCATCCAGCCCGGCCCGCAAGCATCGGCGAACGCACGGGGTGCACATACAGCACGTAGTAGTAGGTGCGCTCGAAGGCCGAAAAACGTGCGTGAAACGCCTCGGGCATGGGCTTGGCCCACTGCACGGCGACAGTCGACGGCAAGAACGCGTTCGTGCCGCGGACCCACGAAAACGACGCACGATCCAGCTCCGTCTCGAAGTGGACCACCTGGCCCAGGCCGTGGACGCCTGTATCCGTGCGTCCCGCCACCACGGTCTGCAAGGGCGTCTGCGCAAACTCAAGCAAAGCGCGTTCGAGTTCGTCCTGCACCGTGCGTCCGTGCGGCTGCGACTGCCAGCCGCAAAACGCCGCGCCGTCGTACTGGATTCCCAAGGCAATGCGCATACGGCGAACGTCAGGACAACGGAGCGAGGGTGGACAGCAACGCGCGCGCTTCGTCGCGCGTGCCGGCATCGTTCGATTCGATCACCTCGTTGATGAGCGTGCGTGCGCCCGCCAGGTCGCCCAGCTGAATGTACTCGGAAGCAAGCTCCAGCTTGTTGCGCGCGATCTTCGCCAGTTGCTCCGGCGTGAACGCGGGCAGCGGCTGCGCGGGGCTGGGCGGCAATTCGAGGTCGAAATCGAGCTTCAGCGGGCCGAATCGGGCCGCACCGAGCCCGGCCACTGCCGCGGCGCCGGCCGTGCCCGCGGCGATTTCGCTCGCCACCGTGGCCGGGGCCGATGCGGGCTCCGGAACGGCCTGCTGCGCCGTGGCCTCCGGCGATGCGACGGGCTGTACCGAGAGCGACTCCGGCGCGGCGCCTGCCGAAGCGGTTTCGGACGGTTCCGCTGCCGGCGCGGCGCTCGCGTTCGCTCCGCGGGTCAAAGCCTCGGCCAAACCGGCGTAGGCGATCGGGCGCGAAACGGGCGGGATCGGTGCGGACGCCGACTCTGCATCCGACGGCTGCTCGACGCGTGGCGGCAACGGCATGTCGAGGCTGCCCAGCGCCGTGACGGCTTCGTGCGGGAACGCCGGTGCAGGTTGCGTGGAGGCTTCGGATTCCGCGGAAGCAGCGGACGTGCTCTCCACTTGCGCGGCCGACGGCCCTTCGTGAGCCTCGGCTGCCGCGTGTTGATCCTGCGGCGGCTCCGGCTGGCTCAGCTTTGCGTCTTCAGGCTGTGCGAATGGCGGAACGCCATCCATCGCGCCCTGCTGGGGTTCCGGTTCCCGCAGCGGCAACGCCTCGGCGCCCAGCTCCGCGGCCGCGGCAAGGCTGGCGGCGCGGGTCGCATCGTCGACCGTTTGGGGTTCGACGGCGTGAGGTCGAGCAGCCAATTCGCTCTCGCCTTCCGTCTCGTACTGCGCATGCTCACGGGTGCCGACGAGGTCGAAATGCGTCGGCGGCAATGCGTCGGCGCCTAGTTCCGCTGCCGCCGCAAGGCTGGCCGCCTCTGTTGCGTGGTCCAACGACTCGGGGCCGGTCTCCTGCGCTCCGGGTGCGGCGTGTTCGTGTGATGTGGCAGAGTCGAATGCGGCTTCGTGCCGGTAGGCCGACACCTCTTCGTCGCGAGCGCCGCTGCTTTCCACATCGTCCACATGCCCTTCAGGCTCGGCCTTCGAGGACACCACCGAATCCGACGACGCCCCGCCCGGCATGAGCGTCGGCACGAGTTCCGGCACGACGTCGTCGCCCGCCGAAGCGGCGGCCTCTTCGTTCTGGCGAGCCATGTGCGCGGCGGCGTCTGCGGCAAGGAGGCCCGCGCCCGTCGCCGCTGCGCGCCGTGCCTCGCCGTGCACTTTGTCGCCATCGGGCGCCGACGGCGCGCCGTCATCGGCAATTGCCGTCTTCGCCTTACGCTTACGCCGGGTAACGGCGAAACCGACGATCAGTGCCACCACTGCAGCGCCCAAGCCGGCCGCCACGGCAGGCTCGACGGGCGGCAACTGGAACTGTCCGCCAGCAGCCCGTGAACCCGTTGCTGGAGTCGAGGTAGCCGGTACATCGCTGGAGGGTTTCACCGCGCCCTGCGACGCGCCGCCGACGGGCGCTTGCGCCGCCGCACCCGACGTAGCGGCACCGGTGTTCTGCGGAACGGACTTCCCGGCGCCGATGCCATGCTTCTGCAACTCCATCAGCACCCGGTTTTTCAGTGCGAGCAATTGCTGGAGGCTGGACAGCGGAACGCGGGCTTGCGAAGCCGGTTGCGCGGCGGCGGCCGGCGTAGCCGGCTGAGCCCGGGATGCGCTGGACGCAGAAGGAGCACTGGCCGGCGCTGCGCCCGTCGGCTCACTCGCCGCAGGCTGAATCGCGCCGCTCCAGACGTGCGTGCCGCTCGCGGTAGCGGCCGGCACGGCTGGGCCGGGGACGGCTGCTGCGGATGTTGCGGATGTTGCCGGTGCGGACGAAGCGGAAGGAGAAGCGGAAGCCGTTGCAGGCGCCGACGCCCCTGCGGGTGTCGAGCCATTGGCGCCGGCAGGGGCGCTGGCGCCCGTCGCTGCGGGAGCCGAGGTCGCAGTACCCGATGCCGACGCAGCCGTGCCGGCCATGGCGTTGGCCGCCTGTCCTTGCGCATGCGATGCACCGCCCGCCGCCTGCGAGGAAATGGCGCCAGCGCTCGCCGCAGTAGCAGCTGCCGCGGAAGTGGCCGACGCAGCGGTCCCCGCCGCCGCACCGCTCACGGCAAGCGCGCCCGTCGCGTCGAGCGCGGGCACATTGAGCACAGCGCCCAGCTTCAGGCGACTCGGATCGTGGCCCATGAACGCGGCCGGATTCGCGTCGAACAACGCGCGCGCCGCGCGGGCGAGCGTGGCGCGATCGTGCGATTGCGTGACGTCGATCGCCACGTCGTTGAGCGACTGTCCGGGGCGCACGGTGTATTGACTGGCAGCGCCGGCAGCGGCTGCGGTCGCCACACTGGCGGCGCCAGGTGCGCTCGCGCCAGCGTTCATACCCGCAGCAGACGCAGCAGGCGCGGCGTGCGAGAGGCCGGGCGCCAGCAACGCCACGGCGATGGCCGCAGCCAGGCTGCTGCGCAACTGGCTGCCAGCCTTCCGGGACCGAACCGCACGAGCGGGTTCAACGGAATCGAATCGAACGATCATTGGAATCGTTTGCGCGTCGTCACGCGGATTGTGTTGGGGATGGAGAAAGGATTCGCGGCGCACAATAAAAAAGCGCCGCGACTGGCGCGACGCTTCTTGAAAGTTGGTTACGCGTCGTAAGCGCGTAGTTTACTTTACTTGTCGAGCAGGATGCGAAGCATGCGGCGCAGCGGTTCGGCCGCGCCCCACAGCAGTTGGTCGCCCACGGTGAACGCCGACAGGTATTCGCCGCCCATCGCGAGCTTACGCAGGCGACCCACCGGCACCGTCAGCGTGCCCGTCACCACCGCAGGCGACAGGTCGCGCATCGACGCTTCACGTTCGTTCGGCACCACCTTCACCCAATCGTTGCCGGAAGCGAGGATGCTGTTGACTTCGTCGAGCGGCACGTCCTTGCGCAGTTTGATGGTGAGCGCCTGCGAGTGGCAGCGCATGGCGCCGATACGCACGCACAGTCCGTCCACGGGAATGGAGCCCGGCTGGCCCATGGCCGGCTTGCCCAGAATCTTGTTGGTTTCGGCGCCGCCCTTCCATTCTTCGCGCGACATGCCGTTGCCGAGGTCCTTGTCGATCCACGGAATCAGCGAGCCGGCGAGCGGCACGCCGAAGTGGTCCACCGGCATGCGGTCGCTGTTCATGGCGGCCAGCACGCGGCGGTCGATGTCGAGAATGGCCGACGACGGGTTTGCCAGGTCTTCCTTCGCTGCGCCGTACAGCGTGCCCATTTGCTGCAGCAGCTCGCGCATGTTCTGCGCGCCAGCGCCGGAGGCCGCCTGGTAGGTCATCGCGGTCATCCAGTCCACGAGGTTTTCGCGGAACAGGCCGCCCAGCGCCATGAGCATGAGGCTCACCGTGCAGTTGCCGCCGATGAAGTTCTTCTGGCCCTTGACGAGCGCGTCCTTGATGACGTCGAGGTTGACCGGGTCGAGGATGATGACCGCGTCGTCCTTCATGCGCAGCGACGAAGCCGCGTCGATCCAGTAGCCGTTCCAGCCCGCCGCGCGCAGCTTCGGAAACACGTCGTTCGTGTAGTCGCCGCCCTGGCAGGTGATGATGATGTCGCACTTCTTCAGGTCGTCGATGCTCGAGGCATCTTTGAGCTTCGTCTCGTTCTTCGCGAACGACGGCGCGTCGCCGCCTGCGTTGCTGGTGCTGAAAAACACCGGTTCGATGAGGTCGAAATCACGCTCTTCCTGCATGCGTTGCATGAGGACGCTGCCGACCATTCCGCGCCAACCTACGAGACCTACGTTCATGACTTACCCTTGAAATGGACACTTCCCCGCTATCTTGCCCGGCGTGACCGCGCGGGGAAGACGGGCGGGCACGACGGACGATCAGCGCTTCGTGATCGTTTTCGGGGTAATCGTTTTGATGGTGGTGATGGAGAACGACATGGCGAACGAAACTGCACGGGCCGTTTTGCCGTGAAGCTTCGAAATCGAAAGGATCTGGGGGATCGTCGCCATCGCAACAGTCTACACGAAAACCAACAAATTCAAGCGGATACGGTCCGCTTTGCCGCACTCATGACAAGTTGTCGCAGCGGAACACCACGGGCGCACAAGACGGGGCCGGCACATCCGACCCCGCAAGCGACGTTGCCTTCGTGGCGCCGCCGGACGTCAGCGCGATTAAAGCGCCGCCAGAACAGCGTCGCCCATTGCCTCGGTGCCGACCTGCGTGCAACCCGGCGTGAGGATGTCAGCCGTGCGATAGCCCTGCTCCAGCACCTTCTTGACCGCGCTTTCGATGCGGTCGGCCTGCTCCGCGCGGTTCAGCGAGTAGCGCAGCATCATCGCGGCCGAAAGAATCGTGGCGAGCGGATTGGCCACGCCCTTGCCGGCGATGTCCGGCGCCGAGCCGTGCGACGGCTCGTACAGCCCCTTGTTGTTCGCATCGAGCGACGCCGACGGCAGCATGCCGATCGAGCCCGTCAGCATGGCCGCTTCGTCCGAGAGAATGTCGCCGAACATGTTGCCGGTGACGATCACGTCGAACGCCTTCGGGCCTTTCACGAGCTGCATGGCCGCGTTGTCCACGTACATGTGCGAAAGCTCGACGTCCGGATATTCCTTCGCGACGTCGATCATCACGTCCTTCCACAACTGCGAGGTTTCGAGCACGTTGGCCTTGTCGACCGACGTGAGCTTCTTCGCACGCTTTTGCGCCGCCTGGAATGCGACGTGCGCGATGCGACGCACTTCGGGCTCCGAATAGCGCATCGTGTCGAAGCCTTCCCGCGCGCCGGCGAACGGACCGTCCGGCGCCTCGCGCACGCCGCGCGGCGAGCCGAAGTAAATGTCGCCGTTGAGTTCACGCACGATCAGGATGTCGAGGCCCGAGACGATTTCCGGCTTCAGCGACGACGCACCCGTCAGCTGCGGATAGCAGATGGCCGGACGGAAGTTGGCGAACAGCTGCAAGTGCTTGCGCAGACCGAGAATGGCCTGCTCGGGACGCAGCGCGCGCTCCAGCGAGTCGTACTTCCAGTCGCCCACGGCGCCGAACAGAATCGCGTCGGCTTGCTTCGCCAGCGCGAGCGTGGAGTCGGGCAGCGGATGGCCCTTGGCCTCGTAGCCCGCGCCGCCCACGGGCGCTTCTTCCAGTTCGAACTTTTCGCCAAGGGCGTTCAGTACCTTGACGGCTTCCTTGACGATTTCCGGGCCGATGCCGTCGCCGGGCAACACTGCGATCTTCATCCGATGTTTCCTTGCTGTTTCTGTTTGACTCTTGCACTTCGATGCCGCCAGAGCGGCGCCATGCCCGTCGCTGTTAGCCGACGATCCGGTGATTCAGCCACGGCTGCTTCGCAAGACGCTCCGCTTCGAACCGGCGAATCTCGTCCGAGTGACGCAGCGTGAGGCCGATGTCGTCGAAGCCGTTCAGCAGACAGTACTTACGGAATGCCGCCACTTCGAACGGATATTCGCGGGCATCCGGCGTGCGCACGATCTGCTTGTCCAGATCGACGGTAAGCTGGTAGCCGTTGAACGCGTACGTATCGTTGAACAGGTGATCGACCTGCTGCTCGGTCAGCACGATGGGCAGCAGACCGTTCTTGAAGCAGTTGTTGTAGAAGATGTCCGCGAAGCTCGGCGCGATGATGGCGCGAAAGCCGTACTGCTGAAGCGCCCACGGCGCGTGTTCGCGCGAGCTGCCGCAGCCGAAGTTCTTGCGCGCCAGCAGGATCGACGCGCCCTGGTAGCGCGGCTGGTTCAGCACGAAGTCCGGGTTCAGCGGACGCTTCGAGTTGTCCTGGCCCGGCTCGCCGTGATCCAGGTAGCGCCATTCGTCGAACGCGTTCGGACCGAACCCCGTGCGCTTGATCGACTTGAGAAACTGCTTCGGGATGATCGCGTCCGTATCCACGTTCTCGCGATCGAGCGGCGCCACGACGCCGGTGTGCACAACGAATTTATCCATGATCCGTCACCCTGAATGAGACGAGGGTTTTAACCCAGCTTGCGAATGTCGACGAAGTGCCCTTCGATCGCAGCGGCCGCGGCCATTGCGGGGCTCACGAGGTGCGTGCGTCCGCCCGCGCCCTGACGGCCTTCGAAGTTGCGATTCGACGTGGACGCGCAACGCTCGCCCGGCTCCAGACGGTCCGCATTCATCGCGAGACACATGGAGCAGCCCGGCTCGCGCCATTCGAAGCCGGCGTCGGTGAAGACCTTGTCGAGACCTTCGCGCTCGGCCTGCGCCTTCACGAGACCCGAGCCCGGCACCACCATCGCGAGGCGAATGTTCGGCGCCACGCGGCGGCCCAGCTTCTTCACCACGTACGCGGCGGCGCGCAGGTCTTCGATACGCGCGTTCGTGCACGAGCCGATGAAAATCTTGTCCGGCTTGATGGCGTCGATGGGCGTGTTGGGTTCGAGCGCCATGTACTGCAGCGCGCGCTCCATGGCGTCGCGCTTCACCGGATCTTTTTCGCGCTCGGGGTCCGGCACGCGGCTATCGATAGACGTCACCATTTCCGGCGACGTGCCCCACGTGACCTGCGGCACGATCTCCGCGGCATCCAGTTCGACCACGCGGTCGAACTGCGCGCCCTCGTCGGAACGGAAATTCCGCCAGTACGCCACGGCCTGGTCCCATTCGACGCCCTGCGGCGAGAACGGACGGTCCTTGAGGTATTCGATCGTGGTGTCGTCCACGGCGACCATGCCGGCGCGCGCGCCCGCTTCGATCGCCATGTTGCAGACCGTCATGCGGCCTTCCATGCTGAGCGAGCGGATGGTGGAACCGCCGAACTCGATCGCGTAACCCGTGCCGCCCGCCGTGCCGATCTTGCCGATGATCGCGAGCACGATGTCCTTCGCGGTACAGCCGCGCGGCAGCGGGCCTTCCACCTTCACGAGCATGTTCTTGCTCTTCTTTTGCAGCAGCGTTTGCGTGGCGAGCACATGCTCCACTTCCGACGTGCCGATGCCGTGCGCCAGCGCGCCGAACGCGCCGTGCGTGGACGTGTGCGAGTCGCCGCAGACGATCGTCATGCCAGGCAGCGTCGCGCCCTGCTCGGGGCCGACGATATGCACGATGCCCTGGCGCTTGTCCGTCATCTTGAATTGCGTGATGCCGAAGGCGTCGCAATTGCTGTCGAGCGTATCGACCTGGAGCTTCGAGACCGGGTCGGCAATGCCGTGGCTGCGGTCCGTGGTGGGCACGTTGTGGTCCGAGACGGCCAGGTTGGCGCTGATGCGCCACACCGGACGGCTATTGATCTTGAGACCTTCGAACGCCTGCGGACTCGTCACTTCGTGCAGCAGGTGACGGTCGATGTAGAGCAGCGTCGTGCCGTCTTCTTCCGTGCGGACGACATGGGAGTCCCACAATTTGTCGTAGAGAGTCTTGGCCATGATATGCGGGGAGAAAGTGACTGCGGGCAATGCGATATGTGTTGGACGATTATGCCACGCAGCCCCCGGGTTTTGCCCGCCACTCAAGGAAAAACCCGATAAAAAACAGTGAGTTGGCTGGTAGTTTCAATACCTGTATCGATGTTACCCGGACGCCGGGACGGCCGCGTTCTGTCGGCTGCGTCGCCTGTCGAACCTGCTTCGTCAGGGCGGCACTGGAACAGATCGCGGGATTGCCATTGCAGGGCCTCGCAGATGCGCTTCAGCGTATCGGGGCGGATGGCTTCATCTTGCCGGACTTCGGCAGCACGCACGCGAACGTGCGGCTCGGCAAACATTACTGTGTACGCGCGCCATAGCCTCACGCCGCGCGGCCAAATGAAAACGCCCCGAGGGCTCAAGCCCATCGAGGCGTCTATTGGAGGCTCCTGTTGGAGCGCAGTGTGCTTAGTGCGTGCGATGCGACTTGCTACGCCTCGCACGCCAGCGCTATCAACGCTGAGAGATCGGCTTCGCTTCGCGCGGCGTTGCACCGACGAACAGCTGGCGCGGACGGCCGATCTTCTGCTCGGGGTCGGCGATCATTTCATTCCACTGCGCAATCCAGCCCACCGTGCGCGCCATCGCGAAGATGCAGGTGAACATCGAGGTCGGAATGCCGAGTGCGCGCTGCACGATGCCCGAGTAGAAATCCACGTTCGGGTACAGCTTGCGCGACACGAAGTATTCGTCTTCCAGCGCGATCTTTTCCAGCTGCATGGCGAGCTTGAAGAGCGGGTCGTCGTGCAGGCCCAGTTCTTCGAGCACTTCGTGGCACGTCTCGCGCATCAGCTTCGCGCGCGGGTCGTAGTTCTTGTAGACGCGGTGACCGAAGCCCATCAGCTTCACGCCCGAGTTCTTGTCCTTCACCTGACGGATGAATTCAGGGATGTTGTCGGGCGAGCCGATCTCTTCGAGCATGTTGAGCGCCGCTTCGTTGGCGCCGCCGTGCGCGGGGCCCCAGAGACATGCGATACCGGCCGCGATACACGCGAACGGATTCGCACCCGACGAACCCGCCAGGCGCACCGTCGAGGTCGACGCGTTCTGCTCGTGGTCCGCATGCAGAATCAGGATGCGGTCGAGTGCGCGCACCAGCACGTCGTTGACCTTGTACTCCTCGCACGGGTTCGAGAACATCATGCGCATGAAATTCGCGCTGTACGACAGGTCGTTGCGCGGATACACGAACGGCTGGCCGATGCTGTACTTGTACGCCATCGCCACGAGCGTGGGCAGCTTCGCGATCATGCGGATCGCCGACACTTCGCGATGGTGCGGGTTATTGATGTCGAGCGAGTCGTGATAGAACGCCGAGAGCGCGCCCACCGCGGCCACGAGAATCGACATCGGATGCGCGTCGCGACGGAAGCCGCGGAAGAAGAACTGCATCTGCTCGTGGACCATCGTGTGGCTCGTGACGGTCTTCACGAACTCGTCCTTCTGGGCCGGGTTGGGCAGTTCGCCCTTGAGCAGCAGGTAGCAGGTTTCGAGGAAGTCGGCGTTTTGCGCGAGGTTGTCGATGGGGTAGCCGCGGTACAGCAGCTCGCCCTTGTCCCCGTCGATGTACGTGATCGCCGAATTGCATGCCGCCGTCGACATGAAGCCCGGGTCGTACGTGAACTTGCCGGTCTGGCCGTACAGTTTGCGGATATCGATGACGTCCGGGCCCATCGTGCCCTTGTAAATCGGCATTTCGACGCTCGGCGAGTTATCGCTGAACGATAGCGTGGCTTTAACATCTGACGGGGTCATAGCTCATCCTCAATCGAAGTGTAGAAACTGGATTTCGATATATGTTGCACGCCTGGAGCCAGCCCGTGAGGCCCGGCCCGCCTGCGGTCAGACTGCGCGCAGCCGCTCCAGCACCCGTTTGATGTCCGGGTCGGCAAGGTCGCCTTCCGGTTCCTTGCGTGCAAGCAGCAAGTCCATCAGGTCGTTATCGCTCAGCTCGAAGAGGCGCGTGAGCGCGCCGACATCGGCATCGCTGAGGTCATGCTCGTAGCGGCCGAAAAAGCGCTCGAAAATCAGGTCGTTTTCGAGCAGGCCGCGCCGCGCACGCCAGCGAAGGCGCGCGCGGCGAAGAGGATCGGACTGGTGAGAAGGTCCTTCCATCACGACTGGTCCTGTCAAACGGTGCGGCGAACCATCAGTTCCTTGATCTTGCCGATCGCCTTCGTCGGGTTCAGCCCCTTCGGGCAAACGTCGACGCAGTTCATGATCGTATGGCAACGGAACAGACGGTACGGATCTTCGAGGTTGTCGAGACGCTCGCCCGTCGCCTGATCGCGGCTGTCCGCGATGAAGCGATAGGCCTGCAGCAACCCGGCCGGACCCACGAACTTGTCGGGATTCCACCAGAAGCTCGGGCACGACGTGGAGCAGCTCGCGCACAGAATGCACTCGTACAGGCCGTCCAGCTCGTCACGCTCTTCCGGCGACTGCAGACGCTCCTTCTCGGGCGGCGGCGTGTCGTTGATGAGGTACGGCTTGATCGAGTGGTACTGGTTGAAGAACTGCGTGAAGTCGCAGATCAGGTCGCGCACCACCGGCAGACCCGGCAGCGGACGCAGCACGATCTTCTGCGGCAGGTCGTTCAGGTTCGTGAGGCACGCCAGCCCATTCTTGCCGTTGATGTTCATGGCGTCGGACCCGCACACGCCTTCCCGGCACGAGCGGCGGAACGACAGCGTCTCGTCCAGCGCCTTCAGTTTCACCAGCGCGTCGAGCAGCATGCGCTCGTGCTCGATTTCGAGCTCGTACGTCTGCATGCGCGGGGCGGCATCCTTGTCCGGATCGTAGCGGTAGACTTCAAAAATTCGTTTGGCCATTTCCGATTCCTTTTGGTCTGGCTTTGGCTTAGAACGTACGCGCCTTCGGCGGTACCGACTCGACGCTGAGCGGGTTCATGTGAACCGGCTTGTATTCGAGGCGGTCGCCTTCGCTGTACCACAGCGTATGGCGCAGCCAGTTTTCGTCGTCGCGATGTTCGTAGTCGCTGTGCGCGTGCGCGCCACGGCTTTCCTTGCGGGCTTCGGCGGACACCATCGTTGCGCGCGCCACCTCGATCAGGTTCGCGAGTTCCAGCGCTTCGACGCGTGCCGTGTTGAACACCTTCGACTTGTCCTTCAGATGCACGTGCTCCACGCGCTTCGCGAGTTCGGCCACTTCGCCCACGCCTTCCGAGAGCAGCGCCGAGGTACGGAACACGCCGGCATGCTTCTGCATGGTCGACCGGATGTCGTTCGCGATGGCCTGCGTGTATTCGCCGGAGCTGGACTTTTCGAGCTTGTCGAGACGCGCGAGCGAGAAGTCGGCGGCATCGGCCGGCAGCGGCTTGTGCTCCTTGATTTCCTTCACGTGCTTCACGATGTGGTTGCCGGCCGCGCGGCCGAACACCACGAGGTCGAGCAGCGAGTTCGTGCCCAGGCGGTTCGCGCCGTGCACCGAGACGCACGAGCATTCGCCCACGGCGTAGAAGCCGTTGATCGGGTCTTCGTGGCCCTTCGGCGTGCCCACCACCTGACCGTGGATGTTCGTCGGAATGCCGCCCATCTGGTAGTGAATGGTCGGCACGACGGGGATGGGTTCCTTGATGCAGTCGACGTTCGCGAACTTCAGCGCGATTTCGCGGATCGACGGCAGACGCTTCATGATCGTCTCGGCGCCGATGTGCGAGAGGTCGAGCAGCACGTGGTCCTTGTTCGGACCCACGCCGCGGCCTTCCTTGATTTCCTGGTCCATCGAACGCGAGACGAAGTCGCGCGGCGCCAGGTCTTTCAGCGTGGGCGCGTAGCGCTCCATGAAGCGCTCGCCGTTGGCGTTACGCAGAATGCCGCCTTCGCCGCGCACGCCTTCGGTGATCAGCACGCCCGCGCCGGCCACGCCGGTGGGGTGGAACTGCCAGAACTCCATGTCTTCGAGCGGAATGCCCGAACGCGCCGCCATGCCGAGGCCGTCGCCCGTGTTGATGAACGCGTTGGTGGACGCCGCGAAGATGCGGCCCGCGCCGCCCGTGGCGAACAGCGTGCACTTGCCTTCGAGGATGTAGACGTCGCCCGTCTCCATTTCGAGCGCCGTGACGCCGAGCACGTCGCCTTCTGCGTCGCGGATCAGGTCGAGCGCC
Source organism: Paraburkholderia kururiensis (assembly GCF_034424375.1). Taxonomy (NCBI): domain Bacteria; kingdom Pseudomonadati; phylum Pseudomonadota; class Betaproteobacteria; order Burkholderiales; family Burkholderiaceae; genus Paraburkholderia; species Paraburkholderia kururiensis. Next base: position 974,607 of record NZ_CP139965.1, on the reverse strand, counting down.
ATCCATTCGACGAAGAACTGCGTCTTCGCTGCAACGTTCTGCTGGTACAGCGTATGCAGCAACGCGTGGCCGGTACGGTCGGCAGCCGCGCAGGCGCGCTGCACCGGCTTTTCACCGTAGTTCGCGGTGTGGCCGCCGAACGGACGCTGGTAGATCGTGCCGTCCGCGTTGCGGTCGAAGGGCATGCCGAAGTGTTCGAGTTCGTAGACCGCGTTCGGCGCTTCACGGCACATGAACTCGATGGCGTCCTGATCGCCCAGCCAGTCAGAGCCCTTGATGGTGTCGTAGAAGTGGTAGTGCCAGTTGTCTTCGCTCATGTTGCCGAGCGAGGCGCCAATGCCGCCTTGCGCCGCAACCGTGTGCGAACGGGTGGGGAACACCTTCGAGAGCACGCAGACCGACAGGCCGGCACGTGCCAGTTGCAGCGACGCGCGCATCCCCGAGCCGCCTGCGCCGACGATCACCACGTCGAAGCGGCGACGCGGCAGAGAACTTTTGATTGCAGCCATTCTTTTACACTCTCCAGAGAATCTGCGCAGCGTAGCCCGCACATGCGAGCAGCCAGAGGATCGTCAGGGCCTGCAGCACGAGCCGCACGCCAACCGGCTTGACGTAGTCCATCCAGATGTCGCGCACACCGACCCAGGCGTGATAAAAGAGCGAGAGCAGCGTGACGAAGGTGGCGAGCTTCATCCATTGCGTGGCGAAGATCGAGGCCCAGCCGTCGTAGGAAAAGGCCTGCGCGGCGAAGAACCAGACGAGCAGGATGATCGTGTAGATCGCCATGACGGTGGCGGTGATGCGTTGCGCGAGCCAGTCGCGCAGGCCGTAGTGCGCGCCGACGACAAGACGCTTCGGACCGATGCGGTTATTGGTTGCCATTTTTTCAGAACACCCCGAAGAGTTTTGCCGCCACGGCAAGAGTAAGGAGCGAGGAAACGATGAGGACGACGATCGAGGTCTGCTTGCCCTTTTCCTTGGACACCGCGCCGTGGTTGGTATCCATCACGAGGTGGCGGACGCCGGCGCAGAAGTGGAAGAGGAAGGCCCAGGAGAGGACCAGCACGATGAGCTTGACGATGACGTTGGACAGGAAGCCTTTGAACACTTCGAAGCTGAGTTCGGAGGTGAGGCTCTGATCGAACAGATACAGCAGGAAGGGCAGGAAGATGAACAGCAATGCACCGCTTACGCGATGAAGGATCGATACGCGCCCTGCGAGAGGCAGACGGTACGCGAACAATATCTGCCCGAGCCCGATGTTCCGGAATTCCGGCCTCGGTTTTTTTACGGCTTCAGCCATGCTAGACCCCTACTTTTGTAGTCACACCAATCCGCAATTTTAGCGCCTTTTCTTTGCGCGCTGCAGCGAAAGTCCTGCAATGACCGTTGCTGTTTGCGCGATAAAGAGGCGTGTCTTGCTGCTTCTGTCCTGCTTCGGCCCGCTTCTCTTCTGCTGATCCGCCGCATGCGCACAAAGCCGCGCATTCGCCGGTTCAGCTCAGATCGTTTTGATAGTAGTACCCGCTCGTGACATACCAACCGCGCCGCACCTCGACGGGCTTGTCGCCGTACGTGTACGACACGCGTTCGACGGAAAGCAGCGGAAAGCCCGACGGCACATGTAGTTGCTCGGCCACGGCCGGGTCGGCAGCCACCGCCCGGATTTTCTCGGACGCACGAATCATGCGCGTACCGAACTCGGATTCGAACATCGCGTAAAGCGGACCCTTGTACTCGGAGAGGCGCTCGAGCGTGAGGCCGCGGAACAGCCCGCCGGGCAGCCAGATCTCGTCGAGTACGGTGGCTTCGCCGTCGAACTGCAGCAGGCGCCGGATCAGCACGACGGGATCGGCGGGCTTCAGCTCCAGCTGGCGTGCGATTTCGGCTGTGGCGCGCAGGCGCCGGCATTCGAGCAGCTTGCTGACGTGCGGATGTTCCGCGCCGTCATCCGCAAGCAATCTGAGGAAGCGAAACTGGGCGCGATCTTCGCTATGGGTCGCAACGAATGTACCCTTTCCCTGGCGCCGCACGAGCAGGTTTTCCGCGGCAAGCTCGTCGATCGCCTTGCGCACGGTGCCCTGACTTACCTTGTAGCGGGCGGCGAGTTCCATCTCGCTGGGAATGATTTCACCGGGCTTCCATTCGCCGGATTCGAGGCTCTGCGTAATGAGGCCCTTGATCTGCTGGTACAGGGGGCTGAACGTAGGCGAGCCGGACGGGGACGCGCCGGTGCCGGCGCCATCCTGGCCAGGGGGGTTAGCAGTGCTCGCCGGGTTCGCATTCATGCGCGCATTTCAACATAAAGCGCGTACCGCCGTCCAGCTTTTCCAGCTCAATACATATGTCTTATATAAGACATAAGATACTGTTGACTTTGACCTGGCCCGCTCCTACACTCCACGTCGAGCCAAGGTTCGCGGGTTGCCGGCGACCGTTGCCCAGCAAGGCTTTCGAGCATGCAGGGCAGCGCACCGGCGCTGCCCTGCACAGGCTGTCGCATTCACGCAGTAGAGGTTTCGATCCGCCCCGCCGCGGCTTCCTCCAGATGCCGCCGGACGTGCCGAACGCGCTGTCGCGAAGACCGGCAACGATGCATGGATGGCGCCGCGCGCGCCCGCCGCCTGCGCTCTGCCGCGCTGTTCGTCCGTTTCATGAACGCTATGCGTAACGCCCATATAGAATGGCGTTTTACTCTGGCGTCTAACGCATCCTCCTGGAGATTTCTCAATGGCTAAGCCCGCAAAGCGCGTTGCCGTCACCGGCGCCGCAGGTCAGATCGGTTACTCGCTGCTTTTTCGCATCGCGAACGGCGACCTGCTCGGCAAAGACCAGCCCGTCATCCTGCAACTGCTCGACCTCCCGCAAGCGCAAGCTGCCGTCAAGGGCGTCGTGATGGAACTGGAAGACTGCGCGTTCCCGCTGCTCGCGGGCGTCGTGGTCACGGACGACCCGAAGGTCGCGTTCAAGGACGCCGACGTCGCGCTGCTCGTGGGCGCCCGTCCGCGCTCGAAGGGCATGGAGCGCAAGGACCTGCTTTCGGCAAACGCTGAAATCTTCACGGTGCAAGGCCGTGCGCTGAACGAAGTCGCCAGCCGCGACATCAAGGTGCTGGTGGTCGGCAACCCGGCCAACACGAATGCCTACATCGCGATGAAGTCGGCTCCGGATCTGCCGAAGAAGAACTTCACCGCTATGCTGCGCCTCGACCACAACCGCGCGCTGTCGCAGCTCGCCGCGAAGTCGGGCAAGCCGGTTGCCTCTATCGAAAAGCTCGCCGTGTGGGGCAACCACTCGCCCACCATGTACCCCGACTTCCGTTTCGCGACGGCCGAAGGCGAGTCGCTGCTGAAGCTGATCAACGACGACGAATGGAACCGCAACGTCTTCATCCCGACCGTCGGCAAGCGCGGCGCCGCCATCATCGAAGCGCGCGGCCTGTCGTCGGCGGCGTCGGCAGCCAACGCGGCAATCGACCACGTGCGTGACTGGGTGCTCGGCACGAACGGCAAGTGGGTCACGATGGGCATTCCGTCGGACGGCTCGTATGGCATTCCCGAAGACATCATCTACGGCGTGCCGGTGACCTGCGAAAACGGCGAGTACAAGCGTGTCGAAGGCCTCGAAATCGACGCCTTCTCGCGCGAGAAGATGGACGGCACGCTCGCCGAGCTGCTCGAAGAGCGCGACGGCGTGCAGCACCTGCTCGGCTAAGCCGCGCATGCAGACCAACCGGGACTCCGTTGCTGTGCGGCGGGTTCCGGTTTTTTTGCGCATGCTCTCGAGCATCCGGGCACGTGACGTCACGCGCGCTGCTTCATGTCGCCGTGCCCATGTACCTGATCCGGACGCGCTCTATCCGGCTTCGCACGCAAACGCCGCGCCCCCTGTTGGTGCGCTTCGCCGGTAGCCTCGGCGATGCGACCAAACGCCGCGCAACTTCACGCGCAGCGAAGACGGCGACGCGGACCAGAGCGCATCCGAATCAGGTTCGTCCACCCTCCATTCAGACCCCACGCCGAAGATGCGCGCCCTGACTCCAGCCGAAGTGCTGTTTGACGGCGAAGCGCCGCCCACCCTCCTGCCCGTGTGCGATCACTACGCCGGCAGCGAGAAGCTGATGCTCAAGTCCCTGGCGTTGCAGCAGGAGCTAGGTCCGGTTTTCGATATCACGCTCGACTGCGAAGACGGCGCCCAGGTGGGCCGCGAGGCCGAACACGCGGAACTGGTCGCGTCCTTCGTGGGCGGCGAGCACGACCGCTTTGGCCGCGTCGGCGTACGGATTCACGACTTCCACCATCCCCACTGGCGCGACGACGTGCGCGTGATCCTGCGCGCCGCCCGCCGTGCGCCGGCGTACATCACGCTGCCGAAAATCCGCAGCGTCGCAGACGCCGCCGAAATGTGCGCGTTCATCGAAGCCACGCGGGTGGAATTCGGCATTGCCCAGCCGGTACCCGTCGACCTGCTGATCGAAACGCACGGCGCGCTCGCACGCGTGTTCGACCTCGCCGCGCTGCCCGGCGTGCAGGCGCTCAGCTTCGGACTGATGGACTTCGTGTCCGCACACGACGGCGCCATTCCCGACACCGCGATGCGCTCGCCCGGCCAGTTCGACCATCCGCTCGTGCGCCGGGCCAAGCTCGAGATCGCCGCGGCCTGCCACGCCCGCGGCAAAGTGCCCTCGCACAACGTGACGACGGAAGTGCGCGACATGAACGTCGTAGCAAGCGATGCCGCGCGCGCCCGCAGCGAATTCGGCTACACGCGCATGTGGAGCATCCATCCCGCACAGATTCCGGCTATCGTCGCGGCGTTCGCGCCCCGCGACGAGGAAATCGTGACGGCCGCCGAGATCTTGCTGGCCGCGCAGGCCGCGCAATGGGGCCCGACGCGCTATCGCGACACGCTGCACGACCGCGCGAGCTACCGCTACTACTGGTCGGTGCTGCGCCGCGCGCGCGCCACCGGTCGCACCGTGCCGCCGGAAGCGGCGCCGCTGTTCGGGCCAGGCCGTCCTGGCGAGGAGCACGCACCATGATCGAGACCACTGATTACCGTTCCGCCGGCGCTGCGTTTCGCGCCGCCGTGGAGGCCGAGCGTCCGCTGCAGGTGGTGGGCGCAATCAATGCGAACCACGCGCTGCTCGCGAAGCGCGCGGGGTTCAAGGCCATCTACGTGTCGGGAGGCGGCGTGGCCGCCGGTTCGCTCGGCCTGCCCGACCTCGGCATCTCGACGCTCGACGACGTGCTCACGGACGTGCGCCGCATCACCGACGTCTGCGACCTGCCGCTGCTCGTGGATGTCGATACGGGCTTCGGTCCGTCCGCCTTCAACATCGCGCGCACCGTGAAGGCGCTGACGAAGGCCGGTGCAGGCGCCATGCACATCGAAGACCAGGTGGGCGCCAAGCGCTGCGGCCATCGCCCCGGCAAGGCGATCGTCGCGCAGGCCGAGATGGTGGACCGCATCAAGGCCGCCGTGGACGCGCGTATCGACCCGGACTTCGTCATCATGGCCCGCACGGATGCGCTGGCGGTGGAAGGGCTCGATGCCGCCATCGAGCGCGCCGTGGCCTGCGTGGAAGCCGGCGCCGACATGATCTTCCCCGAGGCGATGACCGAACTCGGCATGTACCGCCAGTTCGCGCAGGCCGTGAAGGTGCCGGTGCTCGCGAACATCACCGAGTTCGGCTCCACGCCGCTTTTCACCGTGGACGAGCTGCGCGGCGCAGACGTGTCGCTCGTGCTGTACCCGCTCTCGGCGTTCCGCGCCATGAACAAGGCCGCGGAGAACGTGTACCACGCGATTCGCCGCGACGGCACGCAGCAGGCCGTGCTCGACACCATGCAGACTCGCACCGAACTCTACGAGAGCATTGGCTACTACGCGTACGAACAGAAACTGGACGCGCTGTTCGGCCAGAAGAAGTAAGCACGCCGGCGAGACATCACCGCACGGCCCGCACCGCAAGGAGCAAGGCAGATGAGCGAGACCAGGCATTCGAACGGCACTCATGGCGCGGCCGCGCCCGCAGCCGCGGCGTCCGCCGCAGGCGGCTTCAAACCCAAGAAATCCGTCGCGCTTTCCGGCGTGACCGCGGGCAACACCGCGCTGTGCACCGTGGGCCGCACCGGCAACGACCTGCACTACCGCGGCTACGACATCCTCGACATCGCCGGCGCCTGCGAATTCGAGGAAGTCGCTTACCTGCTCGTGCACGGCAAGCTGCCCAACGCCGCCGAACTCGCCGCCTACAAGACGAAGCTCAAGGCCCTGCGCGGCCTGCCCGCGAACCTGAAGGCGGCGCTCGAGTGGATCCCGGCCTCGGCGCATCCGATGGACGTGATGCGCACCGGCGTCTCCGTGCTGGGCACCGTGCTGCCCGAGAAGGACGACCACAACGTGCCCGGCGCACGCGACATCGCCGACCGCCTGATGGCCTCGCTCGGCTCCATGCTGCTGTACTGGTACCACTATTCGCACAACGGCCGGCGCATCGAGGTGGAAACCGACGACGACTCCATCGGCGGCCACTTCCTGCACCTGCTGCACGGCACCGAGCCGCGCCAGTCGTGGGTCGATGCCATGCACGTGTCGCTCAACCTCTACGCCGAGCACGAGTTCAACGCCTCGACCTTCACGGGCCGCGTGATCGCCGGCACGGGCTCGGACCTGTATTCGGCCATCACGGGCGCCATCGGCGCGCTGCGCGGGCCGAAGCACGGCGGCGCCAACGAGGTCGCCTACGAGATCCAGTCGCGCTACCAGACGCCCGACGAGGCCGAAGCCGACATCCGCCAGCGCGTGGCGAACCGCGAAGTGGTGATCGGCTTCGGCCACCCGGTCTACACGATCTCGGACCCGCGCAACAAGGTCATCAAGGACGTCGCTAAAAAACTCTCGAAGGAAGCCGGCGACATGAAGCTGTTCAGCATCGCCGAGCGGCTCGAAAGCGTGATGTGGGACGCCAAGAAGATGTTCCCCAACCTCGACTGGTTCAGCGCGGTCTCGTATCACATGATGGGCGTGCCCACGGCCATGTTCACGCCGCTCTTCGTGATCTCGCGCACCTCCGGCTGGAGCGCGCACATCATCGAGCAGCGCATCGACAACAAGATCATCCGCCCCAGCGCGAATTACACGGGGCCGGAGAATTTGAAATTTGTGGCGCTAAATAGGAGAAAATAGCGTCCGCTGTGCGCTCTCGGGGCGCGTGCAGTTCAACCCGATGGCCGCAAACACGCACTGAACCCGCGGTCGTTCACGTTTAACTGATTAGATAGAAAGGCTTACTCCCATGAAGAAATTGCTGATCGCCACCGTTGTCGGCGTCCTTTCCTCGACGTTGCTGCTGACCGGCACCGATGCGCTCGCCCAGGGCGGCACGTCGACGGCCAAGCCGGCCGCCAAGCCGAAGGCACCTGCGCCGAAGCGCCGCCTGATCAAGCGCAAGCCGAATCCCGCGAAGGAAGCGAAGGTCGATCCGATTCCGGACGGCTCGGAAAAGTGGTCCTGTAACGAAGGCCTGTCGTTCATGCTTCAGGGCGACATGAAGCGCGACCAGATCGTGACGGTTCACTGGGGCAACAAGAATTACCGACTGCCGCGCGAAGTGACCACCACGGGCGCAGACCGTTTCCACGACGCCGCCAGCGGTCTGGACCTCGTCGTGATCCCGGCCAAGGCCATGCTGTTCTCCGACAAGGACAGCTCGCGTCTCGCCGACGAGTGCAAGACGCTGGCCATGGAACAAGGCTCGCCGGCGCCGACGCAAGCCAACGCGCTGAACCGCGCAGGCACCGGCGCTGCTGCCCCAGTGGGCGCAAGCCAGTAAGCGGAGCGCTCCAAGCCGCTCAACGGAAAGCCACGATGTCCGCGCCGATTTCCAATGTCCGGCCCCAGCCGGACCACGTACTGACCGACATAGTCGATTACGTGCTGGATTACCGTCTCGACAGCGCCCTCGCGCTGGAGACGGCGCGTCATTGCCTCATCGACACGCTCGGCTGCGGACTCGAAGCGCTCTCCTACCCCGCGTGCACCAAGCTGCTGGGGCCGCTCGTGCCCGGCACGATCGTGCCCCACGGCGCAAAGGTGCCGGGCACGCCATTCCAGCTGGACTCGGTGCAGGCCGCCTTCAACATCGGCGCGATGATCCGCTGGCTCGACTTCAACGACACCTGGCTCGCCGCCGAGTGGGGTCATCCGTCGGACAACCTGGGCGGCATTCTCGCCACTGCCGACTGGCTCTCGCGCACTGCCGTGGCCGCGGGCAAGCCGCCGCTCGCCATGCGCGACGTGCTGGTCGCCATGGTGAAGGCGCACGAGATCCAGGGCTGCATCGCGCTGGAAAACTCGTTCAACAAAGTGGGCCTCGACCACGTGCTGCTCGTGAAGGTGGCTTCCACCGCCGTGGTGGGCCAGTTGCTTGGCCTCACGCGCGACGAGCTCATCAACGCCGTTTCGCTCTCCTTCGTCGACGGTCATGCTTTGCGCACCTATCGGCATGCGCCGAACACCGGTTCGCGCAAGTCGTGGGCCGCGGGCGACGCCACCTCGCGCGCCGTGCGTCTCGCACTCATCGCGAAGACCGGCGAGATGGGCTACCCCTCGGTGCTCACGGCCCAAACATGGGGCTTCTACGACGTGCTCTTCAAGAGCAACCCGTTCCGCTTTCAGCGTCCGTACGGCTCGTACGTGATGGAGAACGTGCTCTTCAAGATCTCGTTTCCCGCCGAATTCCACGCCCAGACCGCGGCCGAAGCGGCCATGGCGCTGCACGGCCAGATGCAGGCGCTGGGCCGCTCCGTCGATGACATCAAGAGGATCACGATTCGCACGCATGAGGCCGCGATCCGCATCATCGACAAAGAGGGGCCGCTCGCGAATCCGGCGGACCGCGATCACTGCATCCAGTACATGGTGGCCGTGCCGTTGATCTTCGGCCGGCTCACGGCGGCGGATTACGAAGACTCCGTGGCCGCCGATCCGCGCATCGACACCCTGCGCGCGAAGATGCAATGCGTGGAAGACCCGCAGTTCACGAAGGATTATCACGACCCGGACAAGCGCTCCATTGCCAACGCGCTGACCATCGAGTTCGCCGACGGCACGGTCCTTCCCGAAGTCGTGGTCGAATACCCCATTGGCCACAAGCGGCGCCGCGCCGAAGGCATCCCGCTGCTCGTCGAGAAGTTCAGGACGAATCTGGCGCGCCGCTTTCCGGGCAAACAGCAGCAGGCAATTCTCGACGCGTCGCTCGATCAGGCCCGGCTCGAAGCCATGCCGGTCAACGAGTACGTCGATCTGTACGTCATTTGAGCTTCGAATTTGAACGTGTTTCAGGCAAACGTGTAGCAACGTCATTTCCGCGATTAAACAAGGAAAACACCATGGCCCATAACCTCCACAAAACGCTCAAGGAATTCGACAGCGGTTCCGGCAAAGGCAAGTTCTACTCGCTGCCGCAACTCGGCAAGGCACTCGGCGTGAAGATCGAGCGGCTGCCGGTTTCGATCCGCATCGTGCTCGAATCGGTGCTGCGCAACTACGACGGCAAGAAGATCGCGGAAGAACACATCGAACAGCTCGCGAAGTGGAAGCCGAACGCCGCGCGCGTGGACGAGATTCCGTTCGTCGTTGCCCGCGTCGTGCTGCAGGACTTCACCGGCGTGCCGCTGCTCGCCGACATCGCGGCCATGCGCGGCGTCGCGAACCGCGCGGGCAAAGACCCGAAGGCCATCGAGCCGCTCGTGCCGGTCGATCTCGTGGTCGACCACTCGGTGCAGATCGACTACTTCCGCCAGAAAGATGCGCTCGACCTCAACATGAAGCTGGAATTCCAGCGCAATAACGAGCGCTACCAGTTCATGAAGTGGGGCATGCAGGCGTTCGACACGTTCAAGGTCGTGCCGCCGGGCGTTGGCATCGTCCACCAGGTGAACCTCGAGTACCTCGCGCGCGGCGTGCACAAGAAGGCCGATAACGGCGACACCGTGTACTACCCGGACACGCTCGTCGGCACCGACAGCCACACGACGATGATCAACGGCATCGGCGTAGTGGGCTGGGGCGTGGGCGGCATCGAAGCCGAAGCGGGCATGCTCGGCCAGCCGGTGTACTTCCTCACGCCGGACGTGGTGGGCGTGGAACTGAAGGGCAAGCTGCGCGAAGGCGTAACGGCCACCGACCTCGTGCTCACCATCACCGAAATGCTGCGCAAAGAGAAGGTCGTGGGCAAGTTCGTCGAGTTCTTCGGCGAAGGCACGGCGTCGCTCTCACTGCCGGACCGCGCGACCATCGGCAACATGGCGCCCGAATACGGCGCGACGATGGGCTTCTTCCCGGTGGACGAAAAGACCATCGACTACTTCAAGGGCACGGGCCGCACCGAAGCCGAAATCTCCGCCTTCGAGAAGTACTTCAAGGCGCAGCAGCTCTTCGGCATTCCGAAGGCCGGCCAGATCGACTACACGAAGACGCTCACGCTCGACCTGGGCACGGTGGCGCCGTCGCTGGCGGGCCCGAAGCGTCCGCAGGATCGCATCGAGATTGGCCACGTGAAGTCCACGTTCACGGACCTGTTCTCGAAGCCCGTCGCGGAAAACGGCTTCGCGAAGAAGGCCGACGACCTCGACACGGAATACACGACCTCGGACGGCGTGAAGGTGAAGAACGGCGACGTGCTGATCGCCGCCATCACGTCGTGCACGAACACGTCGAACCCGAGCGTGCTGCTCGCCGCCGGCCTGCTCGCGAAGAAGGCCGTGGAAGCGGGCCTCACGGTGGCGCCGCACATCAAGACGTCGCTGGCGCCGGGGTCGCGCATCGTCACCGAGTACCTGACGAAGACGGGTCTCCTGCCGTACCTCTCGAAGCTCGGCTTCGAAGTGGCGGCCTACGGCTGCACGACCTGTATCGGCAACGCGGGCGACCTCACGCCGGCGCTCAACGAAGCCATCACGAAGAACGACATCGTCGCGGCCGCGGTGCTGTCGGGCAACCGTAACTTCGAAGCGCGCATTCACCCGAACATCCGCGCGAACTTCCTCGCGTCGCCCCCGCTCGTCGTGGCCTACGCGATTGCGGGCAACATCACGCGCGACCTCATGACCGAGCCGGTCGGCAAGGGCAAGGGCGGCCGGGACATCTACCTCGGCGACATCTGGCCGTCGAGCGACGAAGTCAACGCGTTGCTCAAGTTCGCGCTGGACGCCAACGCGTTCCAGAAGAACTACGCGCAGCTCACGAAGAAGGGCGACCTGTGGAGCAAGATCGAAGGCGAGGCGGGCCAGGTCTACGACTGGCCGAAGTCGACCTACATCGCGGAGCCGCCGTTCTTCGGCAAGGACTTCTCGATGCAGCCGGCCGCTTCGATCCCCACGGTCAACGGCGCACGTGCGCTCGGCATCTTCGGCGACTCGGTGACGACCGACCACATCAGCCCCGCAGGCTCGATCAAGGAAGACTCGCCCGCAGGCAAGTGGCTGAAGGAAAACGGCGTGCAGAAGGCCGACTTCAACAGCTACGGCTCGCGCCGCGGCAACCATGACGTGATGATGCGCGGCACGTTCGCGAACGTGCGCATCAAGAACCTCATGATCCCGGCCAAGGCGGACGGTACGCGCGTGGAAGGCGGCCTCACGATCCACCAGCCGAGCGGCGAACAGATGTCGATCTACGACGCCGCCATGAAGTACATCGCCGACGGCACGCCCACCGTGGTGCTGGCAGGCGAGGAATACGGCACGGGTTCGTCGCGCGACTGGGCCGCGAAGGGCACGCAGCTGCTGGGCGTGAAGGCCGTGGTGGCGCGCAGCTTCGAGCGCATCCACCGCTCCAACCTGGTGGGCATGGGCGTGCTGCCGCTGCAGTTCAAGGGCGCGGACAGCGTCCAGTCGCTCGGCATCACGGGCGACGAAACGTTCGACGTCGAAGGTCTGGGCGACAACTTCAAGCCGCAACAGGAAGTGACGCTCGTGATCAATCGCAAGGACGGCACGCAGCAACGCGTGCCCGTGCTGCTGCGTATCGACACGCCGATCGAAGTCGACTACTACAAGCACGGCGGCATTCTGCCGTTCGTGCTGCGCCAGCTGCTGGCCGCGTAAGCGTTTTGCAGGGGCTGCGCCCCGCGGGGTGCAGCCAGTTCTTGAAGCCCGACGGTGTCGGGCTTTTTTTTCGTCCGCCTGTTTCGTACGTTGCGCGCGATGACGCGTCGCGGGTACCTCCGCGCGCTCAGCCGCCGGGAAAATCCCCGAACGGATTGCCGGCGTCCTTCTTCTCCGTCGAGAGGTTGTACTCAGCACGCACGGCTTTCAGCACGGCTTCGATGTCGCGCTCGAAACCAGCCGCGTTGCCGAAGTGCTTCATCGTCCAGTTGCAGCCGCTCGCGTCGGGCTCCTGCAAATTGGGGCGCGGCACGCTTATCTTCACGCCCTCGTCGGCGATGTTGTGAATGCGGCCGAGGCGCCGCGTCACTTCTTCCTGCAAGCGCGAGGCGTTAAGCGTTTTGCGTTGCATCGGGCTCCCCTCCTGTTCTGTGCAACGGAAGTCTAGCCTGAGCCCGTGTGTGCCGGACGCACGCTGCGCTGCGCGCTATTCGCCGTCTTACGCCACTCCACCTTCGGACCACACCGCGTCGAGCTTCGCAGCGACGCGCTCCACGATCGCCTTGCGTTGTGCGAACAGCGCGGCCCCGCGCTCGCGTGCCTCGGCGACCACTGCGGCGGGCGCCGTGTCGGGCCGCCCCGCGTTGAACGGCGGCGCCGGCGCGTATTCGAGCTGCAGTTGCACGGCCTGGGCGGTGGCTTCGTCCGCGAGTTCGCTTGCGAGCGTCAGCGCGAAATCGATGCCGGCCGTTACGCCGCCGCCGGTGAAGAGGTTGCCGTCGCGCACCACGCGCTCGCGCACGGGAATCGCGCCGAGCGGCTCCAGCAGTTCGTGGAAGGCCCAGTGCGTGGTGGCGCGCCGGCCGCGCAGCAGCCCCGCGGCACCGAGCACGAGCGCGCCCGTGCAAACCGAAGTCACGAAGCGCGCGGCGCTCGCCTGCCGACGCAGGAAATCGAGCACCTCGGCATCTTCCATCAGCGCGCCCACGCCCGCGCCGCCCGGCACGCAAATCACGTCGAGCGGCGGACACGCGTCGAAGGTCGTGTCCGGCACGAGTACCAGACCACTGCTGGACGTGAGCGGCGCACGGTCTTTCCAGACAAGGTGGACAGCGGCGTCGGGCAGCGACGCGAACACGTCGTACGGACCTGTCAGGTCAAGCTGCTGCACGCGGGGAAACACCAGAAGACCGATCTGTAGCGACATGGCAAACCTCGTTTTCAAGCGGTGGATGGACAAAACCGACTCTACGCCGCCACCGTGTGGCAGTATTGCCATATAACCCTCAGTTTTTGCCAACCTGCTTGTCCGGCCGCACCTCGTCCGCACCGCCGCGACGAAGCCGCCGCCCATCACGCCGCCACCGCCATGCACGCCCCATCGCCATCCGCCGAAGCCAGCCCGCCCTCGACCCCGCGCACCATCGACCTGCTCGCCTTTCCCGACGTGCAGTTGCTCGACGTCACCGGACCGTTCCAGGTGTTCGCCTCCGCGAACGAGCTCTCGCGTGCGAACGGGCTGCCATTGCCGTACGCGCCTCGCGTGATCGCGGCGCAGCCGGGCACCGTGGTGTCGTCGGCGGGGCTTGCGCTTGGCGCGTCGCCGTTGCCCGAAGCAGGCGAGCCGTGCGACACGCTGATCGTCGCCGGCGGCAACGGGGTCTACGCCGCCTCGCGGGATATGGCGCTCGCCGGCTGGGTCCGCGAACACGCCGGGCACGCAAGGCGCGTCGCATCGGTTTGCACGGGCGCGTTCCTGCTCGCCGCGGCCGGCCTGCTCGACGGACGCCGCGTCGCCACGCACTGGACCCGCTGCACGGAACTCGCCCACCGCTTTCCGGCGCTGCGCGTGGAACCCGATCCCATCTTCGTGCGCGACGGCGCGGTGTGGACGTCGGCCGGCGTCACGGCCGGCATCGACCTCGCGCTGGCGCTGGTGGAAGACGACCTGGGCGGACAGCTGGCGCTCGACGTGGCGCGGCACCTCGTGGTGTTCCTCAAGCGTCCGGGCGGCCAGGCGCAGTTCAGCACGGCGCTCTCGTTGCAAAAGGAGAAAGGCGAGCGCTTCGCCGAGTTGCACGCGTGGATGGCAGAGCACCTCGCTTCGGACCTCACGGTCGCGGTGCTGGCCGCCCGCGCCGGCATGAGCGAGCGCAGCTTCATGCGGCACTACCGGGAGCAAACCGGACTCACGCCGGCCCGAGCCGTGGAGCAGATGCGCGTGGAGGCGGCACGCCGCTTGCTGAGCACCACGCGGCTGCCCGTCAAGCGCATTGCGGCGCGCTGCGGATTCGGCAGCGAAGAAACGATGCGGCGCAGCCTGATGCGCGCCATCGCCGTGACGCCCCAGGCTTACCGCGAGCGGTTCGCCGCGGAACAACCGCCCGCCGTGTCCCGGCCGGCGCCGGGTTCCGGCGCGCGCCCCACCCCGCAGACAGACCAACCGACACAAGCGACGTGACAAGACACCGCACAGTTTCCCGGACGTGCCCTCCCCAACCTATCCCCCGCGCATTACGCGGTAAGATGGCGTGCCGATTGCTCACACGCTCTGCCCCCGCTGCCCGACGCCTCGCCCGAATCGCATGACGGTTCATGCTGGTGTCACGGCACGGACGGCTGAATACCGCCTCGCCCTGCGTCCCGCGTCCCCGCCCGTTGCTTTCGGGCGGCGTGCCGGGGCATGGGATTCACCCAACCCTCTCCTTGGGAACAGCGGATGGAACTAGAGCCCGCCCAGAAGCGCCAGCCGGTATGGCCGTTTTCACCGAGCCTGCTCTGGCTGCTCGGCCCGGCGGGGTTGATCGCCGTGAGTACGCTCATTGCGACCGAAGGCGCGGCACACGCGCTTTCCAGCATGCTGACGTGGATCGGCTACGCGTGCGGCCTGTGTGCCGCCTTTGCCGTTTGCTACACGGTTGCGGCCACCGTACTGCTGCCGCGTTTCTTCGCAAGGCCGCGGGCCGCGCCCACGCAATACCCGGCCGTCACCGTGTTGAAGCCGCTGCACGGGCACGAATACGCGCTGCTCGAAAATCTGGAGGGCTTCTGCGCGCAGGACTACCCGGCGCCGGTGCAATTCCTGTTCGGCGTGCACGACCGCAACGACCCCGCGCTGAAAACGGTGGAGGCGCTACGAGCGCTGCATCCGCAAGCCGACATCGCCGTCGTGATCGATTCGCGGCTGTACGGCCCGAACCGCAAGATCAGCAACACGGTGAACATGCTGCCGCACGCGCGGCACGACGTGCTGGTGTTCGCGGACAGCGACGTCGGCGTGAGCGCCCATTACCTGCGCGACGTGGTGGGCGAGTTGCAGCGGCCGGGCGTCGGCCTTGTGACGTGCGCCTATCGCGGCCAGCCGGACCCCGGCTTCTGGCCGCGTCTGTCGGCGAACGCCACCAACTACCAGTTCCTGCCGGGCGTGGTGGTGGGGCTCGCACTCGGTCTCGCCAAACCCTGTTTCGGCCAGACCATTGCGATGCGGCGCGACACGCTGGAGGCCATCGGCGGCTACCTGCCGTTCGCGCACCATCTGGCCGAAGATCACGCGATCGGCGAAGCGGTACGCGCCACGGGCCAGACCGTCGCCATTCCGCCCGTCGCCGTCACGCATGCCTGCGCCGAAACCACGTTCGGGCAACTCGTCTCGCACGAACTGCGCTGGAGCCGCACCATTCGCGCCGTGGACCCCGCCGGACACCTCGGCTCGGCGCTCACGCATCCGCTGCCGTTCGCGCTCGTTGCGCTCGCGCTGGCGGGCGGAGCGGCGTGGTCGTGGGCGCTCGTGGCGGCAGCGCTCGTGGTGCGTCTCGCGCTGAAGCTCCAGGCGGACCGCACCTTGCGGCAGCCGTGCCGCGATCTTTGGCTGCTGCCGCTGTGGGATATCCTCTCGTTTGCGATTTTTGCGGCGAGCTTCGGCTCGACCCGCGTGATATGGCGGGGCGTCAGTTTCGAGGTGGACGGCAAAGGCCTGCTCTACCCCGTTCAGGACAAATGAGCCCGCAGTGAGCCCCGCCTGACGAGCCGGCGCAACGCCCGGCTGATGGAAACACCGAATGACTGAATTACTGCCCACGGATGCGGCATGAAGAAACACCTCGGCCGCATCGCGGCATTTGCCGGACTCGTTATTTCCCTTTGGCTTTTCTGGCGCGACAACCCCGGCGCCGTGCTGACCCTGATGCGCTCGGCAGGTCCGGGGCTCGTGCTCGCGGCGCTCGTGCACGTGCTGCCGATGCTCGCCAACGCGCGCGACTGGCAGACGCTGATCCGCGGCGCCAACCGCCCCAGCTTCGCGCGCATGCTGCAACTCGTGTGGATTCGCGAATCGGTGAACGGCATGTTGCCGGTTGCGCGCATTGGCGGCGAGATCACGTCGTTCCGGCTGCTGCGCCAGCGCGGGCTGCGCGCATCCACGGCCATGGCGAGCCTCGTCGTCGACATGCAGCTCACGCTCATCAGCCAGTTGCTGTTCACCATCGCGGCTATCGGGTACCTGGTGGCGCACACGGTGGGCAACTCGCTGCATCTGGCCACGAACCTGTTCTGGGGCACGCTCGCGCTCGCGCCGGTGCTCCTGCTGTTCGCGCTCGTGCAGCACGCGAATCCCTTCGAACGTCTTTCGCAGTTGCTCAACCGCGTGGCGAGCGGACAGCTCACGGCGCTCGCCGGCCGCTCCGCGCATATCGACCGCGCCATCAAGCTCGTCTGGCGGCGGCACGGCGTGGTGCTGCGCTACGTGTTCTTCTGGCAGACGCTGCAATGCCTCGGCACCGCGCTCGAAATCTGGATTGCGGTGCACTTCCTCGGCGCGAACATCAGCTTCATTGAAGCGGTCGTGATCGAGTCGCTGATTCAGGCCGTGAGCAGCGCCGCGTTCTTCGTGCCGGGCGCATTGGGCGTGCAGGAAGGCGGATTCGTGCTGATCGGCTCCGCCTTCGGGCTGGACCCTGCGACCTCGCTCGCGCTGGCCGGCGCACGACGCGTGCGCGACCTGCTCATCTACGTACCGGGGCTCTTCGCCTGGCAGTTCGCCGAATCGGCGGGTGGCCGGCGCTCGTATCGCACCCCGGCCACCGTGATGGACGGGCGACGCTGACCGCTACACGACGTCGCCTTGCGGCAGGCGAGGCGGTCCCGTCCGCCGCCTCGCCTAAGTGACTTACTCTTCGCGACCGAGCCCAAGCCCCGGCAGCGCGCGCGTGCCTTCCGCGGCCACCGAGTGCAGCAGATCCGGATCGACGTCGAGCGCGCGCAGGATCGTAGGCGCCACCTGCGTGGTCAGCACGTAATCGGGATTCGTACGGCCGGCGTGATGCAGCCCCGGGAACGACACGACGAGGCCCAGGTGGCTGTCGTCGGGTGCGTTGCCGCCGTGCTCTTCGTCCTTCTTCTTGCTCGACGTGTAGATCACGCCAGGATTCGGCTGCACGACGATGTCGGGCGTGCGGCCCAGCGACGGGTCGCCGAACTTCGCCTTCACGCTCTGGCCGTACAGGATGTACGCCTGCGGACCGTCCGCGCAGATGCCGGGCGCGTTGCAGCTCAGGTTGTCCTTGAGCGTCTTCACCACGGCGTTCAACTGGCTCGGGTCGCGCAGCCAGACGAGGCCCACGTCGTCGGTCTGCACGAAGCCCGTGCCCACCAGACCGCTGCCGTCATTGAGGTTGCCCGTCTTCGTGTTGGCCTGGCCGAAGTTGCCGTTCGGGTCCAGGTAGTTGTTGGCTTCGAGCAGCGCCGTGAGCGTGTCGCCGTTCTTCACGAGCTTCGTGTGATCCGTGGGCGACTGGCCATGCTTGGCCGTCACGATCACGAGCGTCGAAGAATAGAGATTGCGCTGCTTCAGTTCATCGACGATGCGGCCCAGCGACTTGTCGAGATACGCAATGGCGTCCGCCACCTGCGGGCCCGGCGTGAAGCTCGCATCCAGATACCCGCCGCCCTTGGCTACCGGGGCTTTCTGCGCGACGCTGAGCGTCTGGAAGTTCGTGCCGAACAGCGTGGGCACGGGCGCGTTGGTCTTGCCCGTCGAGTCCTTGCCGTCGATCTGGTTGACGAGTGCCTCAACGTGGAGGTTGTCGAACTTCTCCGTGTGCGTGTAGACGTCGGTGTAGTCGGACTGGGTGGCCGGGTCGATGGAGTTGATCTCGGTGCGCGCGAGGTCGTCCACGCCGTGACCCGACGGACCGTTCACCCAGTCGTAGCCCCATGCGTGCTTGTCGGCCCACGCGGTTCGCGCGCCGCGAACGTGCTGCTTCACGACTTCGAACACGGTGTTCGTCTTGATGTAGTTGTGCGGATAGACCGGCGTGCATACGCCGTTGATCTTCGCGTTCGGAATGGCCTGCGGATTGAAGGCGCCGCCGCCGTCGAGGTGGACGAGCGCCCCGCCGTTCTCGGCATCAATGCCGGTGGTTTCGTCGAACACGACGTTCCAGCCTTGCTTGCCCTGGCATTGCGTGTCCGAGGGCGCGTAGAGCGTGCGGTCGTAGGACACGTCGTAGAAGAGGCCCGCGGTCTTCGGCGAACCGCCCGTCACGAGCGCAGCAAGACCGGGAAACGAATCGGAAAGGCCCGGCGTGTGAGCGTTGGTGTACGTCACGCCCGATTGAGCGAGCAACGCGAGGTTCGGGCAGGTGTTGCCGGCGACACAGCGGGCGACGTCCTGTTGGTGCAGACCGTCGAAGCTGATAAGGAGCACGTGCTTCACTTGCCTCGCTTCGTGATGCTCATGCTGCTCGTCCTGAGCGGCCTGCGCCGCGGATTGCGCACCGGCGAGTCCCAGGGCTACCGCGCTGGCTGCGGCTACCGCCGACCACTTCCATGTCCGTTCCATTCGTCACCTCGTTCGTTATTGGTAGAACTATTGGGGGAAACTGCGGGGAAACATTCCGACCGAGGTGCCAATCTGCAGGGGCATTGCGTCCCGTGGATGAAGCGGGACTTTCAATTACATTCTCTTACAAGTTATTTCGTGCTCCGTATTGCTTCCATGTCGACGCGGCAACCGCACAAAAACGAAAGCCAGTGCAGGCGCGAACCTGCACTGGCTTGCTGTGCTTCAGCGATTGAGCGCCGCGCTCAGATCATGAGCCGCGACACCTTCGTGCCTTCGAGCGAGATGCCTGCCATCAAACCCGCATTGGTCAGCACGAACGCTTCGACAGGGCTCATGGCCGTCGATGTGTCGAGATTGCCGTTGGCCCCGATCTTCGCGAGCGCAACCGTTGCGTCCGCACCGGCCGACCAGCCCTGGCTCTTGAGGAAGCTGTCCAGCGCTTCCTGCGTCATGAACGCGAAGACGAGTGCCTTCGACTGCGCGCCGATCTGCAATCCGAACGAGCCGCCCAGCGTGCTGTAGTAGCCCGTGGTCTGGCCGCCCACGCGCAGCGCGCCTTCGCCGTACTGCGCGCCGAACCAGAAGCCGGCCGCAATGACGGACGGAAACACCAGCACGCCGCGCGACTTCGCAATCAGTTCCTGCGAACCGTGGACCGTGCTGTAGAGGCGTGCCAATGTGGCGTCCACGCCTGCGTTGATGTTGGCGCGCTTCTCGGTGTTGTCCGCCTGCGTGTTGCCGGTGCCTGGCGGCGTGGTAGTGCAGCCGGCCAGTGCAAGCGCGCCTGTTGCCAGCATGGCGCTGGAACCCGTGATGAACTGACGTCGACGCATGGGCATGGGTGCTTTCCTCCGACGAGTAATTGTTGATTGAAGGTTCGCGAACGTTGCCGCGTGTTCGATTGGACAACTACGACGCGGAAAGTTGCCGCCAGAGCGTCTCGCTCTCTTCGTCAGCAGGCATGTAGACGAGCAGGCGCACGCCGTTCTGCGCGGCGGACCACCAGTTGGTCTGCTGCATGCTGTACGCGCCCACCGACGCGTGACGGAACCGTTTCACGTGGTTCTCGATGCCGACCACCTGATGTCGCGGCCACAACCGGCGAAACTCCGCGGACACATTCATGTAGCGCTGCAACTGCCTTTCCCAGGCCGGGTCCTGCATGTGTTCGGCCATCGCGGCGCGAAAGAGCGCGACCATGCGGTCGAGCGCTTCCTCGCAGTCGCCGAGGCACGCGCGCCACGTCGGATGCGTCAACGCGAGGTAAAGGCAGTTGCGGTCTTCCGGCGGGATGGTGGCGAGGTCGATGCCGACGAGCCTGCAATATCCCGCGTTGAAACCGATAATGTCGAACCGCGCGCTCTGAATGACAGCGGGAAACGGGTTCATCTGATCGAGCAGGCGCTGCCACGCCTCGGAAAGCCGTTCGCAGGATGGCTTCGTCGCCACCGTGGACGGCCGCGTGACGCCGGCCAGCGTGAAGAGATGGCGCGTTTCGGTCTCGCTGCATTGCAGGGCGGCGGCCACGGCATCCAGCACCTTCGCGGAAACGCGAATGGGACGCCCCTGCTCCAGCTTCGTGTACCACGTAATGCCGATGCCCGCGAGCTGGGCCACCTCCTCGCGCCGCAACCCCGGCGTGCGCCGCCGGCCGATGCGCGGCAGCCCGAGCCGCGCCGGGTCCAAGCTTTCGCGCCGGGCTCGCAGGAACCCGGCCAGTTGTTGCAGGCGGTTCGTATCGACCACATCGCTCTCGTCCGGCGCATCGGCGAGGAACAGTTCCGGCGTGGCGTTCATTCGAGTGCTCTCCTTCGTAGCCTGACACAACTTATACCAGTCTAAGCAAACTCTGGTACCAGTCTAAAACGCTCTCCATACTAGCTTTCCAAACGCATTGAAGGAAGGCTTTCGATGACCGCACAGAATTCCCACCCCAAGCTCAGCCAGGTCGGCCTGCTGGTGCTGCTGGCTGGCCAGTTGCTTCCGCAGATTGATTTTTCCATCGTCAACGTGGCACTCGACGCCGTCGCCCACTCGCTGCACGCCACCGAAACCGGGCTCGAACTCATGGTGGCCGCCTACGGCGTAGCGTTCGCCGTGTGTCTCGCAATGGGCGGCAGGCTCGGTGACACCTTCGGACGGCGCCGCATTTTCAACGCCGGCGTGCTGCTGTTCGGCATCTCGTCGCTGCTGTGCGGGCTGGCCAATTCGATGGCGCTGCTGCTCGCCGCACGCGCGTTGCAGGGCGTGGCTGCGGCGCTGCTCGTACCGCAGATTCTCGCCACCATTCACGTGAGCCTGAAGGGCCACGCCCACTCGCGCGCCATCGGGTTTTATGGCGCAATCGGCGGGCTCGCGTTCATCGTGGGGCAGGTGCTGGGCGGATTTCTCGTATCGGCCAACATCGCGGGCAGCGGCTGGCGCAGCGTGTTCCTCATCAACCTGCCGGTGTGCGCGGCCATCCTCGCGTGCTCGCGGTGGATTCCGGAAACGCGCCGCGATCACGCCTCGGGCATCGACCGTCCCGCTACGCTGCTGCTCGCGCTCTTGATTCTCGCCATCCTGCTGCCGCTTTCGATGGGCCCTTCGCTGCACTGGTCGGCGCCGTGCATCGCGCTGCTCGCCGCAGCGGTGCCGCTCATCGTTCTGCTGTGGAAGACCGAGCTGGTGCAGGAACGCCGCGGAGTCTCGCCGCTGCTGCCGCCCACACTGCTGCGGCTGCCCAGCGTGCGCTTCGGCCTTGTCATCGCGATCCTGTTCTTCTCGTGCTGGAGCGGCTTCATGTTCGTGCTGGCGCTCACGCTCCAGGCCGGCGCGGGGCTCTCGCCGGTTCACTCGGGCAATACGCTGATCGTGCTGGGCGGCTCGTACTTCGTCGCGTCGCTCTTCACGGCGCGTGCGGTCGCCAGGTTCGGACGCACGCAAACATTGATGCTGGGCTGCGCGATCCAGATGCCGGGTCTGCTCGCACTGATCGCGACGCTGCATACGGTGTGGCCGCATCCCGGCATTCTGAATCTCGCGCCCGCCACGATGCTGATCGGCGCCGGTCAGGCGTTCATCGTGAGCAGCTACTACCGCATCTCGCTCACGGACGTGCCGCACGAACAGGCGGGCGCCGGCAGCGCCATGCTGGCCACGGTGCAACAGGCGTCGTTCGGGCTGGGCTCTGCGTCGCTAGGCGCCGTGTTCGCGCAGACCCTCCACCATTCGGGCCTGTATCTCGATGCCGTCACAGCGAGCCTCGTTGCGGAATTCTGCGTGATGCTCGTGTTGGTCGTCTGCGCCGCGGTGTATCGCAACCACGATCGAAACGTGGGCATCAACGTGGCCGTGACCGCGGCGCAGGTGCCCGTGGACTGACCACGTGTGTGCCTCGGCCTGGCGGTGCATCTGCGAGCGCGCGATCGCGTCGCTCGTCCCGCGCACCGCGGCCGTTCAAAGCTGCTTGTGATAGAACGTCGTCGCGCAGAACGTGCCGTCCGGCATGAGCGCGTACTTCGGCACCGTTCCCACGCGCTCCCATCCCGCGCGCTGATACAGGCGCTCGGCATCGCCGCCGGTCACGGTGTCGAGCACGAGCACGGTCCTGGCCGCCTCGCGCGCGGCATGGTCCACAGCGGCCATCAGCTGTTGCGCAACGCCGCGGCGGCGCGCCTTGCGATGCACGAGCATCTTCGCCACGTCGGCACGATGCGGCTGATTCTCGGGCTGCGCGAGAATCAACTGCACCGTACCGACGATCTCGCCATCCTCGCCCTGCGCCACGAGCAGCACGCGCTCGCCGCGCGCCACGCCGTGGGCGACGTCGCGCCAGAAGGCGATGGCCTTGTCGCGAGACAGCGGCCACATGAAGCTCACCGATGCCCCGCCTTCCACGCAATCGATCAACACGTCGGCCAGCGCCTCCACGCATGCGGCGGCCTCGTTGGCGCCCACTCGCATCACCGTTACGTTGGTGCTCATCCGTTCCTCCGCGTCGGCATGAAGGGCAGCGTGGTCAGCGCCACGAGATAACGCGCAGGCTTGCGCGTAGGATTGCGAAACACCGTGGGCCGATCCACCCGCATCGCGAGGCAGTCGCCCGCTTCAAGACGCCAGCGCTCGTCGCCCAGCGTGATTTCCATCGCGCCTTCGATCACCCACACCTGCTGATTGATTTCGACTTCGCGCGCACCGGTGTCGTAGGCGACACGTTTGCCGGGCGGGAAACGTACCTCGACGAGTTGAATGGGCGAACGGATAGCAGGCGACAGATGACGACGCACATAGCGTGAGCCGGGATCGGTCCATACCGCCTGCGCGCGTGCACGTGAGACCGGCGACGGCTCGTCCTGTGCAGCGGCGCTCTCTTCGAACAACGACGCAAGCGTGACGCCGAAGGCGGTGGCCAGCTTGTCGAGCACTACCGCGGTGGGGCTGCTTTCGCCTCGCTCGATCAGCGATATGTTGGAGCGGCTTACGCCACTCAGTTCGGCGAGCGCGTCGAGTGAAAGGCCGTGCGCCGCGCGAAGTTCGCGCACGCGGGCCGCAATGAGTTCGGTGACGTCCATGTGTTCCAGTTTAGTGGAAAATAAATCCACCATAAAGGAACAGACGATTGGCGGTTCGTGCGCGGCATCGGAATGCCCATGCACAAACATCTAAGGAAAACCGTTGACGGATGTGTTCGACGAACGCGCACACGTCGTACGAATAAGGCTCGCAGAGCCTTCGCAGTAGGTGCTTAAACCAGTTCGCTCTCGCCGGAAAACCCTGTGTGCCTTGCCCCTGCGTGAATTTGCGCCGAGGGGGTAAATCATTCGCCGTCGCTGCCGATAACGCAGGTCCAAAGCGTGGGAGACAACCGTGAAATTGCTTGCCAGTCTCGTCGTCGTGGCCGTCCTTGCGGGATGTGCCCAGCTCCAGGGACCGAATCAGGACGCCAGCGCGCGTACCGACATCCACACGCCTGCCGCCCCGCCGAAGCTCGTCGATTTCGTCATACCACCGGATGCGCTCGGCGCCCGCGACCCGCAGCTGACTTCGGTGCTCACGAAAGTCGGCGCGCTCGCGTCGAAGCAGTTGCAGCCTACGACGATCGTCGTTTCGGCGCTGCCGCAGGACTTTGCGTATCTGAACCAGTCCGTGAAGCGCGGCATTGCTTCGCAGCGGGCCGGGTCGGTGCGGGTAGAAAACGTGGCCGTGGGCAGTTGCCAGCCCTACAGCATCCAGCTCAAACCCACCGAGTAACCGGAGGCCGACCTATGCTTCGATTCCTGATCTGCACGGCCACGCTCGCATGCGGCACCGCATTCGCGGCCGACTCTGCAAACGTTAGCGCGCCGCCTTCACAGGCACAGGCGCAGACGCAGGCCGCTTCGGGCGGCTCGTCGTCTGCCTTCGTCATCAAGCCGACCACGGCCGCCGCCGCACCGAACCAGCTCTTTCCGCCGGTGCCGTCGCTCGCATCGCTGCCGGGCTCGGCCAGCGACGATGAAGACACGTCGGCGCCTGTCGCCACCACGGGCTCGTCGCATCGTTCGAAGAAATCGCGGCGTGCCGTCGCGAAGAAGGCGCCCGAGGTGCAGGTGCGCGTGGTTGTTACCGAGGAATCGCGCACGCAACTGGCCGCGATGGAAAAGAGACTGGACGCCGCGTTGCAGGAACGGCCGCACGACAAGCGGTCGATTGCGACGGAAGGCGTTTCGGTTGCGATGACACGTTGATGGCCGCGGTTCGTTAGCGGCAAGAAGTCATCGAGTGCAAGAAGCCGTCAGGCAATATCCGGAGTCCCTGCCATGAAACACGTTCTGTTCGCGCCGAAACGCTTCGCCGCATCCAGTCTCGTTTCGCTCGTCATGACCCTCGCCGTGCTGTCGCCCGGCGCCGCACATGCGGACGACAACCACGCAGACGACAACTGCTTCGAACGCGCGGGCACCTATCAAGGCGTGAACCCGCTCATCCTGCGTGCCATCGCGTGGTTCGAATCGAAGGGCGATCCCAATGCCGTGCATCGGAATGCGGACGGCAGCATCGACGTGGGCCAGACGCAGATCAATTCCGTGCACTTCGGCGAATTGCGCCGCTACGGCGTGCCGCCCCACGCGCTGAAGGACGCGTGCGTGAACATCTACGTGGCGGCGTGGATGCTCAAGCAAAAGATGATTCGCTACGGCAACACGTGGCAGGCGATCGGCGCCTACCACTCGGAAACGCCGCAGCTACGCGACCAGTACGCGCGCAACATTCATTCGGTACTGGTTTCGTGGGGGATGTCGGATTAAGACTCCACATCCTCGAGACTGAAGATCTCCGTCTGGTCGTTATACGAGAAGATCTCGGCATAGCGGCCCCAGTCGATCACCGTATCGAGCGTCTCTTCCGCGGCCTGGTCCGAGAGGAAGTCTTCCAGCTCCTGCTCGAAGCGCACGCGCGGCGCGCGGTGGCCCGGCCGCTCGTTGAGCACCTTCTTGATCCGCGCGGCCAGCGGCACGTTGCGCAGCAGGTGCTCCGCGAACATCATCTTGCGCTCCTGCGTGCCGAACTCCGCGAATACCCGCCCCGGCGGCGTCAGGAACACGTCCCCCTCGCGCACGTCCGCGAACCCCAGGTGCTGCAGCATCTCCGCGATCGGAAACAGGTCGTCCACCTCCAGGTGCAGCGAGCGCGCAATCTCCGGCATGTCCGCCCGCCCGTGGTACGGCGGCATCGCCAGCGTCTCGATCAGCCCCGCCATCAGGTTCGTCGACACCTGCGGCAGCCAGCTGCCCAGCTCCAGCTCCTTCTTGCCCCATCCGCCCGTCTGCCGCGCCGTCATCTTCGCGTAGATGTCGTCCACCAGCCGCCGGAACGCCGGGTCCAGCCGGTTGCGCGGGTGCCTGAACGGCACCCTGATCTCCGCCAGCACCCGCCCGGGGTTCGACGACAGCACCAGGATCCGGTCGCACATGAACACCGCTTCCTCGATGTTGTGCGTCACGATCAGCACCGAGCGGATCGGCAGCCGACCCTGCGTCCACAGGTCCAGCAGGTCCGTGCGCAGCGTCTCGGCCGTCAGCACGTCCAGCGCCGAGAACGGCTCGTCCATCAGCAGCAGCGTCGGGTCCACCACCAGCGCACGCGCAAACCCCACCCGCTGCCGCATGCCGCCCGACAGCTCGCGCGGGTACGCGTTCTCGAAGCCGTCCAGACCAATCAGGTCGATGGCCGCCAGCGCCCGCTCGCGGCGCTCGCGCGCCCCCACCCCGCGCGCCTCCAGCCCCGCCTCCACGTTCTGCAGCACCGTCAGCCACGGAAACAGCGCGAAGGTCTGGAACACCATCGCCACCCCCTCGGCCGGGCCCCTGAGCGGCTGCCCCAGGTACTCCACTTCCCCCGAGGTCGGCTCGATCAGCCCCGAGATGATGCGCAGCAGCGTCGACTTGCCCGAGCCCGAGCGCCCCAGCAGCCCCACGATCTCCCCCTCGTGCAGCGTCAGGTTCGCGTCGTCGAGCACCAGCAGCTCGCCCTGCGCCTTGTTGAAGCCACGGCTCACGTGCTTCACGTTCAGGATCTCGGCGCCCGCCACCGGTGCCACGTTCGCCGCGGGCGTCTGTCCGCCCGCCGCCGTTACCGTCTTTGGTTCCTGCATGATCTGCTCTCCGCTTCGCGCATTCAGTCGAGCCGCAGCCGCGATTCGGCGTACGCGTACAGCGGACGCCACAACAGCCGGTTGAACAGGGTGACGAACAGCGACATCACCGCCACCCCAAGGATGATCTTCGGGAAGTCCCCGTCGGCCGTGGTCTGCGCGATGTACGCCCCCAGCCCGTGCGCCACCAGCTTCGTGTCGCCCCACTGCACCGCCTCCGCGACGATGCTCGCGTTCCACGCCCCGCCCGAGGCCGTGATGGCCCCCGTGATGTAGTACGGCAGGATGCCCGGCAGCATCGCCTGGCGCCACCACTGCCAGCCCCGGATGCGGAAGTTCGTGGCCGCCTCCCGGTAGTCGTTCGGGTAGGCGCTCGCGCCCGCCACCACGTTGAACAGGATGTACCACTGCGTGCCCAGCACCACCAGCGGCGAGAGCCAGATGTCCGGGTTCAGGTGAAAGCGCACGATCGCCATCACGAACACCGGAAACAGCAGGTTGGCCGGAAACGCCGCGAGAAACTGCGCGAGCGGCTGGATCTTCTCGGCCAGCGCCGGGCGCAGCCCGATCAGCACGCCCAGCGGCACCCACACCAGCGACGACAGCGCGATCAGCACCACCACCCGCAGCAGCGTGATGAAGCCCAGCACGAACACGTGCAGCACCTCGTCCATGCCCACGCCCGTGTGCACGTACGCGATCACCCGGTACAGCACGTAGGCGGTGAGCAGCACCACGAAGATGCCCCACACGATGTCGGCCGCGCGCGTGCCCAGCGTGCGCGTCACGCCGAACGGGCTGGGCCGCTCGAACGCGGGCAGCTTCAGCGGCACGCGTGCAAGGCGCGCCAGCAGCCAGCCGAACGGCACCAGCATGCGGTGGATGAGCCGCGTGCGCCGGATCAGGTCCAGCAGCCAGGAGCCGGGCGCCGTGCCCGAACTGGTGTTCTCCATGCGGAACTTGTCGGCCCAGGCCACCAGCGGGCGGAACAGCAGCTGGTCGTAGGCGAGGATCACCACCGTCATGGCCAGGATCACCCAGCCCACCGCGTGCAGGTTCTTCTGCGCGATGGCCTGCGCCAGGTACGCGCCGATGCCCGGCAGCGTGATGGTGCTGTTGCCCACCGTGATGGCCTCGGAAGCCACCACGAAGAACCAGCCGCCCGACATCGACATCATCATGTTCCAGATCAGCCCCGGCATCGAGAACGGCACCTCCAGCTTCCAGAAGCGCTGCCAGGCGGTCAGGTGAAAGCCGCGCGAGACCTCGTCCAGGTCGCGCGGCACGGTGCGCAGCGACTGGTAGAAGCTGAAGGTCATGTTCCAGGCCTGGCTCGTGAAGATGGCGAAGATGGCCGCCAGCTCCGCGCCCAGCACGCGCCCCGGAAACAGCGCGAGGAAGAACGTCACCGTGAACGAGATGTAGCCCAGCACCGGCACCGACTGCAGGATGTCGAGCACCGGCACCAGCACCATGCCCGCGCGCCGGCTCTTGGCCGCCAGCGTGCCGTAGGTGAACGTGAACGCCAGCGACGCCACCATCGCCGCGAGCATGCGCAGCGTGGTGCGCATGGCGTACTCCGGCAGCATCGCCGTGTCCAGCGAGATGGCCTGCGTCTGCAGCGTCGACATCGGCGCGAGCGTCTGGTGAAAGCCGATGGCCGCCATCGCGATCAGGCACAGGATCAGCGGGAACGCCACAAAGTCCCAGCCGTTGGGCAGCAGCCGCCACGCCGAGGCGTTCGCGGTGCGGTTCGGATTGAAAAGAAAATCCACCATGACTCAATAAAGGCAATCGCTCAGCAAGTGGCCACGCGGGCGGGGCTCGCATCGAGCCCACGCTGCGCTATGCCGCTCCTTGCTGCTGGCTGATGTTTTCCACGAGAGCCGTACGCACGTAGCGGCGCGCAAGCCAACAAGCAGGCATGCGAACGCCACGCCAAATGGCGCGAATCAAAGGTGCACGGGGAGAATGACTGCGACGCGCACCGTCTGCCTGCTGGCAGGACGGCGGCTTAAAAAGGGAGCGCGGACGTCTTGCCGGTCAGGCGATAAAACCGTTCGAAGATCGACAACTGCTACTGTCCAAGGCATCGGCCCCTTTTGTGACGAAGCCGGAATTCTAGACATTCCGCGAACGGGAAGTCAACACGCGATTCAGCCCCGGCGTGGCTCACCGCAGGCCGTTCCGGCACCGAACGCATTGCCCCGCCACCTGCACAACCCTTGATCTCGAACAAGCCCGCAGGGCGTCCGCTCGAATACATCACTGTGATAACGTCGCAGGACATCGGGCCGGCCCCACCCTCGCCGGCCATGCTTCTTCGCAAGGACTTTTCATGCGCTTTCATGTTCGACACGCTCTCGCCGCCCTCGCGTTCGCCGCCGCGCACGCAGCGGTGGCGCAGGTGCCCAAAACGGTACAGCTGGAAGACCTCACGTGGACCGAATTGCGCGACGAGATTCGCGCCGGCAAGACCACGATCATCATTCCCATCGGCGGCACGGAGCAGAGCGGCCCTTACGTCGCGCTCGGTAAGCACAACGTGCGCGCGAAGATACTCGCCGAACGCATCGCGCAGGGTCTCGGCAACGCCATCGTCGCGCCTGTGATCGCTTACGTGCCCGAAGGCAGCTATGCGCCCACCACTTCGCACATGCGCTTTCCAGGCACCATCACCGTGCCCGACGACGTGTTCGAGAAGACGCTCGAGTCCGCCGCCAACAGCTTCAAGGTGCACGGCTTCACCAACATCGTGTTCCTCGGCGACCACGGTGGTTATCAGAACGACATCCGGCGCGCGGTCGCGCAGCTGAACAAGGCGTGGGCGGGCTCGGCCCGCGCCTTCGTGCCGGCCGAGTATTACGGCACGAGTTCGGACGGCTACGCGCAGATCCTGCGTCAGCATGGCGTGACGGACGCCGAGATCGGCACGCACGCGGGCCTCGCCGACACGTCGCTGCTGCTCGCGGTCGCGCCGCAGATGGTGCGGCTCGACAAGCTGCGCACCGCCCCGAAGCCCGGCGCGGCCGACGGCGTCTACGGCGGCGACCCGCGCCGCTCCAGCGTCGAACTCGGACAACTGGGCATCGACGCCATCGTTTCGCGCACCATCGAAGCAATCAAGAAAGAGACCGCGGGCCACTGAAGCCTGCGCCGCACACACGCGCCCGTTTATCCACCCTCTCTCTATCCAGCAACCGACAAACGGACCTCGCCATGCAACTGCGTCAACCCTTCTTTTCCCGTCGGTCACGGCTCGCCTTCGCCGCCTTCACTGCATTCGCTGCTGTCTCGTTCGCAGGCTTCGGAGCCCGCCACGCGGCCGCGGCGTCTACGGCGTCGGCCGCTTCGGCCGTGACGACCGTGCCCGGCATGCCGCCCGTGCCGAACGCCAGCAATCTCTACAGCGAAGCGGAATCCGGCCACATGAGTTCGGCCGTCGCGGGCGCGCTCGCGCGCGTCTATGTGCCGAACCTGCGCTCCAACGACGTCTACGTGATCGACCCCGCCACCTACAAGGTGGTCGATAAGTTCCAGGTAGGCCGCAGCCCCCAGCACGTCGTGCCTTCGTGGGACCTGCAAACGCTGTGGGTAGCCAACAATGCCGAAGGCCGTAACGACGGCAGCCTCACGCCTATCGACCCGAAAACCGGCAAGCCGGGCAAGGCCGTGCTGGTCGACGACCCGTACAACATGTACTTCACGCCGGACGGCAAGGAAGCCATCGTCGTGGCCGAAGCGCACGCACGCCTCGACTTCCGCGACGCGCACACCATGGCGCTCAAATCGAGCCTCGACGTGCCCCAGTGCAAGGGCATCAACCACGCGGACTTTTCCATCGACGGCAAGTACGCCCTCTTCACCTGCGAGTTCGGCGGCAAGCTGGCGAAGATCGACCTCGTGAACCGCAAGGTGGTGGGCTACCTGGAACTGGACCGCAAGGGCATGCCGCAGGATATCCGCATCTCGCCGGACGGCAAGGTCTTCTATGTGGCCGACATGATGGCCGATGGCGTGTTCGTCGTAGATGGCGACAGCTTCACGAAGGTCGGCTTCGTCAAGACCGGCGTGGGCACGCACGGACTCTATCCGAGCCGCGACGGCACGAAGCTCTATGTGGCGAACCGCGGCTCGAACCTCGTGCATGGCCCGCGTCACGGCAAGGGCAGCGTGTCCGTGATCGACTTCGCCACGCGCAAGGTCGTCGCGAACTGGCCGATTCCGGGCGGCGGCAGCCCCGACATGGGCAACGTCAGCGCTGACGGCAAGACGCTGTGGCTCTCGGGCCGCTTCGACGACGTGGTGTACGCGTTCGACACGACGACGGGCGCCGTGAAGTCGATTCCCGTGGGCATGGAGCCGCACGGCCTCACGGTGTGGCCGCAGCCCGGCCGCTATTCGTTGGGCCATACCGGCAACATGCGCTGACCGGCGGCCGCTCTCCACCGAAGGCGGGCGCGCTGAAACGGCGCGTCCGCCTTCGCGATCACGCCGCGCCCTCAGGCGCGCTTGTTGCGTCGAAGTGGAAGGCAACCCTCGCCAACGGAGCACGCCATGCCGTACGCCTCGAACGACGATCTTCCGCCATCCGTACGCAATCACTTGCCGCCTCACGCGCAGGACATCTATCGCGAGGCCTTCAATCACGCCTTCGCCTCGCATGCGGCCGACCCGGATCACGAAGAAATCGCGCACCGCATCGCGTGGGCCGCGGTGAAGCGCTCGTACGTCAAGGATGGAGACGTGTGGGTGCGGCGCTGACCGGCTTCACGCATCTGCCGGTCAGGCCATCAGTTCGGACGACGCAACCCCTCAAGCCCGCACGGCGCGCGCCGCGTTGCGGCCCCGCAGCCATTCGAGCGCGAGCAGCAGCGACGTCGAAAAGAGAATCAGGATGGTGGCGAGTGCCGCGATGGTGGGCGTGATGTTCTCGCGGATGCCGGTGAACATCTGGCGCGGCAGCGTGGTTTGATCCGCGCCGGCCAGGAACAGCGTGACCACCACTTCGTCGAACGACGTGGCGAACGCGAACAGCGCACCCGAAATTACGCCGGGCGCGATCACGGGCAGCGTGATGCGGAAGAACGTGTTCACCGGATTCGCGCCCAGCGAAAGGCTGGCGCGCACGAGGTTGTGGTTGAAGCCTTGCAGCGTCGCGGCAACCGTAGTCACCACGAACGGCACACCCAGCGACGCGTGCGCGAGGATCAGCCCCGTGTACGTATTCGCGAGCCCGAGCGGCGCGAAGAACAGGTACATGCCCACGCCCACCACGACCACCGGCACGATCATCGGCGAAATGAGGATGGCCATGAGCAGCGCCTTGCCGCGGAACTCGGCCTTCGTGAGCCCGATGGCGGCGAGCGTGCCGAGCACCGTCGCCACGATGGTGGCCGAGGGCGCGATGATGAAGCTGTTCTTCGCCGCCATGCGCCAGTCGTCAGAGGTGATCAGGTTCTCGTACCAGCGCAGCGACCAGCCCGGCATCGGATAAACGAGAAACGTGCTCGACGAGAACGACAGCGGCACGATGGCCAACACCGGCATGACGAGGTACAGCAGCGTGAGCACGGCCATGCCGCGCAGCACGAAATACCACACGCGTTCGGCGAGCGACGTATGCGGCGCGAAGAGAGGTCTGGCGAGTTTCATTGCGGGTTTCTCCGTCGCCGGCTTCAGCCGAGGCTCAGCTGCGAACGCGTGAAGCGCCCGTAGATCACGTACAGCACGGTGGTCGCGGCGAGCAGCAGCCCGCCGAGCGCACAGGCCATACCCCAGTTGATCGTCACGTTCGTGAAGTACGCGACGTAGTAGCTGACCATCTGGTCGTTCGGTCCGCCGAGCAGCGCCGGCGTGATGTAGTAGCCGATCGCGAGAATGAACACGAGCAGCGCGCCCGCCCCGATGCCCGGGTATGTCTGCGGCACGTACACGCGCCAGAACGCCGCGAAAGGATGGCTGCCGAGCGAAACCGCCGCGCGCTGATAGGTGGGTGGAATCGACTTCATCACGCTGTAGAGCGGCAGGATCATGAACGGCAGCAGGATGTGCGTCATGGAGATGTAGACGCCCACGCGGTTGAACAGCAGCGAAAGCGGCGACGAAATCAGGCCGCTCCCCATCAACGCCTTGTTGACGAGCCCCTCGCCCTGGAGGATCACGATCCATGCGGCTACGCGCACGAGAATCGACGTCCAGAACGGGATCAGCACGAGAATCATCACGAGATTCGCACGTCGTTCCGAGAGCGTGGAGATCCAGTACGCGAGCGGATAACCGAGCAGCAGCGCGAGCAACGTCACGGCCACGCTGATTGTGAAGGTACGCGTGAACACCGTGAGGTAGATCTGCTGATCGGGGTCCGAAGGAATGATGTGGCCGAACGCGTCCTGGCGATGGTCGAGCGCGGCCAGCAGGTAGAACGGCGAGTACATGCTGCTGTTCTTCGCGATGGCCTGCCAGTAGGTGACGTCGTTCCAACGGCCATCGATTTCCGCGATCTTCGCGTGGACCTGCGCGGGTGCGAGTGCGTGGCCCGCATCGTCGGTGAGCGGCATGGCGCGTGCGGTCTTCGCGACCAGCGAGCGGAAGCCGGGAATCTCGGTGTTCAGTCGGCGCGCCACAGCGCCCATGGCCTCGCCGTCCTGGATCGCAGTGAGGTCGGTGGCGAGCGCAGCGTAAGCGGCGTCGGACGGCGGGCTCTTGCGGTCCCAATCGTGCAGCACGCCGACGGTGTGCGGCAGGGCCGTGGCCACTTCGGGGTTCTGCACGGCGCGCGTCAAGAGCGCGGCAATCGGCACGACGAAAATCAGCAGCAGAAAAATTGCGAGCGGCGCCACGAGCAGCAGCGCCATCGTCCGCTTGCGCGCCTCGGCAGCCTTCAGCTCGCGCTTGAGCCGCGCAGTCGATCCGCCGGCCTCGTCGGCGGGCATCGTCATCGTCGTCACACCCTGACTCCTCTCATACTCTTCACTGCGCGAACCGTTCGCCTTTCAGCGATGGCTCGCACCGTTGCTTCCCGGGCGCGGCGCGCGGCCCCGCCCGGTCCTTCCTCACGACTGGCTGCTTACTTCGACGCCCACGAGGCGAAGCGCTGCTCCAGTTCGTCGCCGTGGTCCGTCCAGAACGAGATG
This sequence comes from Paraburkholderia kururiensis, assembly GCF_034424375.1. Classification (NCBI taxonomy): domain Bacteria; kingdom Pseudomonadati; phylum Pseudomonadota; class Betaproteobacteria; order Burkholderiales; family Burkholderiaceae; genus Paraburkholderia; species Paraburkholderia kururiensis. Next base: position 940,902 of record NZ_CP139965.1, on the reverse strand, counting down.
TTCTGCAGCACCGCGTTCTTGCCGTTGGCGGGCGAGTTCGGCAGGTTCTCCAGCGTCTTCGCGTCGAGCGCCTTGATGGCGGCCACGTTCACCGGACCGTACGCGATGTGCTTCGCGTACTCCTGCTGCGGCTTCGGCGAGAGCGAGTAGGCGATGTACTTCTCGGCCAGATCCTTGTTCGGCGTGCCCTTCGGAATGGCCCAGTAGTCGAGGTCGTAGATGCTGCCGTTCCACACCACCTTCAGGTTCTTGCCTTCCTTCTGCGCGGCGCTGATGCGGCCGTTATAGGCGGTGGACATCACCACGTCGCCGGCCACGAGGAACTGCGGCGGCTGCGCGCCCGCTTCCCACCACTGGATGTTCGGCTTCAGCTCGTCGAGCTTCTTGAACGCGCGGTCCTGGCCTTCCTTCGTGGCGAGCACCTTGTAGACGTCCTTCGGCGCCACGCCGTCGGCCATCAGCGCGAATTCGAGGTTGTAGCGCGCGCCCTTGCGCATGCCGCGCTTGCCCGGGAATTTCTTCACGTCCCAGAAGTCGGCCCAGCCGGCGGGCGCGGTCTTCAGCTTGTCGGCGTTATAGGCGAGCGCCGTGGACCACACGAAAATGCCGGCGCCGCACGTTTGCGGCGCCTCGGGAATCAGCTCCGACTTCTTCGCGATCTTCGACCAGTCGAGCTTCTCGTACAGGCCTTCGTCACAGCCGCGGCCCAGGTCGCCCGACTCCACTTCCACCACGTCCCAGTTCACGTGCTTCGCTTCGACCATGGCCTTCACCTTGGCCTGCTCGCCGTTGTATTCGACGGCGGTCACCTTGTTGCCCGTCTGCGCCTCGAACGGCTGGTTGAAAGCGGCCTTCTGCGCGTCGCCGTTAGCGCCGCCGAAGTTGACGACAGTTACTTCCGCCGCGGCGGCGGCAGTCGCGCCGAATGCGAGGGCAAGCGTAGCGGCGGCTGCGGCGCAGCGCGTCATCCCGATCGTTTTCATGTGACTTCCTCTCTGATGGTCTTTGGTACAGGGTTGTTGTGTACAGCTGCGACTCAGGCGAACACGCGCAGATGCTCGGGCGCGAATTCGAGTGCGACCGGACGGCCGGGCGCAAAAGTGTCGAGCGCATCGGTGCCGAGCGGCACCTTCACGAAGCACTCGTCCTGTTCCGGCAGGCCGCAGCGCATGCGCACGTGGTCGCCGAAATAGATGAGACCGCGCGCCTCGCCGGCGAGCGTGTTGCCGTTCTGGCCTCCAATACCGGAAGCGAGCTTCATGCGCTCGGGGCGAATGCACGCCACCGCGGGCACGCCTGCCTTGGCGCCGCCCACGTTGCGACCCATGAGCCGGGTGCCGTCCGCAAGACGGAACGCGCAGAACTCGCCGTCGACGCTCTCCACCGTGCCGCGCAGCCGGTTGCTGTCGCCGATGAAGTTCGCGACGAATTCGTTGCAGGGCGATTCGTAGAGCCGGTCGACGGTATCGAGCTGTTGCACCACGCCCTTGTCGAACACCGCGACGCGGTCGGACATGGTGAGGGCCTCGCCCTGGTCGTGCGTGACGTAGACGAACGTCACGCCGAGCTTCTCGTGCAGCGACTTGAGTTCGTACTGCATGTGTTCGCGCAGTTGCTTGTCCAGCGCGCCGAGCGGCTCGTCCATCAGCACGAGCTTCGGTTCGAACACGAGTGCGCGGGCAAGTGCAATGCGCTGCTGCTGGCCGCCCGAAAGCTGCGCCGGATAGCGTTTTGCGAAGCCCTCCATGCGCACCATCTTCAACGCGTTGTTGACGCGCTCCGCGCGTTCGTCCGCGGACACCTTGCGCACCGACAGCGGATACGCCACGTTCTGCTCGACCGTCAGGTGCGGGAATAGCGCGTAGTTCTGGAACACCATGCCGATGTTGCGCTTGTGCGGCGGCACGTTGTTGAGCAGCTTGCCGTCGAGCCAGATCTCGCCGCCGGTCGGAAATTCGAAGCCGGCCAGCATCATCAGGCACGTCGTCTTGCCCGAGCCCGACGGGCCGAGCAGCGTGAGGAATTCACCCTGGTAGATGTCGAGGTCGAGCTGCTTGACCACGAGCGATTCGCCGTCATAGGTTTTTCGCACGCCGCGAAAACTGACGATCACGTCCCCTTTTTTCATTGCCCCAGTCCCCTCCTCACAATGCAGTTTCCTTACCATTGGCTCCTCCCGCAAGGCGGGTTTGAGCTAATGGCGTGACCCACTATAGCCGCTTACGGTTCTACAATATGGAACCATTTCATTATTCTGGATAGAGCCACTTGGACACGATCATTCTCGCGGACTGGCTGTCGGCGCGGATCGACCGCGCATGCGGAGAGCCGATGTATCGCCAGGTGCTGCGCCTGATGCAGCAGGCCATCCTCACGGGCCAGCTCGCGCCGGGCACCAAGCTGCCCAGCTCGCGCACGCTCGCCACCGACCTCGGCATTGCGCGCAACACGGTGCTGCACGTGTACGACCAGCTCACCGCCGAGGGCTACGTGATCTCGACCACAGGCAGCGGCACGTATGTGGCGGACACGCGCCCGGACAAGGCGGCCGTGAACGTGCGACGCACGCCTCGCGCAGGAGCGGCGGGTTCGTCCGGAGGTGCGGGCGGATCGGCTTCGTCGACAAGTGGCGCCGCAGTGCCAGCAGCAACAGCGGGAACGGTAACGAGCAAGGCAGCATCGACCACCGGTTCGGCGGCCAGCGAACCGTCGGCGGACACCGCAACCGCAACGCCATGCACGCAGCAACCGGGCGCGCGCCACGAGCCCGGCGCCATGTCGATGCGCGGGCAACGTCTGATCGACCAGGCCGGCGTCTCGCCCAAGCAGTGGGGCGCCTTCATGCCGGGCGTGCCCGACGTCGCGGAATTTCCCGCACGCACCTGGAGCCGCCTGCAGGCGCGCCTGTGGAAGGAAGCGAATCCGGACCTGCTCACCTACGCGCCGGGCGGCGGCTATCGGCCGTTGCGTCGCGCGCTCTCCGACTACCTGCGCGTGGCGCGGTCGGTGAACTGCACGCCGGACCAGATCATCATCACGACCGGCATCCATCAGTCGATGGATCTTGCCGTGCGTCTGCTCACCGACGTGGGCGACCGCGTGTGGGTGGAAGAGCCCTGCTACTGGGGCGCGCGCAGCGTGCTGCAATCGTCGGGGCTCACGCTCGTGCCGGTGCCCGTGGACAGCGAGGGGCTGAACCCGCGTGAATCCGATCTGCTCGATCCGCCGCGGCTCGCGCTCGTCACGCCTTCGCACCAGTACCCGCTCGGCATGGTGATGAGCCTCGCGCGCCGCCGCACGCTGCTCGAATACGCGCGGCAGCACAAGGTGTGGATCATCGAAGACGACTACGACAGCGAGTTCCGCTACGGCAGCCGTCCGCTCGCGTCGCTGCAAGGGCTCGACGAAGCGGGCCAGGTGATCTACGTGGGCAGCCTCGGCAAGATGCTGTTTCCGGGCCTGCGCATCGGCTACATGATCGCGCCGCCGCATCTTGTCGACGTGTTCCGCACGGGCGTGGCCGAGCTTTATCGCGAAGGTCAGTTGATGCAGCAGGCCGTGCTCGCCGAATTCATCATGGACGGCTATCTGACCTCGCACGTGCGCCGCATGCGGGCGCTCTACGGCGAGCGTCGCCAGATGCTGATCGACGCCATTACGCGGCACTTCGGCGAAGCGCTGCCCGTGATGGGCGACGAAGCCGGGCTGCACCTCGTACTCGGCCTGCCCGATCATGCCGACGACCGCGCGGTGGCCGCTGCCGCGTTCGACGCGGGCGTGATCGTGCGTCCGCTCACCGCGTATTACAGCGCGAACGACGCTGGCCGCGCCGGCAAGCGCGATGCAGGCGGCAGCGGTTCCACGCCGCAACGCGGCCTCTTGCTGGGCTACGCGTGCGTGCCCAACGAGAAGATCGACCCCGCCTTCGCCACGCTCGCCGGCGTGATCGAACAGCATGCATTCGGCCGCACGCGTGCAGTGTCGAACCGGGCATCGAGCCGAACGACCCTCGCAACGGCGAAGCAAAACGCCGAAGGCGCAAAAACCGAAGCGCAAACCGAAGCATCGACCGAAGCACAAACCGGCCCGGCATAAAAAATCGCGCCTCCGGGCGGTGGCCCGTGCGGCGCGATGCTTTGCTTAGTCCGACTTACTTCAATCCGAAGTCCACGCGCGTCGCCGCGCCCTTGTCGCTGATGCCGTCGGCGTTGAGCTTCGGCGCGACGATGAACACGCGGCTCGAATCCACCTTGCCGTCGAAATACTGCTGCACGCTCTGCGCGCGACGTTGTGCAAGATCACGCAGGCTGGCCTCGTTGATGGGCGCGTGTTCCGCGAGCGCGCTCTTCATCTCGTCTGCGGGCAGGGACTTCGTGAGGCCGATGAAATTGCGCGGCTTCTTGAAATCCGCAGCCTTGTAGACCTTCGCGAGATAGCTCTCGTACTCAGCCGGGTCCACCTTGATCGACATGGGGTCTACGCTTTCGCCCTTGCCGATGGTGTCCTTGAGCTTCTGCTGACGCACGAGGCGGTCCACGTACAGATTGCGCAGCGCGGGCTCGTCCACGGCCGGATCGACGCGGCCGATCAGATCGATCTTCACCGACGGCTTGTCGGCAAGCGCCTTCGCGATCTTGTCGAGTTTCTGGTTGTCGGCCTCCGTGAGCTCCGCCGAGCCCGGCGCGAATTCGACGTAGCCCAGTTCCTCGCCGCCTCCGCCGAACGCGTTCGCGAGCAGCGTGAACGGCGACGTCACGGCCTTCTGCAAAAGATTGAGCACGGCATGCCAGATCAGGCTGCCGAAACTGAACTGCGGATTGTCGAGCGAGCCCGACACCGGAATGTTCACATCGATCTGCCCTTTCGAATTCTTGAGCAGCGAGATGGCGAGGCGCACGGGCAGCTTCGTCGCCGTGTCGTTCTCGACGTGATCGCCGAACGTGAGCTGGTCGATGAACAGGTGATTGTTCGCGGTCAGCTGGTTGTTCTCGAGCTTGTAGTGCAGATCGACGTTGAGCTTGCCCTTCGTGATCGGATAGCCCGCGTACTTCGTGGAATACGGCGTGAGGTTGGTGAGTTCCACGTCGTGCGCGGTGGCCGTGAGGTCGAGCTGCGGCTTTTCGATGAGCGGATTCACCGAACCGCGAATGGCGACCGGCCCGTTGGCCGCAAGCTTCGCAGCTACGTCGACAGGCGCGGGCGTGGTGGACTGCGTGCCAAATGCACCCACCTTGCCCTGAATGTCGACCAGGTTCGCCGTGTAGTTCGGCTTCACGAAGTTGTCCGTGTAGGTCACGCGGCCGCTACGCAGCAGCAGTTCGCCGAAGTGCATGCGCACCGGGCTCTCCGGCTCTTTCGCCGCCACCACCGTAACGGACGGCGCCGACGCGGGCCGCGCGGCGGACGCCTGCTTCGCCGTAGCCGCCGCGGCGGCCGACGCTGCCGCCGCTTCCGCCGCCGTGGGCGGCGAGAGCGGCACGGGCGCCTTGCCGCTGTTGTCGCGCGTGAGCGACTGCGCCTCGCCGGTCTGATGCGCCACCACGTCCTTGAGATTGAGCTTGCCTTGCGCATCGAGCAGCACGCGACCGTAGAAGTTCGAGAACGTGACGCGGGCGGCGTCCACGTCGGTGCCGCGCTCGTCGTAATTGGCCTTCAGGTTCGTGAGCGCAAGCGAGCGCCAGCCGGCAAACGGGTCCGACGTCGCCTTGTCGAGCATCCGCACGTCCACGAGCGCCGCGTCGCCGCGATACGACGCCTTGAGCGCGTTGCCCTGCGAGGCCGCGAGGTCGCCATTCGCGGTGACGAACGCGCTCGCAATCGTCACGTTGAGCACATTGCCGAAGTACGGCTCCAGCGCGGCCACGTCGAGTCGGTCCGCATTCACGCGCACCGCGGCCTTCAGCGGCGTGGGCGTCACGTCGCCCGTCACGCCGAGCGTGCCCTTGCGGTTCACGGTGGCGTGCAGTTCCACGGGCAACGGACGGCTCATGTTGTCCGTGATCTGCTGGATCTTGAGTTGCAGCGGCGCGACGTTGAGCTTCACCGGCCGTGCCGTGGTGCTGTCGGTGAAGTTGGCTTCGGAATCCGCGAGCGAGAGCGTGCCGATGCGGTAGTGCCATTCGGGCGCGGTCGGTTGGGAGGTCTTTCCCGCTGCGTGGGCGGCGGGATGGGAAGACGCGGGTTCATGCGCTATCTCGTGCGTGCCTGCGAGGTCGGCCAGGTCGATGCGGCCGTCCTTGCGACGTTCCGCGTTCACCTTCAGGCCTTTGAGGTCTACCGCGTCGATGTCCGCTGTGTGAGCGGCCAGGTCCACCTTCTTCACCTGGACGCGGCCGTCGGCCAGGGCAATGGCGGGTTCGTTGCTCGCGCCGCTTGAGCCGCTCGAGCCGCGTGCAGCCCCTCGCATGGCGACCTTCAGCGACTTCAGCTGCATGTCGCTGGCGCCCACCTGGAGCTGGAACGGCGTGGCGCCCCAGTTCGCGCTGACGTTCGCGTGCGCGGTGAGCGTGCCGTCCAGCATCTGCGCGGCCGTCACGCTGTCCAGATACGGTTGGCGCGGCGCGAGCGGCAATGCGTTGACGTCGATCTTCGCGTCGGCCGTCTTCGCCACGAGGCCCAACGCGCCGCTCACGGCAAGCGACCCGCCGCCGTCGAACGCCAGGTTCAGCCCGTAGTGCGCGTTCGTTTTGGCGAGCGTCGAAAAATCCGCGAGCGTGGCCGAGACTTTCGTGGGACCGAACGCGACGGGCTTCGACGGCGTTTCGTCGGTGAAGCGCAGGATGCTGTCGTTGAGGGCGAAGCGCTTGATGGCGAGGTCGAGCGGTGCAGCGGCTGTGGTGGCCGTTTCGGATTTCGGGGCGGACGCCGCAGTGGCCGCCGACGCAGCGCCCGACGACGCGGAAGCCGCTGAAGCGCCAGCGGAAGCCGATGCCGACGCCGCTGCACCCGGCGCCGGCCCTGCAACCGGCGCACTGCCGACATGCGCCGCAGACGCCCCTGCCGACGTCTGCGGTGAACCCGCGAACATCCGCTGCACGCTCAGCACGCCGGACTTGTCGCGCGTGAGGGTGGCATCCGCGCCGTCCAGCCGGATCTCGTCGAAGTGATAGACGCTCTTGAGCGGCTCGAGCGTGGACGCCGCCACGTGCACCGCGCGCGCGGCGAAGAACGGCGCCTTGTTCGGGTCCAGCACGTTGGCGTCGTTCAGGTCCACCGTGCCGGAGACCGTGAGCGAAGGCGTATCGCCCGACATCAGGAAATTGAGCTTGAGGTCCGTGGACAGCTTGCCCGACTGCACCGTCACCGGCAGCTTCGCCGGCACGTACGAGATGAGACGCGGCACGTCGAGCGCATCGAGCCGCAGCGACACCTGCGACTGGCGCGACGCCGCAAACGGCAGCGTCTTGCCGTCGATGGCGAGCTGGCTGCCGTCGATGCGCGCACGCAGCAGCGGCTCCACGAAGATGTCGGTCTTCGAAGCCAGCGTCGCGATGAACGGCACGCCGAGCGACCAGCGGTCCACCACGTGCTGCTCGCCGAGCAGCCGGTCGTCGAACTCGACGCGGCCGTTCTCCAGATGAATGTTGGAAATGGAAAACGGCGTGGGCTTGCTGGACGGCTGCGAGGGCTTAGAGAACTTCTCGATCAGGTCGCTGAAATTGAAGCGTTGGGCGTCGTAGCGAACGATGTGAAAACGCGGCGAATCGATCTGCAGTTCGTCCACGATCGCGGCGCCGCGAAAGAGCGACGTCCACGAAGGCTTAACGATGAGCCGCTCCACATCAGCGAAATCGCCCGAGCCGCCACGTTCGCCGATATGCACGCGGTCGGCCTCGAATCGCAGCGTGTACGGATTGAGCGCAATACGTCCGATGGAAACCGGTCGGTCGAGTTGTTGGCTCAGTTGCTGGGCCGCAATATGGCGAATCAGCGGCGGCGCCGCGAAGAAGCCGAGCAGGCCGAACAGCACGAGAAAGACGACGAGCCCGATCCCGATACGCCGGGCCCGGCGGCTGTGCGCTGCATCGCGCACGGCGCGCAGCGAGGAAGTGAGAAATGCTTTGTTGATGCTTGCCATGCCTCGGATGTGGTCACAGGTGGAACGCGCGTGCGTTGCCCGCGAAGAGCGGGTCCGCGAGGATAGCCGCGCCGGCCAGGCCGGCGAGCCTGCGGGGCTCGCCGCGCGGCGACGGCAGACATCGCACCCAGGGCGAACCGTTGATGTTCAGGTTCGTGGAAGTATATGTCGCGGCCCTGATGGGGGACAGCGTCAGCATTGTGAATGAATGCAAAACGCAAAGCCCGGAGGGAATGCCGGCCACCAAGGCAAGCGGTGGCCGGGGCAGCGCGGCGCGATGGATAGCGGTGCTGTGCGCCGGGCGCGAGGTACCGCGTGGTGTGCTGCGCCGTGCGTGCGTCGATGGTGCGTTGTATCGGCGCGCGCCTTATTGCCGCTCGACGGCGGGCGGCTCCCAGCTGCCGTCCGTGGCCTGCGGCTTCGGCGCGTAGAGCCGCAGCACGAGCTTGAAGTCGCTGCGCGGCGCGGGCACCCAGTTGGGCATCTTCTTCGAACCCACTGCAGAGACGTACACGTCCACAGAACCGTCGCGGCTGCGCCGCAGGCCGTTGCGGTCGCTCAGCGAAACGTGCGCCGGGGCGCTTTCGCCGAGCGCGCCGTCCTTCGTGTACGCCGTAATGGACCAGAAGCCACGCACCGGCGGCAACTGCTTCGCGGCGAAGTGGATCACGTAGCGGTTCGCGCCGTTCAGCGCGTGGCCGTCGCTGTCCTGCAAAACGACCGCGCGCACTTCGTCGTCTTTCGTTCCGAGGCCCAGTTCGGTGAAAGCCGTGTAGGCACGCAGCGCGTAGTCCGAGCCGTACGCGCCCGCGTTGTCGCCGGCCCAGCTCCAGCCGTTGGCCGAGAGCAGGTTCGACGGCGCCGTCGCCACGCGGTCGCGGCCGTCGCTGAAACCGGCGGCCACCGCATCGCTCGCCGCTGCGGGCAGCGCCACAGGCTGCCCCGGCGTCACGCCGAGGTCCGAGAGAATCTTGAGCGCGTGCGGGTCGTCGGGGGCCGGCGGATTGTCGGGCAGCGCCTGCGCGAGGCGGCTGAAGAATCCGTTCGCGTCGAGTGCCGCAGCCCGAACCACGGGGTTCACGGTAGCGGCGGAGTCCGTGGCGGCCCCGTTGCTGCGCGCCGTCTGCGCTGCGGGACGCGCGTCGCCGGTGTACGCCGAAAGCGGCACCACGCGGATGGCACGCTGCAGCTTGCGCACGGCGGCAAGTTCGCGACCACGCGCGGTCTGGATGCGCACCGCGAGCCACACGTAGCGGGTGGGCACGTCGATGCGCTTCACGCCTGCCGGCAGGTCGCCCTTCCAGCCGGCCGCGGCAAACGCGACGGTCTGCGCCTTGATGCCGGTCACGCGGGTAGCACCGGCGTCGCCGGTGGACCAGACCACGTTCGTCCACATGTCGAGCGCGCGGGCATCCACGTAACGGCCGCGCGAATCGGGCAGAGAGACGATGACGGGTTCATCTGCGACGTCGAGCCAGCCCGTGGAATCGAAGGTGTCGAGGCTCGGCATGGTCGGATTCGCGGCGCCGACGGGCGGCAGCGCCTGTGCGTGGCGCAGCGTGTTGACGGGCGCCTGGCCCGGCCCGCTGCCCACGGCGGCGTCGCGCGCAATGTCCATGACGACGAGCGGATAGCCGAACACATAAGAGTCGGACACTTCGTCCTTGACCCAGCCGGTGCTTTTTTCGGTGGGCGCGGGCGCGGAAGCGCATCCCGCCAGAAAGGCAAGGCCTGCGAGCGCAGCGCAGGTCCATTGAAACGAGTAGGGTTCGCGACGATTTTTTATCATTCGTTGATTGTGCGGATCAGTCTGGTCCATAAGATGACGCCGATGGAAACAGGCTGCGCCGCGCGGCCCCGCGGCCGTCTCCTCGCTTCGCCTCGATCTTCTCCCCATCGCGCCGGGTTGTATCGTATCCCTCGCGACCAGGCATGAAAAGGCGTCAATTCGGAATTATCCCTGCCTCGCGAACGCAAAAATGGGGCGCTCCCGGCATGTGGGTCCCCACTTACTTCTAAACGATGCACTTCGCAACGATGCGTCAGGTCCGTCAAACTGACCGGCTTGACCTTCCCATGACTGGAAGGTCGATACTGCGTTCCATCTGCCGTCCGTGCGGGCGTATTTCGCCTGCGCGCCCGGTTGCCACACCCCTGCGCATTGCCATCATTCAATCGCCATGACCGATCTCTCCACCGATCTTCCCACCGAGGCGCGCGCCGAACCCGCGGTGTCGGAGCTGGAAATTACCGGCATGACCTGCGCGAGCTGCGCCACGCGCGTCGAGAAGGCGCTGGCGAAGGTGCCGGGCGTCATGCGCGCGTCCGTGAATCTCGCCACGGAAAAAGCCACCGTCGAGACCGACCGCGCGGTGGCGCCCGATGCGCTCGTGGCCGCCGTCAAGAATGCCGGCTACGGCGCCGCGCCGCTTTCCACCGATGTCGCCGAATTGGCCATCGGCGGCATGACCTGCGCGGCTTGCGCCACGCGCGTCGAAAAGGCGCTGGCGCGGGTGCCCGGCGTGGCGGGCGCCTCGGTGAACCTCGCGACGGAACGCGCCACCGTCAATCTGCGCGGCCCGGCAAGCGCGAGCGAACTCGACGCGCTGGTCGCCGCGGTGCAGAAGGCCGGCTACGAGGCGACGCCGATCGTGGAAACCGAAGCACCGCCCGCCGCCGACGGCACGGACCGCGCGCGCGCCGTCGTGCGTCGCGAACTGGCCTGGGTCGTGATGTCGGCGTTGCTAACCCTGCCGCTGATCGTGCCCATGGTTGCCGCCTGGCTGGGCGCGGACGTGATGCTCCCCGCGCTGCTCCAACTGGCGCTCGCGAGCGTCGTGCAATTCGTGTTCGGCGCACGGTTCTACCGTGCCGCCTGGAAGGCCGTGCGCGCCGGCGCCGGCAACATGGACCTGCTCGTCGCGCTCGGCACGTCGGCGGCGTATGGCGTGAGCGTCTACCAGATGGTTGTCCATCCGGACGATGCCATGCATCTGTACTTCGAAGCCTCCGCGGTGGTCATCACGCTGGTGCGCTTCGGCAAATGGCTGGAAGCACGCGCCAAGCGCCAGACCACGGACGCCATCCGCGCGCTCAACGCGCTGCGCCCCGACCGCGCCCGCATCCGGATGGGCAGCGAGGAACGCGAGGTGCCGCTCGCGCAGGTGCGCGTGGGCACGGTGGTCGTAGTGCGGCCCGGCGAGCGCGTGCCGGTGGACGGCGCCGTGCTGGAGGGCCGCACGCATATCGACGAGTCGCTGATTACGGGCGAAAGCCTGCCCGTGCCGAAGCAACCAAGCGACCCCGTCACGGCGGGCTCGATCAACGGCGAAGGCGCCATCGCGGTCAAGACCACAGCGATTGGCGCGGAGACCACGCTCGCCCGCATCATCCGTCTGGTCGAAACGGCGCAGGCCGGCAAGGCGCCCATCCAGCGGCTCGTGGACCGCGTGAGCGCCGTCTTCGTGCCCGCGATTCTCGTGGTGGCCGCCGTGACGCTGGGCGGCTGGCTACTCGCGGGCGCGTCTGCCGAGACCGCGATCCTCAACGCCGTAGCGGTGCTCGTGATTGCTTGCCCGTGCGCGCTCGGGCTCGCCACGCCGGCCGCGATCATGGCCGGTACCGGCGTGGCCGCGCGCCAGGGCGTGCTGATCAAAGATGCCGAGGCGCTCGAAATCGCGCATCGCATCAACGTGGTCGCCTTCGACAAAACCGGCACGCTGACGGTCGGGCAGCCCAGCGTCACGGCCTTCGAGCCCGCGCCCGAAACGTCCGCCGACGCAGCACTAGCGCTTGCCGCCGCCGTTCAGCGTCAGAGCGACCATCCGCTCGCGAAAGCGGTGGTGCGTCGCTGGGAGGCCGCTGGCGGCGGCGCTCACGAGCCGCCTCTGCCGACCGCTCACGCGCGCGCGGTGCTGGGCCGCGGCGTGGAAGCCGAGGTGAACGGCCAGCGCATCGCCATCGGCAGCGGCGTCTGGCTGGATGAACTCGGTGTGGCGATCCCCGCTGCGCTGGCTGCGCGCGCGGCCGAACTGGAGCACGCGGGGCAGACCGTTTCGTGGCTCTTCTCGTATGACGCTGCTGCTTCGTCGCGGCCGACGCCCGCGCCGAAGTCCAAGCCGCAGCCCGGCGCCGTGCTCGCGCTGATCGGCTTCGGCGACACCGTGAAGCCGTCCGCACGCGCCGCCGTCGCGCAACTGCGGCGCCTCGGCATTCGCAGCGTGCTGATCACGGGCGACAACCAGGGCAGCGCAGCGGCGGTGGCCAGCCATCTCGGCATCGACGAGGTTCACGCGCGCGTGCTGCCCGACGACAAGGCCCGCGTGATCGGCGACCTCAAAATCCGCACCGCAGGCATCGTGGCCATGGCCGGCGACGGCATCAACGACGCGCCCGCCCTAGCCGCAGCCGACCTCGGCATCGCCATGGCTACCGGCACGGACGTCGCCATGCACGCGGCGGGCATCACGCTGATGCGCGGCGACCCGCTGCTCGTCGCCGCCGCCATCGACATCTCGCGGCGCACCTGGCGCAAGATCCAGCAGAACCTCTTCTGGGCCTTCGTCTACAACCTGATCGGCATTCCGCTCGCCGCTTTCGGGCTGCTCAATCCGATGCTCGCGGGCGCCGCAATGGCGTTCTCCAGCGTGAGCGTCGTCACAAACGCCTTGCTGCTGCGCGCCTGGCGCCCCCGGCGTCAGGCTTAAGGGCGCGCCTGGTTCCGGGCCTGCTTGTGGTCCTCGCTCTGGTTGCGGCCAGGGCAAGGACCCTGTCCCTGGTCGGGCCCGCATTCAAGAACCGCCACAGTCTGCCGTAATTGACATGATCGTGACGTAACCCCTGCGGGGCTGCCGCGCGCGCCGTCCGCCCCATCACCGGGCCGACGCCTGGGCGCCGTGCGGCCATGCGGCGCCCGCCGCTTCCCCGCGACTTCCCAGCGCCCAGGAGGCCCATGAAAGTTCTGTTCCCGCGCGGCATGAGTGTCGGTGCGCGGCTCGCCGCGTTATCCTGCGTTCTGGTGGCGTCGATATTCGTCGTCTTCACGTGGGCGCTCACCCACACGGCCGGCCAGCAGGTGAGCCGCCAGGTGCTCGCCCGCATCGACGACCGCGACCGCGCCGTCGCCGCGATGATCCACCTCTTCGACGACGCGCTTTCCGCCGAAGTGGGCCGCTCGATGTCGCTCTTCGCCAGCTTCCTGCCGGGCGAGATCAGCGTCGACGAATCCCAGAAAGTGGACGTGAACGGCGTCGCCACGCCGACGATGAAGGCCGGCGACAAAGTGCTGAACCTCGATTTCACGATTCCCGATCAGTTCCTCGCGAAGAGCGGCGCCATCGCCACCGTCTTCGTGCGCAGCGGCGACGACTTCGTGCGCGTCACCACCTCGCTCAAGAAGCAGGACGGTTCGCGCGCCATCGGTACGCTGCTGGACCGCAAAGGTCCCGCGTATGGCCCTGTGCTCGCGGGCCGCACGTTCACCGGCCTCGCGCCGCTCTTCGGCAAGCGCTATATCACGCAATACAAGCCGGTCACGGACGCGTCGGGCCGCGTGATCGGCGCGCTGTTCGTGGGCGTGGACGTGGGCGCGCAGATTCAATCGGTGGAAGACGGCGTCCGGCAGATGAAGATCGGCAACAGCGGCTACTACTTCGTGGTGGACGCGTCGAAGGGGCCGAACAACGGCAGTTTCATCGTTCACCCGGCCGCCACAGGCCAGCACTTCGACGACGCGAACGCGCCCTACTCGCAGATGCTCGACGCGAAGGAAGGCCGCATCACGTATACGTCCGCCGACGCGACGCTCGGCGAAACCAGTCCGCGCGAAAAGAGCGTCTCGTTCATCACCGTGCCGGAATGGCAGTGGCTGGTGGGCGGCGTCGCGATTCGCGACGAAGTGATGGCCGACGTGACCGCGACGCGCGACCGCTTCGCCGCCTTGGGCTTCGCGCTCGTGATCGCGTTCGCCGTGATCTTCCTCGTGGCCGCGCGCAGGCTCGTGAGCCGACCGCTCGACGAGGCGGCCAAGGCGGCGGCGCGCCTTGCGGCCGGGGACTTAAGCGTACGCCTGGCACATGGCGGCGCTCGCGTGGGACACTGCGTCACTGCCGCCGACGCTCCCGGTGCACCCGCTTCGCATGGTCGCGTGGACGAGATCGGACGGCTCATGCACGCCATAGATGGCATCGGCGAAGGGCTCGCGCGCATCGTCACGCAGGTGCGCCACGCGTCGTCCGATATGGCGGACGGCACCGCACGCATCGCCGCGACGAGCGGCGAGATCGCTTCGCGTATCGCCACCCAGGCAAGCAGCGTGGAAGAAACGGCCGCAAGCATGGAACAGATCACCTCGACGGTTCAGCAGAACGCCGACCACGCGGCACGCGCGAACTCCGTGGTGGGCACCGCCGCGGACGCCGCGCTGAACGGCGGGCGCGCCGTGGAGCGTGTGGTGGCCACGATGAGCGATATCAACCGGTCGTCGCAGAAGATCGCCGACATCACGAACATGATCGAAGGCATCGCGTTCCAGACCAATATCCTCGCGCTCAACGCGGCCGTGGAAGCGGCCCGCGCGGGCGATCACGGCAAGGGCTTCGCAGTGGTCGCCGCGGAAGTTCGCGCGCTCGCGCAGCGCAGCGCGGCGGCCGCGAAAGAGATCGACGCGGTCATCGCCGAATCCGCTGCGACCGTGCAAAGCGGCTACCGCATTGCCGAAGAAGCGAGCTCGACGATGCAGGGCATTGTCGAGCGCGTGGACGAAGTGCGCCACATCATCGCGGACATCAGCGTTGCGTCGCGCGAGCAGTCGGGCGGCATCGAGCAGGTAAATCTGGCGGTCACGCAGATCGGCGAGGCGACGCAGCAGAATGCGTCGATGGTCTCCGAAGCCGAAAACGCCGCCGCCGGCTTGCGCGACCAGGCGGCACAGCTTGCGCAACTGGTGAGCGTGTTCAAGGTGGACCCGCAGGCGCGCGGCTGATCCGATTCCACACGTCAATATAGTGCGCGGCGGCTTCGGGCCGCGCACGCTCTTGCCTGGTTCCGCTTCATGACAGGGCGATGACATCTTCGTTCCAACCTGAGCAAGACTGTTCTCCATGCACAGCGGGTTTTCTCGCGGCGCCGCCTTCTTACACTCCTGACGCAGTTCTTTTCCCCTGCAGCAACAGTTCAGGAGCTATTCCAGTGAAGAAAAAGATTTCGTTTGCGCTTGCGACGGCGGGCGCATTCGCCGCATCGGCCGCGCACGCACAGAGCTCGGTCACGCTCTACGGGTTGATCGATGCCGGCATCATGTACACGAACAACGTCGTGAGCGGCAAGACGAGCGGGCCGCTCTGGCAAGCCACGAGCGGCAACATCAACGGCAGCCGTTTCGGCGTGCGCGGCAGCGAAGACCTGGGCGGTGGTCTCAAAGCGCTGTTCGTCCTCGAAAACGGCTTCAACGTACAAAGCGGCAAGCTCGGCCAGGACAGCCGTCTGTTCGGACGCCAGGCCTATGTCGGTCTTTCGAGCAGCCAGTTCGGCACGCTGACGCTGGGCCGCCAGTACGACTCGCTCGTCGACTATGTGGCGCCGCTCTCGGCTACCGCCGGCACTTTCGGCGACGCCAGCTTTGCGCACCCATTCGACAACGACAACCTGAACCACTCGCTGCGTATCAGCAACGCGGTCAAGTTCGCGAGCAACGACTACGCGGGCATCAAGTTCGGCGGGCTCTACGCGTTCTCGAACAACACGGACTTCGCGATGAATCGCGCCTACAGCTTCGGCGCAAGCTATACGAACGGTCCGCTTTCCGTAGCGGGCGGCTTCCTGCAGATCAATGGCTCGAAGGGCGCCACGGCAAGCAGCCCGGGGGCCGTGGACCTGGCTGAATCGACGGCGAACGGCAAGGGCGGCTTCGCCCTCGGCGCGGACCGTATGCGCTCCTTCGGCGGCGGCATCAACTATGCGTTCGGACCGTTCGTGACGGGCTTCGTCTACACGCGCAGCGAGTACGAGAATTCGGGCTCCTTCGGTTCGACGGGCGGCACCGTGAGCTTCAACAACTTCGAAGTGAACGGCAAGTATGCCGTCACACCGGCGTTGAGCTTGGGCCTCGCATACACGTACACGAACGGGCACGTGGACAACACGTCGACGTTCGGCGCGGACCCGAAGTGGCACCAGGTCGACTTCCAGACGGTCTACAAGCTCTCGAAGCGCACGGACGTCTACCTCGAAGCGATGTACCAGCACGCCTCGGGCAAGAACTACGTCGCGTTCATCAATACGGCAGGCGGCGCGTCTTCGACGGCGAACCAGGTGGTCGGTACGGTGGGCATGCGCACGCGGTTCTGATCGCACGCGACCGCGGCGCGGGGCAAAGCGATGCTCATCGCAACGCCGCCCCCGCGCAGCGGCTTCTGCCGAGGCTCCGGGCCACCGGCGCCTCGCTGTAACGCTTGCGCTGTGCTTCATGCGACGAAGATCGTGGCGACAATGGAAAGCCACATCGCGATCACGCCCGCCAGAAACGCGCGACGCGCGACTGCCACCCGCGACTCGTCGGTCTCATGCCGCATGGGCGAGGTGGCCAGCCACGGCACGCAACCGAGGCATGCGAACCCAAAGAGCGCAAGCAGCGTGACGATCACGTCACCGACCCGCCACGGCGTGGGCTCATGAATCCCCCACCACGTGAGCGAAATCATGCCGATGGAAAACACCGTCGATGCCGCCGAACTGAGTGCGACGACAGATCCCGTGGGAAATTGCATGGACGCCTCCGTGATGGGGCCGCAGGAAGATACGGCCTGATTATCGGCGTGCCCGCTTGCGGCCGACAATCGGCCGAATGGCTAACGGAGTTATCCCCATATTTTGTTGGCAAGGCTGTGGAAAACGCCCGGACATGCCCGGCAAGACACTGATGGACAACGACTTTCGCGTCGCGGCGCAGCGACGTGCAGTCGGCCGCTAAAGGCCTGCCAGCGGGATGTCTTTGCGGTTTTGGAAGTCCCCTGCACAGATCAACAGGAGCAAAGAGGCGCACCTGCGCGTGGCGCCCCGGTTTTCCACATATTTTGTTGGCAAGGGTGTGGAAAACCTGGGCACAGCGGCGGCAAGTGTCTGAACGGTAAGCGAACGCTCCGGAGGCATGTCTGGCGAGCAGCCCGGGGAACCGCGTCTATTCACAGAAGCCGGGAGAGGGCAGCAATTGAAAAGGCCGACTTCCCGTCGAGGGAAAGCCGGCCTTGCGGTGTTCTTGCTGTATCTGTGTCTACGCCGTCCTACGACGGGCCCCACGCAATTCAGCAAAGCGCGCCGCGCGAACGCTGATGCGCGCAAATAGAGCGGAAGATTCCGATCAGTCGCCCAGGATGCCGAACAGCGAAACCTGCGAGCGGCGCAGGCGTTCCGCTTCGCGGTGGCGCGCTTCGTACGAATATTCGGAGTCCATCGGCAGGTGCGGCGACGCGAAGAGATCGCTGACCTTCTGGAACAGTGCGAGGATAAAGCTCATGGCGACTCCCGGCTGGTTGGCGCTGAATGATTAAGGGTTTTCCCTGACGGATGAAGTATAGGGTTTTCCCTAAGCAAATACTAGTGCATTGCAGCATTTCTTTATAACGCTGCCGAATTGGCGGGCTGAGAAGGGTGCCGCGTTGCAGCGACACAACACATGGATGCTCTTCGCCGCGCATCTGCGCCCTCTTTTTAAACAGGGCCAACTCGCGTCATGCGCGGCCATTTGGCAAATGGCGGTGCATCTGCCGATCGGCCGACTGACGTCACGCCCCGCAGGCGTTGTATCGTGGCGTCTCGTCGCTCCATTGCCCATTCAACGAACCTTCGGCCTCATGCAAACCGCTTCGAATCCTCGCCCGGCTCGTCGGCTGAACGCGGCCTTCACGGCGCTATTGGCTGCAGCGCTCTTTGGCGCCACGACGCCGCTCGCCAAGGCGCTGCTCGGGTCGATTTCGCCCTTCATGGTGGCGGGGCTCTTCTATCTGGGCAGCGGCGTGGGGCTCGCCGTCGTCATGGCGATACAGCGAGCAAGGCGGCGTGCCAACGAAGCGGCTCATCGCGACCGCATCGCACGCCCCGAGATTCCGTGGCTGGCAGGCGCAATCGCGGCCGGCGGAGTAGCCGGCCCGGCCCTGCTCATGCTCGGCCTCACCACGACGCCGGCCGCCACGGCATCGCTGCTGCTGAACCTGGAAGGCGTGTTCACGGCGGTAATCGCGTGGCTCGTGTTCCGCGAGAACGTCGATCTGTCGGTCTTTCTGGGTATGGTCGCCATCGTGGCCGGCGGCCTGTTGCTCTCATGGCAGCCGGGTGTGGGCGGCGTCACGACGGGGGCACTCTTCGTGGCGGCCGCATGTGCCTGCTGGGCTATCGACAACAACCTCACCCGCAAAGTCTCCACCCACGACGCGACGATGATTGCCTGCGTCAAAGGGTTGGTGGCCGGCTCGGTCAATCTGGCGATCTCGTTGGGATCAGGCGCCCACCTGCCTGAAGCCGGGACCACGCTCGCCGCAATGGTCACCGGGTTTGCGGGGTACGGCGTGAGCCTTGCGCTCTTCGTTGTCGCGTTGCGCCACCTCGGCACGGCACGCACGGGCGCGTATTTCTCTGTTGCGCCACTGTTCGGCGTGGCGTTGGCCCTCATCCTCTGGCCGCAGATGCCGCCGTGGCCGTTCTGGGCCGCCGCCCTCCTCATGGGGCTGGGCGTGTGGCTGCATCTGCGCGAGCGTCACGAACACGCCCATACGCATGAGCCGATGCGGCACAGCCATCGTCATCGGCACGATGAACATCATCGGCACACGCACGACTTCGACTGGGACGGCAACGAGCCGCATACGCATCCACATCAGCACGACGCCATCGCTCATACGCACGCGCACTACCCGGACATCCATCACCGGCATTCCCACTGAAGAGGGGTGTTCGGCGCCGCGGCGTATCCGCTGGGCTCAGCGCGCATCGGCTGATCGCGGAAATGAAAGAGGCCGCACAAGGCGGCCTCGGCATGCGTCAATGGGCAACGACGTCACGCGTTGGCGGGGCGGCCGGTCTTGACGAGTTCGACTGCGGAAACGGCGTCCACAAGTCCCTTTTCGTCTTTCCCTGCGAGCAGCAGCAAGCCCGCACGCAGCAGTTCGCTCTTCTTCACCTGCACGCCTGCGGACAAACAACGCTGCTTGAGTTCGGCGATCTTCGCGTAATCCGACTTCGGCATCGTGAAACTGTCACGCACCACCTTTTCCTTCTTCGCGCGGCGTACCTTCTCTTCCGTAGCAACCGTGGCGGCTGGCTCGTTCGCTGCCTTAGCGGTCTTGGCAGCCTTGGCCGGCTTCTTCGACGCGGCTTCGGCAGCCTTCTTCTTCGCCGACGTTTCCGCAGCCTTATCCGCGTTCTTTTTCGCGGCGGCTTGCGTTGCCGTCTCGGTTACTGCTTCAGCCACTGCCTTGCTTGCCTTCTTCTGCGGCGTAGCCGGCGCCTTCTTCGCCTTCTCCGGCGCGACCTTCACCGACGCTGCCTTCTTCGCCGTCACAGCGTCACTCGCCGGCTTCGACGTAGCAGCGCGGCGGCTTCCCTTGGCAGCGGGCTTCTCGTTGTCGCCCGTCGCCGGTTCCTCTGCGCCTTTCGGGAAGTGGAACGCTTTCTTCGTTGGCTGCTTGATTTGCGGTGTATTCATCTGGATCCCCGTCGTAATTGGTATAAACAGTATATACGGTTTTCGGGTGCCGATTTTCCCCAGCTGAGCCGCCTACCGGCAACACAGGTCAGTTCACCTCAAGACACCGGAAGGGGAATAGCGAGCAAACAGAGGCTCGCCACATCGAACCCGTGTGACGAGCCGTGAGTGAAGGCTCGGCGGAAAGGCCGCGCGAAAGCGCTGTGCGGCGTTTCACGGCGCAGTCGGACGCGAGCAGCCGGAGGCAAGCAGCTGAAGGTAAGACAAGGAGCAAGGCACGCGTGAACCGTCCGCGCAGAAAAACCGCCTGCGCCCCGGCGATCACGGCCTCGGCAGCCATAGAGGGCTCTAGTGCCGCGTGCCTTCCGCCATCGACATGAGCAACGCCGTCACGTTCACGTCTTCGTCGAGTTCCGGCCAGTACAACTGCTTGCGGTCCATCGATATCGCGAAGTGCTCGCGCTCCGCCTCGGTCGCCGCTTCCAGCACGGGAAACCAGTGCAGCGGAAACTGAATGGCCCGCCCGTCCAGCAGGTCGAGCACCAGATGT
The DNA here is from genome assembly GCF_034424375.1 of Paraburkholderia kururiensis. Taxonomy (NCBI): domain Bacteria; kingdom Pseudomonadati; phylum Pseudomonadota; class Betaproteobacteria; order Burkholderiales; family Burkholderiaceae; genus Paraburkholderia; species Paraburkholderia kururiensis. The sequence continues at coordinate 920,580 of NZ_CP139965.1, read as the reverse complement.
GTCCTGTCGAAGTGCACATTCACTGCGTCGCCGCCCATGGTCGTCTCCCGGAAAGAGGAAAGCGACTTAAAAGATAGGCGGCAGCGGCAGGTGGTTCAAGGCGAATATCGTGTCGCGACGCGGGCCGGGTCAATGCGTCGCCGACGACGTTTTCGTCTTATGCGCGTGCTGAGATTTCGCGCTGTGCCGCCCGCCTGACGCAGCGGGATGCTGCGTGGGCTGCGAGGGACCGGCAGCGGAAGGCGCGGTCGCGACCGGTGCACCCGGTACGGCCGGTTGCGGCACGCTGACCGTCGCCGAATCCGTATCGAGCAGCGTGGCGAGCGTTGCCTGCTGATTCATCAGCATCTGCTCCATGCGCTGTTGCTGCGCGGTGGTGTCGCGCGTGAGCCGAACCAGCAGCAACGTCTGCGCGATGCCGATCGCCACCGTCGCGAGCAGCGCGCCCACCACGATGGAAAGCATCCACTTCATTCGCCGCGAGTGATCGGCGGCGGCTCGACGCTGATCGGCGATCACGCCATAGAGGGCGTCCACCGTGTCGGCAAACGCCGTCGCGCGGGCGCGGTCCAGTTCCGGGCTGACGTGGTGTGCAGCGTTGCCGGCCGCTGCGTCCGATGGCGCACTCGGCGCGCGCGGCGCTGCGAATCGCTGCGCCGAAACGCCGGGTTTGAGCGTTGCCGGGCCATTCGCGGCGATGGTCTGCTGGCGCGCCTGAAGTACGGACCGCAGTGCGTCCGAAGCTGGCGCAACGGGACTCGCGATAGACGCGAGACCTTGTGCAGACGTGATGGGTGCGTTGTGTTCCGTCACGGTCGGCGCTGGCGCGCTGCTCGTGTCCTTGTTCGGAGAACGTTCGGCGGCGTGGGCGCCGGGCCTGGCGCCGGAAGAGGGTTCGGAATCCGCATCGCGCTGCGCAGCCGCAGCACGATCACTGGAGGGCCCGGTTCCATTCGCATGCCCGCCGATGCCCGCAGCGAGCGTGTCTGTCGCTTGAGCTTCGTCGTTCGTTCGGGCCGCATCCGCAGCGCCCGAATCTGCATGTGCGTGCCCCGCAGCCTTCTTGCTCACCTCGTCCACAACACCCCGAGCCACCGGCGCCGACACAAGCGCCCCACTATCCACATCTTCCGTGGGCAGCACAGCGGCGCCCTCCGCTTTCGATGCACGTGCCGCGCGCCGCGTCGGCTTCACCTGCTCCGCCGCCGCGCCAGCCGATGCATCGAGCTGCGTCGCCGTCACCGCGGCCAGCACCGCTTCAGGCAATTCGAATCCCGAGAGCGTGCCTTGCCTCACGTCGATCTGCATCGCTTCGACCAGTCCGCGTGTGGGGTCGTCGGGAAAGAGGTCGAGCGTGCTGTCGTCGCGCGGCACGTCGGTGAGTTGCGCCAGACGCTGCACCGATTGGGCGGCGCGCGCGAGCTTGTTTTCGGTGTCCGTGGAAACGGTGGACGCGCGCCGTTTCGTGGACGCGGCGCGCGAGGAGCGAGGGGTTCTGGGTGCTGCGGAATCTGCCATAGGGAACGTGCGATTGTCGCTTCGCGGCGGCTTCACCGTGGTTCGTGTCTCGGTTGTGCCGTCACACAATGCTGTCTGGACCTGCTGCAATTTCAAGGCGGCATTGTCGCACGTAGCCGCGCTTCTGCCGACCTCATTTGCCGCTCGTTCGGCACTTCGGCGTCCTCCGAAACACGCAATGGGGTTACGCCTCAAAGCCCCGCCCGCAGGCGTTGCGCGCCCCATCCGCGATGAGAAACGCAAAGCGAAGAGCGTACAATCGCAACCTTCCCGATCTACCGCCGTCCGCGTGCACGCGCGCAGTTCCACGCACGCGCGGACACGACGCCTACCCCGATGAACGCATCCACGCCGGCCGCCTCGCTGCGCGATCATTTCTCCCAGGTGATTCTGCCGCTGTGGCGCGGCGCCGGCTTCAACGCCGCGCTGCGTCTGCCCTACGAAGCGGTGACGCCGGACGATCACCGTCCGTTGCCCGTCACCCGCTATCGCGCGATGGCGTGCGCGCGCCAGCTGTTCGTCTTCTCGCTCGCCAACGACTCCGCCCACGCGCACACGCTCTTCGACGCCCTGCGCCACACGTTCGAAGATCGTCGCCACGGCGGCTGGTTCTATAGCGTCGGCCCGGACGGCGCGCCGCTCGACACCACGAAAGATCTCTACACGCACGCGTTCGTCGTCTTCGCGTGCTCCGTGTATGGCGCGCAGTTCGGCAATCGCGATGCGCTGGGTATCGTGCACAGTACGTCCGCGCTGATCGAAGAGCGCTTCGCCGCGCGCGACGGCCTCTTCAACGCGGCGCTGGGCGACGACTTTCGCAGCGTCACCGGCACGCCGCTGCAGAATCCGCTGATGCATCTCACGGAAGCCTGGCTCGCCGCTCGCGAAGCCACGCGCGACGCCGCGTTCGACAGCGCCGTCACGCGCCTCGCCGAAGCCATCGCGCGCACGTTCGTGCACGCGCCCACGGGCTGCATCGCTGAGCTGCCCGTCGGCGCCGAGGGCAATCGCGTGGAGCCGGGACATCAGTTCGAATGGTTCTATCTGGTCTCGCGCGCGAAAGGCCTGCTCGGCAACTCGGGCCTCGACGAGGCCATGTCGCGCGCCTTCACGTTCGCGCAACAGCACGGCGTGGACCCTTCGACAGGCGGTGTGGCCGCCGCGCTCGATGAACACGGCGGCATGCTCGATGCCACGCAACGCATCTGGGCGCAGACCGAATATCTGCGCGCGCTCGCCACGCACAACGACGCCGCGGTGCGCGAGGCGTTGCCGCAGCAGATCGAGCGCTTTCGCGAGCGCTTTCTGCATGCGCGCGGATGGTACGAGTGCAAGACGCCCGAAGGGGACGTCGCGCGCGCGGACATGCCGTCCACCACGCCGTACCATCTCGCCACCGCTTACGCTGCGCTGCCTTGATGCGCTGAGGACAGCGCTCAAGCCGCCGCGAACGCCCCCGCCGGCTCCACTCGCCGCGCCGCCGACATCCCACCGCTTCGCGCGTCGCCCAGCACGGCCTCCGAAATCTCGAAGACGGAGACCGCTTCCTTCAGTTGCTGCGTCTGCTGATGCAGCGACGCCGCTGCGGCCGCAGCCTCTTCGACGAGCGCCGCGTTCTGCTGCGTCATCTCGTCCATTTGCACCACGGCCTGGTTGACCTGCTCGATGCCGGTGCTCTGCTCCATCGACGACGCGGTGATGTCCGCCATCATCTGCGTCACGCGCGAGATGGACGCCGACACGTTGCTCATCGCTTCGCCCGCGCGCTCCACGAGTTCCGAGCCGCCCTGAATCTGCGCGACGGATTCGCTGATCAGCGTCTTGATCTCCTTGGCCGATTGCGCGCTGCGCTGGGCCAGCCCGCGCACTTCGCCGGCCACCACGGCGAAGCCGCGGCCCTGCTCGCCCGCGCGCGCCGCTTCCACGGCCGCATTCAGCGCGAGGATGTTGGTCTGGAACGCGATGCCGTCGATCACACCGATGATCTCCGCGATCTTGTCCGAGCTGCGCGCAATGCCGCGCATCTTGTCGACCACTTCGTTCACGACCTCGCTGCCGCGCGACGTGGCATCGAGCGCGGTGTTCGCGAGTTCGTTCGCCTCGCGCGCGTGGTCGGCGTTGCGGCGCACGGTGGAGGTGAGTTCCTCCATGCTCGCGGCGGTTTCTTCCAGCGACGCCGCCTGGTTCTCGGTGCGGGCCGAAAGATCCGCGTTGCCCGTGGCGATTTCGTCGGCGCCGATATGGATGGAGTCCGCCACTTCACGCACCACCTTCACGGTGCGCGCCACGCTGGCCTGCATCCTCGCCAGCCCCGAAAAGAGCCGACCGATCTCGTTCGTGCCCTGAGCCCTGACCGGTTCGTCGAGCTTGCCTTGCGCGATGCGCTCGAAGTGACGCCCCGCGTCTTCGAGCGGACCCACCACACCGCGCCGCAGCGCGATATAGACGGCCGCCGTCAACGCGACGAGCACGAAGAGAATCGCGAGGCCCACGCCGTCGAACAACGCAAGGCGGCTGTCGATCGAATCGAGCGACGCGCGGCTCGCCGCCGTGCTGAACTGCACGAAATTGTGTTGCTCGGTGAGATACGCGTCCTGGAAGGACTGCGTCGGTTGATCGAGGAACGCCTGGATGTTACCCGCGTCGAGAAACTGCGCGAGTTCGGTCAGCGCGCCGTGCAGCTTCTGAAAGCGCTCGGCGAGTGCCGCCGCGCGCGCGGTGTTCTCGGCGCTCATCTTGCGTGCGCTCGTGAACGTCTCGAACGATTTGTCGGCAAGCGCGAGTTGCTCGCGCGCGTGCTGAACGATTTCGGTGGGCTCGGTACCGCCGCGAACCATCCGCGTGCCGGCGCGCGAGAGGTTGATGCGCGCATCCATCAGATGCTGGGTGGTCTCGTTCACCGCATCCATCTGCCGCAGCGCGATGTTGGAGAGATCGCCCACGTCGTCGTGCGTGCGCGTGAGCGACCAGAACCCCAGCCCCTCGGTCACCACCTGCAACACGCAGAAAGCGGCCAGAACACATAACAGGCCCGATGCGACCTTGATCTTGCTGAACATTGAACACCTGACTTGCGAGGAATAGGAAAATCGATGAGGCACGGCAGCGCGCCCCGCCACCTGCGCTCACGTCGGGGTTTACGGCAACGCAAACGTTGGCTTGAGCACAAAAAACAGGGCTGCATGGAGATCGGGCGAAGCCGACGCTGCGGCCAAACCGTCCTTGTCCGATCGCAACTCGCCTCCTATAGTCCTGAGAACGCGAACAGGGCCAGTGTGAGGGACGTCGCAGCGGACGGACCGGCCCCGAGGAACGACAATGACCGATTTACTGGATCGCGCGCGCGGCGCGCTGCATGCCCAACCGTTCAGCATGCTGCTCGGCGCCGAACTGACGCATGTGGGCACGAGGGACTTGACGCTGTGCCTGCCCGTGCGCGACGAACTGAGGCAACAGCACGGCTTCGTGCACGGTGGCGTGCTGAGCTATCTGGCCGACAACGCGCTGACGTTCGCGGGCGCGCTGGCCCTGGGCCCGAAGGTCGTGACGGGCGAATACAAGATCAACTATCTGCGGCCCGCCGTGAGCGGCGTGCTGCTCGCCCGCGCGCAGGTGGTGTACGCCAGCCGTCAACAGGCGACGTGCCAGTGCAGCGTGTTCGTGGTGGATGCCGGCGAAGAAAAACTGGTGGCCGTCGCGCAAGGCACGATCAACCGACTGCCGGAAGAAAACGGGCGCCTCGCCGCTCAGGCGTAGGCGCCCTCTGCAGAGCGTGCCGCGCAACCTGTCGCGGCGCGCCGCATGGCTCATTGGCGCAGCTTATTCAGCCGCATACGTGCGTTGCTGCTGCTCGCCCAGCCCTTGAATGCCGAGGCGCATGGTCTGCCCGGCTTTCAGATACACGGGGTTCGGCTTCACGCCCATGCCCACGCCAGGCGGCGTGCCCGTGGAGATCACGTCGCCGGGTTGCAGGCTCATACATTGCGACAGATACGAGACCAGCTTCGCCACGGTGAACACCATGGTGCGCGTGTTGCCGTTCTGGTAACGATGGCCGTCCACTTCGAGCCACAGGTCCAGGTTCTGCGGGTTCGCCACTTCGTCGCGCGTCACGAGCCATGGGCCGATAGGGCCGAACGTATCGAAGCCCTTGCCTTTGTCCCACTGCCCGGCGCGCTCGATCTGCCACTCGCGCTCGGACACGTCGTTCACGACGCAATAACCGGCCACGTAGTCCAGCGCATTCGCTTCGTCGATGTACTTCGCGGGCTTGCCGATCACCACGCCCAGTTCCACTTCCCAGTCGGTCTTCTTCGAGCCGCGCGGAATCTCCACGTCGTCGTTCGGGCCCACCACCGCGCTCGTCCACTTGTTGAAGACGACGGGCTCCGTGGGCACGGGCAGGTTCGATTCGGCCGCATGGTCCGCGTAGTTGAGGCCGATGCAGACGAACTTGCCGATGCGCCCCACGCACGGCCCGATGCGCGGATTGCCTTCCACCACGGGCAGCGAGGCGACGTCGACCGCGCGCAGCTTCGCGAGGCCCGCGTCGGTGAGCACGTCGCCTGCAATGTCGGGCACTACGTTGGACAGGTCGCGAATCTTGCCGTCGGCATCCAGCAAGCCCGGTTTTTCCTGGCCTTTCGGCCCATAACGAAGCAGTTTCATCGTTGCGTGTCCTGTGTGTTCAGTGGTGAAAAATGCTCATGCGGGTCAATGCGAGTGGTCCGTGCGAAAGCAGACGGCAAGCGCTCAATTCGCCCAGCCGCCGTCGATCACATGTGCCTGACCGGTAGTGAAGCCCGACTCGTCCGAGGCCAGATACAGCGCCAGCGCCGCGATTTCCTCGGCCTTGCCGACGCGGCCCATCGGCTGGCGCGCCACGAACGCCGCGCGCGCGGCGTCTACCGTGATGCCCTGCGCCTTGGCCTGCGCCGCGATCCGCTCTTCGAGCGAGGGCGACGCCACGGTGCCCGGACAGATCGCGTTGCAGCGAATGCCGCGCGTCACGAAGTCGGCCGCGACAGACTTGGTCAACCCTATCACAGCCGCTTTCGACGCGCCGTAGACGAAACGGTTCGGCACGCCCTTGATGCTCGACGCCGCCGACGACATGTTGATGATCGACCCGCCGCCCTTCTCGAGCATGCCGGGCAGGAACGCGCGAATGGTGCGGTACATCGCCTTCACGTTGAGATCGAACGCGAAGTCCCAGTCCTCTTCGCTCGCTTCCAGAATGGAGCCCGCGTGCACGAAGCCCGCGCAATTGAACAGCACGTCGATGGGTCCCACGTCGCGCGCGAGTGCTTCGATGGCCGCTGCGTCCAGCACGTCGAGTTTGTGCGCCTCCACAGGCTTGCCCGCGAGACCGTCGATGCGAATGTCGGTGGCGATCACACGCGCGCCTTCGCGCGCAAACAGCTCGGCCGTGGCGAGCCCGATGCCCTGGCCCGCTGCGGTAATCAATGCTGTCTTTCCGTTGAGTCTTTGTACCATGCACGGCTCCACTCGAAATGGCGCGAGCGACATACTGGCTATTGCAGCACGCGCTCCACGCGAGACATACGTCAGCGAGGTGACAGACGATAGAACGCAGCGGCATTGCCGCCGAATACGGCGTCGCGCTGTGCAGCGGAAAGTCCGGCGAGCAGCGTCTGCGCCGCGTCGTGCCAGCGCAAGTAATCGCCGTTGAGATTCAGCACCGGCCAGTCGCTGCCCCACATCAGACGCGCGGCGCCAAACGTGGCCAGCAGATGATCGACGTACGGGCGCAGCGTGGCCTCGGTCCAGCCCGGCGCCGCTTCGGTGGCGAGGCCCGAGAGCTTGCACTGCATGTGCGAAAGCTGCGCGAGCCGCGCGATGCCGTCGGCCCAGGCGCGAAAGCCCGCAGCGCCGTCGCCGTCATGAATAGGCGGCTTCGCGCCGTGGTCGATCACCACACGCAAACGCGGATAACGGCGCACGAACGTTTCGAGCGCAGGCACGTGGCGCGTGAAGATGAGCGCGTCGAACGCGAGGTCGTGCTCGATCATCGCGTCGACGGCAGGTGCGATGGGCGCGGTGGCAATCCAGTTATCGTCGGGCAGGTCCTGGAGCATCGGACGCAGACCCTTGAATTTCGGCTCGCGCGCGAGTTCGTCGATCAACTGCGGCGCGTTGGGATCGTCGAGCGGCACCCAGCCCACCACGCCCGCTACCGATTCGTCTGCGCGCGCCAGATCCAGCAGGTAACGCGTTTCATCGACAGTAGGCGCGGCCTGCACGACCACCGTGCGCGACACGTGCGCCGCTTCGCGCAGCGGCGCGAGGTCGGCGGGACCGAAGGTGCGATAGAGCGTGGTGAGTTCCGGCGTCAGCCACCCGTAGTCGCCGCGCTCGGGCTTCCAGAAATGCTGATGGGCGTCGATGCGCGGCACCGCGTTCGAATGCGCGGACGGCGTCGATGCGGCCGTCACGGCTGGTCCCCCGGCACGGGCGCCCGCGGGTCGAGCAGTCCTTCCTCGCGCAGCGCGCGCCACAACGCGGCGGGAATTGCGCGTTCGAACGAGCCCACGTTTTCCAGCAATTCGGCCGGCGTGCGTGCGCCCGTGAGCACCGTGGCTACTGCGGGATGCGCATACGGAAACTGCAACGCCGCCGCGGCGAGCGGCACGTCGTGCGCGCGGCACACGGTTTCGAGCCTTGCCACGCGCTCGATCACGTCGGGCGGCGCATCGCCGTAGTTGAACTTGAGGTCGCCCTGCACGCCGCGCGCAAGAATGCCCGAATTGAACGCGCCGCCCAGCAGGATGCTCACGTTGCGCGCGGTGCAGGCGGGCAGCAGGTCATCGAGCGTGCCCTGCTCCAGCAGCGTGTAGCGGCCCGCGAGCAAGGCGCAGTCGATGTCGAACTCGGCCATCGCTTCGAGAATGACCTGGCCTTCGTTCACACCCAGCCCCACGGCCTTCACGGCACCGGACGAACGCAGTTCGTCGAGCGCGCGAAAACCGCCGCCTTCGGTCAGTTGCTTCCAGTAGTGCGCGTTGCGCTCGCCGTGCGTGTAGCGGCCAATGTCGTGCACGAGCACGATGTCGATATCGATCATGCCAAGCCGCTGCTGGCTGTCTTCGAACGAACGCAGGATGCCGTCGTGCGTGTAGTCGTAGATGGCCTGGAACGGCAGCGGGTTTTGCCAGCCTTCGCTGCCGTCGTAGGGCGTGGTGCGCGGCACGAAGCGGCGGCCCACCTTCGTGGAGATCACGTAGTCCGCGCGCGCATAGCGGCGCAGCGCGGTGCCGAGGCGATGCTCGGCCTTCGTGTGTCCGTAGTGCGGCGCCGTATCGAAGTAGCGCACGCCCGCGTTCCACGCGGCGTCCACGGTGGCTTGCGCCTCTTCGTCGGAGAGATCGCGGTACAGGCCGCCGAGCGGCGCGGTGCCGAGACTGAGCCCGGTGACCTCCACGTCGCGGCGACCGATGCGCCGCGTGCCGGCCACTTTGGGGTGCAGCACTGCTGTCATGGTGTCTCCTCCGGGTTCGATCAGTTGGACGCGATCGCAATCGCGCCGCGCGGCTGCACACTGGCGGGCAGGCATGCGGGGCCAACCGGCTCGAACGTCTTGTAGGTCAGGATGAATTCCTGGTGACCGAGCGCCTCGGACTTCGACGGCGCGCCCTGCGCCACCGCCAGTGTCTGTTCGAACACCTCGCGCCCCACTTCGTCGAGCGTGGCGCGGCCTTCCAGAATGCGGCCGGCGTCCACGTCCATGTCGCCCGACAGATTACGGTAAGTGACCGGGTTTGCACACACCTTGATGACCGGCGAAATCGCGGACCCCACCACCGAACCGCGCCCCGTCGTGAACAGAATCACGTGCGCGCCGCAGGCAATCAGCTCGGCGATCTCGGCGTTGTCGCTGATGTTGGGAAAACCGAAGCGCGGCTCGCCGTCGGGCACCACGTCGAGCAGATAGAGCCCACCCGTGGGCGGCACGTCGCCCGGCTTCACGATACCGACGATAGGCGACGCTCCGCTCTTCGCATACGCGCCCAGCGACTTTTCTTCCTGCGTGGTGAGCCCGCCGTCGGCGTTGCCCACCGCGAACGAACCGTGACCGAGCACCGTGTAATAGCGCGCGGCCTTCTCCACGGAAGCCACGATCGCCTCGCCCAGCTCGGGCCGCGCGGCGCGGTTCTTCATGTGGTACTCGCAGCCCACCAGCTCGCCCGTTTCTTCGAAGATGCAGGTGGCGCCGTGTGCGATCAGGTGGTCGAACGCGCGGCCCACGGCAGGGTTTGCCGTGATGCCGCTCGTGCCGTCCGAGCCGCCGCAGATGGTGCCGATCACGAGTTCGTCGAGCGCCATCGCCACCTTCGGCTGCGCCGCGAGTTGCCGGCGCGCGTCGCGCACCCAGTCCACGCCGTACTCGATGGTGCTGCGCGTGCCGCCTTTCTCCTGGATAGTCAGCACCTCCACCGGACGGCCGCTTTCGCGCACCACGTCGGCCAGATAGTGCTTGTTCATGCTCTCGCAGCCCAGCGAGACGAACAGCACGGCGCCCACGTTCGGATGCGTGGCGAGCTGCTGCATCATCTTTTCCGCGTAACTGTTCGGATAGCAGCCGGGAAAGCCGATCAGATGCACGGGCGGTTGCCCTGACGCCGAATCCGTCCCACCCGCCGCACCCACCTCGAAGCCGCCCAGCGGCGCGCGGAAATGCCCGACGATCTCACGCGCCACGTGATGCGCGCACTCCACGAGATAGGCCACGGCCACCACGTTGCGCACGCCCTTGCGGCCGTCGCCGCGCAGCCAGCCTTGCAGCGCGGGCCGCGCCTCGCCCGGGTCGCCCGTTGCCGAGCCGCCCGCCGATGATTCGATTACGTCTGTTTCGCTCATGATTCGATCCGGCACGGCGCGGGCCGCCTTCGTCAGTGGTTCACGAACTCGTGGCCCGAGTCGTGGGTGTAGGTGGGCAGGTAGTCGCTTTCCAGGTTGTGGGTATGCAAGTGCTCGCCGCGCGCTGCGGGCGCGGTCATATGGCCGATGGGAGCGCCGTAGCGCACCACCTTCTCTTCTTTCGCCAGCGCGCGGCGAGCCACCTTGTGGCCCACGTCGATGGTCTTCGCCAGCGTGACGCGCTCGCCTTCGATGTCCAGCTGCGTGCCCGCTTCCAGACGCGCGCCCGCAATCAGGCAGTTGTCCTCCGGGCTCAGCAGGATCAGACGCGGGTCGGTAGGCAATGGGCCGCTCAAGTGTTTCTCCGTGATGCTCGGTGAGCTGTGGCGCTGCGTCGAACAGGGATGCGCAGATTCATTAATGAATCTATTATTCATAGACGAACCTATGGACGTCAAGGTACGCGCACCGCACCATGCGTCCGTGTTTTCCCTGGCGGCGAGGCGGCGCCTCGCCTCTACACTCACGCGCCGGGATAATCCGATGAGCAAGGCAACGGGAACGCGAGCGATGAACAACGGGGACGGAAAGGACAGCGAAGGCGCGGCAGAGCGCGATCACCAGGATCAACGCGACGAGCCGAAAGACGACTCCGACCGCTACCGCGCGCCGGCGCTCGACAAGGGGCTCGACATACTGGAGCTGCTTTCGGACCAGCGCGGCGGCCTCACGCGCGCCGAAATCACAAAGCTGCTGGGCCGTAACGCGAGCGAGATCTATCGCATGCTCGAGCGGCTCGTGGCGCGCCAATACGTGGTGCGGTCCGAAGGCGGCGACCGCTATTCGCTCTCGCTCAAACTCTTTGCGCTCGCGCACCGGCACCCGCCCATGGAGCGGCTGATCGCGTACGCGCAGCCGCTCATGCATCGCTTCGCGAACACGGCCGAGCAGTCGTGCCACCTCGCCGTCTACGATCGCGGCAACCTGCTCGTGATCGCGCAGGTGGACGGTCCCGGCACGTGGGGCATCGCGGTGCGGCTCGGTTCGCGCGTGGGTCTCGTGGACACCGGCTCGGGCCGCACCATGCTCGCGTTTCAGGCGCCGGAGCAGCGTGCGCACATGCTCGCGGAGCACACCAAGGTGAAGGGCGAAGTAGCCATCAACCACGACGCCCTGGAAGACGCCTGCGAGCGCATCCGCGCCGCCGGCTTCCTGCGCAAGGAAAGCCAGCAGATCTTCGGCGTGACGGACGTGACGTTTCCGCTGCTCGGGCCATCGGGCCAGGCCATCGCGGCGCTCACGTGCCCGTTCCTGAAACGCATCGACGAATACGTGGCGCCCTCGCTCGACGACGCCACGAACCTGCTGCGCGAAACAGCCGAAGCGCTTTCGATGTTTCGCGAGGCGGATGGGGCCAACGCGGTGGCGGCGACCTAGCGCAGCGCGCGTCCCACGCTCCGAAGCGCCGTCGAATCCGGTTAGAATGTCGCCCCTCCCGAAACCGCGCCATGCCGGGCAACCTTGCCGGCCAGCGCGCCTCATCTCGTAAGACATGGCGAAACTTCTCACCGACCACGAATTCCAGCGCTTTTCCGAACTCCAGCAGAAGCAGGCCAGCTTCACGATCACGTCCGAAGAGGCGGACGAGCTGCGCGACATCGTTGCCCGCGCGCAGAAGAAGCGCGACGATCGCGCCGCCGCGATGCAGGCCATCGAAACGTACATCCAGCAATTCGAAATCACGCCAGACGAACTCTTTTCGCCCGAGCAGATCGGCGAGGCCGCGCGCACTTACGGCCTGATTCCGGCCGCGAAGAAAGAGCGCGTGCTGCCGCCTTCGCTTACCTTCAACGGCAAGCCGTATCAGTGGGTGCGCGCGTTGCCCGACGAAGTGCGCGAGCCGCTCTTCGAGGCGTTCAAGGCAGGGCAATCGGTGAAGTCGTTCATCGCCACGCCGAAGGACGGCGCACGGTGCGCCGCCACCATCGCGCGTCTCGAGCGCGAAACCGGCGTCGAATACGCCACGGCCTGGCTCGAAGAACTGGCCATCACGCGCGGCCAGGTGAACGAAGCCGCGGCGAAGCTCGCGGCGTAATTCATGGCGCGATGTGTGGCGCGCTTTACGCGGTCATTACGACGCGGTTCGCCACGTAAAACGCTAACGCGCGCCGCAATACACGCGGCCGCGGCCACATTCACGCCGCTGGCTGGGCCGCCTGTTCCGGCTCGTCCAGCGGCAGTCTGAAGGCGACCACGCCGGGGTCGTCGGTGGAGGTCACCGTGAAGCCCACCGCTTTCGCGAGCGCAATCATGCCGGTGTTCTCGCGCAGCGCCTCGCCCACGATCCAATGCGTGCCCCGCGAGCGCACATACGCCACCAGCCTTTCCATCAGCAGCCGTCCCAGCCCCTTGCCCTTCTGGTCCGAACGCACCGCCACCGCGAACTCGGCCGTCTCGTTGTCGGGGTCCGCGACGGCGCGCGCCACGCCGAGCGTGCGTATCGAGCCGTCGGGCTTCGTCTCGGTAGCGATCAACGCCATCTCGCGGTCGTAGTCGATCTGCGTCATGCGGGCAAGCTGCGAGTGATCGAAGCTGCCCACCGCCGAAAAGAACCGCAGCCGCAGATCTTCGGGCGTCATGGACTCCACGAACTCGCGATGCGCGGCCTCGTCTTCGGGACGAATGGGGCGCACGGTGAGGCGTTGGCCGTGCCAGTCGAGGGTCTCTTCCAGCCGCCGCGGATAAGGCACGATGGCGAGCCGGCTGCGCTTGCCCGCCAGCACGATGCGCGGCGTCACGATGACCGTGCGCTCGCGCAGCACCCGCAACATGAGTTGCAGGCCGACGATCTCGCGCACGTCGCACACGGCCTGCGATAGCCGCGTGAGCGCCGCCAGCGTGGGCTCGGGCGGCACGCGCTTCGCATACGGCGTGCGGGACACGATGTCGCGCGCCAGCACCGGGTTCAGCGGCGGCAGGCCATACACGCAGAGCGGCGGCGAGACGCCGTCGATGGAAGGCGTGTCGAAGCGGAAGATGGGACCGAAGTTGTCGTCGTCGTGCAGGGCGACGGCCACGTCCACGATCGGTTTAGCGGCGCGCGACGTCGTGGCGTCGCGCGCACTCTCTTGCGCTGCTTCGGGCTCGGCCGGTTCAACGTCGAGACCGAAGCAGCGCAGCAACGATGCCGCGGCTTCGCCCGTCAGCTCCGTCGTGCCCGCCGCCAGCGCGGCCCGCGCTTCGCGCAGCGCGGCATCCACTGCGCCGGGGTGGTGAATGGGCAAGCTCTCCGGCGTCTGCATCAGGAGCTCGCGGCCCAGCCGGTAATCCACGAGACGGGCAAACGCGCGCGCCAGCCGCGCCGGCGTGCTGTGCACCGGAATGCCATGCGCGTGCAGCGCGTTGCGCGTGGCGGCATCCACGCCGCCGAAGAAGCACGCGAGCAGGCCGCGGTAGGCGTGCCGCTGGTTCTCGATCAACGCCTGCGCCACCTGCGATGCCGGCGCGCTGTGCGTGGACGCATGCACGACGAACGCCGTGCCCGTCTCGCGATGCACGGCCAGCGCCTTGAGCGCCGCGCCGAAATGCTCGGGGCGCGCGTCGTTGCCGAGCACGAGCGGGTTGCCCGCATTCGCGTGCGGGACAGCGTCCGTCACCGCGGCGCACGCCGCCTCGGGCCAGTGCGCGAGCGTGCCGCCCGCGGCGGCGAAGGCGTCGCAGGCAAGGGTGGCCACGCCGCTGTCGCTCGCGATCAGCGTGGCCGTATCGCTCGCCGCCACGCGGCCCACGCCCAGCGTTTCGATTTCGTCGAGCAGGTCGTCGAGCGCATCGACGCGCACCATACCGGCACGACGGAACGCGGAGGTGTACATCGCGTCGGCGGGATCGGTGCGGCCCGTGCGCAAGGCAAGCACAGGTTTGTTGCGCGCCGCGGCGCGCGCTGCCGACATGAACTTGCGCGCGGCGTGCACCGTGCCCAGTTCCAGCAGGATGGCGCGCGTGCCGGGGTCGCTTGCGAGGTAGTCGAGTACGTCGCCGGCGTCGACATCCGCTTCGCCGCCCAGCGCAATGGCGTGCGAGAAGCCGAGGTCGCGCGCACGCGCCCAGCCCAGCACGCCGTTGGTGAGCGCATTCGATTGCGAGACCCACGCCACGCCGCCGGCCTTCACCTGGCACGACGGCGCGCCCATGTGGGCGCCCAGCGCGGGCGACACGACGCCAAGACTGCCCGGCCCGACGATGCGCAAGAGGTGCGGACGCGCCGCGGCCAACGTGTGGCGCACGTGTACGCGGTCGTCGTCGGTGGTCGCTTCGCCTACGATGATCGCGGCGCGCGTGCCCATGCCGCCCAGCCGGTGCACGATGCCGGGCCACGTGGCGGGACGCGTGCAGATGACGGCCACTGTGGGCGCCTCCGGCAGGTCGCCGGCATCGGCAAACGCGGTATGGCCGCCCAGGCTGCCGCTGTCCGTATATTTAGGATTGACGGGCCAGAGCGGCCCCGTGAAGCCGCCCTCCGACACGCGCGCCCACACCATCGCGCCCACGCTGCCGGGCCGCAACGAAGCGCCGATCACGGCAATGGACTTCGGCCGGAATACGGCATCGAGATTGCGTACAGTCACGGCCTCTCCTTGTCGCTGGCTCCACACGATGCCCGATCATGAGCCATCCGCCCTGTGGCGTACATACCCTTTCGCGGCCAGGGCGGCGAGCGTCAACAACGCGAATGCAGCGCCGGCATAAAAGGTGGCCTGAGGCCCGAGGCGATCCCATAGTTGGCCCGCCACGACGCTCGCGATCAGCAGCGCGACGCCGCTCATCAGATTGAAGAAGCCGAACGCGGTGCCCTTCAGGTCGGCAGGCGCGGTCTGCGCGACCATGGTGGCGAGCAGCCCCTGCGTCATCGCCATATGCAGGCCCCACAGCAGCACGCCGAACAGCACCACGGGCCACTGCGCGCCGTGCGCGAGCACGATGTCCGCGGCGATCAGGACGAGCAGGCCCCGGGCGAGCAGCTTCGTGTGGCTCGCGGAATCGGCGAGCTTGCCGAACGGATAGGCCGCGAGCGCGTAGACGATGTTCATGGCCACCAGCACGAGCGGCACGAACGCGACCGGCACGCCGCTCTTCATCGCGCGCAGCACGAGGAAGGCTTCCGAAAAGCGTGCTAGCGCGAACGCGGCGCCGATGAACACGACCCACCAATACGCACCGCCCAGTTTGGCGAGGCTACTGCGCGCGAACGGATTCACGCGCGGGGCACGTTGCGTCGCGGCCGGCTCGCGTATGCCGGCGGCGAGCAGCGCCACCGACGCCAGCGCCGGAATGCCGGCCAGCCAGAACGCGAGCCGGAAGTTGTCCGAAGATAACTCCATGACCACGACGGCAAGCAGCGGACCGATGAACGCGCCTACGGTATCCAGCGCCTGCCGCAGTCCGTAAGCGGCGCCGCGCAGATGCGGCGGCGTGATGTCGGCGACGAGCGCGTCGCGCGGGGCGCCGCGAATGCCCTTGCCGGTTCGATCGGCGATACGCGCCGCGAGCACCACGCCGGAGGTGGGCGCCAGCGCGAAGAGCGGCTTGCTGAGGGCGCTCAGTCCGTAACCCGCCACCGCGAGCCACTTGCGGTGCCCGAGGTAATCGCTCAGAAGGCCCGACAGCGTCTTGACGAGCGGCGTGAGCGCTTCGGCAATGCCGTCGATCACGCCGACGATAGTGGCACTCGCGCCCAGGCTGCCGACGAGGAACATCGGCAGCAGGCTGTGCACGAGCTCGGACGACGCATCCATGAAAAGGCTCACGAAGCCGAGCGTCCAGATGGCGCGCGGAACGTGGCGCTGCAAGGGTGAAGACTGCGCAGGCTCGGTGGCGGGCGGCGGCTGGGTCATCGGAAGGCGGACCTCGTTTGGCGCGAAGGGGAACGTGCAGTATCGCATTCCGATGCTGCGGTTCTAGCGCCCGCGGTTCGCACTGCGACGGAGTCGCGCAGCGACTCAACTTTGTGCTGAAAGAGGCCGTTACCCCGGCTATCTGTCCTCGATGGACGCGCTCACGCGGGGTGCCGCTCATGAAGGTTCGTACGTTCGTACTTATGCTGGCGCTGACGACCGGTTTGGCCAGTGTGCCGTCCGCCTTTGCGCAGACTCAGTCGCAAGCAGCAGCCGTAGTTGCCGCCGACGCCGACAGCCAGGCGCTATTCGGCGCAACGCGGCTTGCGGCCACGCAGGAAAGCGCGAGAAGCGCTACGTGGACGACAGGGACCACCGGGACCACGTCGAGCGGAACAACGATTGCCGCCTTGGGCACCGATGCGTTGAGTCGCGTGAGCGGCAACGTCGGCGTCAACGTGGCGGCGGGTGCGCTCAATGTGCAGGCGAATCAGATCGCGCTGGTGTCGGGCCCGCAGGTCGACGTGGATACGAAACAGCAGACGGAAGCCGCAGTGCGGCTCGAACTGGCGGCGTCGAAATCCGCGGCGCTGGCGGCTTCGCTGGGCGCGGGCGCGCTGGCGGGCGCGAGCGGCAACATCGGTGTGAACCTGGCCGCGGGCGTGGGGAACGTGCAGGTGAATCTGCTGGCGGTGCGCTGATACGCGCGGCAGCCGTTTGTCATTGGAGGTGGTTGCAGATGTTGCGGGCAGCGCGGCCCGCTGCCCGCAACGTCCACGCGCTCGCGCTTACATCGCCTTCCTGAACGGCGCGCCCGAATGCTCACGCAGTTCGTTGAACACGATCTTCGGCCACGCCTTCTGCGCGACCTCGATCTCCGACACGTGCGACGCCAGATACGTGGGCGCATTCGATGCATCGAACGCCATACGCGCAGCGTAGGCGTCCGTGAAGCGGCGCAGCTCGCCGGCGTCCTCGCACGTCACCCAGCGCGACATGCGGTAACGCGCCGGCATGATCCGCACGTCGACCTTGTACTCGGCCGAGAGCCGGTGCGACACCACCTCGAACTGCAGTTGCCCCACGGCGCCAAGGATCATCGACCCGCCGTGCAGCGGCCGGAACACCTGGATCGCACCTTCTTCGCCCAGCTGCTTGAGCGCTTCGCCAAGCTGCTTCGCGCGCATCGGGTCCACCACTTCGATGGTCTGGAAAATCTCGGGCGCAAAGAACGGCAGACCGACGAATTGCAGGTCTTCGCCTTCGGTCAGCGTGTCGCCGAGACTCAACGTGCCATGGTTCGGAATGCCGATGATGTCGCCCGGATACGCCTCCGCCACCGTCTCGCGCCGCTGCGAGAGAAAGCTCACCACGTTGTTGGCGCGGAAGGTCTTGCCCGAACGCGTCACCTTGAGCGCCATGCCGCGCTCGAAGCGGCCCGAACACACGCGGATGAACGCCACGCGGTCGCGGTGCGCCAAATCCATATTGGCCTGCACCTTGAATACGACGCCGGTGAACTTCGGCTCGCTGGGCTCCACGGCGCGCTGCACCGTCATGCGGGCGGAAGGCGGCGGCGCGAGGTCGACCAGCGCGTCCAGCACTTCCTTCACGCCGAAGTTGTTGATGGCGGAGCCGAACAGCACGGGAGACTGCTGGCCGGCAAGGAACGCTTCGCGATCGAACGCGGGCGTGGCGCCCGAGATCAGATCGATCTCTTCCTTCGCGCGGTTCCATGCAAAGCCGAAGCGGCGCTCGCCTTCCTCGTTGCTGATGGCCTGCAGCGTTTCCACCGCGCCGCCCGCCGTGTCCTGGCCGGCGCGGAAGAGCCGCACCTGGTCGCGCTGGATGTCGTAGACGCCCTGGAATTCCTTGCCCATACCGATGGGCCAGGTGAACGGCACGGCCGCCACGCCCAGGTGCTGTTCGATTTCGTCGAGCAATTCGAGCGGCTCGCGCACTTCGCGGTCCAGCTTGTTGATGAACGTAACGATAGGCGTGCGGCGGCTGCGACAGACTTCGAGCAGCTTGAGCGTTTGCGCTTCCACGCCGTTGGCGCCGTCGATCACCATGACCGCCGCGTCCACCGCCGTCAGCACGCGGTACGTGTCTTCGGAAAAGTCTTCGTGGCCCGGGGTGTCGAGCAGGTTGATCACCGCGTCGCCGTACTCGAACTGCATCACCGAGCTCGCCACCGAAATGCCCCGCTGCTTTTCGATTTCCATCCAGTCGGACGTCGCGTAGCGGTTGCTCTTGCGGCCCTTCACGGTGCCCGCGATCTGAATGGCTCCCGAGAACAACAGCAGCTTTTCTGTCAGCGTGGTTTTACCCGCGTCCGGGTGCGAAATGACCGCGAACGTGCGGCGACGTTTGAGTTCGGAGAGTGACATCGGCAAAGGGAGCGACGGCGGCGCGCTCGCGTCCGGTGCGCGGGCGGCCTTGGGCATCACGGGTTCTGGCGCAGGCTTCGCGAGCCTCGCGGCATATGAGGCGGCGGCATGACCGGACGATGCCGCCAGCGGCGAAAATTCGCCGGAAAGGCGCGATGATACACGTCATTGGCCGCCGGTTCTGCAAAAACCGTAGGCGCCTCAAGCCACGGCTCCACAGGGCTGCAAACGGTATTTTGGGGAGCGAAGGCAGGGCCGCTCAGGGAACGTGGCAAGGGCATGAGCAGTTAGCCGCGCATCGCCGCCTTGATCGATTTTCGGGACGATCGTTCTTATCGTGCGGCATCCACATGTCCGTATTCCGATCACTCCGCTTGCGGATATCAAGCTGCTTTTCGGTATGGGCTCCCATAGCCGCATTCGCGGTTCAGAAGAACGTGCTGTTCGCCATGAGCGTCGATGGATCGGCGCGTCCCATGCGGAAACGCCACACGAAATTCAGACTGAAAAACGCGCCAAAGCCGATATGAACCGCATGAGCCATGCGGCGATAAGGCAATGCAATATCGCGAAAGAAATTCGAGAGGTGAGAGCTTGCGGGAAGCCGCAGCGGAATTCGAAGCGCGTAACGGAAATAGACCTGTCAGGCCTATGTACGCCATTTGATGCTGAATCGACCAATACGTCGGTCAATTCGTCCGAAATGAAAAGAGAGGAATGGGAAAATGAGTAAAAGAGGCGGGTAATACGGCGAAAGACGGCCCGCCGCATTCGCCCTGGCGAGCGGCGGACCTCCAATTCTGCTGACAAAAACAAGACGGATCCGCCCGGACGGAATTCACGCAAGTGGACCCGTTCGGAATGGCTATTCGATGAGGAAACGATCGCGATTCTTGCCGGCCAGCCAGGCGGGGGCACGGCCACGGCCGCTCCAGGTCTCGCCGGTCTTGGGGTTGCGGTACTTGGCGGGCAAAGGGCGCTTGCGTGCCACTGAACGCTTGCCCGAAAAGCCAAGTTCTTCGGCGGTTATGCCATATTCCGCAATCTTTTCCTTGATTTCGGCGATGGCTTGCGCGAGTTCCTTTTCGCGTGCAGCGGCAACTTCCTTATGGAGCTTTTCGAGTTGGGCAGTCAGTTGCTTATAGCTTGGCATGAGCATTTATCTCCGGTCTGCAAGGTAAGTGCCGCGATGCGTCGCACAAATGTACGCCATAAAGCGGCATGGACCGGATCGTAAACGATTAAGCGCCGTGAAGCCACCAATCGGCATGCGGTGGAACGCGCGTCAATCGTCGATTGCGTCGTAAAGGCGGCGTTCGAAGTCTGCTGCCATGGGAAACGGCTCGATCGTGCGCAGCTGGATCAGCATCACGCCGATCATGTTTTCCACGGGATCGGCGAACCAGCTTGTGCCATAAGCGCCAGGCCAGCCGAAAGAACCCGCGGAGCGATAACCGAGCGGCAATTGCTGGGCAGGATCGTCCACGACGGCGAGGCCGAGGCCAAACCCCTGCCCGGCCCAATGCACATGCCCGAATGCGGGAATACGGCGCTGGTCGCGCGTGAGGAAGTTCGAGCGCATCAGGTCCACGGAGCGATGCGAGAGCAGCCGAACGTCGTCCACGCGGCCGCGGCCCAGCAGCATGCGCGCGAACATCAGATAGTCCTGCGCCGTGGAAACGAGCCCACCGCCGCCGCTCTGAAAGCGCGCAGGGTTGACCCAGCGGCTGCGCAACGGATGGTCTTCCACCACGCGCCGCATCGTGCCCGGCGCGACGCCGTACGCCGTGGCAAGGCGCGGCAGCTGCGTCTCGTGCACCCAGAAGGACGTATCGCGCATGCCGAGCGGCACGAAGATGCGCTCGCGCAGGAACGCGTCCAGCGTCGTGCCGCATACGCGTTCGATCAGTACGCCGAGAATGTCGGTGGCGATGCTGTAGTTCCAGCGCGTGCCGGGATGAAAGATCAGCGGCAGCCGCGCCGCCTCGGCGAGCCATGCATCCGCATTCGCGAAGGCATCGCGGCGATCGAAGAGCGTCTTATAGGCCTCGGAAAGCGGCCCCATCGACGTGAAGTGATAAGCGTAGCCTGCGCGGTGCGTGAGCAGATCCAGCACGGTAACCGGCGTGCGCGCGGGTTCGGTGTTGTCGAGCGGGCCGGCGGGATCGCGCAACACCTGCGGCGATGCGAGTTCGGGCAGCCACCGCGCCACCGGCTCGTCCAGCGCCAGCCGGTCTTCTTCCGCAAGCATCATCACGGCCGCGCTCGCGACCGGCTTCGTCATCGACGCGATACGAAACAGCGTGCTGTGCTCCATAGGCGCCTGCGACGCTTCATCGCGCCAGCCGCGCGCATCGAACCACGCGGTTTCGCCATGTCGCCACGCGAGCGTGACGACACCGGCCACGTCGCCCCGATCGACATAGCCCTGCATCACCGCGCCCAGTTTTTCCAGTCGCGCAGCCGAAAATCCTGCCCGTCTCATCGAGGCCCCCTGAGTGTTCCAGTCGGCCGGCCCTGGCCGGCATGTTCTTTCAGTATGGCTGCGATGCTGATCGGCCGCGCATGGGGTGCGGTGCGCGGCCGCATGCCGGCTTATTTGGTTCGCGCCTCCAGCGCCTGAAGCGCCTCGTTCAGCCGCCGGATACGGCTGGCTTGCGACGGCACGAGATCGGCCGACTGCACCCGCGCGAGACGATTGCGCCAGTAAGACAGCGGAATGCGATCTTCCGCCGAGATTCTTGCGATGACTTGCTCCAGATGCTCAATGTCTTTTTCGAGTTGATGGTGATTCATTGCTTTCCCCGGAATTGCAATCAAGACCGCTGCACACACGCTCACGTGCGTCCGTGAGGTTTCGGCCGTGCCCTCATAGCGGAAAACTGTGCCGTTTAGTCCTTAGCCGCAACTGCGATGCGGAAAAACCTGCCCTCTCTGTGTTTGCCGGCGCACGTGTGATCCACTATAAAACGCGCGCCCCCGCGACAAACGTTGGCCTCCGCACCGAAATTCTCTTTTTCTCCGCCAAACTGGACGTGAAATGTGCGGAAAGGAGCGGAGAGATTAACGGGCGGTAATTTGCCTGTATATTCCTCATTTGGGGAAAATATGAGCAGCACGGAATGCACGTGTTCGCCGGACCGCCTTCAACATCGGGGGAACCGTGGAGCCAAGCGAGGATGAATATGACCGCCTGCTGCACCGGATATACGACACCGTAGGCGATCCACAGGCGTGGCAGGTCTTTTACGCGCAGCTTGCTGCGCTCATCGATGCGACCAGTATCCATGTGCTCGCGTTCGACAAACGCCATCAGGCGCTGTCATTCAGCGACGGATTTAACCTGTCGCCCGTGGGTGAACTGTTATATATCCAGCGATATCACAGAATCGATCCGCGGCTCGAACTGTTCTGGTCGTATCCGGCCGGAAAATGGTTCCATTGTCATCAGCATTTTGACGATGTATTTGTGCAGCAAAACCGGTTCTTTCAGGAATTCGTGATTCCCGTGGGGCGGCGCTATGTCTCCGCCTGCAAAATATTGGAAAACGAAACGGTAACTGTCATTTTTGCGTGTCTTCGCACAGCCGCACAGGGACCCTTTCCTGCCGCAATGACGGCATTTCTGGAACGGCTCACGCCGCATCTGGAACGGGCAGCGCAATTACAGGCGCAACGCTACGTGTTTTCGACGGACGCGCTCGTCGGCCACGCCTTCGTCAATCGATCGAGGCAGCCGGTCATCCTGACTTCCACGGAAGGCGAACTTCTGCGCCACAACGAACCGGCGCAACACCTGCTGCAAAGTACGTCGCTCGTTCGCATTGCCGGCCGGCGCATCGTGCTGCCCGAGCCGTTTTACAGCCGCTTTCTGGAAGATTGCGCGGAAACCGAACGGCGCGTGCGCAGCGGCGCGCCAGGTGCGTACGAGGACGCCGCCCACTATCGCGTCATGCGCATTCCCGGCGAAGCGGCGCTGCCGGCAAGGCGCCAGGGCCACAGCGGCATGGCCAGCGCGGGCGGCACGGAAGCCGCGAACGGCGGCTCGTCCACTGCGGAGCCGGGCGCCGGCAGCACCGACATGCTCTACGTCTTCTACAACCTGATCGTGCCCGGCGAGGTCTCGGCCACCTTCGGGCTGCGCACCATCGCCATGCTGATCTTCTATCATCCGCGCTCGGCGCCGCCCGTCGACGAAGATCTGCTCGCCGCCGCTTTCGATCTCACGCCGGCCGAAAGCCGCATCGCACACCTGCTCGCCGACGGCCTGACGCCCAAAGACATCGCCGCGCGCGTGGGCGTACAGCCCGACACGGTGCGCAAGCAGATGCAGTCCATCTACCAGAAGACCGGCACGAACCGCCAACCGGATCTCGTCCGGCTGCTGCTCCATCTGCCGGGCGGAAGCGCGGTGGGTTACGTACAGGCCGCGCGCGACTGGAAGTTATGAGCCGACGCCATGAAGCAAGGCGTTGAACAGAAACGTCGAAGCGGAGGCGCTATTTCGCCTGGCAGGCGAATACGAGCGTGCGCGTGTCGCCTTCGACGGAACGGCCCAGCGAATCGAACGCGCCGCCGCAGCGGGCGCGAGCCTGCTGCTCGCACGAGTCCCAACTGCCCGTGCCTGAGCAGTCCACCTGCGTGGTAGGTCGGCCGTCGGAGAGGAAGAGCGGCGGGCCGCTGCTGCAGCCCGCCAGCAGGGCAAGCGTGCTCAGCGCCGCGGCAGTTGCCAATACGCCAACCCTTGCAGTGGGCTTTCTGTCGATCCAGCGTGTGCAAAAGGAACGGTTGCGTGCCATATGGGGGACCCCGGGCTCATCGTTGTTATTCGACGCAGATTTTGCCACGTTGTGCCCCTCGCGCACTGCACCGCATCATTCAGGCGCCGCGAGCGTCTTGTACGGCAGAGGCCCGTGAGGGGTGTCGGTCACACGCATGAAGACCTGCTCGACGTCCGGTATGGCTTCCAGTTCGCGCTGTAGCGCCTGCCGGTCGAACGATGCCGGAGCACAACCCTCCGCATACACGAAGCGGCGCTGCACGGTGATCCAGATGCTCGTGCCCGCCAGTGAACGCGCCGCGGCGCCCTTGAAGTAAGCGCGAATCGCGCCGGCAATGGGCGCGTCGTACAAATAGGAGTTGGGCTTGGTGCACTTGTGGGCAAGCCAGCACGTGGTGCCGCGTTCGACGCGATAGTGGGCGTCGTCTTCGGCCTCGGCGCGGGTCATGAGCGGACCGAGCGGCAACGGACAATCGTGCACGTCCTGGGAAAGTGGGAAGAACGGATCGTTGTACCAGTTCTTGCGCTCGGTCGCGGCCTGTGCCGACGAGGCGGAAAGGTCCGATGCAGCCGTGGCTGCCGACGCCTGAGCCGCAGCCGACGATGCCGCCGCCCCAAACACGCTCGCAACCAGCGCCGCAGCAACGGCTTTCGCGATGGCACCGGCCACCGTGCGCGAACGTCGATACCGCACAGCAGACCACGCGCCGAACCGCGCAACCGCAGTCGCCTCCCCATTCCGTTGCCACGCCGCTGCCTGCCTCATCGTTGTCTCCCGATGGCGGCACGGAAACGCCGCCGGTCACACTTCGATGCCGTATGCCGCAATCTTCTTGTAAAGCGTCGCGCGTCCCATGCCGATGCGCGCGGCCGCGTCCGCGACGTGTCCATCGCAGGCCTTGAGCGCCTCGCCCAGAAAACGCTTCTCGAAGGCCGCCATCGCGTCGGCCCACGATTGCTGGGCGGGCGCGCCAGTTGTGGCCGTCGCTGTAGCCGCATCGACACCGCCCTCCGTCACATTAACCGCAGCGACGGGCGCGCCGCTCGAACCATGCGAAGCGCCGGCCACGGCGATGAACGGCGCCAGCGCGCGTGCGTCGATGCGCTCGCTGTCCGAGAGCATCACCGCGCGCTCCAGCGTGTTGCGCAACTCGCGCACGTTGCCGGGCCATGCGTGCGAGCACAACAACCGCAACGCGTCCTCCTGCAGTTCGAAGTGACCGCCGCGCGCCGCCGTGGAAAGGTCTTCCAGAATCGCGTAAGCGAGCGACTCGATGTCCGACAGCCGTTCGCGCAGCGGCGGTGCGTGGATGGTCAGCACATTGAGGCGATAGAAGAGATCGGCGCGAAAGCGGCCCGCGGCGACGAGCGTGGGCAAGTCGGCCGAAGTGGCGGCGATGATCCGCACGTCGGCGCGCACGATGCGATTCGAGCCGAGCGGTTCGAACTCGCGATCCTGCAACACGCGCAGCAGCTTGCCTTGCAGCGCCAAGGGCATGTCGCCGATCTCGTCGAGAAACAGCGTGCCGCCGTCCGCAAGCTCGAATTTGCCGACGCGACCCTTGCGGTCCGCGCCGGTGTACGCGCCCGGCGCCGCGCCGAAGAACTCGACTTCGAGCAGCGTGTCGGGAATGGCGGCCACGTTCACCGTCACGAGCGGCTTGTCCGCACGCGACGACGCGCCGTGGATGGCATGCGCGAGCAGTTCCTTGCCCGTGCCGGTCTCGCCCAGCAACAAGACCGGCGAGTCGACCTGCGCCGCGCGCCTCGCCTGGCGCTTCACCTCGAGGCTCGCCGGGCTCGTGCCCACGAAGCTCGCGAACGTGTACTTGGCGCGGCGCGCCTGAGCGAGCGACTGACGCGTCGCGATCAGCTCCTGCTGAACTCTCGAATAGTGGGAGAAGAGCGGTGTGAGCGCCTTCAGTTCGTCGAAGAGCGCAAAGCCCACGGCGCCGATGGTCGTGCCCGCATCGTCCTTGAGCGGCAGACGCGTGACGACGAGCGGTTCGCGGTCGGTCTCGAGGATATCGAGCAAGATCGGCTTGCCCGTGGTCACGACGTCGCGCATCAGGCTGTTCGGAATCACGGTCTCGCAGTCGAGCCCGATGGCCTGCTGCGGGTCCGCAAAACCGAAACGCGCGGCGTAGCGCTTGTTGATCCATACGACGCGCGCGTCGGCATCCACAATGAACGTGCCTTCGCTGAAGTTTTCGAAGGTGCGAAAGAGCGAATCCATGGCGCGGCGCAGTACATCGCCATAGGTGGCGGGCAGGCCGGCCCAGTCGTTCATCATGCTGTCAGCGTCTCCTGGCATGCTGGATGTCTCGTTGTCTCCAGTTCGAGAAAACTGTATCCCGCCATGGAGACAAGCGGCAAGCCCGTAAATACACGGATATCGGCGTGGCAAGCGGTCCACGTATGCTGCGCGGCGTCTCCATGTCGAGACAGTTTCTACGATCGTGGCGTCTACGTCGGCGTCGCACACGACACGCAGCCTGTCAGGCCAGAGACCGCAGAGGTCCGCCAGGCAAGCCGATGCGCCGCAAAGCGGCATCGAGCGAATCGTTCGCAGCCCCACGGGCACGGAACCTGCATACAGCGGCGCGCTTCATCGCGCCGCAACCTGCCCCACCGCACCCGCGAAGCCGGCGCGTACACGTAAAACAAACAGGAGACTCAATGTCCTTTGTCATCGTCCTTGCCGCCCTGGCGTTTCTGATGTTCGCCGCCTACCGCGGCTACAGCGTGATTCTCTTCGCGCCCGTCGCCGCCTTGGGCGCCGTGCTGCTCACCGACCCCGCCGCCGTGGCGCCCGTCTTCTCCGGCATCTTCATGGAAAAAATGGTGGGCTTCGTGAAGCTGTATTTCCCCGTGTTTCTGCTCGGCGCCGTGTTCGGCAAGGTGATCGAACTCTCGGGTTTCTCGGAGTCGATCGTGGCGGCCGCCATCCGGTACATCGGCCGGTCGCGCGCGAATGCCGTGATCGTGGCGGTGTGCGCGTTGCTGACCTATGGCGGCGTGTCGCTCTTCGTCGTGGTCTTCGCGGTGTACCCGTTCGCCGCCGAACTCTACCGTCAGAGCAACATTCCCAAGCGCTTGATGCCGGGCGCTATCGCGCTGGGCGCGTTCTCGTTCACCATGGACTCGCTGCCGGGCACGCCGCAGATCCAGAACATCATCCCCACCACGTTCTTCAAGACGACCGCCTGGGCTGCGCCCGCGCTCGGCGTGATCGGCTCGTTGTTCATCATCGTGGTGGGCCTCACCTATCTGGACTGGCGGCGCCGCAGCGCGATGGCGAAGGGCGAGGGCTATGGCACGGCGCTCGTGAACGAACCGGAGCGCGTGGAGACGGCGAGCCTGCCGCATCCGCTGCTGGCCGTCGCACCGCTCGTGCTGGTGGGCGTGGCGAACTTCGCGCTCACGCGCCTGATTCCGCAGTGGTACGGCGCGGCTACCTACTCCGTAGCACCGCAGGTATTGCCTGGCGTGCATGCGCCGGTCACCGCGACCATCAAGCAGGTCGTGGCCATCTGGTCCGTTGAAGGCGCGCTGCTGCTGGGCATCCTGCTGGTCGTGCTGACGGCGTTCAACCGCGTGCGCGACCGCTTCGCGACGGGCACGAAGGCCGCTGTGGCGGGGGCGTTGCTCGCATCGATGAACACGGCGTCCGAATACGGCTTCGGCGGCGTGATCGCCGCGCTGCCTGGCTTCCTCGTGGTGGGCGACGCGTTGAAGAGCATTCCGAATCCGCTCGTGAACGCAGCGGTTTCGGTGAGCTCGCTGGCCGGCATTACGGGATCCGCGTCGGGCGGCATGAGCATCGCGCTGGCGGCGATGTCCGACACGTTCATCAAGGGCGCCGAGGCCGCGCACATTCCGCTCGACGTTCTGCACCGTGTCGTGGCGATGGCAAGCGGCGGCATGGACACGCTGCCGCACAACGGCGCCGTCATCACGCTGCTCGCGGTGACGGGGCTCACGCACCGCGAGTCGTACCGCGACATCTTTGCGGTCACCGTCATCAAGACGCTCGCGGTGTTCTTCGTGATCGCCGTGTATTACGCGACCGGCCTGGTTTGAGCCCTCGCTTAAGCCCTCATTTAAGGCCGCGCCCGCTCAGAACCTCGGATGGCACTCGAACCGCAGCACCGCACCGTGCTGCTGGAGCGCTTCGATGCCGTCCGTTCGTTCGTAGGCCACGCTCGTCTGCATGCCGCGGCTTTCGCAGTAGTCGTTAGCCTCGCTCACAGCGCGTTCATGCGCGCGAGCCCACGCAAGCCGGCCGCCCGTGGCCGAGGCCGACACGGTGTAGGTGCCCGGCTTGTCGGTCGCACTCACGTCGGTTGCCGACGCGCAGCCGGCCAGTACCGCGCTCGCGGCCATCAATGAAACGACCAGCGGTCCCAGCGATCGCGCAAAGCGACGCACGGGACCCGCATGGCCGGTAGAACGAAGCGCCGCCATCATGCACACGGCCCCGTCGCTACGCGCCGCCTCGTGAGGTCGCGGCATTCCAGCGCCGCGCGCAGCTTCACGTGATCGACGATCTTCTGGCTCGTCACACGGCCCACCGCACTGCGAATCCGTTTCGCCGTGCGTAGCAGCGGCTGCGTGTCGTCCGCGCGGTGCGCCCACGCACGGGCCGCGAACCAGCCCACGATCGTCCAGCCCAGCAGGATATTCACCATCGTGATGGCGAACGCGTCGGCGTGTTCGCGCGCGTCCGCTTCGATGGAGGGAATCAGGTACAGGCTCAGCGCGGCGATCACCGCGGCGCCTTCCAGAATTTGCAGCATTGCGCCACCTCGTTATCGAACGTCGGATCTCGACGGCGCGGACCGCACACGCGGCCCGCGCCCGTTGCATCAGCGATCAATGGCCCTTGTACACGTCGCTCGCAATCGAGGCCACGTGGCGCGCACCGGATTGCGACGCGCCGTCCGCCACACCGCCGAACGCTTCGGTGGCCGCGCCGGCCTGGGCGTTCTGCTCGGACGCCACCGTCTGCGAGCTTTGTCCGCGTTGCGAAGCGGGCGCGCCGTCGGCGGGACGATAGAACGGAGCCGGGCCGTACCCGCTCGCGAACGCAGGAGCCGCAACAGCGGCGGAAACAGCGACGAGTACAGCGGCGATGAGCTTGGTCTTCATGACAACCTCCAAAAGTAATTTCGATTCGGGACACTGCGCCGTTCAGCAACTCGCTTCAGGCAGCAGCGACGTTGGAGGGGAGTTTAGAGCAGCTCTATCGAAAAACTATGCCGATAGATTGAAATCACAATTGCGGCCGCATGAACAATCGTGGCCGGCGAGGATGCCGGCGCAGGACCCCGCGCCCCTTGGGCGTTTACACCGAGTGCAGAAAGCGCCGCGGCGGCCGTAAACGAAGTAAGCAGCCGTCCGCCCGGGCGGCAGAGACCTGCGCGAACCGGTCCTTAGGGCGACGAACGGTTTCAACCAGGAAAGGCAACTCCACACGAGGCCACAAAAAGGGGGCCACGCAAACGGCCACCAGCAGGGCCACACCATGTCCGACGGACCGTTCATACTCGATTCCATCCTTGCCACACCGCCGTGCGGCAAGACCACCGTCGCCGGCTCGATTCGTGCGTCGTTGCTTTCCACGTTGTTCGAAAACACGCAGCCGCTGCTGCTCTCTGGCATTGCCAGCACGTTCGTCGCATTCGTTGCGCTCGCGCGGCTGCATCATCTGTGGGCCGCGCTCTGGATCGTCACCGACCTCGCGATACTGGCCACACGGCTCGTCATCATTCGTGGCTTCATGGCGCGCAGCCGCAAGGAAGTCGTGGACCCCATGCCCTGCGCACGCGGGTACGCGCCCGCCGGGCTGGTGGCGTGCGTTTCTTTCGGACTGGGAACCATGGCGTGCGTGATGTCCGGCGACGCGCAGCTCGCCACGCTCGCCATCATGGTGACAGCGGGCATTCTGGGCGGCATCGCATCGCGCAACGCGGCCGTGCCGCGCCTCGCCATCACGCAGCTGTGCCTGGGGGCGCTGCCCATCGGGCTAGGCGGTCTGCTCGCATGGCGCGGCGGTTGGTGGATTCTCATGCCGCCGCTCGGCCTCTATCTCGCGGCGATGGTCTCCGTGGTGCGCCGCCATTACACCGGCCTCGTGGCGTTGATGAGCGCCGAGCAGAAGCACGCCGAACTCGCCGCACGGTTCGACGCCGCGCTCGCCCATATGCCGCTCGGCCTGTGCACGCTCGACAACGCGAATCGCGTGGTGATCGCGAACCGTCGCACGGCGCAGTTGTTCGGCGCCACGGTGGAAGCGCTGAAGCTGAACGTGCCGCTGCCCGAATTCATCGGCCACGTGGGCCTGGTGAGGTTTGGCGAAACGCTGCGCCAGGAACTCGTGAAGCGCTGCACCGCATGGCTTGCGCGCGAAGCCGGTCCGCTCGACCTCGAACTCACCGACGGACGCCAGCTCGAGATGACGCGCAACCCGGTGCCGGACGGCAGCTCGGTGATCATCATCGAAGACGTGACGCAGCGGCGCGAAGCGCAGGCCCAGATTCTCTATTGGGCCTCGCACGATCCGCTGACCGGGCTGCTCAACCGGCGCGACCTGTGCGAGCAGCTGGAACGCCTGCTCGCCATACGCGATCGCGAGCCGCAGGCCACGGTGGCCGTGATGTATCTCGACCTGGACGGCTTCAAGCAGGTCAACGACGCGCTGGGCCACCACGCCGGCGACGAAGTGCTGCGGATGGTGTCCGAGCGATTACGCCGCCTGTTGCGGCAGGGCGAGATCGTGGCGCGCCTCGGCGGCGACGAATTCGCGATCGTGATCGAAAGCGCCACGCGCGCACTCGGCGCGGCGCTGGCGCGTCGCATCATCCAGCAAGTCTCGGGACCGTATCGACTACAAAGCGGCACGTTGGCGCGCATCGGCGTGAGCATCGGCATATCGTTCGCCACGCCGGACGATACGATGGAAGTGCTGATGAAGCGCGCCGACGCCGCTCTCTACCACGCCAAGGAAGCCGGCAAAGGCACGTTCCGCTTCCATACGATGGACGACGCCGAAGAGACCGCCGCCGCGGACAACGTCGCTGGTTCGTGAGGCACGCAGGCCACGCGGGCCACGCAGCGCAATGCAATGCCATGCAGGCGCAGGTCAGAACGCGACCGTGGTACGCAACCCGACAATCGCTTCATTGCCGATACGCTCCGTCACGTTCTGCGGATTCGCAATCCCGCCCGACGGTCGGAACACGTACTGGAAGTCGGCCTGCACTTGCCACCATGGCGCGATCTGATACTGATACGTCGCTTCGACCACCGTTTCGGCGCTGCGCGAGGGCGTGCCCGGCGTAAACGCCGCGGCATCGCTCGCCTCGCCTCGCGCGTGCGAACCGATGTGCGCGTAACCCACGGCGAGACCCGCCACGTCGTTGTCGCGTCCCTTGAACGGCGCCTTCAGCGTGACGCCCGCGTTCATGCCGAAGTCGACGAGATTGCGGTCGCCCGGCGCACCCATGAGACGCGCGAACACACCGATGGATCGCGGGCTGTCCGGGCTCGCGCGCCACACCATCTGATCCGCGACGGCGTAAAAGCTGTAGTCGCCGCGATGCGATGCCGGCGTACCCGTGCTCGCGGGATTGGCGAGCGAGAGGCCGGTGTTGTCGAACCGCTGATCGGCAAAGCGCTGCGTGTTGTACCAGAAGCCGAGCTTGTAGGTGCCCGGCAAGCCGGCAGGCTGCGGCGCGGAGGCGTCCGACGACGGCTGGTTGATCGCGTACTGCACTTCGCCGATAAAGAGCGCGCCGTTGTGCAGGTTGAAGTTGGTGCCGTGCGCGTTCAGCTTCTGCGCGTCGCCGGTGCCGTCGCCCGCGGGATTGCCGTCGAACACGCCCGCGAGCACCGTCACGGAATCCGACACGGCCGCACGCACGCGAACACCCAGCGACGACAGCGGATAAGCCGGGCCGCCCGCGGGCAGGTCGCTGGACGGCAGCACCGGCCAGCCGAACGTCGCGTTCATGAAGGTGTTGCCGTACTGCGTGGACATGAATTCCTGGTCGAGGCTCTGCTGCCCGACCTTCACGTCCACCTTCCCGCCCAGCAACGACTGCTGATACCAGAGTTCCCAGAGCCGCGTAGTGGCATCCGCTTCGATGCCTGTCGCGCTTTGCAGCGTCTGCAGATTGCGCGACGTGAGGTTGGTGCCGTGAATCTGGAACGCCGACACGTTGAAGGTGCCGCCCGGCAAACCGAAGGCCTTTTGCGTATCGAGCCCCAGGCCGAACTGCGTCACGCCCTGGTAGGCGCCGCCTCGCTTCACGCCGCCGGAGAGGTTGTTCAGGTACTCGCTCGTTTCCTGCAAGCCGAGCGTGATGCCGTAATTGCCGAGCCACGGACGCAGGCCGCCCATGTCGCCAAAGAGGTTCGAGCGGTCCCACAGACCCGTGGGTGCCGCTTCGGTTTGCTGCGAGCCCGCGGTCGAGGCGCCGGCCGATGTGTCGGGTTGTGCCTGCGCGCCGGACGCTCCAGTCGTCGCTGCACCCGATGCCGCGGCGGCAGCACCGTTGTTGTCGTCGGCCCATGCGCCAGGCACGATGCCCACGCACAGCAGCATGCACAGGCTCGCGGGAGCACCCGCACGCAGCAGGCTCGTCTTGAGTTTCTTCTTCATGAGTGTGATGCCAAGGTTATCCGCCGGCACTCCGGCAGGTTTCGATCAGACACGTTGCGTATGGCGCGGCCATGAAAACCGCAGCGGTTTGCGCGACAACGAAGCAAACCGCTGCGCGGATGCAACGCACGGAGACACTATCGGCACTCGCGGCAGCAGACCGCGAGCGACCGTCAACCCAGGAGCAAGACGCTGAAACAACCCGAGCGCATCGCGCGCGTGGCGCGAGAGCGCCGGAATGAAGCGCGCTAACCGACTGCGGCGAGCTAGCGGCGAAGGAGAGACCCTGCCCGCTATCTCGCGGTCATGCCGCCGGCCCGAACCGGCGAGGAACATTCACTACACGAGCCTGCGTCCACGAGGGCTTCCTTTCCATTGAAAACGGCCGGATTGTATGCGGGGCGTGAACGGAACGACAAGCAAAAATCACGTAAACGCGCGACGGCGCGAATTATTCACGAGTTATTCATTTACCGGCATTTATTTCATTTCGCTTTCGCGCTTCGACCTGCCCGGCCGATGTGTGACGCGAGAAACAAAGGCACAAAGATATCTTTGTTCTGCTTATCGAAGTCGTTGACTTGCTATTCGGCGGGCGCCTAAAATTCGAGCATCTTCACAAGCGGGGCGAATGCCTTGGATACCTGCAGTAGTCGATCTTCGAACAGTCTCACTGCCTGACCAGCAGGACGTCCGCGCTCTCTTCTTCCAGCCGCCGTCTTGCCAGCAGGCAGACGGTGCGCGTCGCAGTCCCTTCCTTCGTGCACCTTTGTTCGCGCCATGTGGCGCGCCGCAACTTGCGTTCGTTCGTTGCGGGCATCCACATGGCCATTGCGCCCGTGGCTCGCGCCGTGGGCGTCGTTCGTCCGTGCCTTGCCGCCTTGCCTCATGCGAGGCAGCGGGCGCGAGCGTGAACCAACGCGTCCGTCGCATGCGCTCTGAACCAGCGTGCGGGGCGCGCGATAAAGGAGCCGGAATGTCCGATAGCGACCCTGAACCCTTATGCACGACGTGCACGAATTGCCCGACAGGGCCCCTTTCCTATTTCCCTGAGGAAAGCGAGTAGACGCCTCCACTGCGCGCGCAAAGCGCCTTTCTCCGTCTGCTGGCTTTTCGCCCAATGCGTCCCGGGACGCACGGAGAAACATCATGAACTTCGGTCTGCTTGTCTCCCAACTGCCTCGCGTGCACGAATCGCACGCGCACTACGACACCCTGCTTTCGCTGCAGCCCCGTGAATCGCGGCCGCTTGCATGGCTCTGGCGCAGCCTCATGAAGCACTTCGCGTAACGCGCCGCAAGCGCACATCCGTCTCAATCGACAAACCGCCACTCGGGGAGAAAAACAATGTCCACGCCAGCGAACGTTTCACCACCACGCCCCCTTCAACGTAGCGCTGTTCTGGATGACGCCCACCTGGGCGACATCAAGGGCGCGCTCGGCACCATCGCCCACCACGACACGGCGCCGCGCACGCACTGGGGCGCGCGGCTACGCACGCTGCTCGCCATTCTGGGCCCCGGCCTCATCGTGATGGTGGGCGACAACGACGCCGGCGCATTCGGCACCTACACGCAGGCCGGGCAGAACTACGGCACCTCGCTTCTGTGGACCATGCTGCTGCTCGTGCCGGTACTGTTCGTCAATCAGGAGATGGTGTTGCGTCTCGGCGCGGTGACGGGCGTGGGCCACGCGCGTCTCATCTTCGAACGCTTCGGCAAGTTCTGGGGCGCCTTCAGCGTGATCGATCTGTTCCTGCTGAATGCGCTCACCATCGTCACCGAATTCATCGGCATGACGTTCGTGCTCGACTTCTTCGGCGTGTCGAAGATTGCGGGCGTCTGCATTGCGGCGGCGCTCACCATGGCCGCCGTGAGCACCGGCAACTTCCAGCGCTTCGAGCGTTTTGCGGTGTTCCTGTGTGCATTGAGCCTGCTGCTCGTGCCGGTGCTCGTCACCATTCATCCGCCCGTGAGTCAGATGGCGCATGACTTCTTCGTGCCCGGCTGGCCCTCGCACGGCAAACTCTCGGACGTGATGCTGCTCGTCATCGGCATCGTGGGCACGACCGTGGCGCCGTGGCAGCTGTTCTTCCAGCAGAGCTACGTCATCGACAAGCGCATCACGCCGCGTTTCATGAAGTACGAGAAGATCGATCTGTGGATCGGTATCGCATTCGTGCTGATCGGCGCCGTGGCGATGATCGCCTTCTGCGCGGCGCTTTACGCCGGCAAGCCCGAGGCCGGCAACTTCACGGACGCAGGCGGCGTGATCGCGAGCCTCGAAAAGTACGCGGGCCGCACGCCTGCCGTGCTGTTCGCCATCGCGCTGTTCGATGCCGCCATCATCGGCGCGGCGGCCGTATCGCTCTCCACGGCCTATGCGATCGGCGACGTGTTCAAGATTCGCCACTCGCTGCATCGGGGCGTATCGGATGCGAAGGGCTTCTACCTCGTGTACTTCGGTATCGTGGCCGCCGCTGCGGCGCTCGTGCTGATTCCGGGCAGCCCGCTCGGTCTGCTCACGGAAGCCGTGCAAACGCTGGCCGGCGTGCTGCTGCCGAGCGCCACGGTGTTTCTGCTTCTGCTGTGCAACGACAAGGCCGTGCTCGGGCCGTGGGCGAACACGATGAAGCTGAACGTCTTCACCGGAGCCGTTATCTGGGTGCTCGTGATGCTCTCAGTCATCCTCACGGCCGCCGTGATGTATCCGGACATCAGCGGTCACACGATCATCGCCGTGCTCGCGGGCGGCATGCTGCTCGCGGTGGTGGGCGGCATCGCGACGCTCGCGTCGCGCTACGTTTGTCGCGAAACAACGGACGCTGCAACGGCAAGCGCCGCCGCCCATGAACAAGCGTCGCGCGAAAGCTGGCGCATGCCGCCGCTTCACGAGTTGCCGCCGCCCAGACTCACGCTTGCAAGCCGCGTATGGATGGCCGTGCTGCGCGGCTACCTCGTGATTGCCGTAGGCCTCGTCGTCGTGAAGATCGTGCAGATGATGGTGCTCAAATAGCGAAGGCGTCAGCATCGAAGCAGAGCGCCGGGAAGCCATAACGCACGTACCCATGCTTCGGAGACAACCATGGGGGCCATCCTGTGCGGCTCGTCCGACTCGAATGAACAGACAAAACGCTGATCGCGTGCAAGCGGTTTTATCGGCGCGGCTGCTCGAGCGCGGAAGCGCGGCTGCGCGTCTTTTCGCCGACCATCAGAGCGCGCATGATGCACCGCTCGCATAGCAGAACATACCTTAAGTAACGCTTAAGAACTGTGCCCACAAGCATCGGAGCACAACGAAAAACTCGAGCAACAGCGAGGAAGAGATCGTAATGACCTGCACCATACAGGGTATGTTTCGCTTGTCGAATCGCGGCCGAAACCCGCATAATGCTTACACACCGCGCGATTCCTGCGACAGGGCGTACGGTGCTCGGATGTAGTACGAGGATTTTGTACCGGCCACCTGGCCGGTATTTTTTTGGCCTCGTGTCCGGATCTTCCCCACCATTTCGCAGTACCCCAAACAATCTCTCTCAAGTTGTTCGATCTGGCGCCGATAACACGGACAGGTTGCTGGTCCACGGACCGACAAGTACATCGCCGGCAACCTAACTCGTTATCAAACGCACATCCGCACTCCATCGAGGGGATTCATGCTTAACATCAACACCAACATTCTGTCGCTGACGACGCAGACGAACCTCTCCGGTTCGCAAAACGCCCTGTCGCAAGCCATCAACCGTCTCTCGTCGGGCAAGCGCGTGAACACCGCCGCCGACGACGCCGCCGGCCTCGCTATCGCGACCAGTCAGACGGCCGCCATCAACGCGCTGAATCAAGGCGTGATGAACGCGAACAACGGCATCTCGATGGTGCAAACGGCCTCGGGCGCGATCTCGTCGACCGTGGCCAACCTGCAGCGTATCCGCCAGCTGGCCGTGGAATCGGGCGACGGCTCGCTCGGCTCGGCAGCGCAAGCGAATCTGCAGACGGAAGTCACGACGCGTCTGACGGAAATCAACCGCGTCGAAACGCAAACCACGTTCAACGGTCAGGCTGTGCTCGGCGGCCTCGGCAGCGTGGACTTCCAGATCGGCGCATCGGCCAACCAGACCATCACGGCGAACTTCGGTTCGACCACGTGGAACGCGTCGGGCCTCGGCGTCTCGGGTATCGACATCTCGACCACCTCGGGTGCACAGAACGCGATCACCGCGATCGACGCAGCGCTGGCTCAAGTCAACAACTTCCAGGCAACGCTGGGTGCAACGCAGAACACGTTCCAGTCGGCCATCAGCAACACGCAGACGGAATCGACCAACCTGAACGCTGCCAAGTCGCAGATCGTCGACGCCGACTTCGCTTCGGAAACGGCGAACCTCTCGAAGGCGCAAGTGCTGCAACAAGCCGGTATCTCGGTGCTCGCACAAGCGAACTCGCTGCCGCAGCAAGTGCTGAAGCTCCTGCAGTAAGCATCGAACGCACGACGCGCTTATCGGTTGCGTCGCGCGCTATCGGTATGCACAGCGTGGAGTCGCCCTGGTGACCCACGTGCTGTAGAAGGTGGACGGTGAAAACCGCCCACCTTTTTTCATTGAAGCGTCATTCGACGATGTCTCGCGCGAACGTGCACGTTGCGCGTCGTCTTCAGTCGGCACGCAACGTCGACATCTCGCTGTCCAGCAACGCGCGCAATTCGCTTTCGTCGGGCTGCGTGCCCCAGTTGCGCGCGCCCGCCACAGACGCAATTGCGAACCACGAGTTGGGCGGAAACCATTCGTGAAGCAGCGCGCCGTCGCGCAGAATACGAAGGCGCCCCGTCTCTTCGCTGTACTCGGCGCACATCTCCACATTGTCGAATAGCGCGGTCACCGTTCGGTTTCTGGGTGGCAGCATGGGGCACTCCTGTCGGCTGATGGATCGTAGGCATGGCGCGGCACATGCCGCGCGCCATGCGACGTCCGGCCCGAGGGGCCGTGGACGGGAGTCTACGCATCGAAGCGATGGAGAGGTGCAACGGGTCTGCGAGTTTGGTAACGCCGGGTTACGGTGTGCGCGCAAGCACACGCAGAGCGGACTAAACCAGCGTCGGCGCGCCGCCCGTGACGTGCACCGCGACTTCGACCTGGTGCTCGCCGCCGCCCAGGATCATGCCGCGCAGCAGCGACACGTCGCTATAGTCGCGCCCCGTGGCGAGCGTGACGTGATCGAGATCGGCAAGCACGTCGTTGGTCGGATCGAGATCGATCCAGCCCACGCCGGGGCAAAACACGGAAACCCACGCGTGCGATGCATCCGCGCCGATCAAGCGCGGCGTGCCTTCGGGCGGATCGGTGCGCAGATAGCCGCTCACGTACCGCGCAGGCAAACCGAGCGTGCGCAGGCAGCCGATCATCACCTGCGCGAAGTCCTGACACACGCCGTGTCTGAGTTCGAAGGCGCGCGCGGCCGGCGTATCGAACGTGGTCGCCGCGGGCTTGTATTCGAAGTCGGCGTAAACGCGATGCATGAGGTCGATCGCACCGGCCGCAAGCGGCATATCCGGCGTGAAGCTGCGCTGTGCATAGGCACGCAGCTCGGGCAGAAGCGCGATGTTGGGCGACGCAAAGCAGAACTCGGTCTCGGGATGAAACGCGCCGCCCGCGCGAAAACGCAGCGCCTGCGCGACCTCTTCCCAAGGCGGCGTAGCGTCGGGATCCAGCGACGCCCAGCGCGGCGACAGCAGCACGGTGGTCTCGCTCGTCATCTTGAGGTAATCGTGCGGCGAGTCGAACGAGAAATAGAGCAGGTCGTTGCCGAACGCGTCCACGCGGCTCGTTCGGTACGAAGGCTCGGGTTCGATGCGCTCGCTGTGCGCCATCACACGCTGCCACGCACACGTGAGCGGGCGGATCGTCGCGAGATGCTGCGCGGTTTCCACGAGCGTGGAATAGCGGTACACGGTGTGATGCGAAACGGTCAGCACGACGTCGCCGCTCATGGGGCCACCTGCTCGGCAAGTGAATTCGCGTGGCTGAAGTAGCGCGCGCTGATCTCGTTGGATGCCGCGGCCACGTAGGCACCCAGTTGTTCGCAGAGATCGAGCAGCACCGGAAAGCGGCCGTTCTCCCCAGGCTCGCAGAGCTGCTCGAGCGTGGGCAG
The DNA here is from genome assembly GCF_034424375.1 of Paraburkholderia kururiensis. NCBI lineage: Bacteria > Pseudomonadati > Pseudomonadota > Betaproteobacteria > Burkholderiales > Burkholderiaceae > Paraburkholderia > Paraburkholderia kururiensis. The sequence continues at coordinate 882,316 of NZ_CP139965.1, read as the reverse complement.
CGCCGCAACGGGCGGCATGAGTTCAGCAAACGGCGCACGCCGCGTGCCGCCCGCGGCCACGGCGATTTCGTCCAGCTTCTTGCGCAGCCGGTCGTACACGCCATAGAGGCCGCGCGGATTGGTCGGGTCGATCACGAGCAGATCGAGCAGCGCCGGCACCTCGAAGCGACCCGGATAAAGCGAGCGATACGTGAGCGTGCAGTCGAACAGTTGCAGCAGCAGATCGAAGCCGGCAGGCGTGGCCAGCCGGCCTTCGCTTGCGATGACGTGCAGGAACGTGGTCATCGTGGCCACCCGCTCGATGTGACGGCCAACGAAAAGCAGCCGCCATGCTTCGTCGCGCGTCATGCGGTCGCCCTGCGCCCCGCTGATAGCCGAAAGTTGCGTGGCGAGATCTTCCAGCGCCTTCATCAGTTTCATGCGGTCGTAGGGCTCGTAGCGGTCGCGGGCGGCACCGTGGTTGCCGTTACTGTTACCGCCGCCCTGACCGCCGTTCTCGAACATCTGCCGCTGACCGCCCGGCGCGAGCGACAGCCCGTCCAGCGCGTCGCGAAAGTCGTTGCGTGCGGCGAGGATGGTGCGCCAGTGGTCGTTGGAAAGCCGCCCACGCACCTCGCCGCTCGCTCTTGCCTGGCTCGCCAGATTCTGGCCGATGCTCGCGTACCCCGCGTTCTCGTGCAGGTTCGCGACGAGCACGCGCTCGAACGCGTGAGGCGAGCTGCGCGCGAGCGTATCCACCGATGGAATCAGCCCGCACTGCGCCGCGAGTTCCGTTAAGGTTCCGAACATTTCGTCGGCGTCGTTGCTTTCCAGCGACCCCAGTATCAGCCGGCACAGCCGCACGTTGTTCTCGGCGCGCTCGCCGTAACGGCCGCCCCAGAACAGGTTTTCCGCCGCGCGGCTCGATACCATGCGATGCCGGCGCGCGAGGTCGCCGGGCTTCATCGGCGAAGGCAACAGCGAGAAGGTGGAGCCCGGCTGGCTCGACAGCACCCAGGTGTCCACGCTGCTGCCGCCGAACTGCATGGAAACCGATGTCTGATGCTCCGCCGCAAGACGCGTGAAGCCGCCCGGCAGCATGTGCCACTCGCCGTTCAGATCGGCAATGGCGTAGACGCGCAGCACCGAGGGCCGGCCGCGCAGCGTGCCGTCCTCGTAACGCGGCGTGCAGGAATACGGCAACGGCTGCTGGATGGTGAACGCGTCCGCGGCCTGTTCGATGCGCGCGGCCCAATCCGCGAGACGCTGCGGTCCGCGCGCCATGCCTGCCGGAATGTTGGCCGCGCCGGGACCCGTGCTGCCGCCTTGCATGCCGGGCCATGTGGGCACGAGGAAGGCTTCGGAGATATGCGCGAACGCCTGTTGTCGCGCGGCTTCCTCGCCGCACCACCATGTCGGCACGCTGGGCAGCGCAAGCGGCTCGTTGAGCACCGCCGCGGAAATGCCCGGCAGAAAACCATGCAACGCGGGCGATTCCACGAAGCCCGCGCCCGGCATGTTCGACACCATCACGTTGCCCGCACGCATCACCTGAAGCAGCCCCGGCACGCCGATGGTCGAATCGGCCCGCAGTTCCACCGGGTCGCAGAACGCGTCGTCGAGCCGGCGCAGCAGCCCGTGCACGCGCTCCAGCCCGCCCAGCGTCTTCAGGTACAGCATGTCGTTGCGCACCGTGAGGTCTTTGCCCTCCACGAGCGTGAGGCCCAGGTAGCGCGCGAGGAATACGTGCTCGAAATAAGTCTCGCTGAAGGGCCCAGGCGTGAGCAGCGCAATGTGCGGCGAGTCGCCCTTTGCCTTGCGTTCGTCTTCGCGCATGGTGGCGCGCGCGGCCTGGGCGAGCGTGGCGATGAGCTGCGAATACGTGGGCGCAAGGCGCCTCACGCGCAGCGAGCGGAACGCATCGGTAAAGAGGCTCGAGACGATCAGCCGGTTTTCCAGCGCATAGCCGAGGCCCGAGGGCGCTTCGGTGCGCTGCGACATCACGGTCCATTCGCCCGTAGGCGCGCGCGCCAGATCCACGGCCACGATCTGCAGATACTGGCCGCCCGGCGGCGTAAAGCCCTTCATCGCGCGCAGATAGCCGGGGTGGCCGTACACGAGCGCGGGCGGCAACAAGCCACGCTGCAACAGCGTCTGTTCGCCGTAGACGTCGGCCACGATCGCATTGAGCAGCTTCGCGCGCTGCGCCACGCCGCGCTCGATCCGCGCCCATTCGTCTTCGTCGATCAGAAACGGCAGCAGGTCCAGCGCCCAGGGCCGCGGCTCGCCCTTGTCGGCATAGACGTTGTACGTGATGTCGTTGCCGCGGACCTGCTGCACCACTGACGCCGCCGCCTCGTCGAGCCCGGCCACACCGTCTTCGCCGAGCAGGCCGAAGAAGCGCCGCCACGGCTCGCGAATCGCGCCGGCAGCGTCGCGCAGCTCATCCCAGTGCCCGCCACGGGCAGGCAGGATGCGCAACAGCGCGAGTGCTTCGGCATGGTCCGCAGTGGACTCGAACGGCAGGGTCGATTGAAAAGCCAAGGTCTTGGGTGCGTTTGATCGCGTGTTTGGGCCAGTACGTCAGTCGGGTCGGTCAATTCAGGCGCGGCGAAGATCCAGCGTGAACGGGAATTCGAGGCTGCGCGTGCACGGTTCGACTTCCACAGGTCCAGGCGTATGACCGATGGTGAAGAAACGCGCGCGCCGTCGGCTTTCGGCCTCGTACGCGTTGACCGGAAAGGTCTGATAGTTGCGCCCGCCTGGATGAGCGACATGATACTGGCAACCGCCTACGGAGCGCCCGCTCCATGTGTCCACGATGTCGAACGTGAGCGGCGCGTGCACGCCGATGGTGGGATGCAGCGACGTCGCCTGCGACCACGCGCGAAAGCGCACGCCGGCCACGTGCTCGCTCACGCGGCCGGTGGGTTGCAGCGGCAGCGGCTCGCCGTTCACGGTCACCACGTGGCGGCTGCCGTTGAGGCCGAGCACGCGCACTTCGAGCCGCTCCACCGACGAATCCACGTAACGCACCGTGCCGCCCATGGCGCCCTCTTCGCCCATCACGTGCCACGGCTCCAGCGCGTGGCGCACGGTCAGCGCCATGCCGTTCGTGTCCAGTTCTCCCACGAGCGGAAAGCGGAACTCGAAATGCGGCGCGAACCATTCGCGCTCGAACGCGTAGCCGGCTTCGCGCAGATCGGCAAGCACGTCGTCGAAATCCATCTGCACGAAGGTGCCCAGCATGAAGCGATCGTGCAGTTCCGTGCCCCAGCGCGTGAGGCGCGCGGTGTACGGCGCCCTCCAGAAACGGGCTACCAGCGCGCGCAAAAGCAATTGCTGGACAAGGCTCATGCGCGCATGCGGCGGCATTTCGAAGCCGCGCAGTTCGAGCAGGCCGAGGCGGCCAGTGGGGCCATCCGGCGAATACAGCTTGTCGATGCAGAACTCCGCGCGGTGCGTGTTGCCCGTCACGTCGATCAGGATGTTGCGCAGCGTGCGGTCGATCAGCCACGGCGGCAGCCGCGTGTCCGACGCATCGCCGTACGTGCCGAGCAGATCGAGCTGGCGCTGGATCTCCGCGAACGCGACTTCAAGTTCGTAGACCTGATCGTTGCGCGCTTCGTCCACGCGCGGCGCCTGGCTCGTCGGTCCGATGAAAAGCCCGGAAAACAGGTACGAGAGCGACGGATGGTTGTGCCAGTACGCCACGAGGCTCGCCAGCAGATCGGGGCGGCGCAGGAACGGGCTGTCCGCGGGCGTGGCGCCGCCCAGCACGAAGTGGTTGCCGCCGCCCGTGCCGGTGTGGCGGCCGTCGATCATGAACTTCTCGGTGCACAGATACGATTCGTGCGCGACCTGATAGAGGTGCTCGGTGTGGTCCACGAGTTCATCCCAGTTCGACGCGGGATGGATGTTCACCTCGATCACGCCCGGGTCCGGCGTGACTTGCAGCAGCTTCAGGCGCGGGTCGCGCGGCGGCGGATAGCCTTCGATCATGACCTTCATGCCCAGCTCTGCCGCCGTGGCCTCCACGGCGGCGAGCAGGTCGAGATAGTCGTCGAGTGCGGTGAGCGGCGGCATGAACACGTGCAGCAGCTTGCGGCCGCTGCCGAACGCGTCGTCTTCCACCTTGGGGCCCGCCGCGCGGGCGGGGTCGCGCGCCTCGACGCACAGCGCCGTGCGCGTGATCCACGCCGCCGATTCGCCGCGTGCGGGCGGCCGGTTGGGCGTGCCGTCCGCGGAGCCGGTGTCGCCCCCGCCCGCGCCGCGCGCGTATGGCGCGTCGCCTGCGCCCTGTAAGCCGCTCGCGCCGCTTTCTGCGAACGCCGAGAGTCGCTCGGCAAGGCCCATGTCTTCGAGCGCGACTTCATCGGCCAGCGCCAGCGCTTCGTCGCCGGTGGCGGCCACGCCCGCGTCCTGGTACTGCATGCGCAGTTCCGCCGCGGACCGCAGCGGCACCGGCGGTGCAAACGGATCGTGCGCGTGCTGCCACGGGTAATCGCTGGAGGTGACCCACGGCAGCGAATCCAGCGGCAGACGGTAGCCCATCGGCGAGTCGCCCGGGATCAGGTACATGCGCTCGTCGCGGAAGAACCAGGGGCCGCTCACCCAGCGTGCGCCTTGCAGCGCCGGCTGGCCGCGCGCGGCCTCGCGTTCGCGCGCAAGCGGCAGCACGTAGCCCGTCACGGCCTGCAGGCCGGCGTCGAAGACGCGACGCAGGCGCATGCGCTCCAGTTCGTCGTCGAGCCGCGAATCGAACGGATCGACGTTCACGGGCAGGCGCCGTTCGCGCCACAGGTAGTACCAGACGTCCTCGTAACCGGGCTGGACGTATTGCGGGTCCAGCGCAAGCTTGCCCGCGAGGTGGTTGATGAAGCGCTGGGCGTCGTCGGACGTGTAGTACGCCGGTTCCCGTTCGTCGGCGAACAACGTGGGGTCGTGCCAGCACGGCTCGCCGTCCGTGCGCCAGTAGAGCGACAGTGCCCAGCGCGGCAACTGCTCGCCGGGATACCACTTGCCCTGGCCGACGTGCAGAAAGCCCTTCGCGCCGTAGCGGGCGCGCAGCTTGTCCATCAGCGCCACGGCATAGCCGCGCTTGGTGGGGCCGAGGGCGTCCGTGTTCCATTCGGGCGCGTCGCGGTCGCGTACCGAAACGAAGGTCGGCTCGCCGCCCATCGTGAGGCGCACGTCCATGGCCGCGAGATCTGCGTCCACCTGGGCGCCCATTTTCAGCACGCCGTCCCAGCTTTCTTCGGTGTACGGCTTCGTGACGCGCGGCGTTTCCAGCACGCGCTGGATCGACATGGTGTGCGAAAACTCCACCTCGCATTCGTCCACGGCGCCCGAAATGGGCGCCGCGCTGCCGGGCTCCGGCGTACAGGCCACGGGGATGTGGCCTTCGCCCGCGAGCAGCCCCGAGGTCGGATCGAGCCCGATCCAGCCCGCGCCCGGCAGGAACACTTCGCACCAGGCGTGAAGGTCCGTGAAGTCCACTTCGGCGCCGCTCGGACCATCGAGCGACTTCGTATCGGGCTTCAACTGCAGCAGGTAGCCGGACACGAAGCGCGCCGCCAGCCCAAGCTGGCGCAGCGTTTCGACGAGCAGCCACCCCGTGTCGCGGCAGGAACCGGAGGCGTTTTGCAGCGTCTCTTCGGGCGTCTGCACGCCGGGCTCCATGCGAATGAGGTAGCGAATCTCGTGTTGCAGGCGCTGGTTGAGGTCGACGAGGAAGTCGATTGTCTTGCGCGGCGAACGGTCGATGCTCGCGACGAAGTCCGCAAAAAGCGGCGTCGGCTCGCGCTTCACGAGATACGGCGCAAGCTCCTGCGCGAGTTCCGGCGGGTACGAGAACGGAAAATGCTCCGCATGGGGTTCGAGGAAGAAATCGAACGGGTTGTACACGGCCAGTTCGGCCACGAGGTCCACCGTGACGCGGAATTCGCGCGTGCGCTCGGGGAACACGAGCCTTGCCTGGTAGTTGGCGAATGCGTCCTGCTGCCAGTTGATGAAGTGCTCCGCCGGCTCCACGCGCATGGAATACGAGACGATGGGCGTACGGCAATGGGGCGCGGGCCGCAGCCGTACCACCTGCGGCGAGAGCCCGACGAGCCGGTCATAGCGATACTGCGTGACATGGTTCAACGCGACACGAATGGACACACCGGACTCCTCGATTGATTCCCGAATGAACCCCGCGAAGCGGGAAGAAGCGAAAGCGGCGGCACGAAGCCAGGCCCATGCTGCCGATAGCGATAAGCGTGATGACCGGAGCGCGAGCCCCGTGAAGCCGCACGATAATGCACGGCCAACGCGTGTTTACCGTGACGCCGGCGTGCGCGACATGTGCCGCCTGTGGAATGATTGTGACGACCGATGACGGAAGCCAAATAATGAAAACGTTCCATTGCGACCGCTGCCAGCAGCTTGTTTTCTTCGAGAACGTGCGCTGCGAGCGATGCGCCGCCCTGCTGGGCTACGTGCCGCAAAGCGGCGAGATCAGCGCTTTCGAAGAGGCGGGCGAGGGACTGTGGCGCCGCATCGGCGCAGGGCAGCCGCGCATGCCGGACGAGGCGGCCGGATCTGACGCCACCGCCCACGGCGCGCTCTTTCGCCAGTGCCACAACTACGCGGTGGAAAACGTCTGCAACTGGATGATCCCCGCCGATGCCCCCGACACGCTGTGCCGCTCGTGCCGCTTCACGCGCACCATTCCGAACCTCGAGCGGTCCGAGAACCGGCTCTACTGGTATCGGCTGGAAGCGGCCAAGCGGCGCCTGCTCTACACGCTGATGGCCCTGAATCTGCCGGTGCGATCGCGTCTGGAAGATCCGAAGCGCGGTCTCGCCTTCGAGTTTCTCGAAGACACCGCCGAAGACAAGAAGGTCATGACCGGACACAACCGCGGCGTCATCACGGTCAACATCGCCGAGGCCGACGACGCGCATCGCGAACAGACCCGCTCCGCGCTGGGCGAGCCATATCGCACGCTGCTCGGCCACTTCCGCCACGAGACGGGCCACTACTACTTCGACCGGCTGGTCACGGGCCGGCGCTGGCTCGCGCAGTTCCGCAAGCTGTTCGGCGACGAACGCGCCGACTACGGCGCGGCGCTCGAGGCGCACTACCGCGACGGGCCGTCCGCCGAGTGGGCGCAGTCGTACATCAGCGCATACGCCACCATGCACCCGTGGGAAGACTGGGCCGAAACGTGGGCGCATTATCTGCATATTGTGGACACCCTGGATACCGCGACCGCATGCGGGCTCGTGCTCATCCCCGAGCGACCGCACGAACCCACCCTCACGGACCGCACGCCGGTGGACGAAGCGAGCTTCGACGACCTGATGGCGCGCTGGTTTCCGCTCACCTATGTACTCAACAGCCTGAACCGCAGCCTCGGGATGCCCGACGGGTATCCGTTCACGCTGCCGCCGCCCGTCATCGACAAGCTGCGCTTCGTGCATCGCGTGGTCGCCGCAAGCGCTGCGGCGCCTGTTGCTTCGCGGCCCTGACCGCTGCATGGGCACGAGCTACGCCGCCTGCTGCTGCTCCATTTCCGGCGCGAGCGGCACGAGGAAATCGCGGCTGATGCAGCTTGCCAGTTCGTTCACGCGCGCGAGGAAATCGACGAGCCAGGCGTGCAGCCCGCCGCTCAGAATGTCGCCGATGCGCGAGTCGCGCACGTTCGCGTAAAGCTGCACTGCAAGCGCTTCGGTTTGGGCCGAGCGCGTGTTGCGCACGCGGCCAAGAATCTGCTTCGTTTCCTCGAGGCTCGCCGCGAGCGAGCGCGGCCAGTCGCCGAACAGGATCAAAAGACCCGCCACGCGCTCCGGCGTGATGACGTCGCGATACACCTTGCGATACACCTCGAAGCCCGAGACCGAGCGCAACACCGCGGCCCAGTGGTAGTAATCGAGCGAATGGGCAAGCGACTGCGCCGCGGGCTGCGCGTTCGCGCCGCCCAACTTTTCGAGCTGCTCGAGCATCTCGAACTTCACGTCGAGAATGCGCGCCGTGTTGTCCGCACGCTCGATGAACGTGCCGAGGCGAAGGAAGCAGAACGCGTCGTCCTTCACCATCGTGCCGGCCTGCACGCCGCGCGAGAGATGCGAGCGGAACTTGACCCACTCGAAGAATTCGCACGGGTCGCGCTCCAGCACGCCTTCGGCCAGCATGCGTTGCGCCTCGAGCCACGTCGTGTTGATGGTCTCCCACAATTCCGTCGTGATGGAGCCGCGCACCGCGCGAGCGTTTTCGCGCGCCGCCCGCAGGCAACTGATGATCGATGAGAGATTGGCGAGGTCCGCGGACATGAACGCGATGACGTCGCGGCTCTTCATGCCGGCGCCCTGGTGCGCGGCCGCGAAGTTGCCCGCGAGTTCCGAAATGGAAAGCATGGCGCGCCAGCCCAGCCCCGCATACTCGTCCGATTGCGGCAGCAGCGACATCTGGTAGTTCGCATCCAGCATGCGCGCGGTGTTTTCGGCTCGCTCGGTATAGCGGGCCATCCAGAAGAGATGGTCGGCAGTACGGCTCAGCATGGGTGCTCCTGAATGGCGTTGAATCGATGTATCGAAGGTGCCGGTATCGCTGCCGGCTGGCGAGCAGGCGTTATCGCTCCAGCACCCAGGTATCTTTCGTACCGCCTCCCTGTGACGAGTTGACGACAAGCGACCCTTCACGCAGCGCAACGCGCGTAAGCCCGCCCGGCACCATGCGCACTTCGTTCCCGGAGAGCACGAACGGACGCAGATCGATATGGCGCGGCGCGATGCCGGCTTCCACGTAAGTCGGGCACGTGGAGAGCGAAAGCGTGGGCTGCGCGATGTACTTGTCGGGATGCGCGATGAGCGCGGCGCGGAACGCCTCGATTTCGGCACTCGTGGACGCGGGGCCCACCAGCATGCCGTAGCCGCCCGCGCCGTGCGTTTCCTTCACCACGAGTTCGGGCAGATGGTCGAGCACGTACTGCAGGTCGCCCGGCTTGCGGCACATCCAGGTGGGCACGTTGTTGAGAATGGGCTCTTCGCCCAGGTAGAAGCGCACCATGTCCGGCACGTACGGGTAGATCGACTTGTCGTCGGCTACGCCCGTGCCTACGGCGTTGCACAGCGTCACGTTGCCGGCGCGGTACACGTCGAGCAGGCCCGCCGCGCCCAGCGTGGATTCCGGGCGAAACACGAGCGGGTCGAGGAAGTCGTCGTCCACGCGGCGGTAGATCACGTCGATGCGCTGCGGGCCTTGCGTCGTGCGCATGTAGAGGTGATGGTCGTCGACGAACAGGTCCTGGCCCTCCACCAGCTCCACGCCCATCTGCTGCGCGAGGAACGCGTGCTCGAAGTAGGCGGAGTTGTACATGCCCGGCGTGAGCACGACGATGGTGGGGTTGTCCACGCCTTCGGGCGCCGCTGCGCGCAGCGTGTCGAGCAGCAGGTCGGGATAGTGCGCCACGGGGGCCACGCGGTTGCGCGCGAAGAGTTCCGGGAAGAGCCGCATCATCATCTTGCGGTTCTCCAGCATGTACGACACGCCCGAGGGCACGCGCAGGTTGTCTTCGAGCACGTAGAACTCGCCCTCGCCGGCCCGCACGATGTCGATGCCCGCCACGTGCGCGTAGATGTCGCGCGCCACCTTCACGCCCTGCATCTCCGGACGATACTGCGCGTTGCCGACAATCTGCTCAGCGGGAATCACCCCCGCGCGCACGATCATCTGATCGTGGTAGATGTCGTAGATGAACCGGTTCAGCGCATTCACGCGCTGACGCAGGCCGTTTTCGAGCGCGGCCCATTCGTGTGCGGGAAAGATGCGGGGAATGACGTCGAAGGGAATGGTGCGTTCGGTGCCCACACCCGTTTCGTCTTTCGCGCCGTACACGGCGAACGTAATGCCGACGCGCCGGAAATTGAGATCCGCTTCCGCGCGCTTGTTGCGAATCTGCTGCTCGCTCTGCCCGGACATCCATGTGAAGAACTCGCGGTAGTGAGCCCGCGGGTCGCCTGCCTGCGGAAAGGCTGCTGCCGATACGCCGCGCACGTCCAGGTCGCTGCGTTCGAACATCTCGCTGAAGAAAGCTTGCGTCATAACCGGTCATCCAATCGTTGTGCCCGCCATCGTCCGGCCCGGTTGCACACGCGGTTCACCCGCGCGGCGACCGCTCTTCGCTCAAGCGCTTCTTCGATCGACGCAATAACACTGAACAGCGCTTGCGCTGCTCGGTATGGTGCAGCATGCGAGCATGCCGCTGCAATCTTTATCGCCCGATCGAGTAACCGCTATGCGGCGGCCTGCATTTAATCGCAGTCCGAACCGCGCTTTCATCGCTTGCTCGCAATACAGGGATGCGCCCATGCCGGCGCAAACCAGGCTCGCGATGATGGCAACCAGGCGTCGGGTCGATCAACGCAACTTCCATGCCGATTTAAGCGACGGATAAGGAATGGCTAAAGAGGCGCTGAATGCGCAGTTTGAGCGACGCTTGTTGCCGCGAAGCATTAGTCGCATGCACTGCGTTGGTGCCCGATCGTTAAGGCGTGCCCTCGCGCAGTACATCGGGCTAGTTCGGCTTCCCCAACTCGTCGCACGATTTAACAATGCCGACATCCGATGCGCCTTCGCGGCACATGGAATAACTCGTAGACGTCGCTTTGCTGCGTCTCCCGCCGTCCGCGCAAATCGATGAATAACGTGGCAGTTATGCATGCCGCGTAGCACGATTGATTCATCTCGCACACTTATTAATTGCGACAAATCGTCGCAATATGGAACCGGTTCCAATTATAATCTTGCCCGGCGCGAGACGGCGAAGCATGGAGCACTTCATTCAGCCGGCTCGTTGCAGCCGCACGGCCTGTTTGCAGTCGCTTGCACCCGTCGTTCCAGCTGCGCGCTTCCAGACAGGCCGTCCCAGAGCACAACGCCAACTTGCGGATGCCCACCATGAAACTTCGCGCCTCAACCGCCGCCGTGCTGCTCGCAGCCACACCGGCGGTGTATGCCCAAACCAGTGTCACGCTGTACGGCCGTGTGGATGGCGGCCTCGAATACCTGAATCACGTAGCCAATGGATCCGGTGGTACCTCCACGCGCTGGAGCGCGGAAGGCGGCGACTGGGGCACCAGCATGCTCGGCCTCAAGGGCGTGGAAGACCTGGGCGGCGGCCTGACCGCACTGTTCGATCTGGAAACCGCCTTGCAGATCATGAACGGCACCACCGGCGGTGGGCGCATGTTCTCGCGGCGCGCCTATGTCGGTTTGAGCGACGAACGCTGGGGCCGCGTGCAGATGGGCCGCAATCTCTTTATTGATAGCGACGGCGTCTGGGAATTCGATCCGCTCGTGCAGCAGGCCGTGTCGTCGGCGTCGCTGGTGCGCGGGCGCAACTGGCAGCAGACGAGCAACAACGTGGAGTACCACAGCCCCGTGTTCGGCGGCTTCGACGTGCAAGGCCAGTACGCGTTCGGCAACCAGTCGCGCGGCTTCAACGATGGCGCGCCCGACGACTTCGGCCGCTCGGACGGCATCATGCTCACGTACCACTCGCCGCTCTTCGACGTGCGCGGCATCTACGACGAACTGCGCGATCCGAACGGCCGTTTCAGCAATATCTTCACGGCGTCGCGCGAATATTTCGTGGGGGCCAACGTGCGCGTCTCGAAGTTCAAGATCCAGGGCGCCTACACGCACTACGCGGCGCCGGACACGCCGGCCGGTCTCGCCGACAGCGCAGACCACTACTGGCTGGGCGCCACCTACGAGCCGAACCAGCGCTGGGCCGTGACGGCCGCGGGCTTCTACATCAAGGTAGGCGAAGGCGCCGGCGATGCCGCGCACGACCCTTCGGGCCACGCAACGCTCTATGTGCTGGGTACCACCTACAACCTGAGCAAGCGAACGTTTCTCTACGGCACCGTGGCGTATCTGCGCAACAGCAGCCACGCGAACTTCTCGGTATTCGCCACGCCGCGCGACGCGAATCCGAACACGAGTCCGCTCGCAGGCGAATCGCAGACAGGCGCTTACGTGGGGATGATGCATAACTTCTGATGTGGTTTCGCGAGACGACCCGAATGCGCCGCTCGTTGTGGCCTGGGTTGTGACTTGCGTTGTGACCGGTCTCATGGGCGGGGTCGTTTTTTGCTACCGCCCGAATGCCATGCAGTCGATCAAAAGTTGGCCGCGGCGGCGCACGCGCTTCATCGCGCCGCCTGTGCCCGTCTTTACGTTTTCATTAACGCGGCCTTTGCCGGGCTTTCAACGGCACATCACGGCACACCCTCAAAGGACGATCAATTGACACGAGATGAACCACCGATCGCCAGCAGCAGCGAAGCGCCCGTGTCCCACGCGCGGCGCCATTGGCTGCAAGCCACGCTCGCGCTGACCGCCGCGAGCCTCGCGGGCTCCGCCACGCTGAAAGCGCTTGCACAAAGCCCGGCCAGCAGCGCCGACAGCGGCCAGGCGCTCGACGCGTTCATGACGCTGTCGCAGTCACTCACCGGCAAGACCGGCCTGGACCGCGCCGTCGGTGCGCGGCTCGCCGCCGCCCTGCAAAAGAAGACGCCCGACCTCGCGCAACGCGTGCCGCAGATTGCGGGTGCGCTCGCATCGGGCTCGCTGAAGCCCGACGACGAAGCGCTCGCGCTCAAGATTCTCACGGCCTGGTACATGGGCGTCGTAGACGACACGGTCGTCACGTACGAGCAGGCGCTGATGTTCAGCGTCGTGTCGGACACGCTCGTCATTCGCACCTACTGCCCCAACAAGCCCGGTTTCTGGGCGTCGAAACCTGTCGAGAGGCAATCCTGACCATGGCCGACACACAACAAGCGGATATCGTCGTGGTGGGATCGGGCGTGGCCGGAGCGCTCGTTGCGCATCAACTCGCGCTCGCCGGCAAGTCGGTGATCATGCTCGAAGCCGGGCCGCGGCTGCCGCGCTGGGAGATTGTCGAACGCTTTCGCAACCAGTTCGACAAAATGGACTTCATGGCGCCGTACCCGTCCACGCCGTGGGCGCCGCATCCTGAATATGGGCCGCCGAACAACTATCTCATCCTGAAGGGCGAGCACAAGTTCAACTCGCAATACATTCGCGCGGTGGGCGGCACCACCTGGCACTGGGCGGCTTCCGCCTGGCGCTTCATTCCGAACGACTTCAAGATGAAGACGGTCTACGGCGTGGCGCGCGACTGGCCCATCCAGTACGACGATCTCGAACCCTGGTACTACCGCGCGGAGCAGGAACTGGGCGTGTGGGGACCCAACGACGAAGACCTCTACTCGCCGCGCAAAGAGCCGTACCCCATGGCGCCGCTGCCGCTCTCGTACAACGAGGCCACCATCAAGTCGAAGCTCAACGCCTACGACGCGGCCTATCACGTCGTGACGGAGCCCGTCGCGCGCAACAGCGTGCCCTACGATGGCCGCCCCACCTGCTGCGGCAACAACAACTGCATGCCGATCTGTCCGATCGGCGCGATGTACAACGGCATCGTGCACGTCGAGAAGGCCGAGATGGCGGGCGCGAAGCTCATCGATAACGCCGTGGTGTACCGGCTCGAAGTGGGCCCGAACAAGCGCATCGTCGCGGCGCTCTACAAGGACCCGCAGGGCGTTTCGCATCGTGTGGAAGGCAAGTACTTCGTGCTCGCGGCAAACGGCATCGAAACGCCGAAGATCATGCTGATGTCCACGAGCCACGACTTTCCGAACGGCGTGGGCAACAGCTCCGACATGGTGGGCCGCAACCTGATGGACCATCCGGGCACGGGCGTGTCGTTCTATGCGGACGAAAAGCTCTGGCCCGGACGCGGGCCGCAGGAAATGACGTCGCTGATCGGTTTTCGCGACGGCGCATTCCGGTCGCAGCAAGCGGCGAAGAAGATCCACCTGTCGAACCTCTCGCGTATCGACCAGGAAACGCAGAAGATCTTCGGCCAGAAGAAGCTGCTGAAGCCCGCCGATCTCGACGCGCAAATTCGCGACCGCTCGGCGCGCTACGTGCAGTTCGACTGCTTCCACGAGATCCTGCCGCAGCCGGAAAACCGCATCGTGCCGAGCCGCACGGAAACGGACGCCATCGGCATTCCGCGCCCCGAGATCACCTACGCCATAGGCGACTACGTGAAACGCGGGGCCGCTCACACGCGCGAGGTGTACGCCACCGCGGCGAAGGTGCTGGGCGGCACGGACGTCGAGTTCCACGACGACTTCGCGCCGAACAACCACATCACCGGCTCCGTCATCATGGGCAGCGACGCACGCGATTCCGTGGTGGACAAGGATTGCCGCACGTTCGATCACCCGAACCTGTTCGTTTCGAGCAGCGCGACCATGCCCACCGTCGGCACCGTGAACGTGACCCTGACCATCGCGGCGCTCGCGCTGCGCATGGCGGACCAGCTCAAAAAGGAAGTCTGACGTGCTCAAGAAGACCCTGTTCCTGATGCTGGCGGGCGCCCTGGCGATGTCCGGCATGGCGCGTGCGGACGACTCCGCCGAGTCTGCGCCCAGCGGCGACGCCGCGCTCGTGAAGCGCGGCGAGTACCTCGCCGTGGTGGGCGACTGCATGGCCTGCCACACCACCGCGAAGGGCAAGCCGTTCGCGGGCGGCCTGCCGCTCAAGGTGCCCATGCTCGGCACGATCTACTCCACCAACATCACGCCGGACAAGAACACCGGCATCGGTACGTGGTCGTACGAAGACTTCGAACGCGCGGTGCGCAAAGGCGTGGCCAAAGACGGCCACAACCTGTACCCGGCGATGCCCTACGTCTCGTACGCGAAGATCAGCGACGACGACATGAAAGCGCTCTACGCCTACTTCGAGCACGGCGTGCAGCCTATCGACCAGCCGCAGCGCGCAAGCGACATTCCGTGGCCGCTCAACATGCGCTGGCCGCTCGCCGTGTGGAACTGGGTCTTCCTGAAGGAAGGGCCGTATCAGCCGAAGCCCGGCAAGAGCGTCGAATGGAATCGCGGCGCGTACCTCGTGCAGGGTCTCGCTCACTGCGGCACGTGCCATACGCCGCGCGGCGTCACGATGCAGGAGAAAGCACTGGACGAAACGGGCAGCGGTTTTCTTTCGGGGTCCGTACTTTCTGGCTGGGACGGCTACAACATCACGTCGGATGCCAACAGCGGCATCGGATCATGGACCGATGCGCAGCTCACGCAATACCTGCGCACGGGCAGCGTGCCGGGTGTCGCCCAGGCCGCGGGGCCGATGGGCGAAGCCGTGGAGCACAGCTTCTCGCACCTGACCGACGCGGACGTCAAGGCCGTGGCCACCTACATCCGCACGGTGCCCGCCGTGAGCGACGGCAGCACGAAGCCGCGCTACGCATGGGGCCAACCTGTCGACGACGTCGCGACGCTGCGCGGCGTCCGCTTCAACAACGCGACCGATCCGGCGCGGCTCTACCTGGGCAATTGCGCGACGTGCCACCAGGCTCACGGCGAAGGCTCTCCCGATAGCTACTACCCATCGCTGATGCACAACTCGACGGTGGGCGCGCCGAATCCGAACAACCTGGTCCAGGTCATCCTGCACGGTGTGCAGCGCAATGCAGCAGGCAACAACGTCAGCATGCCGGCATTCGCGGCCGACCTGAACGACGCGCAGATCGCGGCACTCACCAATTACGTGACGGCGCACTTCGGCAATCCATCTGCGAAGGTGACAGAGAAAGACGTGGCGAAGCTTCGGTAACTCTTCGTGGTTACGCTGCCGGGTTCTCGCTTGCTGGATCGTACGGCAGCACCTTCTCCTGCTCGTCGGGCCGGTTGCGCGCAACGATCGCGCGCGCCGGCGCCGTGTCGCTCAGATTGAACGGCTGATGCGGCACGCCCGGTGGAACGAACAGAAAGTCCCCCGCCTCCGTGATGACGGACTGCCGCAAGCCCGGCCCATAACGCGTTTCCACACGCCCCTCCAGCACGTAGATGCCTGTTTCGTAGCCGCAATGCACGTGTGGCTCGGCGTGGCCGCCCGGCGGCACCACGACGAGATGCATGGAGAGCGCACGCGTGCCCGCCGTCTCAGCCGAAAGGCCCACGAAATAAGGCAGCCGCTGCACCGTGCTGATCTCCCTGTCGGGATGCACCACGACGAGCGATGCGTTGGCGTGGGCCTGGTCGATATCGACTTGCATGAGAACTCCTTTATTGCGCGGTGCCAAGGGTTAGCCACGAGAGAAGGTGCACACGAAGCGCGAAAGCCGCATCGCTGTGCACTGCCGCGAAGTGCTGCGGCCAACTAGTGCCTCTCGTCTAATCGCGCCAATTTCGTTAGATGTACTGCGCTATTGCAAGGCACATACACTATGCTCCGCTTTCATCCATCGGCATGGGGTAGTGCGGTACGAAGCCTCGCCGGTCGAACAACAAATCGAAAATGGAGAGAGACAAAACATGAAGCGTTCACTACGTTTGGCACGTTCCCGAGTCGCCGCGCGCGCCGTTGCATGGGCGGTAACCGCAGCCTCGCTCGCAGGATGGTCGGCGCTGATCACCGTCAGCGCCACCCCGCCGGTACACGCCCAGACCGCCCCCACCAGCGACTACGCGACCACACGCTATCCCATCATCCTCGTGCACGGTCTCTCCGGCACGGACAAATACCTCGGCGTGCTGGATTACTGGTACGGCGTGCAGCAAGACCTGCAAAGCCGTGGCGCCACAGTCTACGTCGCCAATCTGTCGGGCTTCCAGAGCGACACAGGCCCCAACGGACGCGGCGAACAGCTGCTGGCCTACGTGAAGCAGGTGCTCGCCGTAACGGGCGCAAGCAAGGTCAATCTGATCGGCCACAGCCAGGGCGGACTCACGTCGCGTTATGTCGCGGCGGTTGCGCCGGAGCTCGTCGCGTCCGTGACGACTATCGGTACGCCGCATCGTGGCTCGGAGTTCGCTGACTTCGTAAAGGACTTGCTGGCCACCGACCCCACGGGCCTCTCGAGCGTTGCCGCCGCACAGTTCTTCAACCTCTTCGGCACGCTCACGAACAGCACCAACAACTCGAATCAGGACGCGTTGGCCGCGCTCAACACGCTCACCACCACCAGCGCCGCCGCGTTCAACGCACAGTACCCCAGCGCCGGGCTGGGCGCACCAGGGTCATGCCGCACAGGCGCACCTACGGAGACGGTGGGCGGCAACACGCACCTGCTGTATTCGTGGGCGGGCACTGCGGTTCAGCCTGTCGGCTCGTTGTTCGGCGCAACCGCCACACGCGACACGAGCACGATCCCGCTGGTCGATCCAGCCAATGCGCTCGACCCCTCCACGCTCGTTCTGCTCGGCACGGGCACCGTGATGATGAACCGCAATTCAGGTCCGAACGACGGCCTCGTCTCGATGTGCAGTTCGCTGTATGGCAGCGTACTGAGCACGAGCTACAAGTGGAATCACCTCGACGAGATCAACCAGTTGCTCGGCGTGCGCGGCGCGTATGCAGAAGATCCGCTCGCCGTGATTCGCACGCATGCGAATCGCCTGAAACTGGCCGGCGTGTGACCATGCCGCCGCGTTCCGGCAACGCGCCGCGTAGGCCGCGCCGCAGGTCGTTCACGGCAATCGGGCTCGCCGTCTGTGTGGCTTTCGGCCTCGCAGCAGCGGGCGCCGCGTGGTACGGGAAGACTGCCGCAAACGAACACGCGAATCACGCTCCCACCGGCATCGCGTCCGATCCCGGCCACGCCGCCGTTGCGCAGATGCGCGATGCGGCCACGCAGATCCCGCAGTTGCCGACGTCCCTCGCAGGGTCTTCCGCGCCGCGCCTGCCGCTGGACGCAGGCGGTCGTCTCGCGAAATCGCGCGCGGTGCGCGACTTCTTCGACTATTGCCTGAGCGCGCAAAGCGATTTGAGTTCGAGCGCGCTCGATGCACTGGTGAAGCGCGAAATCGCAGCCCAACTCGACGGCACGCCCGCACAGATGGAAGCGCTCGACGTGTGGCGACGCTATCGCGCGTATCTGGCTGCGCTCGCGTCGCTGCCGGACGCCGGCGCTGAGCCTGCCGGCAAGCTCGATATCGCGTCAGTCCAACTCGCGCTCGATCAGCGCGAAACGATTGCCGCACGCACGCTGGGCGAATGGAGCGCGCCGTTCTTCGGTGCCGAACAGCAGCACCAGCGCTACGAGCTTGCGCGCCTGAAGATTGCACGAGACTCCACGTTGACCGACGAGCAAAAGGCCCAGCGGCTCGCGGCGCTCGATCAATCGCTGTCGCCCGAGGAGCGTGCGACAAAGGAACGCATGCAGCGCCAACAGGCGGCGATCTCGCAGATCGCCAGGTTGCAGGAGTCGGGCGCCTCGCCGGAAGAAACGCGCGCGCAGCTCACGCCGACGCTCGGCCCCGAAGCCGCCGCGCGCGTAGTCCAGATGGAGCAGGAAGAAGCCGACTGGCGCGACCGCTATGCAGCCTACGCCGCGCAGCGCGCGCAGATCGAGGCGCAAGGGCTGGCGCCGCAGGCGCGCGATGCCCAGATCGCACAACTGCGGCAACGCATCTTCACGAAGCCGGGCGAGGCGCTGCGCGCCGCGTCGCTGGACGGCAGCGGCGCCCACCCATAGCGGCGGCCTTTCGAGGCCACGCCCGCGTCGGCAGCCTGCCGACCGCACCACACCACACCGCAGCCCGCCGCAGTTATCCCCACTTTTTGTTCGCAAGCTTGTGAACAACCTTTGCACAAATCGGCCAAGGCGTTGAGCCGAAAGGCGTATTCGCCGCGGCGTCGAATTGCGTCACGGCCGGTTCCCTTCACAGGCGTCCCAAACGAGGTCGTCAGACGTCCCTCAATGATGTTATGCAAAATCATGTGCATGAAATGCAAACACCATGACAATCAACCGCACATAGGAAAGGTTTCGTATTACCCTGGTAGATTGCCTGGATTTCCCTCAAGTAGATGGGGTTAATGCCGTTAAGACCTGTAGCGATGAACAGGACGTGTGTGTCTCACGCGCGTCTTCAATGCAAGGATCGACATGCGCAACAACCAGCCCATCACGCAGCAGGAATACGATTACTCCGCGTCGCAAATGCTCGTCTCCGCGACCGATCTCAAAGGCCGCATCCAGTACTGCAACCCGGCGTTCATCGCGGTTTCCGGCTACACGAAAGACGAACTGATCGGCAAGCCGCACAACCTGATCCGCCATCCCGACATGCCCGCCGAGGCATTCGCGGACCTGTGGGCCACCATTCAGGCCGGCCGGCCGTGGTCCGCCCTCGTCAAGAACCGGCGCAAGAACGGCGATCACTATTGGGTAGCGGCCAACGTCACGCCGGTGACGGAGCGCGGCCAGGTGGTCGGGTATCTCAGCGTGCGCACGAAACCGTCGCGCGACGAAATCCGCGAAGCCGATGCGTTCTATACGCAGATGCGCGAAGGCACGCTGCGCGGCCGCAAGCTGCGGCGCGGCCTCGTGGTGCGCACCGGCCTGCTGGGCCTCGTCGACGCGGTCATGCGCGTGCCGGTCGCCAAGCGCGCCGTGCTGGGCTACGGCGCCGGTCCCGGCGTGCTGCTCGCGGCCGGCGTTGCCGCGTGGCAAGGCATTCCGCCCACACAGTTCTGGATGGCGTTCGCCGCCAGTTGTCTCGCGAGCCTCGTCACGTGGCGCGTGCTCGTGAGCCACGTCGGCAAACCCATCGACGAGATGAAGCGCATTTCCGCGCACGTGGCGGCAGGCGACCTGACCGCCGACGTGCAGGTCATTCGTCACGACGACCTGGGCGAAGTGCTGCTCGCCCTGAACCAGCTGAAGGCGAATCTCACGGCGATCGTGCTGGACGTGCGCCAGCAGATCGACGGCATGCTGGACGCGGCGCGCGAGATCTCGACCGGCAACCTCGATCTCTCGCGGCGCACGGAGCTTCAGGCGGCATCGCTCGAAGAAACGGCCGCCACGATGGACCAGCTGACCACCACCGTGCAGGCCAACGCCGAAGCCAGCGCGCGAGCGCTCGACCTCGCGCGCGAAGCGCAGGCGACGGCCGCCGAGGGCGGTGCGATGGCGGGCCAGGTGGAGCGCACCATGGCCAGCATCACCAACGCATCGAAGCGGATTACCGACATCACTGGCGTGATCGACGGCATCGCGTTCCAGACCAACATCCTCGCGCTGAACGCCGCCGTGGAAGCGGCGCGGGCGGGCGATGCCGGGCGTTCGTTCGCCGTGGTGGCGGGCGAAGTGCGGATGCTGGCGCAACGCTGCGCGGCGTCGGCGAAGGAAATCAAGGAAGTGGTGGAAGCAAGCGTGAACGAGGTGGCCCAGGGCACGCAGCTCGTCGCGCGCACCACCGCGCAGATGCGCTCCATCGACGAAGCGGTGGCCCGCGTCTCCTCGATCATCATGGAAGTCGCGAACGCGAGCGGCGAGCAGGCCGAAGGCATCCGCCAGGTGAATCAGGCGGTCTCGCATCTGGACAGCGCCACGCAGCAGAACGCCGCGCTCGTCGAGCAGGCCGCGGCGACGGCCTCGCGTCTCGTGGAGCAGGCGGACGTGCTCGACGAAGCCGTGCGTCTTTTCACGCTGCCGGGGATGGAAACCAACGGCAATCCGGCAAACTCGGGCAGTGCGTTCCGTGCCAAGAAGGTCGCTGCACAACGCGCCAAGGCGCCCGAGGCAGACGAAATTCCGGCCTGACTGCCTGAACTCGTCAGCCGCACCGATTGATCTGAAAGATCGGCGTAAGTCCCATCTCGACGAGGTGGGTCAATCGGGTCAGGATGGCATTGTCAGGGCCGGCACGCGGGCTGGCTGACCCGAGTAACAACGGCGTTTGAACGGCTCATCCGGCGAGAACGGACGAGCCGTTTTTTTATGGCGTGCCGCCTGAAGTGCAAGCGCTGTCTCGTGGCTCACGCCTCGCCGAACAGGTTCATCTGGCGCGCCGCCGGCTGTTCGTTGCCTTCCAGCGCAAGCAGCGCCTCCTTGCGCTCGATACCGCCCGCATAGCCGGTCAACCCGCCATCGCCGCCGATCACGCGATGGCACGGCACGATGATGGCGATCGGATTGCGTCCGTTGGCGGCGCCCACGGCGCGCGCCGCGCCCAGCCCCAAACCGAGGCGGTCGGCAATACGCCCATAGCTCTCCATCTGTCCATAGGGAATTTTCACGAGTTCGTCCCAGACGCTACGCTGGAACGCGGTGCCGTGTGCGCGCAGCGGCACGGAAAAGCGTTGGCGCGCGCCCGCGAAATATTCGTCGATCTCATCGCGCGCCTGCAGCAGCACGCGCAACGTGGATGCAGGACACTCGGCCGAGCCGAAAGCCGGATCGGCCGGCGCGTACTTTTGACCGACAAAGAACACGCCGGTCAGCGCGTCATGCGCCGCACGCAACAGGATGTTGCCGAGCGGGCTCGGCATGGTGAGCCAATGCGCTTCGCTGTCCGATGTGCCACGCGATGTAATGCGCGATGTGATTGGGGAGGTCATGAGGTCCCGAGGGCGCGGGCGCCCGATCCGGTTCAGATCTTCCAGATGATAGGCGCCTTGCGCCGGCGGCGCCTGGCTTTGGCGCGCCGGCTGGCAACCGCTGGAGCGGCACGCGGCGATGACACCGCCATGACATGGCACGCGAAAACGGATACCGTCGCATGCACCGTCGCGGGGCACGCAAAAATGCGGCAGTTGCGCGGAGACTCGCGTTACACTGCTTCGACAACGCGGCGCGGCAGTCACCGCGCGGTTCACGGCGCGCCGGCCCAAAGGTCCGTCCGGCGCGCTGCAGGCGGGCGTGAGCGATGCGTGTATGCGCGGTCGCATACACAAGGTGCGATGGCCAACCCGCACAATGAATCGATCAACAACGGAAGAGGACAACAGCAATGCGCACGACCGGGTCTTCCGGGGCCATGACCCTGCTAACCGAACACGACGACGCGACGGGGCGCGAGGTACGCACGCTGCGGCTGGAATCGTCGGAAGACGGCAAGAGCATTCTTCTCATCGAGGTTGATGAACGCAAGCCGGGCGTGCACCGCGAAGTGCGTTACGAGATCACGCCCGCCGAGCTGATTGCCGCTATCCGCGCCCAGGGCGCCGAACTGCCCGGCGAGTCGCACAGCCGCTGAGCGCACGAAGGAGCACGTCATCCTGCCGCGGCACGCCGCCCATGCCGCGAACCATCGCTAACTGTCCACACAACACTCGCTTTCCGCTCGCATCCCGCCTCGTGCGCCGCACTTGAATTCGCGGCGCAGCGACCGCATTTCAGGGGACATTTTCATGCCTCGAAAATGCGTCCATAATTCTTGACTCCCCTACCCGCTTCCCGCCCGAAAGGCCCAGGAAGTAAGCCGATGCTACATGACCTCGTCGCGCAGTACGGGCCTGCCATCGTCTTCGCCAATGTGCTCGCCGCTTCGCTCGGGTTGCCCGTGCCCGCGCTGCCTACCCTCATCCTGTTCGGTGCCATGGCAGCCATGCATCCCGGCTCCGTCGGCACGCAGGTGATTCCCGTGCTCGTGCTCTCCGTGTTTGCCACGCTGATCGGCGACAGCGCCTGGTTCCTCGCGGGTCGCATCTACGGCGGCAACACACTGAAGACCATCTGCCGGCTGTCGCTCTCGCGCGATACCTGCGTGAAAAAGACCGAGCGTTTCTTTGGCCGCTGGGGCGTGCGCGTACTCGCGGTATCGAAGTTCGTGCCGGGGCTTTCCATTGTGTCCGTGCCGATGGCCGGCGCGATGGGCACGCCGTATCGCGCCTTCCTCGCGTTCGACAGCATAGGTGCCGTGCTGTGGGCCGGACTCGGGCTGATTATCGGCGTGGTGTTCGCACAGCAGATCGACATGCTCTTCGCGGGCGCGGGCCGCCTCGGGCGCATGGCAGGCGTCGTGGTGGCCGTGCTGCTTCTGCTGTATGCGTCGTACCGCTGGTATCGCCGCCGTCAGCTGCTCAAGAAGCTTGCGGCCGCGCGCATGGAAGTGAACGAGCTTGGCAGCCTCATTCAAACCGGCGCGTCGCCGGTGTTGTTCGATATCCGCTCGGACGAAAAGCGTAAGCTCGATCCGTATGTCATCCCGGGCTCCGTGTTCGCCGACGAGCGGCAACTGGACGACATCATCCAGCGGTATCCACGTGACCAGAAGCTCGTCATCTATTGCTCGTGTCCGAACGAAATTTCGGCGGCGTGGATGGCGAAACAGCTCAACGAAGCAGGTTTCAGCGACGTGCTGCCGCTGCGCGGCGGCCTCGATGCCTGGCGCGACGCCGGCCACACGCTCGAGCCGCTTGCCACGCCGCCGACCGAACCGATGGCGGACGTCGGCATCGAGCCGAAACCGGTCTAACCGAATCGCCCACGTTTGGGCGCAAGCGTCCAGCGGCCCGCGTCGGCACCGCCATGCGCGGGCCGCCGTGCACGCTGCGGCCGTCCTGCCGAATGAACCAGGAGCGCAGTCTGATGAGTTCCATCGAGGAAGTGGAAGTACGCAACGACTCCGCCCCCGTGGTCGCCGAGGCACCGTTCTCGTCGCTCGCCACGCGGCGTCACCAGATGTTCCCGCAGCTCACGTGCGAAGAGATCGACCGGCTGCGCCGCTTCGGCGAAGTCCGGCATTGGGAAGCGGGCGAGCTGCTGTTTCGCACCGGCGAGACGGGGCCCGGCATGTTCGTGGTGCTCAAGGGCTCGGTCAAGGTTTTCCAGCGCGATGGTCTGGGGCGCGAGCGGCTCATCAACGAACATCGCGAGGGCAACTTTCTGGCCGAGGTGGGCCAGTTGTCGGGGCGGCCGGCACTCGTCGACGGCATGGCGCTCGAGCACGTCGAGGCGCTGCTGATTCCGCCCGTGCGTCTGCGCGCGCTGATCGTGGCCGAAGCGGACCTGGGCGAGCGCATCATGCGCGCGCTGATTCTGCGGCGCGTGGCGCTGATCGAAAAGGGGGCCGGCGGCCCGATTCTCGTGGGCAAGCGTCACGATCCGCGGCTGGTGGGCCTGCAGGGTTTTCTCACGCGCAACAGCCATCCGCATTCGGTCATCGACGAAAGCGACGAAGACGCAATGCTGCTCATCGAGCAGTTCGCCGCGCGGCCCGAAGACCTGCCCATCGCGATCTGCCCCGACGGCTCCGTGCTGCATCATCCGAGCGCGCCCGAACTCGCCACCTGCCTCGGCCTGCTGCCTGATCTCGACGACTCGCACGTGTACGACGTCGCCATCGTAGGCGCCGGACCGGCCGGGCTCGCCACCGCGGTGTACGCCGCATCCGAAGGACTTTCGGTCATCGTGCTCGACGCGCGGGCGCCGGGCGGCCAGGCGGGCGCGAGCGCGCGCATCGAAAACTATCTCGGCTTTCCGACCGGCATCTCGGGCCAGGCGCTCGCGGGACGCGCGTTCGTGCAGGCGCAGAAATTCGGCGCGCACGTGGCCATTCCCGTGAAGGTGAAGCGGCTGCATTGCGACGAGCTTCCGCATCGGCTGGAAACGTGCAGCGGCAATGTGGCCGCGCGCGCCATCGTGATCGCGAGCGGCGCGGTGTACCGGCGGCCCGCTATCGAAGGGCTCGACCGCTACGACGGGCGCGGCGTGTACTACTGGGCGTCGCCCGTGGAAGCCAGGCTCTGCAAGCGCGAAGAGATCGTGCTGGTGGGCGGCGGCAATTCCGCGGGCCAGGCCGTGGTTTATCTCGCCTCCCATGCGAAGCACGTGCACGTGCTCATTCGCCGGAGCGGCTTCGAAGCCACGATGTCGCGCTATCTGATCGACCGCATCGCCTCGCTGCCCAACGTGACCGTGCATCCGCATACGGAGATCGGGCGGCTCGAGGGCGACGAAGGCGGGCTTTCGTCGGTGTGGCTGAAGTCGCCGCTGCCCGACGGCACCGACCACTTCGATTCGCGCCACCTGTTCCTCTTCACGGGCGCCGATCCGAACACGGAGTGGCTGCACACCTGCGGCGTGGAACTCGATCCGAAGGGCTTCGTGCTGACCGGTGCGGAAGCCGACCGGGGCGGCTCGGCGTGCGACCTTTCCACGTCTGTCGAAGGCGTGTATGCCATCGGCGATGCGCGCGCCGGATCGACCAAGCGTGTGGCCGCCGCGGTGGGAGAAGGCGCACAGGTCGTCGCGCAGATCCATCAGATGCTGGCCGTGCTGGCGGGCGAAGCGCTGCCGGCCAGCGCATAGAGGCACCCATAGGCCCGCATAGGCACATAAGCGCAAAGCGGCCGCGCCGTGAAGCCGGCGCGGCCCGGCATACAACTGCTTACAAACGTCACACATGGCGCGTGCACCGCACGCGCTCTCCGCGCGTTTTTGCGAGCACCTACCCATGGAGCTTGCTATGAGCGCAAACCTCACCCCCGACGTCCCGCAACGCAATCGCCTGCACCCGCTGGTCGCGGGGGCGGCTGTCTCCGTGATCCTCGCGAGTGCCGCCGGCATCGCGGCCATGACGGGCATCCTGCCGATTTCGAAGGCAAGCACCGCGGAACCCGCAGCCATGCAAAGCGCCAGCGCGCCGGCGGTCAGCGCTGCGCCCACTACGGCCCCCGCCGTGCAGGCCGCGCAACCCGCGCCCACGTACGCGCAAGCCGCGCCTCGCACCGCGCCCGAGCAGGCGCCGGCACGGCCGAAGCCGCATCACTATCGCGCGCCGCAAGGCACCTACGCGAACGGGGAGCAGGCGCAGCCCTACGCACAACAGCACCAACCCGCAATCGATCCCTACGTCGGCGAGGTTGCCTCCATCACGCCGGTGCAGACGGCCGAGCCCACCACAGGCCTGGGCGCCCTCGGCGGAGCCGTGGCGGGCGGGCTCATCGGTAACCAGATCGGCAACGGACGCGGCCGCACGGTAGCCACTATTGCCGGTGCGCTCGGCGGCGGCCTCGCCGGCAACGGCATCGAGCATGCGGTGCGCAAGGCCACGACGTATCAAGTGCAGGTGCGCATGCAGGACGGCACCTACCGCAGCTTCACGTATCAGACGCCGCCTTCGGTTCAGGTGGGCGAGCGTGTGCGCGTAGAGGGCGATTCGCTGGTCGGCGCCTGAGCGCTCCTGCTCTACGTGCCTCGTCGCGCGGGCTTCTCTTCGTGAGAGGCCCGCGCGCATTGTTGGGAAGTGCAGAAGGCAGCGCATGGGCGGCAATCAGGCTACAGTAACGCCAGCCCGCGCCCCGGCCCACAACGATGCACCCCGACATAGCCGGCCCCGCGGTTCTCAACGACAAGAACGAATGCCCGCGTGAAGCCGCTCCCCCTCTCCGCCGCCCGCACCCTGCATCTCGCCGCTCAGGGTCTCGCCACGCCGCCCCGCCGCAAGGCCACCAAAGACGACGTGCTCGCCGCCATCCGTCGCATGGCGCAATTGCAGATCGATACGATTCACGTCGTGGCGCGCAGCCCCTACCTCGTGCTGTTCAGCCGGCTTGGCCCTTACGTGCCGCAGTGGCTCGACGAGCTTCTCGCCGAACGGCGGCTCTTCGAGTATTGGTCGCATGAGGCGTGCTTCGTGCCGATCGAGGACTACGGGCTGCTGCGTCATCGCATGCTCGACCCGGCCGGCATGGGCTGGAAATACGCGGCCGAGTGGCACGACAAGCATCGCAACGAGATCGCGAATCTGCTCGATCACATTCGCGCGAGCGGTCCGGTGCGGTCTGCGGACTTCGCCCGCGAAGGCGGCAAAGGCAACGGCTGGTGGGACTGGAAACCGGAGAAGCGGCACCTGGAGGTGCTCTTCACCACGGGCGAGCTGATGGTCGCCGAGCGCCGCAACTTCCAGCGCGTCTACGATCTAGCCGAGCGCGTGCTGCCCGAGTGGAACGATGCGCGCCACCTGCCGTCGCGCGAGAGCGCCGAACGCGAACTCCTGCGGCGCACCTGCCGGGCGCTCGGTGTCGTGCGAGCCGACTGGGCCGCCGACTACTACCGGCTGCCCAGGCGCCCTTACGCAAACGACCTGCACGCCCTCGCCGACGAAGGCGAACTCGTGCCGGTGCGCGTAGAGGGCTGGAAGCAGGACACATTCGTGCATCGCGACGTGGCCCCGCTGATGGACGACGCCTCGCAAGGCCGCGTTGCGTCGACAGTCACCACGGTGCTTTCGCCATTCGATCCGGTAGTGTGGGACCGCAAGCGCGCGCTGGCGCTATTCGATTTCGATTACGCGATTGAATGCTACGTGCCCGCGGCGAAGCGCAAGTACGGCTACTTCGTGCTGCCGCTGTTGAGCCGCGGGAAGCTCGTGGGTCGAGTGGACGCCAAGGCTCATCGGGCAGAAGGGGTGTTCGAACTGAAGTCGGTGCATCTGGAACCGGGCGTGCGCGTGAGCGGCCGGCTCACCGACGACCTGCGGCGCGCCTTGCAGCGCTGTGCCGACTGGCATGGCACGCCGCAACTTCGGGTGACGGCCGGTCCACGCGAACTGGTGAAAGCGTTGCGCGCGAGCGGTTGAATTCCGGATCGCCGCCGCGCGCTTTTCGGCGCGTTCGCACACCAACCGACCTCGTTGCCGTGAATCGGCCTGAAGGCCGCTACGGTCTCAGCGATCGATCTTCACGCGCAGCTCGCGCGCCGTCTCCAGCAAACCTTCGTACCCGGAACGCGCGTGCTCGGGCAGATCGGGGTCGCCAACCAGCGCACCCAGCGTTTCGATCAGGCTATACAGAATGCCCTTCGCCGCGCCCGCCGCCATGCTCCCCGACTTCACGCCTTCATCCACGTGCGAAAGCGCCGCGTCGAGGTGTTCGAAGTCGGCGGGCGTCGTGCCGCGCTTGTCTTGCGTCTTGTCCTGAATGTCGTGCTTCTGCGAACCATCGCTCGTCATGATGAACTGCCTCTCGTTGCTGTGAACCGGTATGCGGAGGAACGGCCGTAAGCCGATCGGTAATGTCGGTTATATACCGATCGGCTTCGGCCGTCCATTCGGTCGCGCAAGACGGACGATGGTTTGCACAGCGGCCCGCGTGTGCGCGTTCCAGGTCCCGAAAACGCTCACCTTTACGTGTTGGAACGATCGCGTTGACCGGTTGACGAGCGTTGGCGACCGAGTTCAGCGTTGACTGTGAGAGCACAGAAAGGTCTTGAAAAACAGGGGTT
Source organism: Paraburkholderia kururiensis (assembly GCF_034424375.1). Lineage (NCBI taxonomy): Bacteria > Pseudomonadati > Pseudomonadota > Betaproteobacteria > Burkholderiales > Burkholderiaceae > Paraburkholderia > Paraburkholderia kururiensis. The sequence continues at coordinate 854,274 of NZ_CP139965.1, read as the reverse complement.
TTCGCATTCAACGGGGCAGTTCGAAGGGAACACCCAGGCATGAACCATCGGCCTCGAAACGGTCTTGCGGCGTTCTTGCCGCGGCGGTCCTGAAAACGCTCACCTTCGCGCACGCGGGCGTATCGCCATCGATGCCCTCTCTCATTTTCTTGTTCCGCTCGCCGCGCTGCGGGGGCATGCAGAGCGATGACCCGCCTCGCATCGAACGACGGTTTGCCCGGCTCACTGCTTTCGCGATTTTCGAGAATAACCCTTGAAATCAAGGCTCTTTTTCTCAGCAAGCCATGTGGCGTCCGCGGTGTCCGACGTTCGGCCACAGCGCGAGACGCAGGCTCACCGTCGAGCGAGGCGAGCGGCAAGCTCGTTCGCATTGCTACTAACTGCAGTTCAACACACCGTGATCCGAGCCATCGCGCAAGTCCCGAAAACGCTCACCTTTCGTGATGCGTCAGCCAACAGCAAGGGGCCGAAACGGGCGGTAAACAGTGCCTGTGTCCGCTCGCTTGACGCTCCCTCGCACCGGTTTCAGACTGGACGCCCTTCCCCGCACACGCCTTCATCGCCATGCCGTCCACCATTCCGTTTGTCCCCGGCCGCTTTCGCAACGCCGCCGCGCATTACCTCGCGGGGCGGCCCGCCTATTCGCCGGCCTTGATCCGCCGCGTCGCGCAGGCGCGCCGGCTGGACGGCACGCAGCGGCTGCTCGACCTGGGTTGCGGTCCCGGCCAGTTGTCCCTTGCGTTTTCGACGTGGGTGGCAAGCGCGGTCGCCATCGATCCCGAGCCGGCCATGCTCGACATGGCCACGCAACTTGCGGCGGGCGTTGCGCCCAACATCGAGTATCGGCAGGGAAGCTCCTACGATCTCTCGGCGGAACTGGGTCGCTTTCAGATCACGGTGATCGGCCGCGCGTTTCACTGGATGGATCGCGCCGACACGCTCGCGCGTCTCGACGGTCTGACCGACGCGGGCGGCGCTGTGGTGCTGTTCAGCACGTCGGTGCTCGACGATCCGCTGAACCCATGGTCCGCACAATATCGGGAGTTGCTGGACCACTACGCAAACCGCGACCCCGCGCGTGCGCAGCGCCGTTCGGAAGATTGGGAAAGCCACGACGACGTGCTCTCGCAGTCGCCGTTCGCCTCGCTTGAACGGATATCGGTGGTGGAGCGAAGGCGCGTCTCGGTCGAGCAGTTGAAGGCGCGCCCGCTTTCCATGTCGAGCCTGTCGCGCGAACGGCTGGGCGAGGCGCAGGACGAACTGCTGAACGCAATCGACGAACTGCTGCGCGAGCACGCAAACGTTGGCTGGCTCACGGAGCGCGTGGAATCGACGGCCCATATCGCGACGCGATAGTGAGCATCGAAGCGCGAGCCGCTCGATTCGCCCTCGTTCCGTGGTCGTTCCAGATTCAGACCACGTTCGTGCGGCGGCTAGAAGAGCCGCGGCGTGCCCACCCACACGAGCACCGCTTCCTCGCTGCCCGTGTTCGTCCAGCTATGCGGCACCGTGGATTCGTAGTGCGCGCTGTCGCCGGCGTGCAGCACGAACGTCTTGCCTTCGAGCGTGAGCGACATTTCCCCGGAAATCACGTACAGGAACTCTTCGCCCGCGTGCGTGGTGACCTCGGACTCGTGCTGCCCGGTGGGCATGCGCACCAGAATGGCTTCCAGCTGGCGCCCGCCCGTGACGTTCGTCATGCGGGCGAACAGGTCTGCTGAATCGGCAAAGCCGAAGAACTTGAGGTCTTCCTTGCGGCACACCGAACGTTCTTCGCTGGGCGTATCGACGAAATACTGCACCTTCACGCCGAGCGCCGAGGCAATACCGACCAGCGACGTAATGGAAGGTGTGGCAAGGCCACGCTCCACCTGGGACAGGAACGGCTTTGAAATCCCCGCAGCCGTTGCCGTTTCATCCAGCGTGCGTCGCAACCTGAGCCTTAACGAACGGATCTTGCTGCCCAGTTCGACGGCTGAGCCCATCTTTTCGCTACTTGAAGCCATGGCAGGACGAGAAGCGCCGTAAAAATAGTTGGTCTTGGTAAATCGAGTTTGGTATTGGCGCCCACGCACCCCTCGCGTCGAGCGCCTCGCGCTTCGCGCGTTTTAATCGAGACTAACCTGCTATCTTGCCAGAAAGCCAACGCGAATTGGCTTCACAAAAAGGTAGTGCAAGCCCCTGGTTCTGCCCGTTTCAGTGCAGGAACGATGGCAGGATCAGCGCTATTTCTACTGCACCCGCCGTATCTGCGTTCCCGTAAATCCTCACCTTCCCGCCTTTCAGGACAAGGACGTCATCATGGCAAAGATCGGTTTCATCGGGCTCGGCATCATGGGCGCGCCCATGGCGCTCAACCTTCAGAAGGGCGGCCACACGCTATTCGTCTACAAGCGCAGCGGCGAACTGCCGGCCGGTCTCGCGGAGGGCGGAGCGACGCGCTGCCCATCGTCGAAGGAAGTCGCTGCGCAGGCCGAGTTCGTCATCACGATGCTGCCGGACACGCCGGACGTGGAAGCCGTACTGTTCGGCGCCGACGGCGTGGCAGAAGGGCTCGTGCCCGGCAAGACCGTGATCGACATGAGTTCGATCGCGCCGCTGCAAACGAAGACGTTCGCGCAGAAGATCGCGGCGCTCGGCTGCGACTATCTGGATGCGCCGGTGTCGGGCGGCGAAGTGGGCGCCAAGGCCGCCACGCTCACCATCATGGTGGGCGGCAGCGACGCCGCGTTTCAGCGCGCGAAGCCGCTCTTCGAACTGATGGGCAAGAACATCACGCTGGTGGGCGAGAGCGGCGCGGGACAAACCTGCAAGGTGGCCAACCAGATCATCGTTGCGCTCACCATCGAGGCCGTAGGAGAAGCGCTGCTGTTCGCCTCCAAGGCCGGCGCCGATCCCGCGCGCGTGCGCGAGGCGTTGATGGGCGGCTTCGCGTCGTCGCGAATTCTGGAAGTGCACGGCGAACGCATGATCAAGCGAACCTTCGACCCGGGCTTTCGCATCGAGCTACACCGCAAGGACCTGGGACTCGCGCTCGAAGGCGGCAAGGCGATGGGCGTGCCGCTGCCGAACACGGCGACATGTCAGCAGCTTTTCAGCCTGTGTCACGCGCACGGCACAGGGCAACTCGATCACTCTGCGCTCGTGCGCGCGCTCGAAATCATGGCGAATCACACGGTGGCGTGAAGCAGCGCCACGGCGGCGTTGAAGTCGCGTGTTGCTATGTGGCCCTCGCACGGACTCGCAGTGTCGCGCGCGAACTCACACACGACGCGACGCAGGACAAGCCGTCGATCAAACCGGCGCGGCGCCCCGAAGGCCGGGGCGCCGCGCCGCCTTGAATCGCTACGTTAGACGTGAGAAGTCAACGCAGCGTTACTTCGCCAGCGCGCCGCGCAACACCGCGTTCGCCTGGCTCACCGCACCGCGCGCCGCCGGCGTGTCGGCCAGCGCGTTCAGCATCACGAAGTCGTGAATCGTGCCGTTGTATCGCACCGACGTAACCGGCACGCCCGCTTGCGTCAGCTTGCGTGCATACGCTTCACCTTCGTCGCGCAGCACGTCGTTCTCGTCGGTGATCACGAGCGCGGGCGGCAAGCCCTTGAGGTCGTCCAGGCTCGCGCGCAGCGGCGACGCCGTGATTTTCGCGCGGTCGGACTCGTTGGGCGCGTAGGCGTCCCAGAACCACTTCATCGCCGCCTTCGTGAGCCACGGGCCGTTCGCGAACTCGTTATACGAGCCGTCTTCGAAGTTCGCGTCGGTCACGGGATAGAACAGCACCTGGTAGCGCAGCTTCGGGCCGCCGCGCTCCTTCGCGAGCAGCGTGACCGCCGCCGTCATGTTGCCGCCCACGCTGTCGCCGGCCACGGCGATACGGTTGGCGTCGATGCCGAATTCCGCGGGATGCTGGGCCACGTAGGCCGTCGCGGCATACGCCTGTTCGATGGGCACAGGGTATTGGGCTTCGGGCGAACGGTCGTAGTCGACGAAGATCACGGCCACGTGCGCGCCGTTGGCGATCTCGCGAATCAGGCGGTCATGCGTGTTCTTGTCGCCCAGCACCCAGCCGCCGCCGTGGAAATAGACCACCGCGGGCAGCACGCCCCTGGCGCCCTTCGGCTTGACGATGCGCACCGCGACCTTGCCGGTCGGTCCCACGGGCAGCACGCGGTCTTCCTCTTGCGCCGGCAGCTTCGCCACGGGCTGCGACTGCGCGCCTGCCAGCACGTTGCGGGCGTCGGCCGGCGAAAGCGTATAGATGGGCGGCCCCGCGTGCGCGGCGAGGCTGTCGATGAAAGCTTGGGTGGTGGGCTCGAGCACCGGCGCGGCCTGCGCGGCGGTCGAGGCGACAGCCGTGCCCAGCGCGGCTGCAATGGCGAGTTTCTTGAAGGCGACCATGATGTTGCTCCTTGTTCGAACGGACGATGACGACGTGCCGGCATGCGGTTGTCGAGCGCGGCCTGATCGCGTCGTCGCCCTTGTTTATCTACTAATAGGTAGATTAAGTGACTTGAAAAAAGGGCCATTCCCGCGGCCCTGAATGAACCTCGCGCTTCGTGTGGCTCGCGCCTCAGAGCACGACGAGCTTCACGTCGATGTTGCCGCGCGTCGCGTTCGAGTACGGACACACGATATGAGCCGCTTCGACGATACGTTCCGCCGTTTCACGCGCAAGGCCAGGCAGCGAAATGCGCAGTTCCACTTCGATGCCGAAGCCGGTCGGAATTGCGCCGATCCCCACGCTGCCTTCGACGGACCCCTCCGCCGGGAACGCGATCTTCTCGCGCGCCGCGACGAACTTCATGGCGCCGAGGAAACACGCCGAGTAGCCTGCGGCGAACAGCTGCTCCGGGTTCGTGCCTTCGCCGCCCGCACCGCCCAGCTCGCGCGGCGTGGTGAGCTTCACATCCAGCACGCTGTCCGAAGACGTTGCACGGCCATCGCGGCCACCGGTTGCACGGGCATGAGCGCGGTACAGCACTTTTTCGATCGACATGATTGACTCCTGAGTTGAAAAGAGAACGTCCACTGTGCTTCGATTCGATTAACCACTATCTACTGCTAGATAGACAACAGAACACAAAAACACGCGTCATCCGTGCCCGCCAGACGTTTGGCTCGCGGGCACCGCTTACGCATTCGTTATGCAATCTTCACAGCATTGACCACATCGTCAAGCCGCGCCTTCGAGTGAAACAGGCGGCTCGCCAGCACGCTGCCCTGGAACGACGCGTACAACGCCCGCGCCGCGCTTTCCACCTTGCCGTTCACGCGCAGCGTGCCGCGCGCTTCGCCTTCGGCCAGCACGCCGGCCAGCCAGGCTTCGTTCGTCTTGAAGAACGCCTGCACCGCCTGGCGCACGTTGTCGGGCAGCGACTCGATGTCCGCGGCCAACATGCCGCACAGACAGATCTGGTCGCCGTTGCCCATCACGAGGCCGAACTGCTTCGCGTAGCGCTCCAGCTTCTTTTCGGGCGGCAGCGCCTCGTCGATGCCTCGCAGCGCGGAGAGCACTTCGGAGCTGTACACGTTCACCGCTTCCAGCACCAGGTCTTCTTTGGTCGGGAAGTAGTAATGGATGCTCGACGTCTTCACGCCCACCAGATCCGCGAGGTCGCGATAGCTGAAGCCGTTGTAGCCGCGCGTCATCAGCAATGACTGCGCGTGCTGCAAAACCTGATCTCGGACAGTTGGCGTTTCCATGGGTCGAACTATATCTATCGATTAGTAGATAGTCAAGGGAAATTTTCGGTAATGGGATCACTCCACCTGTCCCTCATTCGCGGCGCCCCGCCCGGCGGTCGATCTCGCGCAAGAAGACCCTCACCGCCGTATGGCGGCACTCAAGTGACTTCCGGTCCTTGCCGTTAAAGCCGGCCGTATACCCCCACGCCGCAGACCCGCCGCTTGCCGGCGCCCGGCACCGCGCAAGGCTTCAGACTCACCCACAGACACAAGCACATCATGTTTTCACGTCTTTCCATCACGGCGCGCCTGTTCGCCACATTGGGGCTTGTCGGCATGCTCACCATCGCAACCGGCCTGCTGGGCCAGGTGGGCATGCGCAGTTCCAACGAGGCGCTCAAGGAAGCGTATTCGCACCAGTTGGCATCGTCGATTGCCATTGGCAAGGCGAACCTGAACCTCACGATCGTTCGCACCACGCTGGACCGCGTGCTGCTGCATCCGGACTCGCCCGACCGTTCCGCGCTGATCGACAAGGCGCTCAACTACCTTGCGGTGTCCGACCGCGCCTGGGCCGACTACCAGCACGTTCAGCGCGGCCCGGACGAGCAGGCACTCGCCGACGCCGTGAGCAACGCGCGCAGCACGTTCCTTCAGCAAGCCATCCTGCCGATGATCGACGCAATGAAGCGCGGCGACCACGACGCAGCAGACAAGATTGCGATGACCGTGGTGCCGCCGCTTTCGGTGGCGCTCACGAAGTCTTCCGACGCATTGGCCGTCTGGCAGCTCAAGGCCGGCCGGGAGGCCTTCGATTCGGCCCAGCAGCAGTCGGCCACGCTGCGCGGCGCCGGCATCGCGCTGATCGTGCTGGGGCTCGTGATGTGCGTCGTGTGCGCAATCGGCCTGCAACGCTCCATCTCGCGGCCGCTTTCGGAGGTGCTCTCGCACCTTCAGCGCATTGCGCGCGGCGATCTCACGAACCGGCTGGAAACCCGCTCGCACGACGAAATGGGCCAACTCGTGAAGGGGCTCGGCGCCATGCAGTCCGGCCTCGTGGAGACGGTGCAGCAGGTGATGCGCGGCTCGGAATCGATCACGCAGTCCACGCGCGAGATCGCCGCGGGCAACAACGATCTGTCGCAACGCACCGAGGAACAGGCGGCATCGCTGCAGGAAACCGCGGCCAGCATGGAGCAGCTCACGTCCACCGTGAAGCAGAACGCGGACAACGCGCGGCAGGCGCACAGCCTCGCGGAACAGGCGTCGCAGATCACGGCGCGCGGCGCCTCTGTCGTCAGCGACGTGATCGGCACCATGAGCGATATCGATCGCAGTTCGCAGCGCATTGTCGACATCATCGGCGTCATCGAGGGCATCGCGTTCCAGACCAATATCCTCGCGTTGAACGCGGCCGTGGAAGCGGCGCGCGCGGGCGAACAGGGCCGCGGCTTCGCCGTGGTGGCGAGCGAGGTGCGCTCGCTCGCGCAGCGCTCGGCGGTGGCGGCGAAGGAGATCAAGGAATTGATCGGCGATTCGGTGAACCGCGTCACCGCAGGTTCACGGCTCGTGGGCACGGCAGGCGAAACGATGGAGGAGATCCAGCGCGCCATCGCGCAGGTGGCGGGCATCATGAACGAGATTTCCGCGGCTTCCGAAGAACAGAGCGACGGCATCGAGCAGGTCAACGTCGCGGTCTCGCAGATGGACCAGGTCTCGCAACAGAACGCGGCGCTCGTCGAACAGGCGTCGGCGGCGGCGATGTCGCTCGAGGAACAGGCGAGCGTGTTGCAGCAGGCGGTGGCGAAATTCCGGCTCGCTTACTGAAGGTGCACTGAAGGCTCGCCGAAGGAACACTGAAAGCCCGTGCCCTGAAGCCTGCGCAGCGTTGCGGTATCGTAGTTCTTCCTATCCGTGAGAGGAGCAACGATGGCAACCACCCCTTATGCGAAGACCGCGCCTTCGCGCGAAGACGTGGCGGCGCTGCCCGGCGCCGCAGTCGTGGAGTTCGGCACCGACTGGTGCGGTTACTGCCAGGGCGCACAGCCGCTCATTTCGCAGGCCTTCGCTCAACACGAAGGCGTGCGGCACCTGAAAGTGGAAGACGGCCCGGGCAGGCCGCTCGGCCGCTCGTTCAAGGTCAAGCTCTGGCCCACGCTGATCTTCCTGCGCGACGGCAACGAGGTGGCGCGCGTGGTGCGTCCCACGAAGGTGGATGACATTGAAGAGGCATTTGGCGCGCTGAACTGACGCCGCGCCGCTCCCGAAAACCTTCACCTTTGATGCCGCCGAGGGGCTTGTGCAACGAGGGCGAAGACGGTGAAGGCGTAACGGCAGGCCGTCGAAACGTCCCGAAAACCCTCACCTTTGGGTCCAAACCGGGGCATGGGGGAGCGAACGGCGTTGCGCCGCCTCACCATTGGGCACGCTCCCGAAAATCCTCACCTGTGCGGCGCGCGGGGCGTTACCTGGCACTCGTGTTGCAGGGGTTTTGCGGGAATGACGCCTTCGGCCGCCTGCGCCGCAGAACCCGTTTCGATTGGAAAAGCCCTTGTTTTAGGGCACTTTCTGCGATTTCCCACGTGAAAACCGGCTTGCGCCGACGCGGCGCGCCTCGTGATGGCGCCGCGCGACCTTGGGCGAGGTGCGGCAGAAGCGTCGATTCCATGAACCGCCAGGAACGCGCATTCGAGCCTGCAAGGAACCTCGGCAAAAGGCCTGCGCCGCAGCCGCTCCCGTAAATCCTCACCACACGCAGCCCACGTCCCGAAAACCCTCACCTTTGTCTGCGATGGCGGTGGCGGCGGCACCACCACCGGCACCAGCGCGGCGTCTACCGCAACCGCACCGAAACAAAGCTGCGCGCGTTGTTCCGCTGAATCAGCAGCGAAACGGCCTTGCCCGAACGCGCCACGATTTCGTTGGCCTGCTCCTGCGTTTCCACCAGCGTTTCATTGAGCGACAACACCACGTCGCCGCGCCGAACCCCCGCTTTCGCCGCCGGATTCCGTACGTCGTCCACCATGAGACCGACGGGCAAGCCCGTCGAGCGCCGCTCGCTTTCGCTCAGCGCATGCATGACGAGGCCGAGGCGCTCCGTGCCCGCCGCAGCGGGCGCGGTGAGACGCACCGGCACCGTGTCCACCGCCGCGGCGCGCCCCGACGCGAACCCGCCCTCGGCCACCGGTCCCGCGCCGGAGTCGTCTGCCGCTTGCACCGCAACCGGCGTCACGCCCGCGGCATCGTCGCCGCTCTTGGCGCCTGCAGCCGCTGCCAGCGTCGTCGTCATCCATCTGCGATTGCGGATCAGCTTCAGCGGCGCTTTCGTGCCGGGCGGCAGCGCCGCTGCTTCGTTCACGAAATCCGCGGACCGGTCGATCGGTTTCTCGCCGATTCGCACGATCACGTCGCCCGCCTTGAGTCCGCTCGCCGCCGCGGGCGAGCCCGCCTCCACGGCGTCCACCAGCGCGCCCGCCGCGCGCGGCAAGCCGACCGCCGCCGCGAGCCCGGGGCTCACGTCCTCCACGTCCACGCCGAGCCCGTTGCCCGGCGGCGCCTTTTGCGCCTGCAACTGCGTGCGCACCTTGTTCGCCGTGTTGATCGGAATGGCGAACGTGAGGCTGTTGTAGCCGTCGGCATCCGCGTAGACCTGCACGTCGATGCCCACCACCTCGCCCGCGCGGTTGAAGATGGGGCCGCCCGAGTTGTCGGGATTGAGCGCCACGTCGGTCTGGAAGAACGGGAAGCTGCTGCCGTCGGGCAGCACGCGCGAGGTCGTGCTCACGATGCCCGCCGTCACCGCGTTATCGACGCCATCCGGCGAACCGATGGTGAGCACGGGCTCGCCGGGGCGCACGCGCGACGAGTCGCCCAGCTTCACGGTGGGCAGCTTCGCGGCATCGATCTGCAACACGGCCACGCCGCTCGGCACGTCCACCGCGAGCACCTTCGCCTTGAACTCGCGCTTGTCGGTGAGGCGGACGGTGACTTCGTCGGCATCGTCCACCACGTGCGCCGCCGTGAGAATCAACCCGTCCGGGCTGACGATGAACCCCGAACCCATGCCGATGATGGCGCGCGGCCCGTCCTGCGTTTGTCCTTGTCCTTGCGGTTGACCCGGCCTCGGTGGCCGCGCGAAAAAAGCCGCGAATGGGTCGGCCGCATCGAGCGGATCCACCGCGGCCGCCTGTACCTGGCGCGCCTCGCCGCTTGCCACGATGTTGACCACCGCGGGCCCGTATCGCTCGACGATGGCGGGAAAGTCGATTGCCGCTGTACCGCTGCCGGTGCCGGAAACGGCCGGCGCCACGCGTTTCGGCGCAGGCGGCAAGCGCACGCCGTTCGCGGCCACGGCGAGGGGCGGTGCGGAGGCACAGGCAACGAGGACGGCGGCGATCGCCGCAGAGCGAAAGACGGTGCGCGAGAGAGACGGGCGGGACACGGCGCACCTCCGGGTGCGATCGTTATGGCCACGGCATTGGCGCAAGGCCTGCAAGCCGGGGCGTGTTTTTCATTTTATGTCGCGGTCCGAAAAAGCCGCCCCGGACAAACACTACCTCGCCTTCTGCGAAGTGCCTTGCGCGCGGCCCTCGTCATTTGTTCCGTGCGCTGCCCCACGCATGCCCGCACATCGGCACGCCCCGCATGCGAACCGGCGCACGTTCACGGATTGCCCGCGCCGCCCGATTCGCCATAGACCTGCCCCGTCACATAGCTCGACTGCGCCGAAGCGAGTTCCACATACACGTGCGCGATCTCGGCCGGCTGACCGGGGCGCCCCATCGGCGTCTGCTGACCGAACTTCTCGACGTTCTCCTGCGTCTGCCCGCCCGTCACCTGCAACGGCGTCCAGAACGGGCCCGGCGCGACGGCGTTCACGCGTATGCCGCGCGAGATCATCTGCTTGGCAAGTCCCTTCGAGAAGTTCGCGATGGCGGCCTTCGTCATGGCGTAATCCAGCAGATTCGCCGACGGGTCGTACGCGTTCACCGAACTCGTATTCACGATGGCCGCCCCAGGCGGCATGTGCGGAATGGCCGCCTTCGTGATCCAGAACATCGCGTAGAGGTTCGTCTTCAAGGTCCAGTCGAACTGGTCGGTGGGAATGTCGAGAATGGAGGCATGGCTCTGCTGGCGGCCCGCGTTGTTGACGAGAATGTCGAGTCCGCCCAGCCCCTGCACGGCCTTCGCCACGAGTTCCTGGCAAAAGCGTTCGTCGCGGATATCGCCCGGCAGCGCCACGGCGTTGCGGCCTGCCGAGCGGATCAACTGGATCACCTCGCGCGCGTCGGGCTCTTCCTGCGGCAAGTAGCTGATCGCCACGTCGGCGCCTTCGCGTGCAAACGCGATGGCAGCGGCGCGGCCGATACCCGAGTCGCCGCCCGTCACGAGCGCCTTGCGGCCCGTCAGCTTGCCGCTGCCGCGATAGCTCGTTTCGCCGTGATCGGGCCGCGGCGTCATGCGGCCGGCAAGGCCCGGCCACGGCTGAGGCTGCGCCGCGAACGGCGGACGCGGATACAGATTGCGCGGGTCGCGCAGCGCGGCGTCGCCGCCCGCGGACGATGCGGCGCTTTCCTGCGCGGCCACGGGCGCAGCAAGCGTGGCTGCGACCAACCCCATACCCGTGCCCTGCACGAATTTCCTGCGCGTTTCCGATACGTTGTCTGACGGCACTTGCATTCTCCTTGCTGACGGACGCGTCCGCGACGGCGGACGCACGCCCTCTATCGAGCAAGGGAAATTCCCGTGAGCCGCGGCACGACGCGATGTGCCGTGCTCGACGCCCTGCGCAGTCGCCACACGAGCGGCGAGCGCATGAAGCGCCACGGTCTGCAATTCTTGCCCGCCGCTTGCAACTGTTCCCCACCGCGCAGCGTACTTGCGCCGCGCTCAGACCAGCCTCGCTTCGCGCCGCATCACTCCGGCGCTTCTTCGTCGGGTGCGAAAGGCTGCTCGATGTGGTCGGGCTGAATGTCCGCATCTTCTTCGAGCGTGGAATCGCCGTCCGCGGAGGCGCGCTCGCCGGTACCCGACTCGTCGGTGTCGCTTTCGCGCGCCGCCTTGCCCGTTTCCAGCGCGTGGCTGTCCAGCTCCGTATCGACGTCGAATTCGTGACGCTTTGCCCCCGCGATATCGCTGCCCGTATCGGACGAATCGCTCGGGCCCAGCGCGCCGGTGTCGTCGCCGTGGCGGCCTTCGTCGGCCGGTTCGGGCAGGTCGTTGTCGGGATTCAATGTGCTCATGGCGGGCTCTCCTCGGTAATCGACGGGTTGTGTCGTGTGCTCTTGTCGTGCGCTCCGAATCACGAGCAACGTGCGTTCCGCGCGGCGGCGCCGGCTCACGTGCGCACACGTGGCGGCATGGCCGTTGCTGTTTGTTCAAGGCAGCCATTGCAACCTTCAAGGAGATCGAGCCATGCCCGACACCCGTCAATCCAACACCGCGCCCGCCAACCCGCAAAAGAGCCGCGATCACGGGCAACAGCAGCAGAACCAGCAAAAGCAGCCGCAACACCAGGGCGGGCAACGCCAGCCATAACACGCGCACGCGGCATTCATTGCGGGCTCGCAGCAGCGAACGCGCAGCCCGCGTTGCCTTGTCACGTTCGCGCGACACCGCCCACTCACACACAGGAGCAGCACCCATGTCCCAAACAAGCCGACCCGACGCGCCGCTTCCCGAACAGGAACAGCGCAACGTTCCCGGCCATACCGGCCCCATGGACCCGAAGCCCGACCACGGCGAACACAGCTACAAGGGATCGGGACGTCTTGCGGGCAAGGCCGCCATCATCACGGGCGCGGACAGCGGCATCGGTCGCGCCGTGGCCATCGCGTTTGCGCGCGAGGGCGCGGACGTCCTGATCGCCTACCTCGACGAACACGAAGACGCGAAGGAAACGGCGCGCTGGGTGGAGGAAGCCGGCCGCAAGGCTGTGCTCGTACCCGGCGACGTAGCGGACCGCGAGCATTGCCGCGAGATCGTGCGGCGCGCCGTGGACGCGTTCTCGCGCGTCGACGTGCTCGTCAACAACGCCGCGTATCAGATGACGCACGAAACGCTGGAAGAGGTCACAGACGACGAATGGGACCGCACCTTCGATACCAACATCGGTGCGATGTTTCGGATCACTAAAGCTGCGCTGCCGCACATGAAGCCGGGCGCCGCCATCGTTAATACGGCATCCGTGAATGCCGACAAGCCGCGCCCCACGCTGCTGCCCTACGCCACCACGAAGGGCGCCATCCAGAACTTCACGGGCGGCCTCGCGCAACTGCTCGCCGAACGCGGCATTCGCGCCAACTGCGTGGCGCCGGGGCCCATCTGGACGCCGCTGATTCCGTCGACCATGCCGCCCGAGCACGTGAAGCAGTTCGGCGCCAACGTGCCGATGAAGCGGCCCGGCCAGCCCGCCGAACTCGCGCCCGTGTATGTGATGCTCGCCTCGAACGAAGCGAGTTACGTGTCGGGCGCGACGGTGGCCGTGACGGGCGGCGTGCCGATCCTCTGATCCGGTCGTGCTTCTGTGCTGCGTGGTTCCTGCTTCGTTTTTTTGCCGCACGGCGCTACCGGTTAGCGTCGCCCTTGCGGTCGGCCGGCACGCCCGTTTTCGTCTGCTCGTCGGCACGAGTGGCGCCCCGCACCGGTTCGTCGCTGGGCGACCGCACGCCGTTCACGTTCAGATACGGCGCGGCCTCTTCGGAGTTCTGCGCGGCCTGGCCGCCCTTGCCGGGCGGGTCGGGTACGTCGCCTGAGCCGAGCGGCACCTCCGCCGTCTGATGGGGATGCTGCTTGCCGCGCGGCGGCATCAAGTCTTCCCTCGGCGTGGGCTGATCGAAGCTGCCCGGCGTGCCGCGTGCACGCAGCGCTGCCTCATCGCTTTGCGTTCGGCTTGACGACGCCGTTTGTGACGACGCGTGCCCAGGCTGCGACGTGGTCTCGCGCTGCGAAGCCGCCGGAGTTGCAGCCGTGGTGGCAGCCGTAGTTGCACTAGAACCGGCGCGGTCGCCGTGTTCCGCCTGGGGCGGCGCGGCCGGCACACGCGGGGTGGGATTCGTCATGGTGACTCCTTCATGGTCGCCGCAACACAGCGACGACGGGGGCACGCCGCCACGCTAATCTGCGCGACGGCGTGCGTCCGCCCTCAACCTCTTGCGGATTGCGGCTTCTTACTGCTACTCACTGCCTGCTGCTCATTGCCGAGCCTTACTGTCCCTTCGTATCGCTGCTCGCGTCGGCGCCGGGCATGTTGGTGCTATCCGTCATGGGCTTCTTCGCGTGATGCTTCTTCATCGTCCGCTTATGAGTCGACGTGGAGTTCATGCTCGTGCCCGTACTGGCCGTGGGACCGGCTACCGCGTTCGAAGGCGCGTTCGGTCCATTGGCGTTGCCGCCTGCAGAACCGCCTCCACCGTTCGAACCGCCCGCCGCCGCGGCACCGCCTTCGCCCGCGCCGCCCGACGAACCTTGTGCAAACGCCGCGCCGCCCGCGCTCGTTACGGCCAGCAAAATCGAAATGAAGATCGCCTTGGTGTATTTCATGACATGTCCTCCGTAATGGGAAAGGCCTGGAACGGCCCTGTAAACGGCCTGAAAAAAGCAGCCGTAGCGGCCGCGAGGCAACCATCGCCCTCCCCACGAGTCAGCAATGCATGTGCCTCGCGAACTGCGCGCCCATTCATCGGCACGGTTTTGCGCGACGCTGCCGGGCACGCGCGTTGCAACGGACAAGCAGTCCGCACTCGCGCATGAGGGAGGTTAACCATGGCAGCCCAGTCGAAAGAGAAGATCGAGCACCCGCATGAAGACCGCAGCGAAAAGCAGATCGACGAATCCGTCGAAGACACGTTCCCTGCAAGCGACCCGCCCGCTACCGGCGGCACCACGCGCATCGTTCCCGACGACGATGACGGCCTCGACGACTCGCCCATGGAGTCGCCCACGGCGCCCGCCCAGCCCCGCACCGGCGGCACGAAGTAACGGGGCGGACCGAAGATGGCGACACACCATCGGCATGCTTAGGGCGCGCCCACGATGAGCGGAGGCAATGAAGCGCGCCCGTCCGGCGACACGAACGACGCGAGCGATTCGGCTCGCGCCGCCGCGCCGCGCGAGCACGACAACGCGAGCGGCCACGAGCCGGGCACCGGCGCGAGCAGCGAATCGCACAACAAGCCGAACAACAGCGGCGGCGAAGGCAACCACAACGACGGCAATCGAGACAGCCAGAGCGAAGGAAATAAAGGCCAGGCCCAAGGCAAGCCCGGCCGCCGCTCGCGCAAGCCATTGCTGATTCTCGGCGCCGTGATCGTGGTGCTCGGCATTGTCGCGTTCGGCTGGTGGTTCGCTACGCGCAACCAGGAAAGCACGGACGACGCCTACACCGACGGCAACGCCATCACGATTGCCCCGAAGGTGTCGGGCTACGTGGTGCGGCTCGCCATCAACGACAACGTCTACGTCCACAAGGGCGACCTGCTCGTTCAGATCGACCCGCGCGATTACCAGGCCCAGGTGGACGCAGCGCAGGCGCAGCTGGGTCTCGCCCGCGCGCAGTTGAATGCCGCGCAGGTGCAGCTCGACATTGCGCGCGTGCAGTACCCGGCGCAGTACGCCCAGGCCCGCGCGCAGATCGCGTCGGCCGAGGCGAACCTGAAGCAGGCGCAGGCCGCGTACGAGCGCCAGCATGCCGTGGACGTGCGTGCCACTTCGCAACAGAACATCGATGTGGCCGACGCGCAGCGTCAAACCGCCGACGCCAACGTTGCAGAGGCACGCGCGCAATTGCAGACGGCGAAGCTCGTGCCGCAACAGATCCGCCAGGCCGCCGCAGCGGTGGAAGAGCGCTTGCAGCAGGTGCGTCAGGCGCAGGCACAACTCGACCAGGCGAAGCTCAACCTGGCGTGGTGCCAGGTGCGCGCGCCATCGGACGGCTGGGTCACGCGCCGCAACGTGCAGTACGGCACCTTCCTGCAAGCGGGCACGACGATGTTCTCGCTCGTCACCCCCCTCGTCTGGATCACGGCGAACTTCAAGGAATCGCAGCTGGACCGCATGCGCCCCGGCGACAGCGTGAAGATTGGCGTGGATGCCTATCCGCAACTCGAGTTGCACGGGCATGTGGATAGCGTGCAGTTGGGCAGCGGCTCGCGTTTCTCGGCCTTTCCCGCGGAAAACGCGACCGGCAACTTCGTGAAGATCGTGCAACGCGTACCGGTGAAGATCGTGATCGACAGCGGCGTGCCGCCCGGTCACACCCTGCCGCTGGGGCTTTCTGTCACGCCGACGGTTTATCTGAAGGAGTCGAACGGCAAGCGTTGAACGCCGGGCGGGCACGCGCCATGCGCGCCGGTATCTGTCCTGGAACCGTCATCCCGGTCCTTCCAGGCGCCGGACAAGGAGCGCTTCAGATGAAACCCACGCAACCCGTTCCCGCACCGTCGCGCTTGCCGTCCGACGGCATGTTCGCTACGGGGTCAGGCAGCGGCCACGCCGGCAGCCATACCGCCGGCGAACCGGCCGCCCATCCGCGCGACGACAACAAGCCGCCACCACGCAGTGAACCCGAGCCGCCCAGCCGGGACCCGCTGCCCGACCTTCCCGATCCCACCGAAGTGGGCGAAGACGGCTGAGGCGGGGCCGCCTCAGCCGCGTCCCGCGCCTTCGCGAACACACGGAAGGCGCGCGATGCCTCGCCTCAAGGCCACGACGTCTCGCGCATCGGCAGCACCATCACCTCGGGAATCACCGTCTCCGGTGGCTGCCGCAGCACGAAGAGGACCGATTCCGCCACGTTCGCCGGGTCCTGCAACGTCGAGGTATCGATGCCCGGAAAGCGGTCCAGCAGGAACGGCGTACGCATGCCGCCCGCCACCACGGCCGACACCTTGATGCCGAACGGCCGCAGTTCCGCATGCAGGCTGTGCGAGAGCCCGAGCAGGCCCCACTTGCTCGCGTGGTACGCGGCGGCATTCGGCCATGCGCGCTTCGACGCCGTCGATGCAATGTTCACGATGTGGCCGCCGCCCGCGGTCTTCATGTGCATGACCGCGTGACGCGACACCACGAACGGGCCCGTGAGATTCGTCTGCAGCACGCGCTGCCACTCGGCCACGGTCAGCACGTCGATGGGCTCGGTCACGTCCACTGCGGCGTTGTTCACCACCACGTCGAGGCGGCCATGCTTCTGCACGATGCGGCCGATCGCTTCGGCTACCGCATTGCTGTCCGTCACGTCGAGTGCAATCGCTTCGCAGCGGCCCGCTTCGTCTTTGCCGCCCGCGCTGCGCTCCGCGATGGCGGCGGCGGTGCGCTCAGCGCCTTCCAGTTTCAGGTCCGCCGCAATCACGTGCACGCCCTCGCGCGCGAGGCTCATGCAGATCTGTGCGCCGAGGCCGCTGCCGCCGCCCGTCACCAGTGCAATGCGTCCGTGCAGATCGTGCCACGAAGGCGGATTGGAACGCGTTTGTGCCATCTCGAACTCCATCATGTAGGGATTGAAGGGAAGTCAAAGCGCACGGACGAACGCCGCGCGGTGACTGAAAAAATGCGGAGAAAAGCGGAAGAAAAGAAAGTCCGCTCAGGCGACCGTCGTGGATTCGGGGTCGCGCCGCGCCGCCCGCGCCTTGGCGAGCGCGCGATACGCCACCGCCACCATTGCGGCAAATGCTTCGTCATACCAGGGATGTGCGCCGCTCACGGCAACGACGATGCCGTCTATCGCGGCACTGCCCCACAGCGCGGTGTCGCCGCTCACGAGCAGATGCGGGCGCAGCGTCTGCAACTCGTGCGAACCCATGCCGGTGCGCCACGACAACCGCGCCTTGTCGAGCGCGAAGGCACGGTAGTCGGCGTCCCACGCCGACACGTCGCCCTCCGAATGCTCGCCGACGATAGCCTCTTCGAACGGCTGATCGCGAGGGTCGAGTGTGGGCGACATCACCACGATGTGCAGAAAACCGGCACCGCATATTTCACGGTCGGCTATCGCGGCGCGCACGGCGGGCAGGGCCAGTTCGATGGCGCGTCGCGCGAGTTCGCGCTCCACGGCGTGGGCCGATTCACGTGCAGCAGCGGAAACCAGAGAGGATGGCGTGGTCAAGCGAATCTCCTTGCGGCCCCCATGGGCGGCGAGCGTTGTGTCACGCTGCTGCCCTTAGCAAGGCGCGTTCCGCAGTACTTCCCGCGCGGTTGTTGTGCGCGCTTCATAGCCCCACATGCTGTGCCGAATGCACGCCCGGGTCATACCCCGGCAAGCCCCGCGCCTGCTCGTCCCGCGACGCCTTCAGCGCCTGCGCCAGCGCCATCGCGAACCCCGCGATCGTGCTGAAATCGCCCTTCACGCGGGAACGAAAAAAATCGGCCCACGCAAACTTGGCGTTGAATTGCGGCGGGTCGCGATAAACGCCTGCCACGCGCACGAACGCCGCAATGCTTTGGTACGGGTCGTCCGGCATGGCCATGATGGATTCGGGCAACGCCTGCGGCGCAATGGGCTGGCCGTCCGGACCGAACGGATGCAGCCAGCCGCGCGCGTTCATCTGCGCCGCGAATGCGGCCGGCGTGCACGCACTGAAGTCCTCGGCAATCTCCACGGGCAATTCCTCGATGCCCATTTCGCACCAGGCGCGCGCCCAGTGGTGATGGTCGATCACATGGAGCAGCCCCGCCGGGCCGCGCACCACGCGCAACGCCCGCTCGCGCATGAAGCGTATGCGCGCTTCGGGCGGCACGGCGAGCGTCGCGGCGCATTTCGCGCGCGCGTATTCGAGCCCGAGCGCGCCTTGCGTAGGCCGCAGGTGTTCGGCATTCGCGACCGCTGCAGTCGTGTTCAAACGCACCTCCGCCTGGGTTGCGCTTCAGTTGCGCGTCGTTGTGCTTTCACGCCCCTCCGTCGCACAGCGCGTGCCCACCCCGACCCGCGCTGCGCACGAGGAACGCCCCTTGCAACGCGCCCCTATTGGAGCACTTCATCGGAACGCTTCACCGGAACAAATCGACGGAACACCTGGAGCCCTCATGCCCTCGTTGTTGCAGCCCGGCACGACATGCCGTTGCATCCGGCGCGCAAACCGTCTGCGCGTGCTCGTAGACGCCGCCGCGTACTTCGCCGCCGTGCGGCACGCCATCGCGCGCGCCGAGCACAGCGTCTTCATCGTCGGTTGGGACATCGATAGCCGGTTGCAACTCGTGCCCTGCAAAGGGCACGAGCAGCCGCCCGATGGTCTGCCCGCGCCGCTCGCCGATTTCCTCTGCGCGGTCGCGGAACGCAACCCGCACGTGCGCATCCACGTGCTGGCCTGGGACTTCGCGATGCTTTACGCGCTGGAGCGCGAATGGCTGCCGTCGTACCGGCTCGGCTGGCGAACGCATGCGCGCGTGCGCTTCCGGCTGGACGGGCAGCATCCCGTGGGCGCCTCGCATCATCAGAAGATCGTCGTGGTGGACGACCGGCTCGCGTTCGTGGGCGGCATCGACCTCACGCGTTCGCGCTGGGACACGCCCGCCCACGCGCCGGACGAGCCGCTGCGCCGCAACGTCCATAACGTGCGTAAAGCACGCGCGCAGCCCTACGCGCCCTTTCACGACGTCCACACGATGTTCGACGGCGAAGCGGCAGAGGCCATCGCCGAACTCGTGCGCGAGCGCTGGCTGCGCGCCTTCGGCAAGGCTCGGGCACGCGCGGCGGCGCAAGACGTGCAGCACACGAGGCACGATCCGACGCACGCGCCGCCGCCACCGCACGATGCGTCGTCCGACGCCTGGCCGCCCTTCGAGCCCGCCGACTTCGAAGCCGTGGACATCGGCATCGCGCTCACGGAGCCCGCCTTCGGCGGCCGCGCGCCGGTGCAGGACATTCGCGCGCTCTATCTCGCGGCCATCGCGGCGGCGCGCGAGAACATCTACATCGAGAACCAGTACTTCACGGCGAGCCCCGTGGGCACGTCGCTGGTCGCGCGGCTCACGCAGCCCGAAGGGCCGGACGTCGCCGTCGTCGCGCCGCGTGCGCAAACCGGCTGGCTTCAGACCATGACGATGGGCGTGCTGCGCGCGCGGCTCTACCGCATGGTGAAGCGCGCCGACGACCACGGCCGCCTGCGCCTCTACTACCCGCACGTCGACGGCCTCGGCAACGACTTCGTCAACGTGCACAGCAAGCTCATGATCGTGGACGACGAACTGCTCTTCGTCGGCAGCGCGAATCTCAACAACCGGTCCATGGTGCTCGACACCGAATGCAACATCGCGCTCGAAGCGCGCGGCGACCCGCGCATTCGCGCCGCCATCGCGCAGGTGCGCAACCGGCTGCTCGCGGAACACCTCGATGTAGCCGTGGCCGATGTCGAACGCGCCTTTCAGACGCACGGGCGGCTGCACGCGGTAATCGAAGCGCTGCGCCACGAAGGCCGCGCGCTCGTGCCGCTCGATCCCGAAGTGGAGCCCGAGATCGATCGCCTCGTGCCCGAAGAAGCGCTCATCGACCCTGAAAAACCCGTGTCGCCCGACGAACTCGTACGCGAGTTCGTGCCCGGCGGCGAGAGCCGTTCGCTCTCCGCGCGCCTGTTGATTCTCGGCGGCCTCGCGCTCGCGGTCGTGGCGCTCGCGCTGTTGTGGCACTTCACGTCGCTGCGCCATGACCTGAACTTCACCGCGCTCACGCAGACAGCCACGGCCATCGGACACTCGCGCTTCGGTCCCGTGCTGATCGTGGGCGCGTATGCGTTGGCGGCCATCGTGTCGGTGCCCATCACGCTGCTCATTGCGCTGGCGGGCTTCGTATTCGGTCCCGGCGCCGGCAGTGCCTATGCGTTGACGGGCACGCTCATCGCCGCGCTCGTCACCTACGGCGCAGGCGTGTGGCTCGGGCGCGATGCCGTGCGGCGGCTCGCGGGCGCGCGGCTGAACCGGCTCTCGGAGCGGCTGGGGCGCCAGGGGCTGGTCGCGGTGGTCGTCCTGCGCGTGTTGCCGCTTGCACCGTTCACGCTGGTCAACCTCGCGGCCGGCGCCTCGCACATCGGCCTGCGCGATTTTCTGCTGGGCACCGCGCTCGGCATGGGGCCGGGCATCGTGCTCGCGGCGTCGTTCGCGCATCAACTGGTGGCGGCCGTGCGGCATCCGAGCGCGGCGTCGATTGGCCTGCTCGCGGCCATCGGCGTGGTGCTGGTGGCGCTTTCGTTCGCGCTGCAACGCTTCTTCGCGAGGGGTCGATGAAAACCGGCACCGAATTCACTCCACTCAGTGCCCCCAAGCGCGACGACCCGGCCTCGCTCGCCGGCAACGACAACCACGCACGCGCTGCCGAACTGCGCATCGCCACCTGGAACATCCACGGCGCGACCGGCGCGGACCGCGTGCAGTCGGCGGAACGCATCGCAGCGGTCGTGGGCGAACTGGACGCGGACATCGTCGCGCTGCAGGAGGTGCCGCTCGGCGACGCCCGCACGCCGAACGCGCTCGACGTCTTGCGCGCCGCCACGGGCCTGCACGCAGTGGAGGGTCCGACGCTCGACACGCCGCGACGCCGCTTCGGTAACGCCGTGCTTTCGCGGCTGCCTGTGCGCGCGGCGCGCACGCTGGACCTCTCGTTCGGTCAGCGCGAGCCGCGCGGCGCGCTCGATGTGGACCTGCACCATCGCGGCGAAACGTTTCGCGTGGTGGCCACGCATCTGGGCCTCTCCGCGCGCGAGCGGCGCGCGCAGATCCACCGGCTGCTCTCCGCATTCGACCGCCCCGACCTGCCCGTCATCCTGCTCGGCGACATCAACGAGTGGTTCGTGTGGGGCCGCGCGCTCCGCATGCTGGTGGAGCACTTCCGCGCGGCGCCCGCGCCGCGCACGTTTCCGGCGCGTTGGCCCGTGTTCGCGCTGGACCGCATCTGGATGCACCCGGGCGAGCGGCTCATCGACGTGCGGGCGCACGCCAGTCCTCTGGCGCGCATCGCGTCGGACCACTTGCCGCTCGTGGCGCGCGTCGCGGCAAGCCCGCAGCGGGCAACCACGCAACGCGACGAAGCCGGGCGCGCGGCTTGCTGATGCAACGTCGGGCTTCATTCGTAGACCCGTTCATTTGAAGGAGAGCTGTCATGGCCAATCGCCAATCGAAAGCTGACGAAAACGCACCGCTGCAGCCCGAGACCGACAAGCAAACCGGCACCGGCACGTTCACCACCGACGTATCGGAAACGGACGACGAAGGCACCACTGTCCGCGAAGCCGAAGTGCGCGAGGACGATCTCGCCGAAGTCCGCCCGTCCGAAGGCGAGCGCGGCGGCGGATCGGGCCAGTCGCATTGAGGCGGCTTGCGATCTCGCGCTAGTTAGAGCGGATGAGTGACGAGCACAACCCTGGACAAAACCAGGGCCACGACGCATGGCGACCCGCTGCGAACCCGTGGGTGATCGCCATCGTCGTCACGCTTGCGGCGTTCATGGAGGTGCTGGACACGACCATCGTGAACGTCGCGCTGCCCCACATTGCGGGCACGATGTCGGCAAGCTACGACGAGGCCACGTGGACGCTCACCTCGTACCTCGTCGCCAACGGCATCGTGCTGCCCATCTCGGCGTTCTTTGCGCGGCTGCTGGGCCGCAAGCGCTACTTCCTGATCTGCATTGCGGCCTTCACGGTGTGCTCGTTCCTGTGCGGCATCGCGACGAACCTGGGTCAGCTGATCGTCTTTCGCGTCTTGCAGGGCTTCTTCGGCGGCGGGCTGCAACCGAACCAGCAGTCCATCATTCTCGACACGTTTCCCCCGGAAAAACGCGGGCGGGCGTTCTCGATCTCGGCGGTGGCCATCGTCGTCGCGCCCGTGCTGGGGCCGACGCTGGGCGGCTGGATTACGGACAACTTCTCGTGGCGCTGGGTGTTTCTGCTCAACGTGCCGGTGGGCATTCTCACGACGCTCGGCGTCATGCAACTCGTGGAAGATCCGCCGTGGGAGCGGCGCGCAAGCGGCCGGCTCAGCATCGACTACATCGGCATCGGGCTCATTGCGATAGGTCTGGGCTGTCTTCAGGTCATGCTGGACCGCGGCGAAGACGACGACTGGTTCAGCTCGCCGTTCATTCGCATCTTCACGGCGCTGGCGGTGGCCGGCATGGCGGGCGCGGTGGCGTGGCTCCTGTACACGAAAAAACCGGTGGTGAACCTGGCGTGCCTGCGCGACCGCAATTTCGCGCTGGGCTGCGCGACGATTGCGGCCTTCGCGATGGTGCTCTACGGCAGCGCCGTGCTGGTGCCGCAACTCGCGCAGCAGCAGCTGGGTTACACAGCCACGCTCGCAGGCCTCGTGCTCTCGCCGGGCGCGTTGCTCATCACGATGGAAATTCCCATCATCAGCCGGCTCATGCCGCACATCCAGACGCGCTGGCTCATCGCCACGGGCTTTCTGCTGCTGACCGTGGCGCTTGCGTACTCGCACATGCTTGTGCCCAACGTGGACTACGCCACGCTCGTGAAGATGCGCAGCGCGCAGTCCATTGCCATCGGCTTTCTGTTCGTGCCCATCACGACGCTCGCGTATCAGACGGTGCCGCGCGAACTCAACAACGACGCCTCCGCGCTGCTCACCATGTTCCGCAACGTGGCGGGGTCCATCGGCATATCGCTTTCCACGGCGATGATCCGCGAGCGGGCGCAGGCGCGCATGGCGCATCTATCGGAACATCTCTCGCCGTTCTCGCAAAACTACCAGGACGCGTTGCAACGCGCGGCGCACACCATCTCGGACCTCACGGGCCAGCCGCCCGCGCAGGCGCTGCAAACGGCCACGGGCCGCCTCTACGAGACGTTCGTTTCGCAGGCCACGATCCTCGCGTATCTCGACGTGTTCGCCATGCTGGCTGTGTTCTGCCTGCTGTGCCTGCCGTTGTCGTTCTTCTTCTCGCCGGTGAAGGCCGCCGGCGGGGCGGGTGGGCACTGAGATGACGCGGCACCGTTCTTTCAGCGGACAACGAGCGCGGACAAGCGCAGCGGCATGCACGCTTGCAGTTGCCACGTTGCTGCTCGTGAGCGCCTGCACGGTGGGCCCGGACTTCAAACCGCCAACAGCCAACGTGCCCGGCCAGTGGCACGACGTACAGCGCGAGGCGTCTGCTACGTCTGCGGCCTCTGCGGCTTCAGCAACATCGCCAACCTCGCAGACACCCGACCCGCCGCACGTCCAAGGCGCGCATCCGCATTCGTCGCCCACCACGGATTCGGACCCGGACCCTCGCTGGTGGCACACCTTCCAGGACCCGACGCTCGACGCGCTGATCGACCGCGCCGTCCGCGACAACCCCGACCTCCAGCAAGCCGTGTTGCGCATTGCCGAGGCGCGCTCGCAAGCGCAGTCCGCAGCGGCCCAGGGCCTGCCGAACGTGCGCGCAACGGCCAGCTACACGCGCGAGCAACTCGGCATCAAAGGTCTGCTGGAGGAACAGAACGCCTACGACTCGGTCAACCGGCTCGGGCAGCGCGGCGGCCCTTCGGTGCAACGCGGCGCGAACCAGTTCCTCGACCAGCTCACGTCGCCCGTCAATCTCTGGCAGGCGGGCTTCGACGCTTCGTGGGAAGTGGATCTGTTCGGCCGCGTGCGGCGGTCCGTGGAAGCCGCGAACGCGCAGACCGAAGCGGCAATGGAAAGCCGCAACGACGCACTCGTTTCGCTCGAAGCCGAAGTCGCGCAGACCTACGCGCAACTGCGCGGCGCGCAGCAGCTTCGGCACATCGCGAGCGACCTCGTGAACCAGCAGCGCGAAATCGTGACGCTCACGCAAAGCCAGGCGAGCGTGGGCATGACGAGCCAGCTGGACGTGCAGAACGCGTCGGCCCAACTGGCGCAGACCGAAGCGCAACTGCCGCTCTACGACCAGCAGATCACGCAGGCGCTCAACGGTCTCGCGTATCTGGCGGGCGAGGCGCCGGGCGCGCTGGACGCCGACTTGCAGACGCCCGGCGCGGTGCCGCCCGTGCCGCCCACGGTGCCCGTGGGCCTGCCCGCGACGCTCGCGCGCCGCCGTCCCGACGTGCGCCGTGCGGAGGCGGAATTGCACGCGGCCACCGCGGACGTCGGCGTGGCCACCGCGCAGTTCTACCCCGACATTTCGCTCACCGGCCAGGTGGGCACGCGCGCGGGCCACGCAGACAACCTCGCCCGCTGGTCGCATCTGTTCTATTCGTTCGGACCGGCCATTTCGCTGCCCATCTTCGAGGGCGGGCAACTCGTGTCGAACCTGCGCCTGAGCCAGGCACGCGAAGCGGAAGCGGCACTCGCCTGGCGCAGCGCCGTGCTCGTGGCGTTGCGCGACGTGGACAACGCGCTCGCCGTCTATCGCACCGACCAGGCGCGCCGCGACGCGCTCAACGACAGCGTGGCCGCCGAGCAGGCCGCATTCGACCTTGCCCGCGACAGCTATCGCAAGGGCCTCGTGACGTTCATCAACGTGCTGGACGCGGAACGCCAGCTTGCGCAGGGCCGGCAGCAGGCCGCTCAACAAACCATGCAGGTGACGACGGATCTCGTCGCGCTGTACAAGGCGCTGGGCGGCGGGTGGCAGGCGGCGTCCGCGGGTTCGGCGTCCGCGGGTTCGGCGTCCGCAGGTTCGTCAGCGCAAGCGCCGCAATCGTCGAAATTCGCGCAATCAGCGGGCTCGCCGTTGTCTTCGCTCTCCGCTTCGTCGCCGCATGCGGCACCGCCTCCACGCTTCGCGCGACCCGTGCCATCCGCACCGTCTCTCGCATCGAAACCGCAGCCATGACCTTGTCCTCTGCCTCAAGCTCGTCCGTGCCGCGCATCACCGTCATCGTGCTGACGCACAACCGCATGCGCGAAGTGACCGAAACCGTCGCGCGGCTGCTCGCGCTGCCCGAACGTCCGCCCGTGATCGTCGCGGACAACGGCTCCACGGACGCCACCGTCGAAACCCTGCGTGGACGTTTTCCGTCGGTGCGCGTGGTGGCGTGCGGCGCGAATCTGGGCGCGGCCGGCCGCAACCACGCGGTAGCCCTCGCGCAGACCGACTACATCGCCTTCAGCGACGACGACACGTGGTGGGAACCGGGGTCGCTTGCCTACGCCGTGCGCGTGCTCGACGAAGCGCCGCAGGTCGCCGTGCTCAACGCGCGGGTGGTAGTAGGCGAAAACGCGCGCGCCGATGCCACATGCGAGCGCATGAGCGCGAGCCCGCTCGCCGGCACGGGGCTGCCCGGCCCCTTGCTGACCGGCTACATGGCCGGCGCCTGCGTGTTCCGGCGCGCGGCGTTTCTCGAAGTGGGCGGCTATGAGTCGAAGTTTTTCATCGGCGGCGAGGAAGAACTCGTCTCGCTCGATCTGCTCGCGCGCGGCCACGCCATGGTGTATTGCGACCGGATGGTGGTGCATCACCATCCATCGCCCGCACGCGACGCAGGATTGCGGCGCCGCATGCTGGCGCGCAACGCGGCGTGGGTGGCGTGGCTGCGCCTGCCGTTGCCGATGGCCCTCAAGGCCACGCTCAAGGCGCTGCGCGTGCTGCGGCACGAGCGCGCGTTATGGCACGATGCGCCGCGACTGCTGGGCGGCATCATGTGGGCGTGCCGCCGCCGACGCGTGGTGCCCCCCAACGTGCTCGCCATGCGGCGTGAGGTGCGCAACGCCGAACGCACCGCCGACTGGCTCGCGGACCGCGACGCGGCGTGGCTGCACCGGCGGCGCGCGGCAGGCGAAGGCGGGTCGGGGGAACCGCAGCGGCGTGCTTGAACGTCACGCTTGATGTCATGCTCGAGGTCACGCGTGAAGTCACGCTTAAATTCACGCATGATGCCGCGTGCGGCACCCCACATGGCCGCGCGCTACGACTCCCCTTCGCGCTTTCGAATCACGCTGAGTTGCCCGTTACGTTCCAGAATCGCCGCCTCCACGCGCGCGAGGTCCCGTGCGCCAAGCGACTGCCGCACGCTCTCGTAGATATCGGTTTCCGTAATGAGCGCCGCGCCCATCTGCTTTTCGTCGAAGCATCCGTGATGGAACACCTCGCGCTCGATGCCCACCACCATCCGTTCCAGCGCACGCGAATGCACGCACGCCCAGGCGAGCGCGCGATGCAGCACCACGATCACGAGCGACGCCACCACCGTGGGCACGAACGGCGACGCGCCCACCACTGCGCGGCTCAGAATGGCGCCCAGCAAAAAGCCCACCACGTAGTCGAACGGTGAGCGCTGGCCGAACGAACGTCGGCCGGAAATGCGCACGAGCACGAGCGCCAGCAAGAAGACGACCAGCGAGCGCATGCCCATCTGCAACGCGTCAAGATTCCGGCCTTCGCCGAACAACGCCACGAGCGTATTCATATGCCGCCTCCCTTTGCCTTGTTCGAATGTCGTTGTATGCGTCGCTGCCGCGCTACGCCGGATGCGAGACGGCGGGCGCGGTGCGTGACGTGCGCGCGACCCGGCGTATCGCATCGATGAGCTGGTCGGCAGGCACAGGCTTGGTGAGATGCGCCGCAAAGCCGGCAGCGACGGTGTGGCCATTCGGCGTACCGGTCGGCGAGCCATTCGTCGTGCCGGTCGGCGAGCCACTCCATGCGCCACTCTGCGCGCCATGCGATGCGCCGTTCTGCGCGCCGTTCGCAGATCCGTTCGGCCCGCCATTCGGCAAGCCACTCGGCGAGCCATTCGCCCCACCATTCGCCCCCGCACCCGGCACGCGCGTCGCCATCCCCACCCCGGCAAGCGGCACGGGCGACTGCACCGCGCCGTCTTCCGTGAGCGTGTAGCCCGTCAACGCGATGGCGGGCAGCCGGGCGCCGGGGCGCAGCCCGCGCCGCGCTTCGAGATCGCGCACGCGGCGCAGCACGTCGAAGCCGTCTTCCTGTTCGAGCACGATGTCGCAGACCAGCACGTCGGGCCAGGCGTCCATGGCCTCGCCTTCGAGCATCGCGAGCGTATCGTCGCCGCCCTGGGCCGTCTGCACGCGTGCGCCCATCGAGGAAAGCATGGCCTCCAGCGCATCGCGCGTCTCTTCCTGGTCGTCGATGGCGAGTACTGCGATGCCCTCCAGCGGCTGGGCTTCAAGATGCCGCGCCGGCTGCGAAGGCGCGGCTTGCGCGGGCGTAGTTGCCGACACACCCGGCGCGCGCATCGACGCCGCCGAAGCGAAGGACGCCCTCGAACCCTCCAACGCCGGCGACGCCGATGTACCCACCGGCACATCCACCACCGGCCGCAACGGCAACGTGACCACATACGCGAGCCGCGTCTGCACGGGCATCACCGTAAAGCCGCCGCCTGCCGACACGATGGTCGCCTCCAGCTCTCGCGCGCGTTCCTGCGAAAGCTCGGCGGGCCGGTCGCCGGCGCCCACCACGGTGAGCCATGCCTCGTTGCCGAAGTGGTCCGCGCGCAGTTGCACGCTGCCGCCGCGCAGCGCATGAGCCAGTTCGTTGCGGCACAGTTCGGCCACCACGCCGGCCAGCTTGTCGCGCTCGCCTGTAATGAAGAGGCCCGGCTCCGCCACGAGCGTCGTGAAGTCGGCACGCTGGCGCGCGGCGTCCGTGCGCACCAGCGCCGCCACATGGGCCACGAGTTCGTCCAGCTCCACCGGCTGCGCCACGAGCCTGCGTTGCGCGCGCTCCAGTTCGCCCTGCTGCTGTTGCAGCGACCACATCTTCATGTACACGCCTTCGCGCGCGAGCAGCGCTTCGTGCGTGCCCTGCTCCACGATGTGACCGTGCTCCATGACCAGAATGGTGTCCGCGTCCACCACGGTGGAAAGGCGGTGCGCGATGGTAATGGACGTGCGCCCCTGCGCGAGGCGCTGCAATTCCAGCTGGATGGCGCGTTCCGAACGCGTGTCGAGCGCCGAGGTGGCCTCGTCGAACACGATGATGCGCGGGTCTTTCAGAATGGCGCGCGCAATGGCGATGCGTTGCCGCTCGCCGCCCGAAAGCCGCACGCCGCGCTCGCCCACCTGTGTGTCGTAATGATCGGGCAGACGTTCGATGAAACTGTCCAGCTGCGCCGCGCGCGCGGCGCGCACCACGTCCGCGCGCGTGGCGCCGGGCCGGCCGTACGCGATGTTGTAGGCGATCGTGTCGTTGAAGAGCACCGTGTCCTGCGGCACGATGCCGATGGCTTCGCGCAGGCTGGTTTGCGTCACGTAGCGCAGGTCCTGGCCGTCGATGCGCACGGTGCCCGACGTGGGCTGATACAGCCTGAACAGCAGCTTCACGAGCGTGGATTTGCCCGATCCGCTACCGCCCACCACGGCCACGGAGGTTCCCGCGCCCACACGAAAATCGATGTCGTGCAGCACCTGGCGCTGCGTGTCGTAGCCGAAGTCCACGTGGTCGTAGGCGATCTCGCCCGCCTGTATGGCGAGCGGCTGCGCGCCCGGCTCGTCCAGGTCTTCGCCCACGCGCCCTTCGGCCGCGAGAATGCCGAACATGCGCTCCACGTTCACCATCGCGTCGTTGGTCTCGCGAAACACGAAGCCGAGCGAATTGAGCGGCAGACACACCTGGATGATGTACGCGTTCACGAGCACGAGGTCGCCCACGCTCATGCGGCCCACCATCACGTACTGCACGGCGAGCAGCATCACGGACGCCACGCCGAACGCAATCACCGCGCTCTGGCCGATGTGCAGCGTGGAAAGTGCGCGCTGGTTCGCCATGCGCGCCGTGATCCAGTGGCCGAGAATGCCCGAGAGGCGCCGCGTCTCCAGCTCTTCCGTGGCGAAGTATTTGACCGTGTCGTAGTTGAGCATGCTGTCCACGAAGCGGCTGTCCGTCTGCGCCTCCAGCCGGTTCACGGCGCGCTGGTGCACGAGCCGCCGCCGCGTGAAGATCACCGTGTAGATCGCGTAGACCACGAACGTGATGCCGATGATGGCCGTGAACGTGGCGGCATAGCTCGTCGCCATGATCGCGATGACCGAGCCGATTTCGATCAGCGTGGGCACGATCGTGAAGATGGCGATACCGAGCAGATAGCCGATGCCGTCCGTGCCCTTCTGCACGTCGCGCACCACGGCGCCCGTCTCGCGCGTGGCATGAAAGCGCGCGCCCAGGCGATGCAGATGCGCGAAGGTGCGCTCGGTAAACGACGCCACCGTGCGCTGCGTCACCACGCTGAACACCACGTCGCGCACTTCGTTCAGCGCGCCGCTGACGAAACGCAGAATCGCGTAGGCCAGCACGAGAAAGACAGGAAAGAGCGCAAGCGGCGACGGGTGACTCACCTCGTCCACGATGCGCTTGAGCACGAGCGGCACGCCCACCGCGGCGAGTTTCGCCGCGACCATCAGCGCGACGGAAACCAGCGTGACGTTGCGGTACTGCCAGATGGCGCGGCCCAGGTCCACGAAGATGCGGCGGCGCAGGGCGCGCGTATCGGGCGGCGCAGGCCGCGGCGCGACGGAAGGCGCCGAGGTAGCGCCCGACTGTGAAGGGGTGCGCGTGCTGTCGCTCGCCATGCCGGGGTCCCGCGACGGCGTCAACTGTCGCCGTTATCCTAGTGCCCCGGCAGCACCGAGGCCAGCACCTGCTTCGCCGTGCCCGCAATCACACTGGCTTCGCGCGGGTCGCCCTTCAGGAGCATGTGCGCGAAGTGGCGCGCCTGTTCGAGCGTGACGTGCGGCGGCAGCGGCGGCACTTCGGGGTCGCTCTTCACTTCCAGCACCACGGGACGGTTCGAGGCCAGCGCCTCTTCCCAGGCGGGCGCAATCTGATCGGGCTCCGAAACGTAAATGCCTTTCAGGCCGATCAGTTCCGCGAAGCGGTGGTACGGCACGTTCGGCACCTGCTGCGAAGCATCGAACTTCGGGTCGCCTTCCATTACGCGCTGCTCCCACGTCACCTGGTTCAGGTCTTCGTTGTTGAGCACCATGCAGATCCAGCGCGGGTCGGCCCACTGCTGCCAGTACTTCGACACGGTGATGAGTTCGGCCATGTTGTTCATCTGCATGGCGCCGTCGCCCACCAGCGCGATGACGGGCCGCGACGGATGCGCGAACTTCGCCGCAATCGCATACGGCACGGCGGCGCCCATCGACGCGAGGCCGCCCGAAAGCGAGCACATCATGCCGCGACGAATCTTGAGGTCGCGCGCGTACCAGTTTGCGCAGGATCCCGAATCGCTCGTGATGATGGCCTGATCGGGCAGACGCGGCGAAAGCTCCGTGAAGGCGCGCTGCGGGTTCACGCCGCGCTCGGACTTCGCGGGCTCCAGCGCGCGCTTGTGCAGCGTCTTCCACCACGAGTCGGTCCAGCGTTCGATGCGCTTGCGCCACGTCGTGTCCTCGCGCTCGTGCAGGAGCGGCAGCAGCGCGCGCAGCGTTTCGGCGGTGTCGCCCACCAGGTTGACCTCCATCGGGTAACGCAGGCTCAGCATGTCGGCCTTGATGTCGATCTGCACGCCGCGCGCCTGGCCTTCCTTCGGGAGGAACTCGGAGTACGGAAAGCCCGAGCCCACCATCAGGAACGTGTCGCAGTCGGTCATCATGTCGTAGCTCGGCAAGGTGCCGAGCAGGCCGATCGGCCCCGTCACCCACGGCAGGTCGTCGGGCAAGACGGCCTTGCCGAGCAGCGCTTTCGCCACGCCCGCGCCCAGGCGGTCGGCCACGGCGATCACTTCGTCCGTGGCGCCCAGCGCGCCCGCGCCCACCAGCATCGCGACTTTCTTACCGGCATTGAGCACGTCCGCGGCGCGTTGCAGGTCGTCTTGTTGCGGCACGACCTTGGGCCGCGAATAGCCCACGCCCGAATGTACCGTTCCGTGCTTGCGGCCCGGCGGCTCATACGGCAATTCCTGCAGATCGTTCGGCAGCACGAGCGCGGTCACGCGCCGGTCGGCCACCGCGATGCGCACCGCGCGGTCCACGAGGTGCCGCACCTGGCCCGGCACCGTGGCGAGTTGCACGTAGGAGCCGGCGACGTCCTTGAACATCGACACCAGATCCAGCTCCTGCTGGTAGTGCCCACCCAGCGAGGCGCGCGCCTGTTGTCCGGTAATGGCGAGCACGGGCATGTGGTCCATGCGCGCGTCGTAGAGACCCGTGATGAGGTGCGCAGCCCCCGGGCCGGAGGTCGCGATGCACACGCCCAGCTCGCCGGTGAATTTCGCGTGGGCGCAGGCCATGAACGCGGCCATTTCTTCGTGTCGGGCCTGAATGAATTCGATCTTCCCGCCCGCGCGATTCAAGGCGCCGAACACGCCGTTGATGCCGTCGCCGGGATACCCGTAGATGCGGCGCACGCCCCAGTGATAAAGCCGGTCGACGATGAAGTCACCCACAGTAGCAGCCATGAAACGCCTCCTTTGCTTGACCCAAGCGGCGGGGCAAGAAGCGCTCCCGGTCCTCGCGCGGCATCGCGGGCGCACAACGGGCGCGCGTGTTTTCGCGGTCGGACAAAACCGGTACACCGCCCGCTCCTTATTTACACGCGGCGTGTAAGAAGCTCAGCGGCGCACCTCGCGCGGTGGAGAGACACGGTGCAAACCGGCGATGGCCTGCGTAGTACTTCCCAGTGACATGCAGGCGTACCGCGTTCACGCCTTCCTCCATGCAGCGATGGGCACACGCCGTGCTGAATCCCTATCCATACACGGCCGTCGATTTCCCTACGCGCGGCGCCGAGCCAAACGTCCCAACGTCCAAGGGTTCGATAAGGCCCCGGCCCGCGCGCCGGACGCCGGCCCCGTTCGAACACAAGAGAGCCATCCGCGAAGGAGCTTCGATGAAAGTCGCCCTCATCAGTGAACACGCCTCTCCGCTTGCAGTAGCCGGCGGTGTCGATAGCGGCGGTCAGAACATCTACGTCGCGCACGTGGCCCGCCAGCTTCACAAGGCCGGCCACCAGGTGGACGTGTTCACGCGCCGCGACCGTGCGCTGCTGCCGCTCGTCTCCAACATGGACGGCGTGCGGGTCGTGCACGTGCCGGCCGGGCCGCCCATGCAGTTGCCGAAGGAAGAACTGCTGCCGTGGATGGGCGAATTCGCGGATTTCCTCACGGGCTTCTGTCGCGGCGAAAGCCGGCCCTACGACGTGCTGCACGCGAACTTCTTCATGTCGGGCCTCGCCGCGCTGAAGACGAAGGCCGCGCTCGGCATTCCGCTCGTCATGACGTTCCATGCGCTCGGCCGCGTGCGCCGCCTGCATCAAGGCGCGGACGACGGCTTTCCCGACGAACGCTTCGCCATTGAAGACGAACTCGTGCGCGAGGCCGACACGATCATCGCCGAATGCCCGCAGGACGAGGCCGACCTGATCGAACTCTACGGCGCAGACCCGCAACGTATCGACGTGATTCCGTGCGGCTTCGACACCACCGAACTGCGGCCCGTGTCGCG
Organism: Paraburkholderia kururiensis; assembly: GCF_034424375.1. Classification (NCBI taxonomy): domain Bacteria; kingdom Pseudomonadati; phylum Pseudomonadota; class Betaproteobacteria; order Burkholderiales; family Burkholderiaceae; genus Paraburkholderia; species Paraburkholderia kururiensis. Next base: position 821,274 of record NZ_CP139965.1, on the reverse strand, counting down.
GCGCGCCGCGCGCGAAGCGCTGGGCTGGCCGCAGGACCGCTTCACGGTGCTGCAACTGGGCCGGCTCGTGCCGCGCAAGGGCATCGAAAACGTCGTGCGCGGCATGGGCGTGCTGCGCCAGCGTTACGACACCGACGCGCATCTCTACGTGGTAGGCGGCAACGCGGACGCGCCCAACGAAATCGCCACGCCGGAAATCGCGCGGCTGCGCGGCATTGCGCGCCAATGCGGCGTGGAAGACTGCACGACTTTCGTGGGCCGTCGCGGGCGCGCGCAACTGCGCTACTTCTACAGCGCCGCGGACGTGTTCGTGACGACGCCGTGGTACGAGCCGTTCGGCATCACGCCCGTCGAGGCGATGGCGTGCGGCACGCCCGTGATCGGCGCCGACGTGGGCGGCATCCGCTCCACGGTGCGCGACGGCGAGACCGGCTTCCTCGTGCCGCCACGCGACCCCGACGCGCTCGCCGCGCGCATCCATACGCTCATGCGCAACCCGGCGCTCGCGCGTCGCATGGGCGAAGCGGGCATGGCGCGCGCCAAGGCGCAATTCACCTGGCGCGGCGTGAGCGACGCGCTGCTGCGCGTGTACCGCCGCGTCGCCGAACTGCCCAGCGAAGCCGAGCATGCCCGCGCGTCGCGCGAAACGGCAAGCCAGGCCGCCAGCGGAGGCTCATTCGCGTGAACGGACTCCCTACGCGCGATGCCGCGGTGTTTCTCGACAAGGACGGCACGCTGCTGGAAGACGTGCCGTACAACGTCGACCCGGCGCAGATGCGCTTCACCAGCGGTACGCGCGAAGCCCTCGCGCTGCTCGCCGCGCACGGCTTCAAGCTGATCGTCATCAGCAACCAGCCGGGCGTGGCGCACGGCAGGTTCGCGCTGACCGCCCTGCGCGGCGTGCAGATGCAGCTTGCCCGCATGTTCGGCACCTGCGGCGCGGAACTCACGGCGGCGTACTGGTGCCCGCATCATCCCGACGGCATCGTCTCGCGCTACGCGCGCCACTGCCGTTGCCGCAAACCCGCGCCGGGCATGCTGCTGCGGGCCGCGCGCGAACACGCCGTCGACCTCGCGTCGAGCTGGTTCGTGGGCGACATCCTCGACGACGTGGAGGCCGGCAACCGCGCGGGCTGCCGTTCCATCCTGCTCGACAACGGCCATGAAACGGAGTGGAAGGCGGGCCCCTACCGCGTGCCGCATGCGCGCACGCGCGACCTCTACGGCGCCGCGCTCACCATCGTAGAGGCGCGCGAGCGCCAGGTGCGCGTGGGGCTGCTCGCCGACGTGGCGGACCGCGGGCTACGCGTGGGGAGCGTGGGATGAACCGCGCGAAGACGTTCATGTTTTCCGCGCTGCCCACGACGCCGCACGCCTTTGCGCCCGCGGCGCGGCCGGCGGCCGTCTGGGGGCCGGAGGTGCGGCGCATTCTGTGCGTGCGGCTCGACAACATGGGCGACGTGCTCATGACCACCCCGGCCATGCGCGCGTTGCGCGAAGCCGCGCCGGGGCGGCAACTCACGCTGCTGGCGTCGTCGGCGGGCGCGCAGATGGCGCCCTATCTGCCCGACGTGGACGAAGTGATCCGCTACGACGCGCCCTGGGTGAGCGGCCAGGCCGAACCTTCTGCGCAGACCGACCTGCACATGCGCCGCGCACTCGAAGCCGGCCGCTTCGACGCCGCCGTGATCTTCACCGTCTATAGCCAGAACCCGTTGCCCGCCGCGCTGATGTGCTACCTCGCCGGCATTCCGCGGCGGCTCGCCTGGTGTCGCGAGAACCCCTACCACCTGCTCACGGACTGGGTGCACGAAAAAGAGCCGCAACAGCACGTGCGCCATGAGGTGGCGCGACAACTCGCGCTCGTGGAGCACGTGGGCGCAACGACTCCCGACACGCGCATGCGCTTCGCCGTGGCCGACGAAGACCGTCACACGCTCGACGCCCTGCTCGCCACGCACGGCGTGCGTGCCGACACGCCGTACGTCGTGCTGCATGCGGGCGCGAGCAGCGCGTCGCGGCGGTATCCGCCGGAGCGCTTCGGCGAAGTGGCCTCGCACATCGCGGCGCAGTTGCGCTGCCCGGTGCTGCTCACGGGCGGCCTGGAAGAGCGCGAGACCGTGCAGCGCGTGACGAGCGCCACGCGCACGAGCATGCGCCGCTATCTCTGCGACCTCTCGGGGCTGCTCACGCTCGGCCAGCTTGGGGCGCTGCTGGAACGCGCCGCCGTGCTGGTCTCCAACAACACGGGGCCCGTGCATATCGCCGCGGCGCTCGGCACGCCCGTGGTGGATCTCTACGCGCTCACGAACCCGCAGCACACGCCGTGGCAGACGCCGAGCCGCGTGCTGTTCCATGACGTGGACTGCCGCTGGTGTTATCGCAGCGTCTGCCCCGAGGGACACCATGCGTGCCTGCTCGGTGTGCCCGCCGCCGAAGTGGCCGAAGCGGCGTTGCAGCTTGCGGCGCCGCGTCTCTCCCCTCCGTCGCCGCCTGCGGCTGCACGCCCCGCGCCGCGCGGCACCGCCGGCCCGCTGCCCGTCAAGACCAGCCGCTGGCCCGGCGAAGCCGCCGTGCTCGCCCGGCTCCCGAAAACCTCCTGAACGTCCGGACTCGCGCCATGTACACACTCGGAATCAATGCCGTCTATCACGACAGCGCCGCCGCGTTGATGCGCGACGGCGTCGTGCTCGCCGCCGCCGAGGACGAGCGCTTCACCCACGTGAAGCATGCCAAGCGCCCGGTGCCCTTCTCGACGTGGCAATTGCCCTACGACGCCATCGACTTCTGCCTCAAGGAAGCGGGCATCACGCTCGCCGACGTCGATCACGTGGCGTATTCGTACGACCCGTCGCTCTTTCCTGGCATGCCTAAGCAAGAGGCGCTCACCATCGAGCTGCCGTTTCACCCCACGAAGCGCAAGCCCACGAATCCCTCCGAGTCGCCGTGGGACCCGCTGTTTCTAAGCTATATCGTGAACGCGAAGGCGCAGTTGCTCGACGGCGCGCCGCATCACCTCATGAAGCGCTTCAAGGGCGTGGACCGCGAGAACGGCTTTCAGTGGCACTTCGTGGAGCACCACCTCGCGCACGAGGCGAGCGCATTTCTCGCGGCCCCGTTCGACGATTCCGCCGTGCTCACCATGGACGGCCGCGGCGAAGGCGTCACCACCAGTCTGGGCAAATTCGTGGACGGCGAATACACGCGTCTGCGGCAGGTGGAATTGCCGCACTCGCTGGGGCTGCTCTATGAAGCGGTCACAAGCTGGCTCGGCTTTCTGCACTCGTCGGACGAGTACAAGGTGATGGCGCTCGCCGCCTACGGAAAGCCCGCCTACGTGGACTATTTCCGCGGTATCGTGCGCTACCGCAGCGACGGCACATACACCGTGGACGCGCCGCGCCTCGTCGAACGCTTCGGCCCCGCGCGCGAGCGCGGCGGCCCGCTCGAGCAGCGCCACTTCGACATTGCGTGCTCGTTGCAGCGCGTGCTCGAAGAGACCGTGTTGCAGCTGGCGAACTGGCTGCATGAACAGACGGGCTTGCCGAACCTCTGCATGGCGGGCGGCGTGGCGCTCAACTGCGTGATGAATTCGAAGGTGCGCGACGAGGGTCCGTTCAAGGACGTGTGGGTGCAACCCGCGGCGGGCGATGCCGGCACGGCGCTCGGCGCGGCGCTCTGGATCGACTGGCGCGAGCGTGCCGCCCAGGGGAACGCCGGCGAGCGCCGCCGCCACTGGCGCATGGACCACGCGTACCTGGGCCCGGCGTGGCCCGACGACGAGATCGAACAGTTCCTGCGCTGGAGCAAGCTGCCGTTTCGCCGCCTCGACGACATCGCGGGCGAAACTGCGGCGCTGCTCGCGGAGGGCAACGTGATCGGCTGGTATCAGGGGCGCACGGAGTTCGGGCCGCGTGCGTTGGGCGCGCGCTCCATTCTGGCTTCGCCGCTCGACCCCGGCATGCAGGCCAAACTCAACGAGATCAAAGACCGCGAAGACTTTCGCCCCGTGGCGCCCGTGGTGATGGAAGAGCACGCCGCGGACTGGTTCGCGAACGCGCGCGTGGCGCCGTTCATGCTGTTCGTGTTCGACATCCGGCCCGACCGCGCCGACCGCATTCCCGCCGTGCGCCACGTGGACGGCACGGCACGCGTGCAGACCGTCAACCGCAGGCAGCATCCGCTCTACTACGACTTGCTCGACGCGTTCCGCCAGCGCACCGGCGTGCCCGTGCTCGTGAACACGTCGTTCAATACGCGCGGCGAGCCCATGGTGAATTCGCCGCGCGATGCAGTCGAATCGTTCTGGACGTCGCCGCTCGACGCACTCGTGATCGGTCCGTTCCTCGTCACGAAGCACGGAGGCCAACGATGACGCCGCCAGCACGCGGCGGCGCGGCGCCGGTTTCGTTGCGGGCGGTGGGGGCTGAGGCTCGGCCCGAGATTCGGCCTGAGGTTCATGCGCAAGCCGAAGCCGCGGCCGGGACGGTGCCCACGCCAACGTCCGACGACGCGGCCGGCACGCTTGAAGCCGCGACATCTGCCACCACCGCCACCGTCGAACCGCTGCGCCCCGCCGCGCAGGCCGTGCCCGCGCGGCCCGACGTCTCCGTGGTCGTACCCACCTACAGGCGCGCGGCGTTGCTCGAAAAGTGCCTCGACGCGCTGGTAGCGCAGGACTACGACCCCACGCGTTACGAGATCGTGGTCTGCGACGACGGGCCGGACGACGACACGCGCGCGCTCGTCGAACGCACCGCCGAGGCGGCACGCGCACGCGGCCTCGTGGTGCGCTACGTGCCGGTCACGCGAACGCAAGGCCCGGCCGGCGCGCGCAACGCAGGCTGGCGCGCGGCCCACGCCCCGCTCATCGCCTTCACCGACGACGACACCGTGCCCGACCCGCACTGGCTCTGCGCGGGCCGCGATGCCATGGCGGCGAGCGGCGCGGCGGCTGCATGCGGCGACATCGTGGTGCCGCTGCCCACGCGCCCCACCGACTACGAAGCGGACGCCGCAGGCCTCACCGTGGCCGAGTTCGCCACGGCCAACGCGTTCGTCACGCGCGCGTTTCTGGAACAAACCGGCGGCTTCGACGAACGCTTCACGCAGGCGTGGCGCGAAGATTCGGACCTGCAATTTTCGATCATGCGCGCGGGCGGCCGCGTGGAGCACGCGCGCGGCGCCGTGGTCGTGCATCCCGTGCGGCCCGCGCCCTGGGGCGTGAGCATCGCGCAGCAACGCAAGGCGCAGTTCGAGGCGCTGCTGTACAGCAAGCACCCGGAGTTGTACCGGCAGCGCATCCGACGCTGGCCGCCGTTGCATTACTACGCGATTGCCGCGGGCGCATTGCTCGCCGTCGCGGGCGCGCTGGCGGGCGTCACGGAGCTGGCCGCGTTCGGTGCCGCCGTCTGGTTCGTGTTCACGCTCGCCTTCTTCGTGCGCCGCATGAACGGCACGAGCCGCCGCTCACGCCATATCGCCGAAATGGCGTGGACGTCCGTGCTCATTCCGTTTCTCTCGATCTACTGGCGCCTGTATGGCGCGTTCAGGTACCGCGTATGGTTCCTCTGACTTCGCGTGCTTCCCGGCGCGTGGGCGCGCAAGGCGGCAGCGCGCCCATGCTGCGCCCTGTCGCGCCGCGCCGCGTGGCCGTGTTCCGCGCGCTGCAGCTAGGCGACATGCTGTGCGCCGTGCCCGCACTGCGCGCCATGCGGCGCGCGTGGCCTGCGGCGCACATCACGCTGATCGGCCTGCCCTGGGCGCGCGCGTTCGCCACGCGCTACGCGGAACTCGTCGATGAATTCGTGCCGTTTCCGGGCGCCCCCGGCTTCGTCGAACAGGAACAGACCAGCACCGCGTTGCCCGTCTTCTACGCGCAGATGCGCGCGCGTCACTTCGATCTGGCCATCCAGCTGCACGGCAGCGGCAGCCGTTCGAACGGCGTCGTATTCAACCTGGGCGCCGTCGCGTGCGCGGGCTTCGTGCCGCCCGAAGAAACGCATCAGCTGGCCGGCTGCTTCATTCCGTGGCCCGAACAGTTGCCGGAGCCGCTGCGTTATCTCGCGCTCATGCACGCGCTCGGCCTGCCGGCAGACGACGCCACGCTCTCCATTCCCGTGACGCGCCCCGATCGCGACGAATACGCGGCGCTGGCCGCAAGCTGCCATATCGAGCCCGAGCGGCTCGTGCTGATTCATCCCGGTGCGCAGTTGCCGTCGCGGCGCTGGCCCGCCGTGCGCTTCGCCGCGGTGGCCGATGCCCTCGCCGACGCGGGTTGCCAGGTGGCGATCACCGGCAGCGAAGCCGAATTGCCGCTGACGGGCGAGGTGCTGGGCGCGATGACGGCGCCTGCGCTGCATCTGGCGGGCAAGACGTCGCTGGGCGGCCTTGCCGTGCTGGTGTCGCGCGCGCGCCTCGTGGTGTGCAACGACACGGGCATCTCGCACGTGGCCGCGGCCATGAAGACGGCGAGCGTGGTGGTGGCATCGGGCAGCGATACGCGACGCTGGGCGCCGCTCGACAGCGTGCGTCACCGCGTACTCGCGGACTGGCCGGCCTGCCGGCCCTGCATGTATCGCGACTGTCCCTACGGTCATCCGTGCGCGCTCAATGTTTCGGTGGAGAGCGTGGTAGATGCCGCGCGCGAGCAACTGACGCAGGCGCTGCGACTGCGGACGCCGGCAGACGCCGCCGACGATGCGCCCGACGCAGCCCACGCGCACAACGCATCCGCGCCGCCGAATCAGCGCGTGCATGCGGACTCGCTGCGCGCCGCGTCTTCCGCGTCTGTTTCGGCGGCACCGCCTGCCACCCCGAAGGAAGTCCGTCATGTCCGATAACAGCGTTCACAGCCCGCAAAAAAGGCTGCGCGTGCTGACGTGGCACGTGCACGGCAACTATCTCTACTACCTCACGCAGGCGCCGCACGACTTCTACATCGTGACGAAGCCGGGCAACCCGCCCGGCTACGCGGGTCGCGTGGGCGTGCTGCCGTGGGGGCCGAACGTGCACGAAGTGCCGGCCGGCGAAGTGGCGGCCCATCGCTTCGACGTGGTGCTCTACCAGCATCGGCTGCACTGGCAGGACGACCGGCACGCGCTGCTGTCGCGCGAGCAGCAGGCGTTGCCGCGCATCTACCTGGAACACGATCCGCCGCAGACGAACCCGTTCCAGCAGCCGCATTGGGTGGACGACCCCGGCGCGCTGCTTGTCCACGTCACGCACTTCAACCGGCTCATGTGGGACAGCGGCAGAACGCCCACGCGCGTAATCGAGCACGGCGTCGTGGTGCCGCCGCACGTGCGCTACAGCGGCGAGCGGCCGCGCGGCATCGTGGTGGTGAACCACCTCGCGAAGCGCGGGCGGCGCCTCGGCGCAGACGTGTTCGCCGCCTTGCGCGACGAGGTGCCGCTCGATCTGGTGGGCATGCAGTCCGACGAACTAGGCGGGCTGGGCGAGATCGGCAACCTCGATCTGGCCGCCACCATCGCGCCCTATCGCTTCTTCTTCAACCCCATTCGCTGGACGAGCCTGGGCCTTTCCGTCGTGGAGGCCATGACCATCGGCATGCCCGTCGTGGGGCTCGCCACCACGGAGCTTGCCAGCGTGATTCGCAACGGCGAGAACGGCTTCGTGCACACCGACCCCGCGCAACTCGTGCAGGCCATGCGCGTGCTGTTGCACGACCCGGTCGAAGCGAAACGGCTGGGCGACGGCGCGCGCCACACGGCGCTGGAGCGCTTTTCCATCGAACGTTTTGCGCGCGACTGGGACGAGGCGCTGCGCGAAGTGGCCGCGTAGCAGACAGAGGCTGGGGACACGGAAAACACACGCGGCGCGTGCCGCGAGCAAGGAGCATGTCGATGAAAGATCCGCTGCGCAAACGCATTCTGGTCACGGGCGGGGCCGGTTTTCTCGGCTCGCACCTGTGCGAACGGCTCGTCACGCAAGGGCACGACGTACTCTGCGTCGACAACTTCTACACGGGCACGCGCGAAAACGTGGCGCATCTGCTGGACTGCCCGAACTTCGAACTGATGCGTCACGACATCACGTTCCCGCTCTACGTGGAGGTGGACGAGATCTACAACCTGGCGTGCCCGGCGTCGCCGGTTCACTACCAGCACGACCCGGTGCAGACCACCAAGACGAGCGTGCACGGCGCCATCAACATGCTGGGGCTCGCCAAGCGCGTGAAGGCGAAGATCTTTCAGGCATCGACGAGCGAGGTGTACGGCGACGCACGCGTGCATCCGCAGACGGAAGACTACTGGGGCCACGTGAATCCCATCGGCCCGCGCTCGTGCTACGACGAAGGCAAGCGCTGCGCGGAGACGCTCTTTTTCGACTACCACCGCCAGCACCGGCTCTCCATTCGCGTGGCGCGCATCTTCAACACGTATGGGCCGCGCATGCACCCCGCGGACGGCCGCGTGGTCTCCAACTTCATGATGCAGGCGCTGGCCGGCGTGCCGCTCACGGTGTACGGCGACGGATCGCAAACGCGCTCGCTCTGCTACGTGGACGACATGGTGGACGCGTTCATCCGCTTCATGAACGCACCGGACGACCTGTGCGGCCCCGTGAACCTCGGCAACCCCGAAGAGATCACGATGCTGCTGCTGGCCAGACGCGTGATCGCGGCGACAGGGTCCACGTCGAAGATCGTCTACCGCCCGCTGCCCGCCGACGACCCGTGGCACCGTCAGCCCGACATCTCGCTCGCCACGGCGAAGTTGGGGTGGCAACCGCATACGCCGCTGGACGAAGGACTGGCGGCCACGGCGCGCTATTTCCGGGCGTGTATGGAGGCAGCGAGGGAGATGGGGGCGCACGCGGTTTGAGCCGCAATCGCGGGGCTACTTATGAATCGCCCCGCGTACTGACCGCACATCGCGCGGCGTCACGGGTTGCGCGTCATTGCCCCACGCCGTGCGCACGAACGTGAGCACGCGCGCCATCTCCGTGCTCGTGAGGTGCCCGGCGAACGACGGCATGCGGTGCGGCTCGGGGCCTTCCTGCGTGTCCGGGCTGCGCCCGCCTTCCACGAGCAGCCGCACGAGCGACGTCGCATGCGGCGACAACACAACGGGGTTGCCGGCGAGGCGCGGATACTTGTTCGCCACGCCCATGCCGTCCGCCTGATGGCAACGCGCGCAGTACGACTGATAGAGGCCGGCGCCGGGCCGCTCGATCTCGCCCGTCTTCAGCGCGCGCACCGACTGCTGCGCGGCCATCGATTGCGGACTGTAGCGTCCATAGGGCTGCCGCGCGGGCAGGCTCTTCAGATACGCGGCAATCGCGTCGAGGTCTTCGTCGTCGAGGTACTGCATGCTGTCTTCCACCACCTGCACCATGCTGCCGAAGGGCGCGAGCCCGCCGCCGTGACCCGTCTTCAGGAACGACGCGATCTGTTCGCGGCTGAAGCGTCCGAGCCCGGAGCCGGGGTCGCCCGTGAGGTTCGGCGCGAACCAGTGGTCGTTGGTGCCGCCCGTCAGATACAGCGGATCGCCCTCGTTGTAGCCGCGCTCCTGATACGCGGGTCCGCGCGGCGTGTGGCACGCGCCGCAGTGACCCAGCGTCTGCACGAGATACGCGCCGCGGTTCACGAGCGCATCGCGCTGCGGTTGCGGCTCGAAGCGCGAATGCGACGCGAAGGCCCACGACCACAAACCGAGCACCCAGCGCTGATTGAACGGAAACGGCAGGCGCGTTTCGGGCGCCGGTATCGAAACGGGTTGCACGCCGTGCATGAAGTAGGCGTAGAGCGCGTGCATGTCCTCGTCGTTGATGCCCGAGAACGACGGGAACGGCATGGCCGGATAGAGCCGCTTGCCGCCCGGCGCCACACCTTCGCGCACGGCGCGTGCGAAGTCGTCATAGGTGTAGCGGCCAATGCCGGCGTTCGGGTCCGGTGTGATGTTGGACGAGTAGATCGTGCCGAACGGCGACGCCATACCGAGACCGCCCGCGAACGGGATGGGCTTCGCGGGGGCGTGGCCGTCCTGCGCCGGTGCTTTGCCAGGCGGCGCGGTGTGACAGCCGGCGCAGTCCGCGGCTTTGGCGAGATAGGCGCCGCGTGCGATGAGGGTGGCGTTGGCGTCGGCCGTGGGAGTGGCGGCTGAAGCGGCGTTGGATGCGGAGGCCGAAGCCGCCGGCGAAACTGCGGACGCATGATCGGAGAGGCTCTGTGCAACGCCGGCATGGGGCGTCACCACGCTCAATGCAATCGCCACCGCCGCTGCAATGGCCGACGCACGGCGGTTGTGGCGCAGCGCATCGGCCATCACGAAGGGCAACGGAGCGCGCCTCGGCAGACGCTGCCGGCACGCACGGCGCCGTGCGCCATCGCCGTGGCCGCCGTAGTGGCGATTGCTGCTCTGCTCTACCACGTCCTGCATGGCGCAACCACCACAACGGCGATGTCCGTCGCAATCAGCGCGAACAGGAACAGCGTGCTGGAAAGCGCGCCCACGCGCGCGAGAAACCAGTCGCGCTCGGCCCAGCGCGGCGGCATGACGCGGCCCGCGTCGCTGCCGCCCGCCGGTGTCGAAGGCGCAGCGGCATATCGCACGGTTTGGTTGTTGCGCTGCCAGTTTCGCCACGCCACGAACGTGCCCACTGCGCCCAGAACGAAACACACCACGCTCAACATCACGACGGCAGCGGACGCCCATCGCATCGAGTTCGCCACGCCCAGGCCGCCCGTGTACGGATCGCAGCCCTGCGCCGCGAGCGCCTCGGAAATGCAGGTCTGCCCCACCCACGCGAGCGGTGCCCCGAAGATGCCGACGAGCCATGCCAGCAGTCCCGTACTGCGCCGCTCATGCGGCGCGTTGCGTCGAGGTTCGCGTCCTCCGTCGCCCGTCATGCCGATGCCCTTCGCCCGTTGTGCAGACGCAGGCGCCGTCCCCTTCCGCCGCGACGGAAACATGCGGGAGCCGTAAGAGCCGGTCTTATCCGACATCATCGTCCCTCCGGCGTGAATGCATGCGGCGAGTCGATGCATGGGTGAAATGCTTGCGGACCGTTCATGTCGCTCCCCTGAATAGATAGGGTGTGAGATAGATCGTGCTGAAAATGAAGAGCCATACGGCATCCACGAAGTGCCAGTACAACGAACCGATGGTGAGCGGCGCGCAGCGCGCGTCGTCGAAATAACCGCGCGCCGTCCACAGCAGCAGAAACGCCAGCACGACGATGCCCACCACGACGTGCGCCATGTGAAAGCCCGTGAGCGTGAAATAGAGCGACCCGTAGAGGTGCGTGGTGAGTCCGTACGGATGGTCGTGCCATTCCTTCAGCTGAATGCCCGTGAACACGATGCCGAGCACCACGGCCACGCCGAGCAGCACGGCGCCCATTCGCGGACGTCGGCGCCGCACGCAGCGCTCGGCGAACCACACCACGCCGCTGCTCGACAGCAGGATGACCGTGTTGAGGCTGCCGAGGCCGAGCTTCGGCAACCCCTCGGGCGGCCACGGTCCTCTGTCCAGCACCGCGAGATAGAGATACGAAAAGATCAGATAGCCGAACAGCGATGCCTCGGTCACGATCATCGTGAGGCAACCCCACCAGCCGCTCGCGCGCGTGCCGGCGCTGCCCACGGGCAACGTGAGCGGCACGGAGGGCTCGGGCGCGTGCGTATGCGCGTCTTGCAACGTGTCGCTCATAGCGCGCTCCCGCCGCTGCCCGCGCCCGTGACGCGGTACGGCTCGCGCTGCACGAGTTGCCGGCGCGGCCACAGCCACACGACGATGGAGATCGCGCAGCCCAACACCATCAACGCCGTAAAGACCCAGGCGCGCAACCCCATGCCCGCGAACACGAGCGAAGCGAACACGCCCAGCGCAAACGGCGCATACGAGTCTTCGGGCATCTTGAGGATCACGTCGGGCTGCGCGTCGAGCGCCGTGGTGCCCAGCGCCTCACGTCCTTCGCTCAGCACGTAGCCCGTTTCGAGCTGCGAGCGCGCATGGCGCGTGTCGGGTTCGTCCATGCGGCTTTCCCACAGCGGATGACGGCTCGCCACGAAGGGCAGCACCGCGAAGTTGTACGGCGGCGGCGGCGAGGTCACGCTCCATTCGAGCGTGGGCGCGTCCCACGGGTTGTTGCCCGCGCGCTTGCCGTGACGCAGGCTCACGAATACGTCGATGAGAAAAAGCAGGACGCCCGCTGCGAACAGAAACGCGCCCAGCGACGTGATGAGGTTCACGGTGTTCCAGCCCATGTCCGGCGCGTAGGTGTAGATGCGTCGCGGCATGCCGAGCAGCCCCGCCAGATGCATCGGAAAGAACGCGATGTTGAAGCCCGCGAAGAGCGTCCAGAAACTCCAGCGGCCCAGCCGCTCGCTCATCATGCGGCCCGTGAACTTCGGAAACCAGAAGTAGAGACCGCCGATCACCGGGAACACGTTGATGCCGAGCAGCACGTAATGCAGATGCGCGACCACGAAGTACGTGTCCGTGAGCTGCCAGTCGAGCGGCACGGCCGCAGTGAGCACACCCGACACGCCGCCCACCACGAACAGGAACACGAAGCCCGCGAAGTACAGAAACGGCACGCGAAACACGGGGCGTCCGGTCCAGATGGTCGCGATCCACGCGAACGTGGCCACCGCGCTCGGAACGGAGATCACCATGCTCGCCGTGCCGAAGAACGAGAGCGCGAGCGGCGCAATGCCCGTGGCGAACATGTGATGAATCCACACCACGAAGCCGATCACCATCGTGATGACGGTGGACAGCGCAACCGGCGTGTAGCCCACGAGCGGACGGCGACAGAACACGGGCAACGCGTCCGAGACGATGCCCATGGCGGGCAGCACCACCACATACACCCACGGATGCGCGAAGACCCAGAACAGGTGCTGCCACAAGAGCGCGTGCCCGCCGTTCATCACGTCGAAGAAATGCGTGCCGATGCGGCGGTCCATCCACAGCATGAAGAACGCAAGGCTCACTGAAGGGACGGCGAGCAGATTGCCCGCCGACGCCGTGAGCGTGCCCCACACGAGCACCGGCATGCGGTTGAGCGACATGCCGTGCGCGCGCATGCGCATGAGCGTGACGACGAAGTTCGCGGCGCCCACGGTCGTGGAGATGCCGAGCAGCACCATGCCGAGCGCGTAGACGTCGATGTTCGGTCCGCTCGCGTATTCGAGCCCGGAGAGCGGCACGTAGTTGAACCACCCGGCGTCCGGCGCCTGGCCCAACGGGAAGCTCGAATAGAGGAACACTCCCGCGAAGAGGAACAACCAGTACGAAAGCGCGTTGAGCCGCGGAAACGCCATGTCGCGTGCGCCCAGCACGAGCGGCCACAGGTAGTTGGAGAAGCCGGACAGCACGGGCGACGCGTAGAGAAAGATCATCGTCACGCCGTGCATCGTGAAAAGCTGGTTGTACTGCTCCGGCGTGAGCACGTGCATGTTGGGCTGCGCAAGCTGCACGCGCATGACGAGCGCCTCCACGCCGCCCAGCAGCAGGAAGGCGAACGCCGTCACGATGTAACGCAGGCCGATGGTCTTGTGGTCGACGGTGGAAAGCCAGCCGCGCCAGCCGGGCCGCGTTTCCCAGAGTTCGCGCAGGCGCTTCTCCGCTGCGCTGCCCGCGTCGATGCGCCCGCGCAGCAGCGGACGTTCGAGCACGGGCGCGGACGTGGCGGCGAACACCGTGGCGCGAGACGCGTGATCGGGCGGGTTCGGCATCGTGTTACGGCTCCTTCGGCTTCCTTCGGTGATGCGCCTGGTTACAGGCGTCGTTCGTCATTGCAGCGTGGCGAGATACGCCGCGAGCGCATCGGCCTCTTGCGCATTGAGCGCAATGGAGGGCATGAGGCCGTCCGGCTTGATGCGCTGCGCGTGGCGTATCCAGTCCAGTTGATGCTCGGGCGTATTGCTCAACGCCCCCGCCGCGATGAGCCGCCGCGAAGCGAGATGCGTGAGATCCGGCGCCTGAGCGCCTGCGGATGGCGTGCCGCGCACGGTGTGGCAACCGGCGCAGCGCGCCTCGAACAAACGCGCGCCCGCGCGAACGGCGGCGCCGGTAGCGGACGGATGCGGCGCGGCTTGCGCGGACCACCAGGCATCGAAGGCCGCGCGATCTTCGGCCACCACCTCGAACGCCATGTGCGCGTGCTGCGCGCCGCAGAACTGCGAGCACTGGCCGCGATAGATGCCGGGCGCGTCGGCCTCGATCCACTGCTCGTTCACGCGGCCCGGAATGGTTTCCGTCTTGCCGGCGAGTTGCGGCACCCAGAACGCGTGAATCACGTCGGCGCTGCGCAATTCGATCTTCACGGGCTCGCCCACGGGTATGTGAATTTCGTTCGCCGTCGCGAAGTTGCGCGCCGGGTTCGCGGGGTCGCGATAGTCGACCTTCCACCACCAGTCGTAGGCGGTGACCGCGATGGTGAGCGCGGGCGTGCGCGACGGCGCGGCCACGGAATCGAGCGTCACGAGCATGTAGACGAGCGCGCCGAACAGCGCCACCGCCGAAACGCCCGTGCCGACGTAGATCCACTGCATGCCGCCTGCGTCGGGCGGCAGGCGGTCGCTCGCAGCGGGCGCGCGTCGCCTCGCAATCGCGATGACGAGCAGCACGGCCACGATCACCATCACCGCAGTCACGAGCGCCGCGAGCGCCCAGCCCAGGTACATCGTAGGTCTCGCCGCCGGACCCGCCGCATGCAGGAAATAGTTGAGCGGAGCGGCTTGTGCGTCGCGTGCGTCGGCCACGCCGAGTGCGGCGACGGCAGCGGTGTTTGCGAGTACTCCAACAGCGGTTTTTGCGAGTCCAACAGGCAGGCCGCGGCGGGTCCATCGCGTGAAGCCGAAGCCGCGCACGCGAGCGATGCAGCGCACCCTGCGCGCCCCGCCGTCGCATAACACCGCCGTGTTGCCCGTTCGCCTTGCTCGCTCCGTCATGCCGCGCTGCCCTCAAGCTTGCATCTCGCTTGCTGCGTTCCGTTCGACGGCGCACGCGTTCCGGCGCGCCGTCTCTTCATGGCAGCAATTCCCAAGGGCGGAGCAAGATTCGGCCCAGCGTGGTTGCACTGCACGAGCGCCCGCGGCACGACGTTACCGGCTGAGACTCCATTGCGGCTTCCCGCGCATTCGGCAGATTTTTCTCGCACGCGCCCGTGCATGCGCACGGAAACATTTGCAAACGGGCAGTACGCGTTACGCGCCCTGCCCTGGCGCCTTTTGCGCTCAGCGTCATGGCTCCAGCTTCACCTTGATCCAGCCGGGCTCGCGCACGTCGAAGGCGCGATAGGCGTCGATGGCGTTCAGGATCGGCTCGCGCTGCGTGAGCACGCTCACGGGGTCGATGCTGCCGTTGCGCACCAGTTCCACCAGATGCGGCGTGATCGTGCGATGGTTGCAGTTGCCCATGCGCACGGTGAGGTTGCGGTTCATCGCTTCGCCGATAGGAAAGAAGCGGTCCGAAGGCGGATACACGCCGATGACGGCCACCGTGCCCGCCTTCGCCACAGCCGACACCGCCCACACCAGCACCTGCGAAGGCCCGCTGCCCGGTTGCCACTGGCGCTTCTCACCCTTCTCGCCGTTGTTCGCGGACGCACGCTGCGGCGCGATCTCGTGCACCTCCTCGTCGAACTCGAGCGCGCGGTCGCGTTGCGCTTCGGCGGCCGGTCCTTTCTGCGCGCGTTCGGCATCCACGCCCACCGCATCGATCACGCGGTCCACGCCAATGCCGCCCGTGAGTTCGCGAATCATCTCCACGGGGTTCTCGTTGTCGAAGTTGATCACTTCGGCGCCTTGCGCACGCGCCATGTCGAGTCGCGACTCGATGCGATCCACCGCGATCACGCGGCCCGCGCCCATCAGCCGCGCGCTCGCAATCGCGAACTGGCCTACGGGGCCGGCGCCGAACACCGCCACCGTATCGCCAGGACGCACGCCCGCGAGTTCCGCGCCGAAGTAGCCCGTGGGGAAGATGTCGGACATGAGAATGGCGCGGTCGTCGTCGATGTCGTCAGGCAGGCGGATCAGGCTTGCGTGCGCGAGCGGCGTGCGCGCGTATTGCGCCTGCAGGCCCTGGAACGGACCGGTGGTTTTCGGGCCGCCGAAGAACGCGGTGCCCGCGAGGCGTCCGTTCGGATTCGCGTTGTCGCACTGCGCCGTGTAGCCCGAGCGGCAGTACGAGCAATAGCCGCACGAAATGGTGGAGGGAATCAGCACGCGGTCGCCCTTGCGCAGATTGCGCGCGCCGCTGCCCACTTCTTCCACGATGCCTACGCCCTCGTGGCCCAGTATCGTGCCCGGCACCATGCCGCTGAAGGTGCCGCGCACCATGTGCAGGTCCGTGCCGCAGATCGCGCTCGAGGTGAGCCGCACGATGGCGTCCGTGGGTTGCTGCATGCCGGGGTCGGGCACGGTATCCAGCCGGATGTCGCCTATGCCGTGAAATACCACTGCTTTCATGATCGTTCCTCCTCGTCACTACGTGGTGGTTGCAGGTTTCGGATGCAGCTTGCGTGGTGAGGCGAGCAAGCGCGGCGCCTGAAAGCATGGCCATGCAAGGCACGTGCGTTGCTGGACACAGGGTGAGTCCGCAACTCGACACAAGGAGGCAAGCATGTCCCAACACCCGGCTCAATCGCAGGATCACCGCCACCCCGGACGGCCCAGCCCGATCGCGGTACAGAAAGCGCTTGGCGGCGTCGATTACCCCACCACGCGCGAAAAACTCGTCGAGACGGCCCGGCACCACGGCGCCGGGCAAGACGTGATGGACCTGATCAGCCGTCTGCCGGATCGCAACTACGACAGCCCGGCGTCGGTGTCGAAAGAGATTGCGCGGCTGCATTGAAGCCGCGGCTTAACCAGCAGGAAGCAAGGCGCACGAAGGCACGAGGTTCGATGCGATGCGGCGGTACAGCGGCATACGCACGAACCCGCAACGTAAGGAGGACATCATGAGCACACTCAATCCCCGCGGCACGCAAGACGGACAGGGCGCACGCATTGTCGGCAAGGGCAGCGAAACGGCGGAAGGCCCAGGCCCGGAAGTCATGGCCGCCGACACGCTGGAAGGCAACAAGGTGATTAGTTCGGATGGCGAAGATGTGGGCAAGGTGAAGGACATCATGCTGGACGTGCGCAGCGGCCGCATTGCCTATGCGGTGATGTCGAGCGGCGGCTTTCTCGGCATCGGCGACAAGCTGCTTGCCATTCCGTGGAACGCGTTGACGCTCGACACGGACAGCAAGTGCTTCCAGCTGGCCATGCCCGCAGAGCGCGTGAAAAACGCGCCGGGCTTCGACAAGGACCACTGGCCTTCCATGGCCGACCGCAGCTGGGCGAGCACGGTGCATGAGTTCTACGGCCGCGAACCGTACTGGAGCGGTTATGGCGGCTACGGCGGGGTAGGCTCGGACGCTCTCGGCACGGGCGATCTCGGACCAGGTTCGTCGGACGCGCCGGAAGCAGGCGGGGTGAAGCTGTAACCGCTCGCGGGCGCTGGCCGGGCTGTACACGCGGGGTCGTGTGCAGTCCGCCAGCGCTTTTTTACGTGCGCGCGGCCCGCGCCGCGCACTGGCCCGCCTATGCACGAAACACTCTGGTTTCTGATTGTGGGCGGCGTGCTCGTGTTCATGGGCATCGCAGCGTCCACGCTCAAGCGTCTGCCCGTCAGCGCGGCAATGGTCTACCTGCTGATCGGCTTTCTGCTCGGCCCCCCTGGCATCAATCTGCTGCAACTCGATCTGGTGCGCGACGCGCACACGCTGCGCGTGCTCACCGAGATCGCGCTGCTCGTGTCGTTGTTCGCCATCGGCTTGAGGCTGCGTGTGCCGTTCAAGAGCCGCATGTGGCTCCTGCCGTTGCGGCTGGGGCTGCTCGCGATGATTGTCACCGTGCCGCTGCTCGCGTGGTTCGGCGTGCAAGTGCTGAACCTGGCGTGGGGACCGGCGCTGCTGCTGGGCGCCATGCTGGCGCCTACCGACCCCGTGCTCGCGCACGACGTGCAGGTACACAACCCCGGCGACCTGGACCGCGTGCGCTTTTCGCTTTCGGGCGAAGGCGGCGTGAACGACGGCATCGCGCTGCCCTTTGCGCTGGCCGGTCTCGCGCTGTGCGAAAGCGGCGGCGGGCAGGCGCATGCGCTGCCTTCCTGGCCGTGGCTGTTCGGCGAGGCGTTGTGGGGCGTGGCGGGCGCGGTGGTGATTGGCGGCGCGCTGGCGTGGGCCACCATGCAGACGGTGGCGTGGCTGCGCACGCGCTACGCCAGGGCGCTGGGGCTCGAAGGCTTCTTCGCGCTCGGGTTGATCGAACTCGCTTACGGCGCCGCACAGCTTGCGCACACGTATGGCTTCATCGCCGTGTTCGCCGCGGGCGTGACGATGCGGCGTGTCGAACACCGCGCAAGCGGCGAACGGCCGCCGCGCGAAGTCATCGGCTCGGTGGATTCCGACGACGTGGATGCCACTGCGTCGGACCCGCAGAAAGCGCATGCGTACATGGCCGAATCGGTGCTGGGGTTCACGATCGAAATGGAGCGCATCGCGGAGGTGTTCGTGATGACGGTGGTGGGCAACGTGGTGGCGAACCTGCGCGAGCCGCTCTTCACCTGGTCCTGCCTCGGCGTGGTGGCGGCGCTCTTCTTCGTGGTGCGGCCGCTCGCGGTCACGCTTTCGCTGGCGGGTGCCGGGGCCACGCCCGCGCAACGCCGCCTGATGGGCTGGTTCGGCATACGCGGCGTGGGGTCGTTCTATTACCTCGCGTATTCGCTGGAGCAAGGGCCGGTGAAGAGCATCGTGCCGCTCGTGCCGTTCGTGATTGCCACGATCGTGGCGTCGGTGATCGTGCACGGCATATCCGCAACGCCGTTGATGAACTGGTATCGGCGGGTGCGGCATGCATCCCGTTGAAGTGCTGTCGCGTTGAAGTGCTTGCGGGCGGCTTGAAGGCCGCGTCAGCGCGGTTGCGTCACTTTTTCAAAGGCGGTGCAAAGATTCGCGGGCTCGCCGCGCTTGGGCCGCGGCTCATGGCATAGGCGCGCCGTCCTGCCTGTCGTTGCCATCGACGGGCGGCGCCGTGGCGCGTTCCAGTACGCGAAGCAACAGGCCCGGCGTGAGCGGCTTCGCGCAATGCGCGTCGAAGCCGGCGGCGCGGGCGCGAAAGCGGTCTTCGCTGGAGGCGAACGCGCTGAAGGCGATCAGCAGGATGTGCCCCGTTTCAGGGCGCGCCCGCAGCCGGCGCGCGAGTTCGAGGCCGTCGAGGCCCGGCATCGCAATGTCCAGCACCACCGCGAACGGCTGCCAGTTGGCTGCGATATCGCAGACGCTAAGCGGGTCCGTCACGGCGCGGCATTCGAAACCGTCCGCGTCGAGCAGCAATTGCAGCGCGTCTGCGGCCTCGCGGTAGTCGTCCACCACGAGCACGCGGCGGTGGGTCGCCATGGCGGGATGGAAAGCGCGCCACAGCACGACGTCTTCGAGGGCCGCCCTCGTGTTTCGAATGTCTCTTGCCCCGGGGTCGTTCACCTATGGTCTCCTGCCGGACAACATCCGGTTGTTCGCGCGGCAGCGGACGCCGCGCGCCGCTCGAATCGCGTCGGTCTGGCTGCGCAAGAGGCGCGCCCGCGCCGGCCGCCGCCCACTGCGGTACGACGCTTGCTGTCACTCCTATCGAAGCACCGCACGGCTGCGGTGTGTCTGCGGTTCACCTTGTGTTTCCCGATACGCCGCCGTGCAGGCAATCCGACCACATCTGCCGATTCTCAACTCGATTTCCCAACTCTTCACGCAGGAGGACCCATGAAGCGTCACCTCGCTCTCGTCGCCGCAGCCGCTGTATGTGCAACCCCCGTACTGCTCGACGCCACGCCGGCCTGGTCGCAGACCACGCAGGCCGCGTCCACCACCGCCGCCAACCCGCTGCCCGAACCCGACCAGCGCTTCGTGCAGGCCGCCACCATGTCGAGTTCCACCGAAATCGACGCGGCCAAGCTCGCTTCGGATCAGAGCCAGAACAAGGACGTGAAGTCGTTCGCGCGCCACATGCGCCTCGACCATACGAAGCTCACGGTCCAGCTCAAGATGGCCGCGCCGCATGGCGTGCAGGTGCCGAAGGACAACAGCGACACGTCCATTCTGGATAGCCTGAAACCGCTGAAGGGCGCGGAGTTCGACAAGGCATACGTGGAAAAGGTGGGCCTTGAAGGACACAAGCAAACCATTGCCGCCTTCAAGGACGAAATCGCGAACGGCCAGAACGCGGACCTGAAACGCGCAGCGCAAAAGGCGCTGCCCACCATCGAGCAGCACTACAAGATGGCGCAGGATCTCGCGCAGAAGCTCGGCGTTTCGACGGCGTCGGCGCAATGAGCCGCGAGCGGCTGCGGGCCGGTTCACGAATGAGCGGCCTGCGAGCCGTGCATGGCTGCGCGTGCCCGAATGGCGCGAGCAGCCTGGGCGGGCCTTGAAACATGATCTCCGGCAACGATGGAGACAAGCCCGCTCGTCGTGTTGCGCGCAGCGACGTGCAAGTGGAGCGCGAGCAGCAGCCCGACACGCTCGACGCATGCCGCCGCTGCGCGCTCTGGCACGACGCCACGCAGCCTGTGCCGGGCGCCGGGCCTGCTCATGCGCCCATCATGCTGGTGGGCGAGCAGCCCGGCGACAAGGAAGACCAGCAGGGCGCGCCCTTCGTGGGCCCCGCCGGCGCGCTGCTGGATGACGCGCTGCAGGCGGCCGGCGTGGCGCGCGAGGCAGTCTATGTGACCAACGCGGTGAAGCACTTCAAATGGGAACTGCGCGGCAAGCGGCGCATGCACAAGACACCGGCGCAGCGCGAAGTGGAAGCGTGTCACTACTGGCTGGAAAGAGAACTCGCCGACGTGAAGCCCGCGGTGCTCGTGGCGCTCGGTGCAACGGCGCTTTCCGCGCTGATGCAGAACGCCCACATGCGGTTGCAGGATGCGTTCGGCCGCGTGATGGAACACGAAGGGATGCTCGTGATCGCGACGTGGCATCCGTCGTATGCGCTGCGCGCGCCGGACCCGGCCACGCGCAAGCGCGCGTTCGACGACATCGTGGAGGCGCTGGCGAAGGCGGGCAAGCTGGCTGCGCAGACGAAAGCCAGGCGCCGCCGATGATGTGAGCGCCTTACCGGCACTTCGGCCCTGTCGTCATACGGGTTCGCGCGAACACCTCACGCCATGAAACCGGGGGTCCCGAAAACGCTCACCTCTCGCGTTCAAACGGACTGGATTCAATGCCGCTCAGGCCCGCCGTACAAGGCTGTGCGGCCTTCATCTCCTGGAACGGCTCACCGCTCCCGAAAACGTTCACCTTTGCCGTCGGAAGCAGCTTCGGCTTCATTTGGCTTGCAGACCAATGAGCGACTCATCGGGAACGCGAGGTGCAGGGTGCATTGGCTTGCTCCCGTACGCAGCCCCACGAAATTTACGAGTGAAAGAACGCGTAAGGCCGTACCGATTCGCCGTTCTTTTCGGCTCATCGCGCCTCTCCCGGCAGCCCTACGCTTCTGAAGCGCGGCTTTGCCCGTTCACACAACGCGGGCGCCAACGCGCTTTCGCAACACGCTTCATGGAGATGGTATGCGCCGACTCGTCATTGTCCTGACGTTCGCGGGCCTCACGCAGTTGCAAGCCTGCGCGAGCACTGCGGGCAACCTCGCGCTGGGCGCGGGCATTGGCGCGGTCGCTGCGGTTTCGGCCCTCGTATGCGCGATCGGTTGCCATTGACCTGCCTCGCGACGCAATTCGCACGAGGCGAAGCCGGCCAACACGACACCTAAACGCACCTCCCGAAAACCCTCACCTTTTGCCGTACTCAGGTCCTTCTCGCCGTGCGCGGGGAAGCCATCGCGGCGCGGGCGTCCTCTTTCGCTTCTTCGGTCGTGTCACGGTCGGCGCGATCGGCATGGTCCGCACGGCGCAGCGTGTGCGGCAGGCCATACAGCACGATGCCCGCACAAACAAGGCTCATTGCGCCGATCACGTAGAGCGCCGGCGTGGTGCTACCGGTGAGATCGCGCACGCGGCCCACCATCACCGGACTCACGATGCCGCCCAGTTGCCCCAGCGTGTTGATGAGCGCGATGCCGCCTGCGGCGCCCGCGCCGGCCACGAGCCTGGGCGGCAAGGCCCAGAACGCGGGAATGGAAGCGATCACGCCGGCGCCCAGCACGGCAAGCGCCGCAACGAGCAACGCGGTCTGGTGATCGAAGAAGCCTGCCGCGAAAAATCCCACCGCCGACATGGCAAGCAACGCCGCCACGAACTTGTGGCGTTCGCCGCTCACGTCCGAAAGGCGTCCGACGATCACCATGCATGCCGCGCCGCAGATGTACGGCACCGCCGTGAGCAGACCGATGAGCGTGGGGTTATGCGTGCCCGCGCTGCGAATCAGATGCGGCGCCCAGAAGTTGAGGCCGTACGACGCCACCTGAATCAGGAAATACACGAGACCGAGCGTGAGAAAACCCGGCGTGCGAATCGCCCCCAGCAGCGAATGACCGCCGCTGCCGGGCTGCCGCTGCTGCGCGATGGCCTCGGCCAGCTGCGTCTTTTCGGTGGACGAGAGCCAGCTTGCGTCGTCGATACGATCCTTCAGGACGCGCAGCACGAGAAGGCCCAGCACGATGCAAGGCATGCCGCCCAGCAGGAAGAGCCAGTGCCAGCCGCGCACGTTGAGCACGCCGTCCATGTGACCCAGCACGAGGCCCGAGATCGGCGCGCCCACCAGCCCCGAAAATGCGGAGGCCAGAAAGAGCAGCGACGTGATGCGTCCGCGATGGCTGGCGGGAAACCACAGCGTCAGGTAGTACAGCACGCCGGGCGCGAAGCCGGCTTCCATGGCGCCGATCACGAACCGCAAACCGTAGAACTGCCACTCGTTGTTGACGAACACCATGGCCGCGGTCGCAATGCCCCACGAAATCATGATGCGGGCAATCCATCGGCGCGCGCCCACCTTGTAGAGCAGCATGTTGCTCGGCACCTCGAACAGCACGTAGCCGATCACGAAGAGACTTGCGCCGAGCCCGTAGGCGGTGTCGGACAAGGCGAGGTCCGTCTGTAGCTGGAACTTCGCGAAGCTGATGTTGATGCGGTCGAAGAACGCGAACAGGTAGCAGATCATGATGAGCGGCATGAGCCGCCACGCCGCTTTTCTGACGATGTCCGCTATGGCTTGCGCGTGGTGGTCGACGCCGTGCGCGGCAACCTGGCTGGAATGATTCATGGTGTCTCCTTGCCGTGCCCCGCGATGCGGGGCGGCGATGTGTGTTGTTATCGGAAAGCGTGTGGCTTGCAGTGACGTCTTGCAGTGCCCCTACGAAGCGGACACGGCTTGCGGAACGGGATGCAGGTCGCAGTTGCGGCCCGCCTTTGCGACTTGACCCGGTACGTCGTGCCCGAGCAGCGCAGGCAGCGTGCGAGACAGGGCGATCAGCTTCGGCAGGTCGATGCCGGTTGGAATGCCCATCTGCTCGCACATGTTCACGAGGTCTTCGGTGCAGATGTTGCCCGATGCACCGGGCGCAAACGGACAACCGCCCAGGCCGCCAAGCGCAGCATCGAAACGGCGTGCGCCTGCTTCGTAAGCCGCGAGCACGTTAGCGAGACCCAACCCGCGCGTGTTGTGGAAGTGCAGCGTCAGCGCGTGGGCCGGCAGCCTCTCCAGTGCACGTCGCACCATGCGCGCGACCTGACGTGGGTTCGCCATGCCGGTGGTGTCGGCGAGCGTCACGCCTTCGATGCCCATCTCGCGGTACGCATCGACAATCGCGAACACGCGCGCTTCATCTATCGCGCCCTCGAACGGGCAACCGAAGGCCGTGGCAACCGTCGCGTTCAGACGCACGCCGGAGCGCTTCGCGAGCGCCACGATGCTGCCGAATGCCGCGAGCGACGCTTCGCAACTCATGCGCATGTTGGCGCGGTTGTGCGTCTGGCTCGCGGACATGACGAGATTGAGTTCGTCGGCGCCTGATGCCAGCGCACGTTCAGCGCCCTTGAGGTTCGGCACCAGCGCCACGAAAATCACGCCGTCATGTCGCCGGATGCCCTGAAACACAGCCTCGCCGTCGCGCAGTGCCGGCACGGCCTTGGGCGACACGAACGAGCCGGCTTCAATACGCGTGAAGCCCACGGTGGAAAGCGCGTCGATGAGCGCAATCTTGTCCACCGTGTCGACCCACGTAGGCTCGATCTGCAGGCCATCGCGCGGCGCGACTTCCTGCACGATCAGCGCGTCGTATTGCGTGCCTTCGCGAGCGTTCATTGCACGGCTCCTTCGCGGCGCAGCCGCGCGATGTCTTCGTGCGCGAAACCGAGGGCCGCCAGCACGCTTTCGGTGTGCTCACCGAGCGACGGGCCGCTCCAGCGCACTTCACCCGGCGTGTCGGAAAGCTTCGGCACGATGCCAGGCATTCGCACGGTGGCACCGCCCGGCAGCGTCGTGTCCAGCAACATGCCGCGCGCCTGATAGTGCGGATCACTAACGATATCGGCCACGGAATAGATGCGGCCCGCGGGCACCTCGGCGCGCTCCAGCACGGCGAGCACGTCGGCAATCGAGTGATGCGACGTCCACGCGACAATCGCGGCGTCCAGTTCGGCGCTGCGCGCCACGCGTCCGTCGTTGCGGGCGAGTGCGGGGTCGTCGGCCAGATCGGGTCGGCCAATGGCGTTCATCAGTCGTTTGAAGATGGGATCGCTGTTGCCCGCGATCACCACGAACGCGCCGTCTTCCGTGCGATACGTATTCGACGGTGCAATACCGGGCAGTGCGCCGCCGCTGCGTTCGCGCACGTGTCCGAGCAGATCGTATTCGGGCACGAGGCTTTCCATCAGGTTGAACACGCTCTCGACCAGCGACACGTCCACCACCTGGCCTTCGCCCTGCCCAGTCTTCACGCGCAGCACCGACATCAGCGCGCCGATCACACCGTGCAGCGACGCGAGCGAATCGCCAAGGCTCACGCCTGCGCGGGCCGGTGCGCCGTCCGCGTCGCCCGTGGTGTAGCGGATGCCGCCCATCGCCTCGCCGATGGCGCCGAACCCGGGACGGTCGCGGTACGGCCCCGTCTGACCGTAGCCCGAAATGCGCACCATGGTGAGTCGCGGGTTGAGCGCGTGCAGCGCGTCCCAGCCGAGCCCGAGCTTTTCGAGCGCGCCGGGCCGCAGGTTTTCCACGAGGATGTCCGCGTCGGCCAGAAGGCGCTTGACCACCGCAACGCCGTCGTCGGACTTCAGGTTCACGCAGATCGACTTCTTGTTGCGTGACTGCAGGTACCACCAGAGCGAGGTGCCCTCGTGCAGCTTGCGCCACTTGCGCAGCGGGTCGCCGCCGTCCGGCGCTTCGATCTTGATGACCTCCGCGCCGAATTCGGCGAAGAGGCGCGCGGCGAAGGGTGCCGCGATGAGCGTGCCGATTTCGACTACGCGTATGCCGTGCAACGGACCGGCCATGTTGCTGTCTCCCGTGTTTCATCGATGTTGGGAGACAGACTAGAAGCGCGCCGCGGGTGTGTCCAACCGCAATTCGGCAACAGGCTTTCGCGTTTGACGAACGCTCAGTGGACGTTCGAAGCAGCGTCGGCTTCCACGGTGCGCAGATGGTCGTACAGCGCGCGCGCAACGGGCGAGAGCACCGCCTCGTCGCGCACCACGAGAACGAGTTCGCGCTTTGCCCATTCGTCGCTGAGCATGACGGCGGCGAGGCCCAGCGGCCGGCCCATGATGCCGTACACGTTCGCCGGCAGCACGCCGACGCCCATGCCGGCCTGCACCATCCGGCACACGGCGTCGAAGCCCGGTACGTGAATGCGCAGCTTCAGCGGCTTGCCGCACGCACGCGCCGCAGCATGCGTGCGCGCGTTGATCGAACTCGCGGAATGCAGGCCGACGTGGTCGCTCTCGAGCGTATCGGCAAATGCAATGCGCGCGCGTCCTGCAAGCGGATGGTCTTGCCGCATCACCACGCAAAGCTCGTCGTGCCGGTAGTGCACGGTATGAAGGCCGCGCGCATCCGTTTCGCCCGCGCAAATGCCGAGATCGACCAGACTGTCGGCCACGGCTTCCACGACACCGGCGCTTGGCCGCTCCTCCAGATCGATCTTCACCTGCTCGTTGAGCGCGAGGAACGCACGCAGATCTTCGGGAAGAAATTCGACGATGGCCGAGAGGTTCGCCATCATCCGCACGTAACCGCGCACGCCGCTCGCATAGCCGGCCAGTTCGATGCCGATGTTCTCGATGCCCCGCATCACGAGACGCGCGTGGTGCAGCAGCGTTTCGCCGGCCGGCGTAAGCGTCATGCCGCGCGCGGTGCGCTGGAACAGCGTCGAGCCCACGGCCTGCTCCAGTTCGAGCAGCCGCTTGCTGGCTGCGGAGACCGCGATCGCTTCGCGGTCGGCGGCACGTGTGAGCGTGCCTTCCTCGTACACGGCAATGAAGAGTTGCAGCGTGGTGAGGTCGAGCCGCTTCAACAGGTTCTTTGGCGCCATGGCGGTACGGATGCGCAACGCGCGCTTCGGTTCGGACGATGACGCGCATTGTGCACCGGGTTGCCGGCGCGGGTGGCTGCGTGGGTGCTGCGTCGGTGCTGCGGTGCGTGTTCAGGGCGGTGGCGGGGCTCATTCACGTCGCGTGAAGGCTTGACGCATGAGTCCCGAAAAGCCTCACCATTCAGCGGCTGTGTTCGGCGGAAAGGGAGTGAAGCGCGTGCGTTAGGCCCCGTATTTCCAGGGGTTTTCGTTGTTGCGGGCAGCTGGGCATCGAGCATGTCAGGGTGCGCAACGCACCCTCCCGAAAAGCCTCACCTTTTGCCGAAACGGCGCAGTTCGTGCGCCGTTGCCGAGGTCAGTGACCGAGCGACTCCACTTCGCGAGCAGACACTTCGACGGCATGCGGCCGTGCCATCTGCTTGATCAGCAATGCTGCGCATGCCAGCACACCAGCGGCGGCGATGGTGGCGAATACTCCGGCGAACGTGAAGTGACGGCGCGTGAGTTCCGCCACGAGGAACGAGCCCGCAATGCCGCCGAAGCGGCCCACGCCCAGCATCCAGGCCACGCCCGTGCCGCGTCCTTCGGTGGGATAGAAGGCGGCGGCAAGCGCGGGCATCGACGATTGCGCGGTGTTCATCAGCACGCCTGCCACGAACACGATCAGCACGAGCAGACCGATGTTGCCCACGGCCTGCCCGATGCAATACACGCTAATGGCCGTGAGGGCATAACAGGCCGCGACCATGCGGTTCGGATTGAAGCGGTCCATCAGCACGCCGAGCAGCACCGCGCCCACACCACCCAGCGGAAACAGCGCCGAAATGAGCGTCGCGCTCCTGGGCGTGAGGCCCGCGTCCTTGAGCAGGATCGGCATCCAGTTGATCGACGCGTAAAAGATCACGAGGCCCATGAAGTAGGCGAGCCACAGCATTGCGGACCCCAGCAGGTAAGCACGCGAGAGCACCACGCCCAGACCTTTGCCGCCCGTTTGCGGCGCGGTCTCCGTCATCACGAACGACGCGGCGTTCAGCGCATCCGGCGAAATGCGGGCAAGCGCGGCCCGAATGCGTTCGACAGGACGCCGGTTCGCCACCATGAAACGCACCGACTCGGGCATCTTCAGCATGAGCGCGACTGCGAGCAGCAGCGGCGCCACGCCGCCCAGCACGAGCACGCTGCGCCAGCCGAACTGCGGAATCATCCATGCGGCAAGGAAACCGCCCAGCGCGGCGCCCAGCGGGAAGCCGCAGAACATCAGGTTGATGACCGTGGCACGCCGGCGGTCGGGGCAGAACTCGCCCATCATCGTGACCGCATTCGGCATGGCCGCGCCCAGGCCCACGCCTGTGACGAAGCGCAGCGCCGTGAGTGGCCCGATGCCGGACGAAAACGCCGAGACGAGGCAGACGAGGCCGAACAGGCACACCGACCCGAGCAGCAACACCCGGCGCCCCAGGCGATCCGACAGCGGGCCCGAAACGAGCGCGCCGCACGCAAGGCCGAATAGCGCGGCGCTCAGCACAGGCGCGAGGTCCGGCTTGGTCAGATGCCACTCGGTGAGCAGCGCGGGCGCAATGAAGCCGATGGCCGCGGTATCGAAACCGTCCAGCAAGACGATCACGAAACACATGAGGAAGATGAGCCACTGAAACCGGCCGAACGGCTGCTCGTTGATGAAGGTCTGTACGTTGACCACCGAGGTGCGATTCATCGCGTGTCTCCCGCTATAGTCGGCGCGGCAGGGCTGCCGCGTCCTTTTTGTGACTTCGCATCAAGGTCCGCGTGGCGCGGACTTGATCAGCGTCAAAGTCTCGCATCGGCGGCGGCCTCAAGCAACGGGAAAGCCCGGATAGGGCCTATCCGGAAACGCGATAGTGCGCGTGCGGCGGCCCTAGAACTTCACCCTCAACTGGAAACCGAGGGTAAACGGCAAGTCGTCCGAGGGAATGGGCGGAATCACGATGACGTTGGCGCCCACGCGCCGGTACTCGAACATCAGCAGGGGCGCCACGACCGGGCCGATGGTGTGGTCGCGTCCCAGCCCCCAGTTGCCGTAGTTGTAGCCGGAGATGATGCCGCCCATGACGGCGACGCGCACGAAGCCCCAATGCGCAAACTCCGGCGCCCAGACAGCGCCGCCGTACCACGACGGGCGGCGCAACGAGTTGCGAAACCCGCCCGCCGTGAGCGCCCATTGCTGCCCAGGCCAGCATTCGATGCCGAGGCCGGGGTTGAAGTCCTCGAAATGCTTGTCGGGGTTGACGTGATAGGAGCCCACCATCGCATCCACCCAGAGGCCGTTCGCACACCAGTTGGCCGCGCGGGCGCTGCTCGTGGCCGTCAGCAACGCGGCGGCCAGTGCGGCGGCGAGGTACGCGGGCTTCTTGTTGTTCCGCCTGAAGAGCATGTCTTCTCCATCGCCGGTCCAGTGCCGGCGCGATTCGTTTGTTGTCCGAGAGGGTTCTGCGCCCGAAAAAAGAAGGGCGACAGCAAGCCGACCCAAGTCGCGAACTGTACCGCAACAGGCGGAAAACGCAGTGGAAGACGTGCTCGGGCAAAGCGGCACGCGCGTTGCGCGGCGGTACAGACCTGGGCGCAACGATAAGGAAAAGCGGCGTCAGTTCCGTGAAAATCGCTGCGCCGCAACGGTGTAGCTGGGAATGCGAGAAGAGACTTCGGCGGATGCGGCTTTAGAGGCCCAGGTCCGAGAGGCCCGGATGGTCGTCGGGGCGACGGCCGAGCGGCCAGTGATAGAGCCGTTCGCTCTCGCGAATCGGCAGGTCGTTGATGCTTGCGTGACGACGCGCCATGAGCCCGTTCTCGTCGAACTCCCAGTTCTCGTTGCCGTACGAGCGGAACCAGTGGCCCGAATCGTCGTGCCATTCGTAGGCAAAACGCACGGCAATGCGGTTGCCGCCGAACGCCCACAGTTCCTTGATCAGGCGGTAATCCAGCTCGCGCGCCCACTTGCGACGCAAGAGCCCCACGATCTGCTCGCGGCCCGTCACGAACTCGGCGCGGTTGCGCCAGACGCTTTGCGGCGTGTAAGCGAGCGAGACGCGCTCGGGGTCGCGCGTGTTCCACCCATCTTCCGCGGCGCGGACTTTCTGGATGGCCGTCTCTTGCGTGAAGGGCGGAACGGGCGGGCGAGTTTCGACGGACTGGGTCATGGCGTTTCCTTGGACGGGGTGGAACGGGAGGGCCGCCGCGATGACGGCTTCGACGGTCGTGCAGAACTCGTAGTGGCATCGAGCAGACGTTCGGCGGCGGCGCGGGCGTCGAGCGCCGTATCGGCGTCGCCGCTCACGAGCGCTACGCCGATCGCGCCGTCGATCAGAATCAGCCATTGGCGTGCGAGGCGTGCCGCCTGCCGGCGGTCGCTGGCGACGGACCCGAAGTAGTCGTCGCATTGCTCGCGCACGAAACGCAGCAAACGCTCCTTGTGATCGCGCGCGACGACGCGGATGGGGTCGTCGGGCGCGCCGATTTCGCCGGCGGCATTCAGGAAGGCACAGCCATGAAAGTCCGGCGACGCAAACCATTCGCGCAGCACGTCGAACATGGCGAGCAGCCGCGTGCGCGGCGTGCGCGCACGGCCGAGCGTGCCTTCAACGAACCAGCGCATCCAGCGTTCGTCGCGCCGCTCAAGCGCCGCGGCCACCAGCGCATCTTTCGATTCGAAATGCGTGTAGAAGCTTTTGCGCGCCGTACCGGACTCGCGCACGATGGCATCCACGCCCGTGGCGTGAATGCCGCCGGCGTAGATCAGCGCCTCGGCTGCATCCAGCAGGCGCTCGCGGGCGCTTGCCTGGGATGCGACGGATGGGTCGTCGAGCGGTGCGGCTGGCATCTGTGGGTCCTTGCAAGTGTTTCGCTTTCTTGATTCGCCACCTTGATTGGCTACGTCGCCTTTTTGGTGGAACGATCATTCTCCATGTGCGCAATGTAGAACGATCATTCTCCTACGTCAAGTGCCTTGAATGCGAAAGGGAGTGGGACGGGGCGGTGGTCACGCGGGTGGGCGTCGAGCAGTTGCGCTATCGTGTTGCCCATCACGCCGCTCATGAACCGGGAGGGAGAAAGGAATGGACCGAACTGTCGTTGCGGGTACTGCAAGACTCGTCGCGCGTGGTGCACTGGCGCTTGCGTTGACGGTGCCCGTCGTCGTGCTGAATGCCTGCACACCGCTGAGGGTCGTCACGCATAGCGTGAGCACGAAGGAAGCCAGCGTGCCTGCGGGACACTATCAACTAGACCCGCATCACTGGAACGTGTCGTTCGATGTCGATCACTTCCATTACTCGCGCTTTACGATGCGCTTCGACAAGGTGACGGCGCAGCTCGACTGGCGTCCCGATGGACTGGCCGGCAGCAGCGTGGCGGCCACGATAGACGCAGCGAGCGTGGATACGAACGTGCCGGTGCTCGACAGGATGGTGAAGGGTACGGATATGTTGGACGTGGCCCGCTATCCGCAGGTCCGCTTCGTCAGCACGCGTTTCGAGCGCACGGGCGACGCGCGTGGCACGCTCACGGGCGACCTCACCCTTCACGGCGTGACACAGCCCGTCACGCTCGATGTCACGTTCAACGGCTACGCACCGAACCCGCTCACCAAGGAAGCCACGTTAGGTTTTTCCGCGCAAGGGCACTTCAGTCGCGCGAAGTTCGGCTTGTCGACGTGGTATCCCGCCGTGGGGGACGACGTGCGCGTGCGCATCGAAGCGGAGTTCGTGAAGCCGGCCGACGCGGCCGGAACCTGAATAGCGTAAGCGCGCGGGGCCAGGACGGCCCGCGCAGGATGACGTTGGGTCACTCGGTCCAGTCGAGAATCACCTTGCCGCTCTCGCCGGAAAGCATGGCGGCAAAGCCTTTTTCGTAGTCGTCCACGGCGAACCGGTGCGTGATGATGGGCGACAGGTCGAGCCCGCTTTGCAGCATGGCCACCATCTTGTACCAGGTCTCGAACATCTCGCGGCCATAAATGCCCTTGATTTCCAGCCCTTTGAAGATGACCTGATTCCAGTCGATCGCCGTTTGCGCAGGTGGAATGCCGAGTAGCGCCACCTTGCCGCCGTGGTTCATGGCTTCGAGCAACGCCGTGAATGCACTCGGCACGCCCGACATTTCGAGCCCCACGTCGAAGCCCTCGGTCATGTGCAGTTCGTTCATCACGTCGCGCAGCGATTCGCGCGACACGTTCACCGCCCGCGTGGCGCCCATCTTGCGCGCGAGATCGAGCCGGTAATCGTTGATGTCGGTAATGACGACGTTACGCGCGCCCACGTGCTTCGCGATGGCCACCGCCATGATGCCGATGGGCCCCGCGCCGGTAATCAGCACGTCCTCGCCGACCAGGTTGAACGAAAGCGCCGTGTGCGTCGCGTTGCCGAACGGATCGAAGATCGCGGCAAGATCGTCCGGAATTTCAGGCGGAATCTTGAATGCGTTGAAAGCGGGAATGACCAGATACTCGGCGAATGCGCCTTCGCGGTTCACCCCCACGCCCACCGTATTGCGACACAGATGCCGGCGCCCCGCGCGGCAGTTGCGACAGAAGCCGCACGTGATGTGCCCTTCGCCCGACACGCGGTCGCCAATCGCGAAGCCGCGCACTTCCTGGCCCATCTCGAGGATTTCGCCAACGTACTCGTGTCCCACGTGCATGGGCACCGGAATCGTCTTCTGGGCCCAGTCGTCCCACTTCCAGATATGAATGTCCGTACCGCAGATCGCGGTGCGGCGAATGCGGATCATCACGTCGTTGTGACCCACTTCAGGCTTTTTGACGCGTGTGAGCGTGAGGCCCGGCGCGCGTTCGAGTTTTGCGAGTGCTTTCATGTGCGCTGTGTCCCGTATCAAACAATGCCCAGCGACTTGCCGACGCGCGCGAACGCATCGACGGCGCGATCGATCTGCTCCGGCGTATGCGCCGCGCTCATTTGCGTGCGAATGCGCGCGCGCCCCTTCGGCACCACGGGATACGAAAAACCGATCACGTAGACGCCTTCCTTCAGCAACGCGTCCGCCATGCTCGACGCGATCTGCGCGTCGCCGAGCATCACCGGAATGATGGGATGTTCGCCAGGCACGAGCGTGAAGCCGAGGTCTGTCATGGCGCGGCGGAAGTGGGCACCGTTGCCGCGTACGCGCTCGCGCAGTTGGGCGCCCTCTGCGCTTTGAACCAGCTCGAGCACCTTCAGCGACGCAGCCGCGATGCTGGGCGTGAGCGTGTTGGAAAACAGATAGGGACGCGAGCGCTGCCGCAACAGTTCGACGATCTCCTTGCGTGCGGCCACGTAGCCGCCCGATGCGCCGCCCAGGGCTTTGCCGAGCGTGCCGGTAATGATGTCGATGCGGCCCGCCACGCCGCAGTATTCGGGCGTGCCGCGGCCGTGCTCGCCGATGAACCCCACGGCGTGCGAGTCGTCGACCATCACGAGCGCGCCATATCGGTCGGCCAGATCGCAGATGCCGGCGAGGTTCGCGATGATGCCGTCCATGGAGAACACGCCGTCCGTGGCGATCAGCTTGAAGCGCGCGCCGGCGGCATCGGCTTCGCGCAGCTTCGCTTCGAGGTCGGCGAGATCGTTGTTGCGGTAGCGATAGCGTTTCGCCTTGCACAGCCGCACGCCGTCGATGATGCTCGCGTGATTCAGTTCGTCGCTGATCACAGCGTCGGACTCGTCGAGCAGCGTTTCGAAGAGGCCGCCGTTCGCATCGAAACAGCTGGAATACAGGATGCAATCGTCGGTCTGCAGAAATGCGGCGAGTGCGCTTTCCAGTTGCTTGTGCACCGTCTGCGTGCCGCAGATGAAGCGCACCGAGGCCATGCCGAACCCGTCGTTATCCAGACCTTCTTTCGCCGCCGCGATGAGGCGCGGGTCGTCGGCGAGCCCGAGATAGTTGTTCGCGCAGAAGTTGAGCACGTCGGCGCCGCTGGCAAGCCGGATGTCCGAAGACTGCGGGCTCGCAATGACGCGTTCGGTCTTGTAGAAACCGTCTGCGCGAATCTGGTCGAGCGTGGTGCGCAAATGGGCGAGGTAGGGTTCACGCATGAACGAGGCTCCTGACAGGATCGCGCCGCACGAGGCTCGTGGCCCGGCGGCAGTTGCCGGCCGGCCGACTATCCAGCGGAGTACCACGCTGCTATAGTCGCCGTCAGTCTTACCGGAAATTTTCGTTTTTCCGAACTATAGTTCGGTATATCGAACAACTCTAAACGATGGGTCATCAAATGGCAAGCTCGGGCAACCGGCGCACGTCCGCACTTTCGAAGTCTTCCGCAACAGCCGCTGCGGTGGCACCGGCCGTGCCGGCCGTCGCTGCGCCGCCGCGGGTGGGCGAACAGATCCAGCGGCTGCGCAGCGAGCGGCACATGACGCTCGACGACCTGTCGCGGGCCGCGGGCGTATCGAAATCGATGCTATCGGAAATCGAGCGCGACAAGGCGAACCCGACCATTGCCGTTGCGTGGCGGCTCACGAACGCGCTGGGTGTCAATCTGGATTCGCTGTTCGCGCAGCAAAGGGCACCGGAGGCTATTGCGGTGGCTGGGCCGCACGATATTCCCACGCTGAACGGCCACGACGCCGGTTATCAGTTGCGTGTGTGGGGACCGATCGAACTCGCCGGCCGTTTCGAGTGGTACGAGCTGACTTTGCAGCCGGGCGGCGCACTCGTCTCGAGCGCGCACGAGCCGGGCACGCGGGAACATCTCACGGTCCTGCAAGGTGCGATGGAAGTGGAAGCGGCCGGCACGAAGCGACGGCTCAAGGCCTCCGAAACGGCGCGTTACGTTGCAGACCAGCCGCACGCCATCCGCAACGCAGGCAAGGCGGACGCGCGGGCGCTGCTCGTCGTCATTCACGGGTGAGGAAACGCTGCGAGCGCGCCGAACGGTGCGCTGCATGAGATGGTTGTTCGCACCGCCGTGTCGAGGTTGCGCCCAATACTGTATGTTTGTACAGTATTGGGCGATCGACCGGAGCAGAACATGAACACCCCGAACGACCACGACCTTGCCGCGCTGCGCTTTCAGTCCGCGGCGCGCGACCTCAACCACATCGTCCGACGTATCGCGTCGCGCTATATCGTGCAGCGCGTGCCGCTCACGTGGCGGCTGCTGCACGCAATCGAGGCTGAAGCACTCGCCGACCTCGGCTTCGCCAGCCGCCATGACGAGGCGATGCTGAACCTCTTTCAACGTCCGCACGGCCTGTCCTACCCAGAGACCGACGACGTAGTCGACTTTGGCGCGTCCAACGCGTTGCCGCCGGTGTTCGCATTTGCTGTCGCCGCGTACGAGCGGGCGCTCGAAAGCGTGGACCCGTCCGCCTCCGGGCGGTCGCAGGCGGCCCGTTCCGTACGCCGACAACGCGCATGGGGCGGCTGAGCCTCCGTTGATCGTCTACCCGGAGAGAGCGTGAGCGTTTGTTGGCGTCTCAATCCGAGGCAACCAATTGACGCAACTAATGGGAGTTAGCCGATGTCTGCGCCGTCCCGTTCCGAGGTCGCAACGCGCGATGCGCAACGAAGCGACCTCTTCGATCCGCAACGCGAAGATTGGCTCCGCGACCCGCACGCGGCCTTTGAGGTGTGGCTCACGGCGCAAAACTTCCGGGCATCGTCGGCGGACATTTACCGCGCGCAGTGGGGCCAATTCGTCGACTGGCTCAAGGCGAGGCGCAAAAATCTCCATACGGTCGACATGCAGACCATCGCCAATTTCGTTGCAGAGCGCTCCATCCGGAAGACGCAAAAAGCCCGCTATTTAAGGCTCATTGAGCGCGTACTGGATCACGTCCGGCAGATGGAGCATGCGTCCACCAACCCGGCACGGTTCATCGCTCAGGACGCCGACGCGGCTTGGCGAACCGCGCGCGACAACGAGCCGACGGGTTTCCTGACCGTGGCCGAGCGCGCCACGTTGGTGGCGTATCTGTTCACACCGCTTTCCAGCACCTCGGCGGCACAACGCTGGCGCGAGCGCCGCGACCGGGCCCTGGTGGCCGTGTTTCTCGGCGGAGGTTTAAAAACGGGCGAAGCAATAACGCTTTCCATTAGTTGCGTCACGAACAGTTCACCGTGGGTCGTGATCGAAGCGGCCAATCCCGAATTCACGCGTCGCTCGCGTCTGTCGCCGTTCAGCGTCGCGCTGCTCGATGCCTGGCTGGCGGAACGCTCTGCCGCGGATTTGCCTGGGCCGCTCGTATTCCCGGCGTCCCCGTCCGGGCGGCCCATGCACAAGGCGACGGTGCTGCGGGCGGTGGACGCAATCGTCGAAGCCGCGGGGCTCGCGCGCGAGGGCCGGGCCAGCCCGCAAACGCTGCGCAATACGTTTGCCGCCGATCTATTCGAAAGCGGCGTGAGCGCGGAACTCGTCGGACAGTGGCTGGGGTTTGCACAGGCTCTGTCGGCGCACCGGCTGCACCGAGCGTGGAAGGCGTGGGCCGATCGAATCGACGTGTCGGCCCGGCGTGCCGACGTGTCGTCTGGAGACGATCCGAAAGCGCGCGGACAATAGCTGAGCGGAAGCGTCGACGGCCACTATCGTGATAGGCACCCGGGGCGGTGAGTCCTGAAAACGCTCACCTTTGGCCTGGCAATCGGTTCCCGTATCAGCTCACCCATGGCGCGCCGTCATACGTGCAACGGATCGGCGGTCGTGCCTTTCAGTACGGCGATGAAGCTAGATCGAAGTGGAATGCGCGTCGACAGACATGAAGCGCGTGACCGCCTCCAGCCTCGATGCCCCCATGCCCGACGAGTGATCGCATTCCGGACACGACAGCTCGAACTGGTGATCGACCTCGGAAAGCTCCGGTTCACCCTCCGCGCACTTCGGGCAGTGCGACGGCAGGGTGACGTGACCATCCAGCATGGTCCCCATGGTCGCGAGTTCCGCCGTTGTCAGCCGGCCCTCGGTGGCCAATGAGCAGAGAAGCGTAGCAACGCGCGGGTCCACACCGTTTTGCAAGCGCAAGGCCGTCAATTCATGCGTAAGAGCATCGATTTCGTCGGATTGTTCACGAAGTTTGGCGTCCAGTCGGTCGGCCCGCGCCTTGGCCGCGGAGAGTTGCTGGATGAAGTCGAATTCCTTGCGACTTGCGTCGCGCTGGGCCGTCTGCCAGGTGGCTGCCATCGACCGCAGCGAATCCAGCTCGACTAGCATCGGCTTGACGCGCCGCTCGGCTTCGGCCACGGCGTCCTTGATCTGCTGAGCGTAGTGCTCGGTGCTTTCGCGAAGGTCGGCGTGGAGTGCGTCGATCCGGTCGCGCAAGGTCGCGTTGGTGGCTTGCTCGGCATCGATGCGTTTGCGCAGCGCCTCGTTTTCAGCCTCGAGGCGCCGCGCGGTGCTTTGCAGGTTTTCCTGGTGGGCCGCACCATGGGTGGTCGAGGCCGCCAATTGGGCCTCGAGCTCCCGAACGCGCGTCCATGCGGCTTCGGCGCGAGCTTCGCTGCGATGCACGTGATCGTCGGCGGCGGCACGCAGCAGTTCGGCATCGCGAACTTTTTGCTCGGCTGCGGCGAGCGCCTGGTGAATCTCGGCGCGCTCGTCTTCGAGCAGCGCTTTGGCGTGTGAAACCGCTTCCTCGAACAGCGAGCCGAGTAGTTCGCCCGCACGGTCTTCGAGTCCTTTCGGTATAACGCCGGCACCTACGCGGACACGCGACGCTGCCCGAATGCGCTCCCAGAAAAGATCGATGTCCTTGGGGATGTCGCTCGCGCTGCCGGTCTGCGTCAAATCGCGGACGGCGGCCATCGACGGACGGACGCCCAGATCGAAAAAGAGCCGCTTGCACGCGTGGAGCGATAAGTCCTGTCGTCGAGCGCCGCTCGCCCGCATGGTTTCCAGTTCCTGGCGTATTGTTGAGCGTTCTTGATCAAGATTCATTCGGGCCTCATGGAGTTACACCGTTCGAATCATAACAAACTACGTATTTTTTGATACGTTTTGGTGGCCTTGGACGTCTATCTTTCTCGGAAGCCTCGCTTAGCTGCTTGCGCTGCGTCGTAGGTCGATGGCCGAAGCAATTTCCGTGAAACAAAACTAAGATTAGGCTATAACCGCTTGTTTCTAAAAGGAAATAACGGCTCATTCATTGTTTTGTCACTGTTTCACGCTGCTGCAGAGCCAGCCGGCCTCTCTTCTAGGACAAATGTTCAGAGAGCTCACTGCTTTTATCTTGAGAGATATAAAAGTAAACACCCTTGAACCAAGTTAAAAACGTTAACGCCATGGTGAAGCCTTGGTAGACAAGGGTTTCCGGGCGATCGGGTGAGAAGGTGCGGGACACCTGGTGAGACAGTACGGGATAAGCCGGTGACGAGGTTCGGGGGAGGCGGTGAGGAGCTGCGGGAATCGAAGTGAGCGGGTTCGGGAAGCGATTCATTGCGACTGCCTTGCGTGGGTGAGACGTTACGGGATCACATGGCTTGCGAAGCCTTTTTGCACTTAAACAGTGATCGGCGGTGTGCAGAGCAGCATAGTGAGCCGATTCGGGAGCGGCCGGCGCCGGGATATTGGCCGTTTCCTTGCCCTCCGCTGATGTGAAGGTGAAGTATCACGGGAAGAAACGGCGTCCAGAAGTGAGATTTTTCGGGACGGCTGCCCGGTCGTTGCGCGGATATTGGGCCTTCTCGAGGCAATGGTGAGCGTTTACGGGATTGGAAATGTCGACCAAAGCGCCCAGTCAGCATTTGTGCGCCGGTTTGTGAGTTTGGGGCTCAATGGTGAGGTTCTTCGGGATAGCGTTTCGATAGCTGCGACTGTCCGCTTTGGCCATCCGACTGGATATTTGGTGAGAGTTTTCGGGATAACCGGGGCGCGTTATGGCGCCGTGAGGTGAGCGTTTTCGGGAGAAAGCGCTATATCGGCTCCCGCGCACGCTCGATTTGTGGGCTCTTGCGGGCGGGC
Source organism: Paraburkholderia kururiensis (assembly GCF_034424375.1). NCBI lineage: Bacteria > Pseudomonadati > Pseudomonadota > Betaproteobacteria > Burkholderiales > Burkholderiaceae > Paraburkholderia > Paraburkholderia kururiensis. The sequence goes on along the minus strand of NZ_CP139965.1, from coordinate 782,848 downwards.
TCCTTGCGCGGCCACGCAGGTAAAAGGTGAAGCTTTTCGGGACCGGCCCATCGCCGATCGGCTGTGGCCCAGGTGCCCGGTTGCCCGGAACAGGTGAGCGTTTTCGGGAGGAGAACAGTGCTTCTGGAATGCCTTCTATTTTGCTAAATACCCGCCAGGATTGGGAATTTCGCCAGGAATACGGAGAGGTGAGCGTTTTCGGGAGCGACTTCGGAGACGCTTCGCGAAGCATTCGGGCGCTCAGGAAGTAGTCATCGGTGAAGCTTTCCGGGAGCGTAGGGGCGATCTACGCGATGTGGCTTGAGCGTAAATCACGACTGGGCGCCGCTCCTCCGGAAGCGGACGGTGAGACTTTTCGGGACTCATGCGACGCATAGCTGCGAATTCCCAGCCCTCATTCTCATCGCCCACCGCACAGGCGACGGTTTGTGAACGGCGCAGCTACTGTCCGACCGACCCCGTCTCGTACCGCAGCGGGTCATCTAGAGCAAAATCCTCCGATAAGCCTGCCGAGTAGTTACGCAAGCAAGGTTATGGCGATGGCCGGTCGCCGGCGGATGGATAGGCGGGGCGCTGTTTGGCGCTATTCCTCGATCTTCCGTTCGTCGTGCGTCGCGCTTCGGCGCACCTCACGTCCTCATTCGGCCTTCCCGAGACGATATAAGTGGGGACGGCTACCGGACTGCCGCTCAGGGGTTTGGAAAGCAGGGCCTTCGTCCGGGCCAGTGGGCGGACGATGTTGCGGTTCGAGACCGCTCGGGGGGGCTGCGCAAAACGGTGTCAGCGCCGGGCGGAATGCGGCTGGGCACGGGATGTGGTGGTGGGTGAAAGCGATTTCCCCCGGCCACATTTCTAGTGTGCATCCCGTCGCGAAATCGCCACAGTCTGGACGGTGAGCGGATACGGGAGTTGAGAACAGCGGCACGGTTTGGCGTTTCTCCGGTCGACTTACGCCTGGTCCACACGCCTCATAGCGACCGCGAAACGTTCAGTTGGATTGAAGGTGAGCGTTTTCGGGACCCACTCGCGGTGAGCCGTGGTTCGTAAACGCAGTTCACCGGCAATGGTGAGAGAGGCCCTATGGACGCATATCACCCGTGAAGGTATGCTGTCGCGAAAATCTCTCATCGACCCGACGCATGGCCACGAAGCGCGCGAAGAAAACCGATGTGGTGAGTCCTAGCTCAGCCGAATTGCGGAAAGCCGTCGAGGCCATTGCGATCCAGCCGAAGAGCGGCAAGATCACCCTGCTCACCCGCAAGCTGTTCAACGTGCTGTTGGCGGTCGCCCAGCAAGCTGACGAGTCGGGCGATACCTACCGCGCGTTGCTGTCCGATATCGTGGCCAATTCGGCGTTCGATTCCAACGACACGGCACTCGTGAAAGAGCACCTTCGGCGAATGGTTTCAGTGCAGGTCGAGTGGAGCCAGGGCACTTCCAGCCAGAAGCCCGGCCGCAAGTGGGGCATCTCGACACTTATCGCCGACGCGGAAATTCTGGAAGACCCGCAGACACGTCGTGTGTGGGTCGAATTTTCGTTCGCGCCGAAGATCAAGAAGAAGTTGCTCGATCCGGTCCAGTACGCTCGACTGAGTCTCCAGTTCCAGAGCCAGTTGCGCAGCAGCGCGGGGCTCGCGTTGTACGAGATTTGCGTTCGATACCTCACGAATCCGAGTCATCTCACGATGCGCGAGCCGTGGGAATGGTGGCGTCCCATTCTCTCCGGAACGCCGGACACCGAGGCTGGCGACGAAGCCAAGCGCGAGTACAAATATTTCAAGCGCGACTATCTGCGTCCCGCGATTGCCGAGGTGAATGCCGTTACGAACATCTTCGTCGAGTTGATCGAACATCGGGAAGGTCGTCGTGTGGCGGAGATCCAGTTCCGTGTCACTGAGCGCAAGCAGCCCATGCTCGCGCTCGACGAGCATCCCAACGTATTCGACAGCACGCTGGTGGATCGCATGGTGAAGCTCGGCATTCCGCTCAAGGAAGCGCAATCGCTGTATGCCGATAGCGAGGAAAACCGGATTCGCGCGGCACTGCAGATGACCGAACAGCGCATGCGCAGCACGACGCTGCCCCCGGTGCGCAGCGCGGCGGCGCTGTTCAAGGACGCCCTCAAGAAGGGTTATGCGCCGCCGGTGGACGCGTTGCCGTCTGCGGGCGGCGGCAAGTCGTCCGGTGGTGCCACGGTGCCGGCGGACGATCTCAAGGCGCGCCTGTTGAGCGAATACGCAGCGTATCGACGCAAGGAAGCCCAGGCGCTCTACGAGGAGCAAGGCTCGGTGGAGCAGGGCCTCGCGCGCGAGACGTTCGAGTCCGACGAACTGCCCGGCTTGGGCTCGCATCTTCGTGACGACTGGCGCCGACGTGGGTTGGAGTCAAAGCTGGCCGAAACGGCGTTTTTCGATTGGCTCGCGCGCAAGACGTGGGGCGAGCCGACGGACGGCGATCTGCTTTCGTTTACTTTGAGTCAGTCGAGAGCCGCTTGATGTGTGACGCTGCTCGTTGCGGCAGTGACGTTATTCGCGCGGATTTTCACGACGGCCGCTGAGAGCGGGCCCGAAAGCGCTGGGGGCGCCGCGAAGGCGCCCGCCATAAGCTCCCCTCTTACTTCTGCGCGAGGATCTGTTCGATCTGCCGCAGGATGTCGTCGCGTTTCTCTCTCGACAAGCCGCGCAATCTGAGCTCGAGTCTGTCGTCTCCATACGATTTCAGGTCGCCGACGGATACGCCATCCAGCTTCACTTCGAGGCGTTGCGCGTAGCGCTGACGGCCCGTCGGCTTTGGAGTCTCCTGCGGGCTCGCCCTGCCCTTCACGATATCCGCCACCTGACGCGTACTGAGGTCGTCAGCGAGGATCCGGTTGATGAGACGCAGGGTCGAGTCGGTTCCGCGTGCCGTGTGATAGCGGCCCACCTGATAGGCCATGTTGGAACCAAAACGTTCCGGACGTGCCACCATTTCCTGCATGACGGGCTCGGGCAGTTTGGCGATGGATAGCGCGACGGCGACGGTGGACTCGTCGAGACCGAGATGTTCGGCCAGCTCCTTCTGACTCTGGAAATGCTTCTCCTCGATGAAGCGTTTCCAGACGACAGCGTTGTCGAAGACGGTTTGCGAATCGCGCTGTACGTTGAGGTCGTAGCCGAGCTTGTAGCTCTGAATTCCGATCGGCAGATCGATAACGACGGCCTTTACAGCTTCCTTGTTCGCCTCCTTCAACGCCCGCACGCGCCGCCCTCCGTCGCTGACGAAGTACGTACCCGGATTGTCGTAGTCGGGGATGACGTGAATTGGCTGCTGCTGACCTTGCTTCGCCAGATTCACGGCGAGCTCGGCGATCGACGACTTCAGGTAGAAGTATCGCGGATTGAAGGGACTCGGCTTGATTGCTTTGAGCGCAAGTTCGATGACCTGTCCGGGCCGATACCCCTGCGCAAGGCGCCACGCGCGGTACTCCGCTGATTCATTGACGGTATCCGTCGGCTCCAGATCATCTGGCACAGGCTTCAGCACAGGCTGACTTGCACGGCCCACCGATTCACCGGTTTTCGGCTTGCTTTGTACGAGGCCGTCGATGGCGTTGAGGCGATCGAGTGCGGTGCGCTTTTCGCTGCTGGTTGTGTCGGGCCGCGCCTGGAAGCCTTTTGCGAACTGGGATGATTTCATTCAGGGTCCTTTATGCGCATAAAGTCAGGGAAGCATGCTGGCGATTTCATCCGCACATGCCCGTATTTCGATGCTTGCCAGCTTTGCGCCGCGATCGCTCATTTGCAGGACGGTTTGCCCTAACGCCATTGCTTGCTTGTACGCCTCGCGCGTGGGAATTTGCGTTTTGAGCAGGGGGAAGCCGAGTTCTTCCAATGCACGCTTGAGTTCGCGCGTTAGCATGCGCTTCTCTTCCGTCTTGTTGAGCAGGAAGACCGCCCGAAGATCTTCGTTCATCACTTGTGCCTGCTGGATAAGCTTCACCAGACCCACGCTCGACCAATAGTCAGCAGGCGACGACGAAGTGGGAATGACAGCAATGGAGGCAGCAAGGAGTACGACGCCCGAAACCTTTTCGGTGATGGACGGCGGACAATCGACCACGATGATGTCGTAGTCGCCGATGAATTTCTTTATCTCCCGGTGGATCTGCCCGCCTGCCTCGGAGAGGTTTACCACGGGGAACGGGATGCCGGTTTCACCTTCCGCGGATGCGCTTGCCCAGTGAACCAGGGTATTTTGCCCGTCGGCGTCGACGACCAGAACTCGCTTTCCCCTTTCATGGAATGCAGCGCCGAGATGCATGGCTATCGTGCTTTTCCCCACGCCGCCCTTTTGTTGAGTGACTGCGATGATTTCAGCCGCCAATTGTTACCTCCGTTTCGATGCCGGTGAATTTTACCTTGAAGAAGTTTATTTTCAATGACTTTGTCGTGGAGAAACCACCGATTGGCCATTCGGACGAGGGGTTTATGCGCATAAACGCGGAGGCGCGCGGCTTCGTGCTGTCGCCGATGAGTAGATGCGTGTACGGCGAGAGTTTCTATGCGATGGTTCGCCGATCGTCTTCCCGGAATGGACTCACGTGTGATGCGAGTACGTCTTCGCCAATGAAGTCTGAGCTCGGAGCGGCATTAGGGCATCGTGCTGTTCCGCGAAGCGACGGCTCCATATGTGAAGCCCCACTAAGGTGTTGCGGCGAGGCGATTATTGAGCTCCGTTGAACCATACGTGTGTGGTGCGAAGCTCTCCCGGGCGTGTTGCCAGCTACGTCCGGCGGACACGCTTTATGCGCATAAACCGAGGGGCTGGTATGCGCGCGTGGCATCCGTGGATGGTCACAATTCGCTCGAGGCCGTAGTACGCGACGAGGTTCGGGATGTGGCGACGTCACGCATCTCTGAGGGCTTCAGCCCGATGGCCGCGGCGCCCCGGACGGCCTCGTGCGGCGCGCTCGGTACCAACCAACGCGCTTGATCCCAACGTCTAGGAACGCCAGGTCAGATCAGTCATCTCCCTCGTCCGGCCTTTTCCTTCATTTCGCGGACAACATCCGCCTTGCGGTGCGTCGTATGTCGCGCGCTCAGCCTTCTTGGCGCCATCTCAGCCGCATCGGGGTTTCAGTGCCGCACCGTCAGAAGCCCTCGGAGCGACATGGCCAAAACACCGCGGAGGTCTGTTCTTCCTTCCCGGAGGGAAACTAGTCGGCGCGTCAAAGCGAAACGTATCTAGGACATCAATGGCAATCGCGGCGCCGACAGCAAGACCACGAGCGGCAATGCCCTCGCGTTTCGTCCGGTCAGTTCAGCCGCGCTTTGTCGTCATGCGGGCTGGGGACTTATCCGTCTAATGAGAAGAAATAAAACTGGACAAATAAATCGAACTGCAAGAAGACGAAGAGCAGTCGCTACGCAGTGAACGCCTGCCTCGCGCATATCAACAAAGCCAGAGCTTTCAGCCTTTGTTGCTTCGTCATTGCCAGCCTCGAATGAAGCAACGAGCGCCGACGTTGATCGCCGGGTAGCAAGCTAAAATTCCATCGCCGCGCGGGGCGCACCCGGCGCGCAGTGAAAACACGGATCGCGTTCTCCATCGGGGTAACACGCGGAAGCGACGCATCAACGGCCTAACCTCGTTTGTCTGATCGCCCAAAACAACACAGTGTCCGAGTCGCGGCCCGATAGTCGATTAACCGCCGGCGCCAAACCAGGCAGACCGCAGACCACCCGCTCGCGCACCATCCACTTACCTCGACATCAATTGACCCATGATCACGATTTACCACAACCCGCGGTGCTCGAAATCTCGTGGCGCTTGTGAACTCATCGCAGGCCTTGGCGACACCGCGCACGAAAAAGTCGAAGTTATCGAATATCTGAAACAGCCGCTGTCGGTCGTTCAGTTGAAGGAACTGAACCGCTTGCTCGGCTGCCCGGCGCGCGACATGGTGCGCACGTCCGAGGCCGAGTACGAAGCCCTGAATCTAGGCCGGGAAGGCGTGACCGACGACGAGTTGTACGACGCGCTCGCAAAACATCCTGTGTTGCTGCAGCGGCCCATCGTCGTTCGCAATGGGAAGGCTGTGATTGGACGTCCGCCGGAAAACGTCAACGCGCTTTTCGACTGAGTGCGCTTTCATCGGCGTTGTTATCCGAGCGCCGACGCTGGCGGGATTCGAGGCCGAAATGGCGGAGGTGCGGAAGAGGCGGTCGCTACACTTCGAGACTCGCTCACCGGTACGAGGCAAGACAAGACGACGGCGAAGCTTGATTGAGCCAGGGGATCGCACCAGAAAACCGCGTCGATTCCTCGATTGGCCAGCAACGCAGCCGTCTCTCGACGCGAGTACCGGCACAGCTGTTACGCGGCGTTCGTGCCCGAGACTGGATCGCACGAGTGCTTCCTCCACCTGGAAAATCGCCATGCTCGAACTCCGACCGTCCTGCGAAGCATGCGGCAAGGCTCTGCCGCCCGACGCGCCCGATGCGATGATTTGCAGCTTCGAATGCACCTTCTGCGAAGCGTGTGCGACCACGATGCTGCGAAATGTCTGCCCGAACTGCGGCGGCGGCTTCGAACATCGGCCCGTCCGTCCGAGGGCGATGCTCATGAAGTACCCGGCAAGTACCGAGCGTCGCGATGCGTCCGTCGATTTCGCCTCGCACGCGCGCTATCTTCAAGACTACGCAGCGAAACCGCCGTCGCAGCGCTGATCGTTACTCTTCGCGTGCGGCGGACTCGTTGTCCGAGATGCCGCTCACTTCATGCGCCGCCGCACGAAGCAGCGCAATGTGCAGCCGATAGTTGCGGCATCCGCTGCACGTGGGCAGGTGCACGCGGACGGCGAGCCATTCGCTCGCGGTGAGCCGCCTGTCGAGCGCGTCCGAAAGTAGTCGCGTGATGTTCTTACACTTGCCCATGCGCGTCCTCGCCTGAAAGACCCTTTTCGGTCAGGCACGTCCGCAAGCGCAGCCGCGCGCGATAGATCAGCACGCTGCAGTGGTTGGCGGTCAGCTCCAGTTCGGCGCAGATCTCGGCGATTTCGAGGTCGAGAAACTCTCGCATCATGAAGACGCGTCCAATGTGTTCGGGCAAATGATCGAGGCACATCTCGAAAAGCTGCCAGAACTGCTGCTGTTGCAGCACGATCTCCGGCGTCGGCCACGGACGTGGTTTCGCATACGCTGTCCAGTGTCCGTTGTCCTTGAAGAGCTCGCGATCGAGAAGGGCATCGTCGTCCAGTTCGCCTTCGAGCGACGAGATGTTCACTGTGCGCTGCCGTATGCGCAACGTATCCACCAACTTATGGCGGAGGATGCCGAAGACCCACGTCTTGTGCTCGGACTGCGCGGAGAACCGGTCCGCGTGCATCCAGGCGGCGGTCAGTGCTTCCTGGACGGCGTCTTCGGCCGCCGCTGCGTCCCGCAACTGCAAGCGGGCAAAGCGAAGCAGGTCGCGCCTCAACTGAGCGAGGTAGACCGGATCGTCCGGCGCCGGCCGGGCCGCAACGGTGCTCATGCGAGGTGCCCAATGTCGCGCGCCGCTTGCCGCGCCAAGGCGGTCCAACGGCGAGCGCGAGCGTCCGGCCGAAGCGGGCTGCCAAGGACGCTTCCGCGTAGTGCAGACGGCAAGAGGCGAAGCATCGGATGCGTGGTCATGTCGAGGAGCGTGGTTGGCGAATGTCGGCCGGCACGGCGAACCGACGCGCCGACTGTCGCCTGCTTTGTGCCGCGAGACGCGCTCCGACAATGCCATGCCGCGTATAGCAGGACGATCTGGCGCTATGGCACGTCGGACCCGGAGCGCATTTTCTCTCACATTCCGCACCTTATGTTTATGTAGCCCGCCCGCATGGACGCAGTTCCTCAGGACTATGTCGGCGCGGAAGCGTCCAAATGACAGAGGCACGGCTTGGGGTACTTACAGCCGAGGAAATACATCGTTGCAGTTTCTGAAACGGTAGGGGCCCCGAAGCCGGTGCTCATCTCTGTCACCGTTCCTCCATTCCGCAGCAGAAAAGCGCGAAACCCATTGCCTGTAGGCCCTCTAGGCCCCGCCCGAGCGGCGCGAAATCAAACAATGCCCAGCACAGGGAAACAGCGCCCTGACTCCCGACGCACACTGTTGCAATTATCAAGAAAATGTCTTTTCCGCGAGCCTGTTTTTAGGTGAACGCTCCGTCGCTATTCTCCAGCCACCGATCAACGTCGATCGACCACCCTCAGGAGCGACACCATGAAACGCATTCTTCTCGCCATCGTCTCGTCGGCCGCCTTGCTCGCCACCGCGACGGGCGCAGCCCATGCGGCCACTCAAGCCGCCAGCCAGAACAACGCGTCGACGTGCCAGGGCCCCGCCTCGTACTGCAACGTGTTCTTCGGACAGTAAGCTGGTCGCCTCCGGCAGGGGATGACCCATCGATGGCCATCCCGACCGGCAGGCGTCGGCGGATGCTAGGTCAAGCCGCCGCCGTCCATGCCGTTACCCCGCTGCCACACCTCTTTGCCGCGCTCGGACAGTTCACCACAGCTGTGTTCGGCGTCGGCCTCAGTGCCCTCCACGGCCATTTCCCCTCCGGCTTGCTCCTGCGATTTCTGCTTCTGATGTTTGCGGGCCGCCAGCCTTTCATCCTGCGATTTACCGGCGTAATGCCGGGGTGATTCGGAAGTCATCGTGGGTCCTCCATCGGTTGGGCGCTGTGCCTCGGCCGCCTCGTTCGCCACATGGGACGAGGCGCGGGCTGAAGAGCAGCAGCACAGACGATCCGCAAGCCGCGTTCCGAGGACATCGGCACCTCATAGCCCCGATTGGCGCCTCTTGCCGAACCGCACCTGGCCCCTCGCCCAAAAAGCCGACGTAAACCCCCATAGCACAAGCCCCTGGCCAAACTTGTCCACAAAGTTATTCAGCGAAACTGTGAATATCTTTCCGCCATGCCAGGTTATCCACCGGCACCAGGCAAATCCTGCGGGCCGGCGCGGCCAGAGCGCCATGCCAGAAAGACGCACCCCGCCTCACCGCCTATGATTGAGAGAGGTTCACGTCGCCATCTGTCCCGTCCGGCGGGACCATTCGGGGGGATCTCAACATGGCTTGTCACATTGCAGTGCTGGTGGGTAGCCTTCGTCAGGACTCGATCAATCGCCAGCTGGCGCGCGCCGTCACCTCGCTTCTGCCTCAAGGCTTCACCGCCGAATTCGTCGACATCGGTGCCTTGCCGCTTTACAGCCAGGACTACGACGCCGATCTACCGGAGCCCGCGCGCCAGTTCAAGGCGCGCATCGAGGCCGCCGACGCGCTGCTGTTCGTGACGCCCGAGTACAACCGGTCGATCCCGGGCGTGCTCAAAAACGCCATCGACTGGGGTTCGCGCCCGTGGGGCAAGAACTCGTGGGCGGGCAAGCCCGGCGCGGTGCTGGGCACGTCGCCCGGGGCCACCGGCACGGCGCTCGCGCAGCAGCATCTGCGTAACGTGCTTTCCTATCTGGACGTGGCGCTACTTGGTCAGCCCGAGATGTTCATCAAACACGACGCAAGTCGGATCGACGCCAACGGGAACATCCTCAACGACGACACCCGCAAGTTCCTGCAAGGGTTCGTCGACCGCTACGTGGCCTGGGCGACGCGTCTGCGCCGCGATTGAGGGCCAAGGCCCACGGTGAGCGCCGGGGCCGGCCCATCGCGCTGGCTCCGGCGTCCGGACGCGTGTTTCGCTCCGATCAAACCGCTCGATTCTCCCCAGCACGCTCCCATCCATGCCGTACTGCGCTGCGGATCTTGTCCCAGGCGTCGGCGGGGAACGTCGTTTCCCAGCCGTGCCGCGCATCGGGTTCGATTTCCTCCCATGACCGCCCGACGTACCTGACGTCGCGGGCGATCATCACGCCATAGCGGTACGCGCTCTCGAAGTCCTCGAACGGCTGGCTTTGGCGCTCCGGCTGGCCCGCGTGGTGGCCGCGAAAGTCTTCCTCGTATTCGACGTACTCGTCCGGTATGGACGGAGCAGCCTTTGGCGGCGCTGCGCGCATGCCCGGCGGCGGCGCGGCTTCGTACCCCGCCGGCGGCTCCTCTTCGTGGGCTGGCTGCGGGCTGCCCAGCGATTCACCCGTGGGCGCGGCGGCGCCGGATTCGGGCGTGAAGACGGCGCCGCATCCCGGCGCGCTCGCCGACGCGATAGCGGTAGCCGCCGCGTCGTTGCTCATCCGCACGCTGGTTTCGGGCGGCACGTCAGCGGCTGCTTCTTCGGTAGGGGAATGCCGTGACCGCGGCGGCGTGGCCGGCGCAACTTCGTCCTGCGCCGGCATGGCGGACGCCGGCTGCCGGCGCGGTACCACCGCCGGACGCAGACCCAGCTCGTCGAGCACCGAGTGCTCGCGCACGGAGGCGGGGTCCGTGGCGCGGCTCGTTCGCTCGTCCCAGCCCGGCGGACGCTCCACGACTTCCAACGCGCCGAGCCCGGCTAGCGTCTGGGCCGCGAGTTGCGCCTGCGCGTCGCTGTCCGTGTCGACACGAACCAGTACGGCGCCTCGCCGCAGCGCCTCGCGCACCGCTTCGGGTTGCTCGGGGTGGTCGCCGCCGTCGTAGCGTTGGGCGCTGGTGGCGAACAGGCTCGCCACGAACCGCTCGATGTTGGCGAGCAGGCCGCCTTCACCTGCTACGCCGATGCCTTCCGTATCGCCTGCGGCGGGGCCGCGCAGGCCGATGTCCGTTGCCGCGAAGCCCGCCTGCAGCAGCGCGTTGCGCGCCGCTTCGGCTTCGCCGAACGTCTGGAACAGGCTTGTCACGGTGTGTCGCATCGTTTTCTCCTCGGCATGGCGTCATGGACGGGCGGCGCGCCGCTGCCTCGTCATATCGGCAGAACGCGCTCACAGAAAAGGATATGCAACCGATGTGCCGCCTTTCATGAATTGCGCGACGGGCGCCTCATTCGCGTGGAATGCGCGCGGCCCGCTCGCGCCGCCATCTTCGCGGCGTGAAAAATTTCCCACGACCGCCGCCGATGCTGCGCGTTTTTACAAGCGCAGCGCGCGCCATGTCCAGCTGCAACGCCGGCCGGCATGTCAATTCGCCAGGTGCGTGTGCGACGGCAACTCGCGCTGAATGTCGCGCAGCATCTTCTCGAGCAGGGCGATATCGAATGGCTTCGCGAGCACGTGCGCATCCACGTGGCGGGCCCGGTCCAGTTCTTCGGCGTAACCGGTCACGAGGATCACCGGCAGCTTCAGCGCGCGCTGCTGCACGGCTTCGGCCAGGTCGATGCCGTTCATCGTGCCGGGCATGTGGATGTCCGAGATCAGCAGATCGAAGGGCAGGTGCCCGCCCGTTCTGACCGCGTTGGCCTCGGCTTCGTCGATCAGCTTCATGGCCTCGTCGGCCTGACGCGCGCATTGCACGTGGTGACCCATCATTTGCAGCAGCGCTTCGGTGCCGGCCGCCACTTCCTCGTTGTCTTCCACGAGCAGCACGCGCAGGCCGTGCGCCGCGGCTTCTTCCACGCCCGGCTCGGCGGGCCGCTCGATGTGCGGCAGGCCCGAGGCGCGCGGCAGATAAAGGTGCACGGACGTTCCCGCGCCGATGGCGCTGTCGATGGCCGCGAGGCCGCCCGACCGTTCGCAGAAGGCGAATACCTGCGGCAGTCCGAGCCCCGTTCCCATGCCTTTGGGCTTGGTGGTGAAGAGCGGTTCGAAGGCACGCGAGAGCACCTCCGGCGGCATGCCGACGCCCGTGTCCTCCAATGAAAGCTGCACGAAGTCGCCCGCGAGCGGAAAGCCCTCGCCGGGCCGGAAACTGATGTTGCGTGCCCGCACCGTGAGGCGGCCGCCGTTCGGCATGGCATCGCGCGCGTTCACGGCGATGTTGATGAGCGCGAGTTCGAGTTCGGCGACGTCGACCTCCATGGGCCAGACGTTCTCTTCGATGTCCATCACGAGCGACGCCTTCGCGCCAAGCGACGCCTTCAGCAGCTGGCGGCACGCCGGCAGCCAGCGCGCCACGGCGATCGTCTCGCTGTGCAACGGCTGCTTGCGCGCGACGCCCAGCAGTTGCCGCGTGAGCGACTGGCCGCTCTTCAACGCGCGCTCCATGGCCGCAAGCTCGTGCTCGATGCCCGGCACGCCGCGCCGCCGCGCAATCTGCACATTGGCCGAGATGATCATCAGCAGGTTGTTGAAGTCGTGCGCGACGCTGCCCACGAGGTTGCCGAGCGCCTCCATCTTGCGCGACTGCCGCCACGCCGATTCGATGGAGCGGCGCATCGCGGCTTCGGCCTGCCAGCGCTCCCAGGCTTCCTCTTCGGCCGCGAGGCGTTTCAGCGAAAGCCAGATCACGCACCACAGTGCGATGGACGGCGTGAACATCGAGAGCAGCAGCACGCTCAGGTGGCGGTACCACTGCGCCCAGATAGCGGAAGTCCGATAGCCGCACGAGACGTACACCGGATACGAGCCCACGCGCCGGTACGCGACGATCAGGCTGTCGTGGTCCGTAGGAGAACGCATGCGTACCACGCCGGAGGTGCTGCCGCGCGCCAGCGCTTCGCCGAGCGGCGAGCGCGGGTCGACGGCGTCGCGTGCATGGGTGGCAGCGGGATAGCCGACCAGCACGGCGCCATCGGAGCGCACGAGGTTCATCGTCATGGGCGATTTGCCGAGCAGCTCGCGGTAGAACGTATCGAAGTAGGAAGGACGCATGGCGACCGAGACGATGCCGTCGAACGCGCCCGACGCGTCCCTGCGCGCAATGCCGGTGTTGAATACGGTCCCGCCGCGCACGGCGCCCTGCATGATCTTCGAGACGTGATCGAGCACCGTGCCGTTGCGAATGCCCACGAAGTCCGGCCGGGTGGCGATGGAAACCGCGGGCGTGGGCCAGAAGGCGCTGGTCGCGAGCAGCGTGCCGTCCTTGCCGAAGATGGAGACTGCGGCCACCTGCGGGTAGCCGCCGCCAATCGATTTGAGCTTCTCGTGAATCCAGGCGCCGCGCGAGCGCACGCCCGCGTCGTCGAGCCCTTGAACGAGGTCCACCACGCGCGCGTCGAGCGTCTCGTTCATGTCGAACACCTTGATCGCGTGTTCTTCGGCAACCCGTGCGGTGCGTTCGGTGGCATCGGAGGCGTCGGCCTCACGACTGCGCAGGTCGTCGTAGGCCATGGTGGCCACGTAGATGCAAGGCAGCACGATCGCAGCCACAAGCAGCGCAATGAGCGTGAGGCGGCGCATCGCGAAGTCGTGCTCGGGAACGGCGGGGAAGAGCGGGGCGTCATCTCCTTCCGCCGTGGCGCCCGGACGACCTGCGGGCGGGACGGATGGGTCTGGGGTCATCGTGTGACGGACCAAAATCTTACCGGGATCGGGTTGAACGTCATCATAAACGAGAAGAAGTATGTGTCCGGCATGAACGGCAGGAGCAAGCCGCGTGCACGGCCCTTCCTCGGCAGTTTTGCCGCGCTTTCCCGCCAATCAGCGAAAAATCGCGAAGCGCAAACGTACACAAAAGGATAAAACTTAACCGTATGACGAAAGCACGGCAGAAACCTTTTGGAAAACGGGAAAATCGGGTTGTTTTTGTTTGTCAGATGCTTATTGGCGAGTTGCATTTTCGCCGCTTTAATTTGAAAATCGGCGCCACGATAAAAAACGAACGCGTCCACAACGTCTGGACGCACGATGCCGCGAGGGCCAGCCCAAAACCACCCGCACCAGCACGGGAAGGCAAGGCAGACGCGGACATTCCGGCGCGGCGCCTTGTGATACGCCGCCGTTCGCGTACAGGTTCCTTACGGGGTTGGCATTCGAACATGCAGGGCGTCATCTTCCATTGCGGATTCGCAAGCAGCGAACCGTGGGCCATGTCCCACATTGCGTCGCGGCGAGCGAGCGGCCTGCGGGCGGCTTCCGCGGGCCTTGCAGCCACCTTTCCCCAGCCGTGTATCTATGCGTGGCGACTAAAGAACGGCCGTTAGTCGCCGTTAACTCGCCCGAACTCATCCCGCATTTGCATTCAAGTCCGCCATGTCCCTTCCCATCGTGATCGCCGACGATTCGCTGCTTGCCCGCAAGGTGCTCACCAAGGCCTTGCCGGACGACTGGGACGTGGACATCACCTATGCGTCAAATGGTCGCGAGGCGCTTGCCGCGTACCGCGCCGGCAAGGCGTCGGTGATGTTTCTGGACCTCACGATGCCGGATATGACGGGCTATCAGGTTCTGGAGGCGCTTCAGCACGAGGATCTGAATACGTTTGTGATCGTCGTGTCCGCCGACGTCCAGCCGATGGCCCAGGAGCGTGTGCGCACGCTCGGCGCGGCTGCGTTCGTTGCGAAGCCGGTCACGCCCGAAGCGCTGTTGCCGATCCTGAAGGAGTACGGGTTGTATGCCTGAGCCAGTCCTCACCGAAGACCAGCGCGACGCGCTGCAGGAGGTCGCCAATCTGGCGATGGGGCAGGCCGCGACCCGGCTCGCGGTACTGCTCGACACGTTCATCGAGCTTTCGGTGCCGCGCGTGCGCGTGGTCGACGTAAGCGAAGCGGCCGAGGCGCTGCGCGAAATGACGGGTATAGAAGATGCGGTGACCGCAGTGCGCCAGGGCTTCCGCTCGGAGATTCGCGGCGAAGCGCTCGTGATCTGCCGCAGCGGCGAAGTGAGCGACCTGTGCTCGCTGGTTCAGGACCCGTACGCGAAGTCCGCCTACGAGGCGACGAGCGAAGAAGAACTGGTGTTCGACGTGGCCAACGTGCTGACGGGTGCGTGCGTGTCGTCGATCCTCGATCAGCTCGGACGCCAGCCCGTGTTTTCGCCGCCCGGACTGCTCGGCGAGTCGATCTCGCTCGAAGAAGTCTTCCAGCCGAACGTGCTCGCGTGGGAAGTGGCGCTGCTCATCGAGGTCAACTTCGCGCTCGAAGACCAGCGTTTCCGCGCGCATCTTGTCATGCTGATGGCCGAGGAATCGATTCGCCACATGAGCGAAGCGCTCGATGCCCTGCTTTCCAGCTTATGAATGCGCCTGTCGTTACGCCGTCTTTGTCCGACCTCGTCGTCGAGCGGGTCGGCTTCGGCATTTTCGTGCTCGACCGCGACATGAACGTGCTGATGTGGAACCGGTTCATGCAGGACCACAGCGGCTTGCGGCCCGAGCAGGTGATCGGCCGCTCGATCTTCTCGAGCTTCCCCGAACTGCCGCGCGTGTGGCTCACGCGCAAGGTGGAAAGCGTCTTCCAGCTGGGCAGTTTCGCGTTCAGTTCGTGGGAGCAGCGGCCGTATCTTTTCAAGTTCGACCATGACCGGCCCATTACGGGCGGCGTGGACTACATGCAGCAGGACTGCACCTTCATGCCGCTCATGCGCGAGCGCGAGGTGGTGGCCGTCTGCGTGACCGTGTCGGACGTGACGCACGTGAGCATCGTGCAGCGCGAACGCGAAGAAGCCGTGGCCAAGCTCCAGGAATACGCTGACCGCGACGGGCTCACCGGCATCGCCAACCGGCGGTGCTTCGAAATGCGCCTGCGCGACGAGTTCTCGCGCTGGCAGCGCTACGGCGGCGACCTTTCGGTGCTGCTGTTCGATCTGGACCACTTCAAGAAGATCAACGACCAGTTCGGCCATATGGTGGGCGATACGGTGCTGCGCGTGATGGCGCAGCGGGTGGCGGGCGTCGTGCGCGTGCAGGATACGTTCGGACGCTTCGGCGGCGAGGAATTCGCGCTGCTGCTGCCGTGCACGCCGCTCGAGGACGCCATGCGCGTGGCGGAAAAGATTCGCCAGACGATCTGCGATACGCCTGTGGACGTGCAGGGCGACCCGGTGCCCGTGACGGCGAGCGTGGGCGGCGCGGCGGCGCGCAGCGGCGTGTCGGCATATGAAGCGCTGATCAACGAGGCCGACGCCGCGCTGTACAGCGCGAAGCGCCAGGGCCGCAACCGGTCGGTGGCGTTCACCTGAGCGTCGCCCGAGTGCGCCGCGAGTGCGCGTAACAACGCCGAGGCGCGATCCGGCGACCGGCTTCACGACCGCGTTTCGCGGTCCGTCCCCGAACCCGCCGGCCGAGCCGGCCGCGACTGCGGCACCCCTTAAAGGTTGTTATACTTTGGCCCGTTTCCGGCCTGGCTGCCGGTGCCTCGCGCGTGTCCGCGCGCGCGGGCGACCCGCTCCACGATCATTGTGCTGCGGGCCTGAATTCCTGACCGCCCCCTCGCGGGCGCCCCAGCGGAGATCGTCTTGGCCGTTTCCAATCTCGTCGTGGACGATACAGCAACCGATGCCGCTGCCATGTCGTCCGGCAGCTCGTTCTATCTGGCAATGCGCATCCTGCCTGCGGCACAGCGCGATGCCATGTACCAGGTCTACGCGTTCTGCCGCGCCGTCGACGACATCGCCGACGGCGACCGCCCGCGCGCCGAACGCGCCGCCGCGCTCGAAGCGTGGCGCGCCGACATCGACGCCTGCTACGCCGGCACGCCGCGCGCCTCGCTCGCGGCGCTGACGCGGCACATCCATACCTTCGGACTCAAGCGCGAAGACTTCCACGCGATGATCGACGGCATGGCCATGGACGCCGCTGCCGACATCTGTGCCCCCGACGAAGCCACGCTCGACCTGTACTGCGATCGCGTCGCGAGCGCGGCCGGCCGGTTATCGGTGAGGATTTTCGGGATGGAGGAAGAGCCGGGGCGCCAGCTCGCACATCACCTCGGCCGTGCGCTGCAACTCACGAACATCCTGCGCGACATCGACGAAGACGCGGCCATCCACCGCTGCTATCTGCCGCGCGAATTGCTCGCGCGCGAAGGCATCGCCGTGAGCAGCCCGGCCGCCATCGTGGACGACCCGTCGCTGCCGCGCGTCTGCATGACGCTCGCCGAGCGCGCGAAGGAGCACTTCGCCGCTGCCGACGCGATCATGGACACCGCGCCGCGCGCCCAGGTGAAGGCGCCGCGCATCATGTCGGGCGTCTACCGTTGCCTGCTGGATCGCACGCTGGATCGCGGCTTCGACATTCCGCGCACGCGGGTCAAGAAGCCGCGGGCGCGGCTCTTGTGGATCGTGGCGCGCTACGCATTGTTCTGATGCCGAGGCTTGTCCACGTGATCGGCGCGGGCCTGGCCGGTCTGGCCGCTGCGGTCCAGTTGCAGCGGCGTGGCGCGCGGGTGGTGCTGCACGAAGCGGCGGCGCAGGCGGGTGGCCGCTGTCGCTCGTATTACGACGAAGCGCTCGGCGCGACCATCGACAACGGCAATCACATCGTGCTGTCCGGCAATCACGCCACGCTGAACTACGCGCGCGTGATCGGCTCGAGCGACGAACTGGAAGGGCCGCACCGTCCCGAATTCGCGTTCGTGGACGTCGCGGCGGGCACGCGCTGGACGGCGCAGTTTTCGTCAGGCTGGCTGGCCCGCTGGATCTTCAATGCCGAGGCGCGCGTGCCGGGCGCGCGTCCGCTGGATTTCGTGCAGCTCGTGCCGCTGCTGCTCGCGAAGCCGGGCCGCACGGTGGCGCAGACGCTGCGTGGCGAAGGCGCGTTCTGGACGCGCCTCGTCGAACCGCTGCTCCGCGCCATGCTCAATGCCGAGCCGCGCGACGCAACGGCGCAGCTCGCAGGCGCACTCGTGAGGGAAACCTTTGCGGCGGGCGGCGCGGCGTGCCGGCCGCTCGTGGCGCGCGACGGACTGGCGAGCGCGTTCGTCGATCCGGCGCTGCGGCTGTTGCAGCACGGCGGCGCGGTGATCCGGCTCGGCTCGCGGCTGCAATCGATGGCATTCGACGAGCGCCCGGCCACGGCAAGCGGCATGGCTGCCGCGCGCGTGAGCGCGCTGAATTTCGGCGAGGAGATCATCTCGCTCGGCGAAACGGATGCCGCCATCCTCGCCGTCCCGCCGGATGCGGCTCGCGCGCTGGTGCCCGGTATTCAGACGCCGCAGCGGTCCAGCGCCGTGGTGAGCGCGCATTTCGCCGTGGAGCCGCCGTTCGGCACGCCCGCGGCCACGAGTTTGCTGAACGGCACGGCGCAATGGATGGTGGCCTCCGACGGCCGGCTCTCCGCGACCGTCTACGCCGCGGACCGCTTGCTCGCGATGCCGCGCGAGGCGCTGGCGCGGGCGATCTGGGCGGACGTGGCGCAAGCCGCGTCGCTGCCCGCGGAGCCCATGCCGGCCTGGCAGATCGTGACGGAAGCCCACGCCACCTTTGCCGCCCGGCCGGACGAAGAGACGCGCCGGCCCGGCACGCGCACACGCTGGAACAACCTGATGCTGGCGGGCGACTGGACGGCCACCGGTCTGCCCCCAACGATTGAAGGAGCGATCCGCTCGGGCCAGAAGGCCGCGGACCTCCTGCTTGACGTACCGATTGCACCGATGGAGCGCCGATGAACGATTTGACCCAAGCCTTGCCAATGGACGACTCCGCAGCGGATGCCGCGACCTTGCCGGCAGGTGACGCTGCAAACGAAGCGGCGAACGACGCGGTGAACGACGCCCGCGCGCTGCCGCTTGAAGCCCACGCGCCCGCGCTGGCGTCGCTCGATGCGAGCGTGGCGCGCGCCACCGACGCGATCCTTGCCGCCCAGAAGCCCGACGGCCATTGGGTCTACGAACTCGAAGCCGACGCCACGATCCCCGCCGAATACGTGCTGCTCGTGCACTACCTGGGCGAGACGGCCGACGTCGAACTGGAGCGCAAGATCGGCCGCTACCTGCGCCGCATCCAGCTGGCCGATGGCGGTTGGCCGCTTTTCACCGACGGCGCAATGGACGTGAGCGCCAGCGTGAAGGCGTACTTCGCGCTGAAGATGATCGGCGACGCCGAAGACGCCGAGCACATGGTCCGCGCGCGCAACGCGATTCTGGCGGCGGGCGGCGCGGAAGCCGTGAACGTGTTCACGCGCATCCTGCTCGCGCTCTACGGCGTCATCACCTGGTACGCGGTGCCGATGATGCCGGTCGAGATTACGCTGTTGCCCAAGTGGTTTCCGTTCCATCTTTCGAAGGTGTCGTACTGGGCACGCACGGTCATCGTGCCGCTGCTCGTGCTCAACGCGAAGCGGCCGCGCGCGCGTAATCCGCGCGGCGTGCGTATCGACGAACTGTTCCGCGGCGCGGCCGTCACCACGGGCCTGTTGCCGCGTGCGCCGCACCAGAACGAAGGCTGGTTCGCGTTCTTCCGCGCCGTGGACGGCATTCTGCGCACCGTCGATCCGCTCTTTCCGGGCTATCTGCGCCAGCGCGCCATCGACGCCGCCGTCGCCTTCGTCGACGAGCGCCTGAACGGCGAAGACGGCCTGGGCGCGATCTTCCCCGCCATGGCCAACGCCGTGATGATGTACGACGTGCTCGGCTATCCCGCGGATCACCCGAACCGCGCGATTGCCCGCCGCTCCATCGACAAGCTGCTCGTCATTCACGAGGACGAAGACGAGGCGTATTGCCAGCCGTGTCTTTCGCCGGTGTGGGACACGTCGCTCGTGGCGCACGCGCTGCTGGAGACCGGCGACGCGCAGGCCCGGCAAGCGGCGCTGCGCGGCCTGGAATGGCTGCGCCCGCTGCAGGTGCTCGACGTGCGCGGCGACTGGATCTCGCGCCGCCCCGACGTGCGGCCCGGCGGCTGGGCGTTCCAGTACGCGAACGCGTATTACCCCGACGTGGACGACACCGCCGTGGTGGTGATGGCCATGCATCGCGCGGCGGGACTCACGCAGTCGGACGTCGATAGCGAAGCCATTGCGCGTGCGCGCGAATGGATTGTCGGCATGCAGAGCAGCGACGGCGGCTGGGGTGCGTTCGAGCCCGAAAACACACAGTA
The DNA here is from genome assembly GCF_034424375.1 of Paraburkholderia kururiensis. Classification (NCBI taxonomy): domain Bacteria; kingdom Pseudomonadati; phylum Pseudomonadota; class Betaproteobacteria; order Burkholderiales; family Burkholderiaceae; genus Paraburkholderia; species Paraburkholderia kururiensis. The sequence continues at coordinate 763,064 of NZ_CP139965.1, read as the reverse complement.
CTACCTCAACAACATCCCGTTCTCCGACCACGGCGCGCTGCTCGATCCGCCCACTGCGGACGTGTCCGGCCGTTGCCTTTCGATGCTCGCGCAGCTGGGCGAGATGCCGGGCACGAGCGAGCCGTCGCGTCGCGCCTACGACTATCTGCTGAAAGAGCAGGAATCGGACGGCAGCTGGTACGGCCGCTGGGGTATGAACTACATCTACGGCACGTGGACAGCGCTGTGCGCGCTGAACGCGGCCGGCCTGTCGCACAGCGACCCGCACATGACGCGCGCCGTGCAGTGGCTCGTCTCGATTCAGAACGACGACGGCGGCTGGGGCGAGGGCGGCGAGAGCTACAAGCTCGACTACCGCGGCTACGAGCGCGCGCCGAGCACGGCCTCGCAGACCGCCTGGGCGGTGCTCGGCCTGATGGCCGCCGGCGCGGTGGATCATCCCGCCGTTGCGCGCGGCATCGCGTACCTTCAGGCGAACCAGCAGGAACATGGGCTGTGGGACGAAACGCGCTTCACGGCGACGGGCTTTCCGCGCGTGTTCTATCTGCGCTACCACGGCTATCGCAAGTTCTTCCCGCTGTGGGCGCTTGCCCGCTATCGCAATCTCAAGCGCGACGGCGTCGCGCGCGTCGCGGTCGGAATGTGACGATGCGGGCGCCAACGGTTGCCGTGTCCGGGGACGCGGCGGGCCTGCCCGTCATCGTCGTGGCCGGCATGGCGTTCGAAGCGCAGATCGCGCGCGGCGAAGGTGTGGAGGCCGTCTACGCGGCGCGCGCCGATCTGCTCCAGCGCGCTCTGCGGGACGCGATGCAGCGCGGCTGCGCGGGCATTCTGAGTTTCGGCACGGCGGGCGGACTCGCGCCCGAACTTACGCCTGGCACGATCGTCGTGGCGGATGCGGTGGATGGCCCGCTCGGCCGCGTCATGACGGACACCGCGTGGACTCAGCGGCTCGCGGCGGCATTGGCGGCCTCGCCGCTGGCAGCACGACTGCGGCGCGGCATCCAGGCCGCCGTGTCGGCGCCGCTGACGACGGCGGGGGACAAGCAGGCTCTCTACCGGTCCACGGGCGCGCTCGCGGTGGACATGGAATCGCACATCGCAGGCGCCGTTGCTGCGGCGCAGGGCGTGCCGTTCGCGGTATGCCGCGCGGTGGTGGACCCGGCGTGGCGCTCGCTGCCCCCGGCCGCCATGGCGGGACTGCGTGACGACGGCAGCACGGCGGTGCTGCCTGTGCTGCGTGAACTGGCCCGGCGGCCGGCGCAGCTCGGCGCGCTCTTGCAAGTAGCCGCCGACGCCCGCGCCGCACGCGTCTCCCTCGTGCGGGCACGGCAGACGCTCGAACGGGCTCGGGCGCTGTGGCCGGTGTCGGTGGGTAGCGTCCGCTGAGGGCGCCGGAGCTGCGCCGAGGCTAACGGTGAATGCGCCTTGCCGGTCGGCTGTACCGGCGCTGCCGGCGCAGATAACGCGTGTGCGGCGCCCCGACGCGGGGCGGCCCGCGTGCCGTGCACGCGCCTGACCAGCCCGCTATATCATCTCTTTTCGCCGGCACCGGGCGGGTGGATATCGTCGCAAGGCCTGTTTTGCAGGGGCAGAGCGAAGCGAAGGGGAATCGGATGAAGGCAGCAGGAGAAGGGGCCGAAATCGCAGTCGGGACCGAGGCGCGCGCCCAGCCGCAAGTGCCGCCGCAACTGCCTCATACCGACTGGATCCACCGCGCGCACCAGGGCGACATCGAGCGCATCGAGGCCTTCTTTCACGCGCACGCCTACGACATGCACCGGCACGACACCTACGCGATAGGTCGCACGCTCTCGGGTGTCCAGTCGTTCCACTATCGGCGCCATTTCGTGCACAGCCAGCCGGGCCGCACGATCGTGATTCACCCCGACGAACCGCATGACGGCGAGGCCGGCTCCGAGCACGGCTTCCGCTATCGCATGGTCTACGTCGAGCCGGCGCTGCTTCAGCAGGCGCTGGGCGGCCGGCCGCTGCCGTTCGTCGAGGGCGGCATTTCCGACGATCCGCGCCTGTATGCCGCCACCGACGTGCTCTTGCGCGGCATGGACTGCCCGCTCGATCCGCTCGAGCGTGACGACGCCATTCTCGATCTGGCACTGGCGCTGGACGCCGTTTCCGGCGCCCGTCGCCTGCGCCAGGCGGCGGACTATCATGCGGCGCGGCGGGCTCGCGAATATCTGCACGATGCGCTCGACTGCGCGGTGAGCCTCGACGATCTGGCCGCCGCCACGGGCCGCGACCGCTGGAGCCTGTCGCGCGATTTCCGCGCATTCTTCGGTACGAGCCCGTACCGCTATCTGACGATGCGCCGGCTCGACCGCGTGCGGCAGCTAATGGTGCTGGGCCGTCCGCTCGCCGAGTCGGCCGCAGCCGCAGGCTTCGCCGACCAGAGCCACATGACGCGCCACTTCACGAAGACGTATGGCCTGTCCCCGTCACGCTGGCTGAAGACGCTCGCCGGCATGGGGCGCTGAGCGGCCACTGTCGAGTCGATCAGCCTGGCCGGTCCGTTCAGCCATCACGCCGAGGGCCGGCAGACCATGCATCGGCGGGCGGCGAGGTCGAATTGGGCTTCCCGCGCCGCGGCCCGGTGAGCCGCCCACTTCCGCCCCTGCTTGCACAATCGTTCAAGACGCATTGAGCGCGCGCCGTCTACGCTCGCCCTTCGTAGCATCTGACGAAGGAGACGCACATGACACCCACCGACCATCACGCCCCAGCTGAAACGGCGTACGCGCCCATCAATCTGGCGGCCAGGCTCGCACTCATCCACGACCAGTGGCAGCAGCGCGTAGTCGCCGAAATGAACGACTACCAGTTCAAGCTCGTGAAGATCCAGGGCGACTTCCTCTGGCACGACCATCCCGATACCGACGAGACCTTCATCGTGCTCGAAGGCACGCTGCGCATCGATTTCCGCGACGGCTGCGTCCATGTCGGCGCGGGCGAGATGTTCGTGGTGCCGAAGGGCACAGAGCACAAGCCGTTCGCCGAGGGCGAAGTCCAGATGATGCTGATCGAGCCGCGCGGTGTGCTCAACACCGGCCGCGAGACTAACGAACGCACGGCGAGGAACGACGTATGGATCTGACGAACGAGGATGCGCGCGCCAATCCCGCTCCGGCTTCTGCTGCGGGCGCGTCGGCAGTGGAAGCCGTGCAGGCACGGCCCGTTTTCGATACCAAGATTGCGGTGATCCTGCGGGACGACCTGCCCGTCTGGAAGAAGCTGAACGTCACGGCGTTCATCGTGAGCGGCATTGCGGCGACTGTCGAAGGCGTGGTGGGGCCGCGTTACGTGGATGGGTCGGGCAAGTCGTATCTGCCGATGTTCCGGCAGCCGGTGCTCGTCTATTCCGCTAGCGACGAAGAACTGCGCCGCGCATTCAAGCGGGTGTCCGAACGCGAACTGGACATGTCGATCTTCACGGAAGACCTGTTCGATACCGGCCACGACGACGACAACCGCGCCGCCGTGGCAGCAGTGCCGACCGATGAACTGAGGCTGGTCGGCATCGCCCTGCGCGGCGAGAAAGGACGCGTGGACAAGGCGCTCAAGGGTTTGCGGCTACACGGCTAGAGCCGCTGCCCTGGGGGACTTCGTATCGGGGCGGGGGGCGGCTCGGGCAGCACGCGGGGGGGCTTGTATTGACTAGGGTAAACCCTTATATCTGTTATAAGATAAGAGTTAACCCTAGTCTTGCCCCAATACGTCGGGCCGGACCGCACTGATCGAGGCACGCCAGATGATGAATTTCCACACCCGCAAATGGGTCAAGCCCGAAGACCTGAACCCCAACGGCACGCTGTTCGGCGGTAGCCTGCTGCGCTGGATCGACGAAGAAGCCGCGATTTACGCGATTTGCCAGCTCGACAACCAGCGCGTCGTGACGAAGTTCATGTCGGAAATCAATTTCGTCAGTTCGGCGCGCCAGGGCGACATCATCGAACTGGGCATGACGGCGACGCATTTCGGGCGCACGTCCATCACGCTGCGCTGCGAAGTGCGCAACAAGATCACGCGCAAGAGCATCTTGACCATCGAGAAGATGGTGTTCGTCAATCTCGACGAGCAGGGCAACCCGGCGCCGCACGGACGCGAGCGCATCCGTTACGCCGACGAAGCGTTCGCGCGCCATCTCGAACGCTCGCAGACTGCGGCCCGTGCCGTGGCGGCGGCGCCCGGCGCATTGCTGGAAGGCGGCGAAGAGGCGGACCACGAACCGGAAGAGCAAGCGGCGCACTAACGGCGTGTGGCGGCGGCCAGATGGCCGCTGCTTCTGTATGGTTTTCGCGCAGCGGTTCGGCGAAGAAGAAAAGGTCCGTTGCTGCATACAATACAAAGCCCTGCAAGGCGTCACGCCTTGCAGGGCTTTTGGTTGCTGCTGCGCCGGGGAGCGCGGGATCAGGCGCGTGGCGGACTCTGGAGCCGGAGCAGCAGCGGTTGGCGCCTCGCCAGGCGTTCCACGTCGCGCCTTTACTGCGCCGCAGGCGCGCTGGCAGGCGTAGCGGCACCATCGGACGCCGCAGCCGGCGCCGCAGTCTCATTGGGCCCGGACGCGGCCTTGGCCGGCGCGGCCGTTCCGGCCTTGCCGCTTACGCCTGCTCCCGGCGCGCCAGCGGCGCCCGCTGCCGCGGCGTTACCCGCCGCACCGGTTGCCGGCGTGGTGTCCGCCGCCGCGCCGCTAGCCGCAGCAGTACCGGCCGCCCCCGCCGCACCGCCCGCAGCAGGCGCGCCGCCGGCATTGCCCGTGTCGCCATCATCCGACGCTCCCGGGTCGCCGTAATCCGGCAACGCAGGCGGCGCCGAGGAGCTTTTCAAAAGCGACTTGCGCTGCTGCGTATAGGCGTCGCGCACGAACGAGTACTTGTCGAGCGCCGCCTGTTCCAGCAGGTTCGACGCGCCCAGCAGGTCGGAGCGCACGCTCACGAACTGCGCGCCATACATCGGATTGCGTACCGCCGGCTCCATGTAGTTCATCGGATTGAAGCGCACGTCCACGGCAAGGCCCACGCTGTCGCGGAACGAGCTTGGACCGAAGATAGGCAGCACCAGGTACGGCCCCGACGGAATGCCCCAGCGGCCGAGCGTGAGCCCGAAGTCCTGTTTGTGTTTGGGCAGGCCGGCAGGTGTCGCCCAGTCGAGCAGGCCGCCCAGGCCGAAGGTGGAGTTGAACGCCACGCGCATGAGGTCTTCGGTGGCGTCCGTGATCTTCAGCTGCAGCAGGTCGTTGGCGAAGTTGCTGATGTCGCCGAGGTTCGAAAAGAAGTTGCTCACCGCCGTGCGAAACGGCTGCGGCGTCACCTTCTGGTAGCCCTTCGCGATGGGCACCGCGATGGCCTGGTCCACCGTGTCGTTGAACTTGAAGATGGCGCGGTTCATCGGCTCCAGCGGGTCGCCGGGTTTGCGCTCCGGGCCGGTTGCGCAGCCGGACGTCAGGGCGGTCGCGCCTACGGTTGCAAGCACCAGTGCGGCGTTTCGCTTCTTCATTGATCGATTCCCTGAAGTTGTTTTGTTTTGCGCGCGCGCTCCACGCGGGGTCGGCCCATCAGTACCGGCTGGAACACCACGGCGCCGATCAGCGTGCAGAAGAGCGCGAGCGCGAGCAGCCGCCCCATGCTGGACGTGCCCGGGTGATGCGAGAGCCACAGGCTGCCGAACGCCGTCGCCGTGGTGGCGGCGCTGAACATCACCGCGTGCGTGAGGCTCGATTGAAGCAGCCCCGTCTGGCCCGAGCGCCACGCCATGACGAAGTAGATCTTGAAGGCGACGCCCACGCCCAGCATCAGCGGAAGCGCGATGATATTCGCAAAGTTGAGAGGCATGCCGAAAACCACGCAAAGCTCGAGCGTCACCACGGCGGACACCAGCAGCGGAATCAGCGTGCGCAGCACGTCGGCGAAGCGTCGCAGCGCGAGCCACAGCAGCACCGTAATGGAGAGCACCGCCCACGCGCCGGCCTGCAGGAACGCCTTGATGATGGTGTTGGCCGAATGGAGGATCGAGATCGGGCCGCCGATGGCGCCGGGCTCGGCGGCCTTCACGGCGTGCGCGAAGTTGCGCAGCATGACGTCGTCGTTGGGATCCACGCCGGGCGGCACTTTCGGCGCGACGTCCACGAGCGCGTGGCCGTCCGGCGCCACCCAGTCGCGCACGATGCCGGGCGGCAGCGTGGCGCGGGTGATCTCCGTGGGTTGCAGCAGGTTCGCGAGCTGTCCGAGCGCGAGCCTCAACGGTTCGGCGATGGCCTTTTCGGCGCGATCGCGCGTGGCGGCGTCTGCGTTGGCGAGCTTCGTCAGCGTGGCCGAGAGGTGCTTCGCTTCGGCGGCGCCCGCGCCCGGGTGCTCGTCGGCGGCGAGCGAGAGCTGGTTCGCCGCGCGCTTGAGCGCCGCGACGCGCACGGCGTCGGTGGCGGCCGGTGCCGGAGCTTGCGTGAGCGCGGGCAGAAGCTGCTGGGCGGCGCTCGCAATGAGCATCATCTTCTGCTGCTGGTCGCCGGGTATGAAGCTGGAGAGCGTCGTCGTGCGGCCCACCTGCGGCAGCGCGGAGAGGTGTGACGCGATGCGGTCCGCGTCCGCGAGCGACGAGCCCAGCACGCTCACGTCGTTGACCGAGATGACGGGCGAGTTCTTCAGCGCGAGCAGCGTGGCCATCGACTCCGTATGCGGATCTTTCAGATGCAGCGGGTTGAAGTCGAACTGAAGACGTGCGAGCAGCGGCGAGGCGCCCACCACGACGACGAGCGTGCCGATCAGCACCGGTTTGCGGTGGCGGTCCAGAAACGCGTCGACGGGCGCGAGTTGCTTGAAGCCCGGCGGCGTGGCTTCGCCCGGCGGCGCGAACAGTTTGATGAGCGCCGGCAGCAGCGTCATGCTTGCGAAATAGGCGACGAACATGCCGACGCCGGCAATCCGCCCAAGTTCGGACACGCCGCGATAGGCCGTGGGCAGGAACGAAAAGAAGCTCTCGGCCACGGCCACGGCGGCCAGCGTGAGCGGCACGCCCACGCTGCGGCCGGTATTGACGAGCGCGGTCTCGATACGGTCTTCGTGGTAGCGCTCCTCGCGGTACTTCACGCCGAACTGCACGCCGAAGTCCACGCCCAGGCCGACGAACAGCACCATGAACGCCACGGAGATCATGTTGAGCGCGCTCACCATCATCAGACCGAGCGCCGCGGTCACGGCGAGGCCGACCGCGAGCGTCACGAGCACCGCGACGATCATGCGGCCCGAACGCAGCGCGAGCCACAGAATGCCGAGCACGACGAGCAGGGTGATGGCGCCGTTCAGCGCGGCGCCGTCTTCGACGGAGGCGAATTCCTCGTCGGCGAGCGGCTGTTCGCCCGTAAGCCGCACCTTCGCGCCGTAGCGCGTGTCGAGGTGCAGCGCGGCGGCCTGGGCGCGAATGGCTTCCGAGGCGCTCGCGCCCGCGCGCAGCTTCGCGTAGTTGAGCACCGGCTGCACGGTGACGAACGCGTAAGCCGGTTTCGCGGCGGCGTCTTTATCGACGAGTCCGCGCCACGAAAACGCCGGATGCTGGCCGGCCAGCACGCGGTCGAGCACGTCGGCGCTTTGCGAGAGCAGATGCGCCATGTTGGGCAGCTTCACCTGGCCGATCTGCAGCGGCAACATCAGGCTCGTGGTGAGCACGCCGGCAAGGCCGGTCAGGCTCGGATCCTGCGCAAGGGCATTCACCAGCGGACGCGCCTGCACGAGCTGGCCGGTGGTGTTGAGCACGTCGTTCACCGGCAGGAAGAGCAGGCCGTTGTGCTGGAAAAAGGGCCCGCCTGCGGGCTGCGTGACCGAGCTGAACTCGCTCGTATCTTTCTTGAGGCTGGCGGCCAGTTCGTCGGCAGCCGTGTCGGCGAATTCGGGGGCGTCCGCTTCCACCACGACCAGCACGGTCTGGGTGCGTTGCGGGAAGGCCTGGTCGATGGCGTCGCCGAGCGCGGCCCAGTCCTTGTCGTTTTCGATCAGCTGGCTGACGTCGGTGTTGATGCGAAAGTGTTGGGCAACGTAGAAGCTGCTCAGAACGGCGAGTATCAGGGAGACGGCGATGACCCACGCCGGGCGGCGTACGGACCACGCGACGAGGCGGACGATAAATGGCTTCAGCATACAGGCGGGGGCCCTGTCGATGGCGTGTTGTCTGGAAAGAGCGCACAAGTATACCGACGCCGCCCGCGCGGGCGCGGCAGCGCGGCACGCCAGGCGGCTGGACCAAAGTCGGTATACTGGCCCGTTGCGGGGCGCGATCGACGCGATCCGCACCTCTTTTTAAGTCCGGAACAGCAATGAAACGTTATTTGTCAGCTTGTGTGGCAGCTTTCGTGGTGTCCACCTCGGCTTTTGCCCAGGCCACGCCGGATGCCGTGGTGAAGAACGCCGTCGAAGGCACCGTGACGGCAATGAAGGCCGACTCGCAGGCGCGCGGCGGCGACATGGGCAAGATCACGCAGGTGGTGCAGACGCACTTCGTGCCGTACACGAACTTCCAGCGCACGGCGCGCATCGCAGTGGGCAAGGCATGGTCCACTGCAACCCCTGAGCAGCAGCAACAGCTGTACCAGCAATTCCAGACGCTGCTCGTGCGCACGTACGCCGAGTCGCTCTCGCAGCTCCGTAATCAGGACGTCACGTTCAAGTTTCTGCCTTCCAGCACCGCGGGGGGCGCGAAAGATACCGTCGTGCAGTCCCACGTGATCAGCAACGGCGGCGACGACGCCATCGACTACCGCCTGGAAAAAACGGCATCGGGCTGGAAGATTTACGACATCAACATGATGGGCGCGTGGCTGATCCAGGTGTATCAGACGCAGTTCGCCGACCAGATCGCCAAGGGCGGCATCGACGGGCTCATCAAGTTCCTGGTCGACCACAACGCCCGAACGGCGGGCTGAGCCCACGGGTCACCGCTTGCGGTCAGACCCGCGGCGGTGCTCCACGGCGAACTTGATCAGTTCGGCCTGCCCCTCGATATCAAGCTTCCGCTTCAGGTTGAGCCGGTGGGTCTCCACCGTGCGCACGGAAAGGCCGCACTGCTGGGCAATCTGCTTGCTCGACAGCCCAAGCGCGAGCGCATCCAGAATGTCGCGCTCGCGCGGTGTGAGCCGTTCCACCGGCGTCTGCATCGCGGACGCATGGATCATCTTCTTCGCAATGCCCGCGCTGAAGAACGTCTGCCCCGCGAGCACGGCCTCGATGGCGTGGACGATCTCGGTCGCGGGCGAGTCCTTCAGCACGTAGCCGCCCGCGCCCGCGCGCACGGCCTGCGTCACGTATTCGATGTTGTCGTGCATGGAAAGCATCAGCACGCGAATGCCCGGAAAGCGCTCGTGAAACAGGCTGGCGAGCGCGATGCCGTTCATGCCGTTCATCCCCACGTCCATCAGTACGAGGTCCGGTTCAATGGATTCGGCGAGCGCGAGCGCTTCGTCGGCGTTGCCGGCTTCGCCCGCCACCCGCAAGTTCGGCACGGCTTCGAGCCGCGCGCGCAGTCCGTCGCGCACGAGCGGATGGTCGTCGACGAGCACGATGCGGGCAGGGGATGCGGTGTGGTTCATGTCGAAGTCCCGGTGCGGGAGGCCGGCGTGGGCAGGGTGGCGGCATAGACGGCGGTAGTGTCCGCGGCGGGCTCGTCGCTGGTGCGCTTGTGCGGCTGCGATGGCGCAAGAGGTTCGCTGGGTGCCGGCTCGGCCGCGGCGCTCACCGGCACGCGCGCGCTGATGATGGTGTGGCCGGGCTGGGACGCGATGGCCAGCGTGCCGCCCAGCGTTTCCAGCCGTTCGCGCATGTTGCGCAGGCCGATGCCCGCGCGCGGGTCGGCGAAGGCACGCTCCACGTCGAAGCCGCGGCCGTTGTCGGCGACGGTGAGGGTGACGGCGCTCGATGCCACGTCCAGTGTCAACGCCGCGCGCTTCGCCTCGGCGTGACGCACGATGTTCGTGAGTGCTTCCTGCGCGATCCGGAAGAGCACCGTGTTCACCGCGTCGGGCAAGGCCGCCGCGTGCGTGTGCGCGATCTGCGTGAAGCCGATGTCGATGCCCGTCTCTTCGCCCATCTCGCGGCTCAGCTGTTCGAGCGCGGCGGCGAGGCCCAGGTCGTCGAGCATGGCGGGGCGCAGCGCGTGCGAGATGCGGCGCACTTCGCGCAGCGTGTCGCCGAGCCGCGTGAGGCTCGTGGCGAGCGCGGTTTCCGCGGCCGGCACGCGCGTCTCGCCGCGCTCGAGCCGCGCGAGCGCCGATTCCAGCAGCAGTTTCGCCGACACCATCATCTGGCTGATGCCGTCGTGCAGCTCGCGCGAAAGGCGCGCCCGCTCGTTTTCCTGCGATTCGACCACCTGCTGCGCGAGGCGCTTGAGCTTCGCGTCCGCGCTGCGGTACTCGCTCACGTTCAACACCAGCGCGCAGATCGCGATCACGGCGACGCCCGCGAGCGCGATGCCGCCGATCCACGTCATCGTGCGCTCGATGTTGGCCGACGCGTGTTCGTCGATGCCCGCGAGCGTCGCGTTTACGTCGTCCAGATAGATGCCGGTGCCGATCATCCAGCCCCAGCGCGGCAGCGGCACGACGTAGCCCAGCTTCGGCGCAAGCTTGCCCGTGGACGGCCGGTGCCACATGTAACGCACGTAGCCGCCGCCGTTCGCCGCCGCCGCGATGAGGCGCTGGATGGTGAGCGTGCCGCCCGGGTCGCGCAGGTCCCAGAGGTCGCGGCCCACCAGATTCGGCTCGCGCGGATGCATGAGCGAGCGGCCATGCATGTCGTAGACGAAGAAGTAGCCGTCCTTGCCGAAGTCCATCTTTTCGAGCCGCTCCAGCGCGCGGGCGCGCTGCGTGGCGTCGTCGCGCGCATCGTCTGCCGCGTTGTCGTAGAGCGGCGCGATGGCGCTGGTGGCCAGATCGACGTAATGCTTGAGTTCGATTTCCTTGCTGGAGAGGTACGCCGCCTCCATGGTGGCGTGCTGCGTGCGGGCGAGGGCAGTCGCCTGCTGGCGCACGCCGATGCCGATTCCCGCGATCGCCACGAGAAACGGCACCACGGCTAGCAGGAAGATCCTCGTCTTCAGATTCATCGTAGGAAAACACGGCGGCCGCTGCGGAGAACCCGGTAGCGGCCTTACGCTGTCACGCGCGTGTAGCAAGGGGAAAGCGAATACTACACCGCCGTGCGCCTACGGCTGAGGGGTGGTTTCGCTAGTGAACGGAGCCGGTCGATTCGCTCGCTTGCAGGCCGTTTGCGCCAGCCGGCGCGTCCCATCGCACGACGAGGCCATCGGCCATGACGCCGACGCGGTCGGCGAAAGCGAATGACGGCGCGGCCTCGTCGCGCGTGGCGACGAGCGCGGTTTGTCCCGCAGCTTTGAGGATGCGCCGCAGGTCTTGTGCGAAGGCGTCGCGGGCGGCGGGGTCGAGCGGTGCGAACGGCTCGTCCAGCAGGAGCAGTTCGGGCGACGACGCCATGGCGCGCGCCAGCAGCACGCGCTGGAGCTGGGCCGGCGTGAGGGCCTCGGGCAGTGCGTCGGCGAGGTCCGCTATGCCGACCTGGGCCAGCACTTCCTTCGCGCGGGGTTCCTGTTGGTCGCCACTCAGCGCGCCGAGCGCGAGTGCCACGTTTCTTGCGACGTTGCGGTCCGGAAAGAGCGTGTCGTCCTGGACCATCATGCCGATACGACGACGGTACGGCGGCAGCGCCATGCTTTTCGAGGCGACGGCAGCGCCGTTGATGGCGATGGTGCCGCCGTGGAGCGATTCGAAGCCGGCGATGGCGCGCAGCAACCGCGTTTTCCCGGCGCCCGAGGCGCCGGTGATGCAGCCAATCTCGCCGCGTGCAAGCGCGAGGTTGAAGCCGTTGGCATCAGGACGCGATTTCCTGTGCTCCGGGCAGTTGGTTCCAATGGCGAGTCTTACGGCATTCAGTTCGAGCAGCATGGTCATGGCGTTCGGTGTTTCGGCGGGCAATACACAGTCGGATTACCTCGCGCGAGACGATTATTTCAAAGCAGGAGAAAGCAAATTGTAATGGGTATGGGAAGGCGGACCAACTGCTACGAGAGTGATGATGGGTCCGACGCGCTGAAACGCCCGGCCTCGCGGCCTTCGTGAATGCGCACGGGTTGTTCGCGCCGCGCCGTATAAATCCCTCGCATAAACGCGAAGGGCGTAACGGCATGAACCGTTACGCCCTTCGTGGCAAATCCGATATCGAAGGCGCCCGCCGCAACGGGCGCCCACGCGGTGAAGCGCGAACTCAGTGCGCGGCGACGGTCGCCGGCTTCTTCGTTTGTGCCGCGTGCTTGATTTCTTCCAGCTTGATTTCGACGTGCCGCGAGAAAACATATTCAGCGGGACGCTGGCGATCGAGCGGGATATCGCGTGCGAATGCGCCTTCCGTCTTGGGTCCCTTGAGACTGACCTTGAGCGCCTTCAGCGGGTGCGCCACTGTGTCCATCACGGCCGTGGCTTCGAAGCCGCTGTGGACCATGCAGTCCGCGCACTTCTCGTAGTTGCCGGTGCCGTACTTTTCCCACTCGGTGGTTTCCATCAGCTCCTTGAAGGTCTTCGCGTAGCCTTCGCCCACCAGGTAGCAGGGGCGTTGCCAGCCGAACACCGTGCGCGCGGGGTTGCCCCACGGCGTGCAGTGATAGGTCTGGTTGCCGGCGAGGAAATCGAGGAACAGGCTCGACTGGCTGAACGACCACTTCTTGCCGTTGTTGCCGCGCTTGAAGATTTCGCGGAACAGATGCTTGGTCTTGTCGCGGTTCAGGAAGTGCTGCTGGTCCGGCGCGCGCTCGTAGGCGTAGCCCGGCGAGACGGTGATGCCGTCCACGCCGATGGGGCCCAGCGTGTCGAAGAACGCGGCCACGCGCTCGGGAATCGCGTCGTTGAAGAGCGTGCAGTTGATGTTGACGCGAAAGCCGCGGCGCTTCGCTTCGCGGATCGCGGCGACGGCCTTCTCGTACACGCCTTCCTGCGACACCGAGTGATCGTGCATGTCCTTGTCGCCGTCCAGGTGGACCGACCACACGAAATACGGACTCGGCTGATAGTCGTCCATCTTCTTTTCCATCAGCAGCGCGTTCGTGCACAGGTACACGAACTTCTTGCGGCTGATGATGCCCTTCACGATCTGCGGCATTTCCTTGTGCAGCAGCGGTTCGCCGCCTGCAATGGAGACCACCGGCGCGCCGCATTCGTCCACGGCTTGCAGACATTCCTCGAGCGAGAGGCGCTGGTTCAGGATGGGATCCGGATAGTCGATCTTGCCGCAGCCGTTGCAGGCCAGGTTGCAGCGAAACAGCGGTTCGAGCATGAGCGCGAGCGGATAGCGCTTGTTGCCCCGGAAATGCTGGCGCGCAATGTAGGCGCCAACGCGGACTTGTTGCAGCAGCGGAATAGACAAGAGATGTCCTCCTTAAACTTCGCGCGCGGCGAGCGGTTGCATCAGCTTCGACGGCAGCTTGAATTCGACTTTTTCTTCACGACCCGTCATCGTCGATACCTCGACAGGCCCCAACGCGCGTAGCGCGTCGATTACGTTTTCCACCATTTCTTCCGGCGCCGACGCCCCCGCCGTGATGCCGACGGCCTGCGCATTCGCAAACCATTCGGGCTTCACTTCGGAGCCATCGGCGACGAGGTAGCTCGGCACGCCCGTTTCGCTGCCGATCTCGCGCAGCCGGTTCGAGTTCGAGCTGTTCGTTGCGCCCACCACGAGCAGCACGTCCACTTGCGTGGACAGCTCGCGCACGGCCGCCTGGCGGTTCTGCGTGGCGTAGCAGATGTCCCGCGTGTCCGGACCCACGATGTCGCTGAAGCGGTTGAGCAGCGCATCGATGATGCCGCGCGTGTCGTCCACCGAAAGCGTGGTCTGCGTGACGTAGGCGAGCGGCGCATCGAGCGGCAGATCGAGCTTCGCGACATCGGCTTCGCTCTGCACGAGCAGCACCTTGCCCGGAATCTGGCCGATCGTGCCTTCCACTTCGGGATGGCCCGCGTGGCCGATCAGGATCAGCGTGCGTCCCGCGCCCACATACTGACGGCCCTGCACGTGAACCTTCGTGACGAGCGGACAGGTGGCGTCCAGCACGTCGAGGTCGCGTTCTTCGGCGGCCACCTCCACGCTCTTTGCCACGCCGTGCGCGCTGAAAATGGCGACGGCGCCGTGCGGCACCTCATCGAGTTCCTCGACGAAACGGGCGCCCTTGTTGCGCAGATTTTCGACCACGTGCCGGTTGTGGACGATTTCATGGCGCACGTAGACGGGTGCGCCATGCTTCTGCAGGGCGCGGTCGACAATTTCGATCGCGCGAACGACCCCCGCACAAAAGCCGCGGGGTTGGGCAAGGATGACTCGCATAGGGTGGCGAACTCCGACTGACGCGGGTTTCGAAGAAGCCGTTTGAACCACGCCCGAGCCATGCTCGAAGCGGGTTTAAACGGCTTTATCGCCGCGACCATCATATTAATTGGTGTTTCTGAAAACCGGCAGAACGCCGGCACACCTGGGCCAAACGCGCATTCTAACCTCATCACGCGCGCTTTGCTTCGCGCGCGACACCGCCGGAAATATGCGGCAAGGGCGTCTGCGGGCGGGGCTGGCGCGGTGCAACAGGCGGCCGGAACCCTTAAACTATGCCGCCCTGTGTGCTGTCGTTCATGGAGCGCGGTATGGGCCTGCGTGGCCGGGCGCCTTACGTTCGCATTACAGGCGAAATTCGGGCGACATTTCGCAGCTCGGGAGAATCCGTGCGCGACCGCTCATGGCTCGCGTGGGGGCGTGCGGGCAAGGTGTAGCCGATGCGGTTGTATCGTGGCGGCCGCGCCGCTGCCCGCGGCTGCGGCCCGTGCGACCCGCCGCGGGCACCTCAGGGCCTCCTGATCCATCCATCATTCGAGGGCAAAGCCGGATGGCTGTTCTATTTGTGTTGTCGTGCATCTCGTTGCTGATCTGGTGCGTGCTGCTCTTCGCGCGCGGCGGTTTCTGGCGCGAGCGTCCCGCCGCGCCGCTGCCCGTGGCCGAACCGGCCGGCGGCTGGCCCGCCGTGGTGGCGGTCGTGCCCGCGCGCAACGAAGCCGACGTCATCGCGAAGGCGGTCACGTCGCTGCTCATGCAGGACTACGCGGGCGCGTTTCACGTGATCGTCGTCGACGATCACAGCACCGACGGCACCGCGGACGCCGCCCGCGCCGCCGCCTTGCAGCTCCAGCGCCCGGACCGGCTCACCGTGATCGGCGCGAAGCCGCTGCCCTCGGGCTGGTCGGGCAAGGTGTGGGCGCAGTCGCAGGGTATCGAGGCCGTACGCACGCTCGGCCTGCCCACCGACTACCTGCTGCTCACCGACGCCGACATCGGCCATCCGCCCGAGGCGCTCACGCAACTCGTGATGCGCGCGACGGTGGAAAAGCGCGATCTCGTTTCACTGATGGTGCGCCTGCGCTGCGACACGCTGCAGGAAAAGGCGCTGATTCCCGCGTTCGTCTTCTTCTTCGCGAAGCTCTACCCGTTCGCGTGGGTCAACAATCCGCGCAACAAGACCGCGGCCGCGGCGGGCGGCTGCATGCTCGTGCGGCGCGAGGCGCTGGAAGAAGCGGGCGGCATCGAATCGATTCGCGGCGAACTGATCGACGATTGCAGTCTGGCGGCGCGCATCAAGCATCGCGGCGAGGGGCGCCATGCGATCCGGCTCGACGTGGCCGCGCGCAGCGTATCGCTGCGTCCTTACGAGAGCTGGCGCGAGATCTGGAACATGATCGCCCGCACCGCCTTCACGCAACTGCGTTATTCGCCGTGGCTGCTGGCGGGGACGATGGCGGGCATGGCCGTCATCTATCTCGTGCCGCCGGTCGTAGCGCTCGCGCTGGGTGCGGCGGCGTGGCCGGCGTGGCTCGCCTGGGCCGCCATGTGCTGCGCCTACGCGCCGATGCTCTCTTACTACCGGCGTTCCCTGCTATGGGCGCCGGTGTTGCCGCTTATCGCGCTGTTCTATGTGGGCGCCACGTTCGCGTCGGCATGGCGCTACTGGCGCGGCAAGGGCGGGCAGTGGAAGGCGCGCGTACAGGCGCCGGCCCAGGAGCGTTGAAGCGAGGGACGCGGCCCCCGACGCATCAACGCTGCGTCAACATCATGTACATCTGGATGACCATGTCCGGCGAGAACGTGAACGGCACCCAGCCGTGGCCGGTGTGGCGCATCACGAGCAGGCGGTCGCCGTTCGACTGTTTCTGCACGGCCATCACGGGGTTCTTCGTCGAGACGAAACGCCAGCCCGGCGGCAGGCCGGCCGGCGGTTCCGGCGTCATCGAAGCGCGCGCATTCGAAAGCTCTTCGATCAGCTGACCGATCTCCTCGGGACGCAGCGTGACCATGTGGCCCGCAATCGTCATCGTGATTTCGTTCTGGCTGGGGCGCGCGATTTCGAGCGTCGGCTTTTGCGCGGCGGGTTCGCTCGCGGTAGCCGCGGCTGCTTCGGGTTCGGCATGCTGCTCGACCGCAGAGGCTGCAGAAGCCGAAGTGCTTGCAGCAGCCGGTTCGGCGGTTTGCGCCGCAGGGGCTTCGTCGCGAGGGGCGGGCGGCACGGGTGCCGCTTCGGCGGGGCGCGTGGCGCGTGCGGCCACCACGGCTTGAATGAGCTGATCGACGCCCGTTTCGAGCGCGCCGATCTGGTCTTGAAGGTTCATGCGGAGCTTCTCAGGTAAGACCCGCGATTTTAACTGCTGCGCGCACGCCGTGACCCGCTGCCGCTGCCCGACGTTGTAACAGTCGTGTAACAGCACGCTGGCGCGAGCGGCTCCGGCGGCGCGTCACTTGCCGCTCAGATAACCCGCCTCGCGGAACCAGTCGAGCGCGTCCTTCAAGCCTTCGCGATAAGGCCGCGCGCGATAGCCGAGTTCGCGTTCGGCCTTCGCCGAACTGAAGTACATCTTGTTCTTCGACATCCTGAGGCCGTCCACCGTCACGAACGGCTCGCGCTTCGTGAAGCGCGCCACGGCTTCCGCGCCCACGGCGAGCGGATAGAGCGGCCAGCGCGGCAGCGCCAGCGTGGGCGGCTTGCGTCCCGTGAGGCTGGCGATGTCCGCGAGCATCTGTTGCAGCGGCAGATTCTCGCCGCCCAGGATGTAGCGCTCGCCCACCTTGCCGCGTTCGAGCGCGAGGAAATGTCCCGCGGCCACGTCGTCGACGTGCACGAGGTTGAGCCCCGTATCGACGAACGCGGGAATCTTGCCGAGCGCGGCCTCGACGATGATGCGGCCCGTCGGCGTCGGCTTCACGTCGCGCGGGCCGATGGGCGTGGAGGGATTCACGATCACGGCGGGCAGCTTGTCGTTCGCGATCATCCGTTCCACGGCACGCTCGGCCAGCACCTTGCTGCGCTTGTAGACGCCGATGGCCTGGTCCGCGGCGAGCGGCGAGGTTTCGTCGGCGGATTGGCCCGAGCTTGTGACCTTCAGCGTCGCAACGCTGCTCGTGTAGACGATGCGCTCCACACCTTCGTGCAGCGCCGCGCGCATGGTGGCCTCGGCGCCTTCCAGATTCGCGCGTTCGATTTCGGCCGGGTCCGGCGCCCACAGCCGATAGTCGGCGGCCACGTGGAACAGGTAGCGCACGCCGCGCAACGCGGCACGCATCGAGGCGACGTCGCGCATGTCGCCCACGACGATGTCGGCATCGAGCGCTTCGAGGTTCTTGCGCGGGCTCGATGCACGCACGAGCACGCGTACCGCGAAGCCCTTTTCTTGCGCGATGCGCGCGACAGCCGAGCCGACGAAGCCCGATGCGCCGGTAACCAGCACGAGGTCGCGGTTTTGCTCGCTCATTCGGTAGTCGATTCCTGATGGATGAAGAGGACGCGGCGGCACGCATCATGCAAAAGCGCAAAAGCAACGACGCGCCGATGCCGGGTGGCCGCGGGTGCCCGCGATTGTACGGCTTTGCGGGAGCGCGACTACAATGCCCGCGTGAAAAGATACAGGAGGCGATGCGATGACCAGTACGGACCTGGATTCGCGAATCGAAACGTATTACGTGCGGGTGCGCGGCATCGTGCAGGGCGTCGGCTTTCGACATGCCACCGTGCGTCAGGCGCACGCGCTCGGCATCAAAGGGTATGTGGCCAATCTCGAGGACGGGTCGGTGGAAGCCGTCGTACAGGGGTCGGCGAATCAGGTGGACAGGATGCTCTCGTGGCTGCGTCGCGGCCCGCCGTCGGCGCGCGTAACGGAAGTGGCAAGCGAAGAGCGTTACACCGAAAAGCGCTACGAGCGCTTCGAGCAGCACTGAGCGCGAAGGTTACGCGCGGCAACCGCGCAGAAGCGCAAGTGCAGGCCGAGGCGCGCACGCGCACCACGCCTGCGCCCGCATGACTATTCCGCCCGTCGACTTACGACACGACGAGCAGGCTCTCTGCAAATCCCCACTCGCACTCTATCCACTGGCGCCGGCAGGTAAAGCCCGCATCGCCGGCAATGGCCGGCACTTCGTCGGCCAGGTACTTGTGGCTGCTCTCGGTCCAGATAGTTTCGCCCGGTGCCATCGTCACGGTGAGGTCCGCTGCGCGCACGTGCGCTGTGACGTGCCGCGTGGCGCGCAGATGCATCTCCACGCTGCGCGCGTCGGCGTTGAAACGCGCGACGTGTTCGAACGCATCGAGCGGAAAGTCGCCACCCAGTTCGCGATTGATGCGCGCCAGCAGATTCAGGTCGAATGCGGCCGTTACGCCGATGGGGTCGTCATACGCGGCGAGCAGCGTATCGACAGGTTTCACGAGGTCCGTGCCGAGCAGCAGCGCGTCGCCGGGTTTCAGCATGGCGCGGATGTCGCGCAGAAAGCGCGTGGCCGCGAGCCGCGCGAAGTTGCCGATCGTGCTGCCCAGGAACAACACCAGCAACTGCTCGTTTTCGGCACGCCGCTTGCTCACTTCGGCGAGCCCGGCGAGGTAATCGCGCTCGTAACCCACAATCGAAATGCGTTCGATGTCGCCCAGTTCGCGGCGACATAATTGCAACGCGGTGCGCGAAATTTCAATCGGACAGTACGCCGTGGGGCGCTTGCGGCACAGCGCTTCCAGGATGCGGCGCGTCTTGCGTCCGCTGCCGCTGCCCAGTTCCGCCACGGTCACGCCGGCGGGCAACTGCGCCACGATATCGACGGCGTGCTGCGTGAGCAGGCGTTCTTCGGCGCGCGTCACGCCGTACTCCGGCAACGTCGTAATGGCCTCGAACAGCGACGAACCCACTTCGTCATACAGATACTTCGAGGGCAATTCCTTTTGCGGGCGGCGCGTAAGTCCGGCGCGGACGTCGGCGGCGAAAGCAGCGGAGAAATCTTGCGATAGCGCGGGCAGAGTCATGAGGGCTCCAGTCGGGCGGTGTGCAATGGGTGGCGAAGTTCGTGCGGCTGCGCGTTGCATGTTGTGCGATGCATGTTGCGCGATGCGTGTGACAGCGGCAGCAGAGTGAGCAGATGAAGCAAGATTCGCGCGTGGGTGTGCGCAGCGCAGGACAGGGCAGCGGATCAGCGGAGGCCAGCTAACCTTGGCGAACCCAGGCGAACGTTCAGACGCGGGAAGAGAGTGGCAGGACTTACGTTCTAGTGCATGACGCTCGCGAAGTCCATGCAACCTGCGCGAAGCCCTATGTTTCGTGGGGGATTGATGTTGCGCGTGCGCCGCGCAAAACGGCGGCCCTAATCGGTTCGTGCGACCGATGCCGCCGCCGTCAGCTCCACGATGTCCGACGTGATCTCGTCTTGCCGCACGAGCCGGTAGCGCTGCGTGAGCGCGTCGAGCCGGTCTTTCAGATTCGCGTGCGCGGACATCATGGCTCGCACGCGCGCTTCGTTCTCCGCCGCGAGCGAGAGCGCGGCGGCCTCGCACAGTTCCGTGTAGACGTAGGCTTCGGCAAGACCTGTCAGCAGTTTGTCGGCAGGAAGTGTCAGCAGCGGAGGCTGTTTGCGCGACGCCACATGAAAGCGCGCGAAGTCGAACGGAATCAACTGGCGCTGTACGACTTCCGTCTGCGTGGCGAGCGCGGGCCGCGCGTGAATGATGGACACGCGCCTGATGAGCGAATCTTCGAGGCGACGGTAAAGCTCGTCGGTCACATTGCCCGCGAAGCCGGGTACGTCGTCGGCGTGCGTGACCATCGGCGTGGACCACGCGACAGGCAGGCCGCGTTCCTCGGCTGTCGTGGCGCCGCGCGTGCCGGTCACGATCAGTTCACACGGACCTGACTGGAGCGCGCGTGTGGCGGCGTCGAGTATCGGTTCGTTGAACATGCCGACGAAGCCTTGTTCGGAGCCCATTGCGATCACGAGGTGCCGGGCGCGCGACTGCACCGCGCTGCGCGTTTCGTCCGCTGCCGCTGCCGCTGCCGCTGCCGCGCGCCGGTCGGGTTCCACGCGCAGCACTTCAGCAATGGCCGCCGCCACTGTCGCCGCCGTGGACCGTATGCCCGCCAGGCGGCCCTCTGCCTCGCGAGCGCGCGCCGCCGCAATGCCGCGCATGGCCGACACCACCGCCTGCAACTGCTGCGCGGTGCCGATCTGCGCTTCGAGCGCGCCGAGCTTCCCGCTCATGCCGCTGCTCCCACGGCTTGCGGCGGCGCATGTTCGAGCACGAGCGCACGCACGGCTTCGACGAGCCGCGTGCGCGCGGCGGCATCCAGCGACGCTGATGCCACGTTCGCCCCTTCCGCATCGATGCGGCCGTTGCCCGATGCCGCGAGCGTCTGCCGTACGCGCGCCGCCACTTCGGCCGGTACGTCGTCGAATACGCCATCGGCGAGCGCGGCGAGAAGCGCCACTTCGTCCACCGTGCGCAGCGGGCTGAAGCGCGGCTGCGCGATGAGTGCGCGAATGCGTTTGCCGCGCTCGATCTGCGCCTTCACGCGCGCGTCCGTGAGACCACCGAAGCGCGTGAACATTTCGAGTTCGAGGAACTGTGCGTATTCCAGCCGCAATCGTCCCGACACGTCGCGCAATGCCGCGGACTGCGCCTTGCCGCCCACGCGGCTCACGCTCAAGCCCACGTCCACCGCGGGCCGCTGGTTCGCGGCGAAGAGCGACGAATCGAGCACGAGCTGTCCGTCGGTAATCGAGATGAGATTGGTGGGAATGTACGCGGCCAGATTGCCCGCATCCGTTTCAGCGATAGGCAAGGCCGTGAGCGAGCCGCCGCCATGCGCGGCCGAAAGTTTCGCCGCGCGTTCCAGCATGCGTGCGTGCACGTAGAAGATGTCGCCGGGATACGCCTCGCGCCCCGGCGGTTCGCGCGTGAGCAACGCGAGTTCGCGGTGCGTGGCGGCGTGCTTCGTGAGGTCGTCGATGACGATGAGCGCGTGCTGCCCGCGATCGCGAAAATATTCGGCAATCGAAAAGCCCGCGAACGGTGCGATCCATTGCAGCCCCGGCGCCGACGCCGCGGACGCCACCACGAACACGCAGCGCTCGGGCGCGCCATGCTCGCGCACCGCTTCGATCACGCGCTGCACGGCGGCGGCGCGCTGCCCCACCGCGACGTACACGCAGATCATGTCCGTATGCTTCTGGTTGACGATGGTGTCCACCGCGAGCGAAGTCTTGCCGGTCGCGCGGTCGCCGATGACCAGTTCGCGCTGGCCGCGCCCCACGGCGAAGAGCGCATCCACGAGCAGCACGCCGGTCTCCACGGGCTCGTTCACGAGGTCGCGGTCCGTAATGGAAGGGGCGTTGCGTTCGATGGGATAACGCGTTGCCGCCACGATGGTCTCGTCGCGGTCCAGCGGTACGCCGAGCGGATCCACCACACGTCCCAGCAGGCCTTCGCCCACGGGCACGTCGAGCACGGACCCCGTGCGCGCTACCCACGTTCCCGCATGCACGCTCTCGATGTTTTCGAGCAGCACGACGCTGATCGTGTCTTCGTCCAGCGTATGCGCGAAGCCCTTGGCGCCGCCGTCGAAGTCGAGCAGTTCGTAGAGCGCCGCATCCGGCAGACCGGAGACGAACGCGATGCCGTCCGCGATGCGTTCGACACGCCCCAGCGCCTGAGCATGCGGGCCGAGGCGCGCAGTCGAAAGCGCCTCGCGCTGTTGATCGAGCCACGCGCTGTCGGCGGCGCCGGGCATGTCGTCAGGAAGCGTTTTCATCGTGAGCGGACTGTAGGGTGGTCATGATCGACGTGAGGTCATGGCGAAAGCTGTTGCGCACGGTGGCATGCGGCGCCGTGAGTTCCAGACCCGCGATGAGCGCCGGGTCTTCGTGCACGGCGATGGCGACCGGGCAACCGAGCGCTGCGGAAAGCGCGGCTTCGCAGGCGTGCTGCTCGTCGATAGAAAGCGCACGCGGCGCCGTGATATCGAGCGGCGCGCCGCGTGCGCCCAGTTCCGCGCGAATGGGTTCGGGCAGCGCCTTCACGCCGTCCACGATGCCGCCGATGAAGCCTTCCACGCGCGCGCTGGCCGGCAAGCGGTTCAGCAAACGGCTCGCGATATCCACGGCCAGTTGTGCCGCCCGGCCTGCTGACGCGTTTTCCTGCACGACGCGTGCGCGCGCCATGTCGGCTTCAGCGTCGGCGCGCAGTCGATCGGCGTCCGCGTGGGCCGCCGCGAGCAACGCCGTTTTCTGCGCGGCCACTTCGGCGTCGATGGCCTGGAGTGCCTGGGTGCGCGTTTGCGCGAGCTGCGCGGTGGCTTCGCGCGCAGCGTCGCGTTCCGCTTCGGCGTCGTGTTTCGCGGCGTTGGCGTCGTCGATCAGCGCCTGCGCCGCCTTCTGGCGCTGCGCGATGATGTCCGCCACCGGGCGAAACAGAAAACGCGCGAGCAGCCACACGAGAATGACCGCGTTGACGGTCTGCAGCGCGAGCGTCGTCCAGTCTATCCGCATGACGTACTGTCTCCGGAGCGGTTCGCCGTCACTTCACGAACGGGTTGGCGAACAGCAGAAGCAGCGCGATGACGAGGCAGTAAATGGCCATCGTCTCGATCATCGCGAGGCCCACGAACAGCGTGCGCGACACGGTGCCCGCGGAATCGGGCTGGCGCGCGATGGCGTCCATGGCCGCGGCCACCGCGCGCCCTTCCGCAAGCGCGGGGCCAATGGCACCGAACGAAACGGCGAGCGCAGCCGCCGCAATGCTGACGATTTCGATGAGGTTCATGCGTTTCCTTCCTTGTCGCGATTGGGGTGACGAACCGGGGATTGAGGTGGCTCCGGCGGCTTGCGAGCGGATTCGCTCACGGCCGCGCCGATGAAAACCGTAGCGAGCACCGCGAAGATGTAGGCCTGCACGGCGCCGGTGAGAAGGTCGAGCGCCATGAGCGGAATCGGCACGATGAGCCCCGCGAGCGAGAGCACGATGCCGATCACGAACACGCCGCTCATCACGTTGCCGAACAGACGCACCACGAGCGAGAACGTGCGCGTGATCTGCTCCACCACGTTGAGCGGAATCATCACCCACGTGGGTTCCGCAAAGGTGGCCATGTAGCCGCGCAGGCCGCGCGTGCGAATACCGTAGTAGAGCGTGGCGAGCAGCACGAGCAACGCGAGCGCGGCGTCTGTTTCAAGGTGCGCCGTGGGCGGTTCGATACCGGGCACGAGCGACGACCAGTTGGCCACCAGCACGAAGATGAACAGCGTGCCGATGAGTGCGCGATAAGGCGCCGGGTCCACCTGCATGGTGTCGCGAATCTGCCCGTCGAGCGTGCCGACGACGAGCTCCACACACGTCTGCCATTTCGACGGCACGAGCGAGAGGCGCCGCGTCACGAGCAGCGAGACCGTAACGAGCAACGCCATGATGGCCCACGTGACGAGCACGGCGGCCGTGATGGGCACCGGTCCGATATGCAGCACCGGTACGGATTCGAGCGGCGAGCGCATGCTCATGTCACGCTCCGCGCCGGTAGAGCGGCCACATCAGAGCCTGGCGCGCCAGCAGGAACGCCGCGGCGCCCGAGAGAAACGCTGCGGCACCGGCGCGCGCGAGCACGAACAGGATCGCGCACGCTATCGCGATGCGCGCGACTTGCATGCCGAACGCCGCCGCCATTCTGCCGGCCGCGAAGAGCCGCCCGTTCCAGTGCAGCGACGCGAAGTGCAGCACGCCCGCGGCGAACCCCACGGCCGCACCTGCGATCAGCCAGAAAACGAAGCTAGTCATGATGGTTTCCCTGTTGCCGATGCATCCACTTCCACGCGGACCACAAGCCTACCGCCGCGCCGATCATCAGCAGCGGCGCCGAGAAAAACACGCGCGTGGCAAAGAAGCGATCGAGCCAGCGTCCAATGAGCAAGCCAAGCAGCGTGGGCACGACGATGGTCCAGCCCAGAATGCCGATCTGGCCGAGACGGCTTGCGAGCGTCGGCTCCGGTTCCGCGCGTCCACGTGCCTCGCGGTTTGCCGCGCTTTTTGCGGCGCGGGCCACGCGGTCTTCGGCGTCGTCTTTGTCGGGCGGCGGCGCGCCATGATCGTCGCGCGCGTCGCGAGCGTCGGGGGCTGTCATTCAGAGGTCTCCTCGCGAACGGGAATGCCGCCTTCCGACGACGCATCCGGCCGCAGGAAGCGCACCATCTGACGCACGGCGCGCGCGTGCAAACGCAGTTCGTCGACGCGCGCACGGCGGCGTGCTTCCAGTTGCGCCGCGCGCGTGGCCTGCACGTCCGCTTCCAGACGTTCGAGCGACTCGCCCGGAATAGCCTCGCGGCAAGCAATCTGGATGCGGCTGCCGTTGTCGGAGACGATCAGCGCGCCGCCGTCCACGGCGCAGAAGTGCTGAATATCGTCGGCGGTGCGCCAGCGCACGACGGAGGCGCGCAGCAGCGTGACGAAGTCCGCGTGGCCCACACGAATGCCGAAGCTGCCGCTCCCGTCTTCGGCGCGCAGCGAGACGATGCCGAGATGGTCCACGAGCACGCCCGCGGGCGTGGCGATGGTGAGCGTCAGGGCCGGCGTATCGGTGCTCATGACGCGGCCTGTCGAGTCTGTTGCGCGGATGTGTTGCCGGAAGCCGCGCGGGCTTCCTTCTCGCGTGCCTCTTCGAGCGTGCCCACCATGTAGAGCGAGCTTTCCTGCCACGTATCGCAGTCGCCCGCGAGAATCGCCTTGCAGCCGGCAATGGTGTCCGCAATCGGCACGGACCGGCCGGGCTGACCCGTGAACGCTTCGGTCACGGCGAATGGCTGCGTGAGGAAGCGTTGCAGACGGCGCGCGCGCTGCACACGCACGCGGTCCTCGGCGCCCAGTTCTTCGATGCCGAGCAGCGCGATCACGTCCTGCAATTCGCGATGATGTTCGATGATCCGCCGCACTTCCGTGGCGACGGCGGCGTGCTCTTCGCCCACCACGAGCGGATCGAGCAGGACGGATGACGACGCGATGGGATCGATGGCCGGGTACATGCCCTCGGCGGCCATGGCGCGCGAGAGCACGACCATGCTGTCCACGTGGGCCGCGATGGTGGTGACGGCGGGGTCGGTGAAGTCGTCGGCGGGCACGTAGACCGCTTCGATCGCAGTGACGGATACGTTGCCCACAGAGACGATGCGCTCCTGCAGCGCGGCCACTTCGCTCGCGAGCGTGGGCTGATAACCCACGCGCGACGGCATGCGTCCGAGCAGGCCCGATACTTCTGCGCCGGCCTGCACGAAGCGGAACACGTTGTCCATGAGCAGCAGGACGTTCTGGTGATGCTCGTCGCGAAAGTATTCCGCGATGGTGAGCGCGGTGAGCGGCACGCGCCAGCGCGCGCCGGGCGGCTCGTTCATCTGGCCGTACACGAGCACGGTGCGCGGCAACACGCCGGACGTGCGCATGTCGAGCAGCATCTCGTGGCCTTCGCGCGAACGCTCGCCCACGCCCGCGAAGACGGAGATGCCCTGGTACTGCTCGACCATCGCGTGAATCAGCTCCATCACGAGCACGGTCTTGCCGACGCCCGCGCCGCCGAACATCGCGGCCTTGCCGCCTTGCGCGAGCGGCGCGAGCAGATCGATGACCTTGATGCCGGTGGTGAAGAGGCGCGGCGCGCCCGACTGCGCGGCCAGCGGCGGCGCGTTGCGATGAATGGGGCGGCGCGGCGTGTCGGCACCGGGCCGCTCGCCGCCGTCGCGCGTTTCGCCCAGCACGTCGACCAGACGGCCCAGCACGGCGTCGCCCACCGGCACCTCGATGGGACCGCCGTGCGCCTGAACCTCAGCGCCGCGCTTGAGGCCCGACGTGGATTGCAGCGCAAGCGCCCGAACCGCGCCGCCGTTCAGATGCGCCTGCACTTCCGCGATGACGGGCTCGGCGCCGTCTGTATCGATGGCAAGCGCAGATTCGATGGGCGGCAGCGCTTCAGCGGGGAACGCGACGTCGATCACCGCGCCGCGCACGGCCAGCACGTGGCCCGTTGCGGCGGCTGGCGCGTGGACGGCGGGTTCGTCGGACTGCGCTGCGACTGTGTTGGATTCGACCGGCACGAAGCTGCCTCGCGAAGACGTCAGGGAATGCTCTGACGATAGCCGCGGTGCCGCCTGGCCGGCTGATCTTCATCAAAGATTGCAGGGGCGCCGCGGGTTGGACCGCCCGACGCCCTTTCAGTTGCCTTGCCTTACGCGGTAAGACTTCAGCCCCCCGTTCAGTGTCCGTGGCGAGCGGCTTGCCCGCGTGGCGGGTTGATGCGCGTGGGGCCCACCTGGGCTTCGATGTCGGCTTGCAGCGAAGGGCGCCATCCGAACGCGAAGAGCGCTTCCGCCAGCACGAACAGGGGCCCGATCAAGAGGCCGATCACATCGTCGGCGAAGGCGGGCTTGCGATGTTCGTAAGCGACGTGGCCCACGAACTGGAAGATCCAGCCCACCACGAAAAGCCCGGCACCGACCGCGAGCCACACGAGCGTGGTCTGCTGCGCGACCCACTGCCCGAATGCCACGCATACGACGGAGAACGCGGCCATCATCACGCCAAGCGGAATATCGAGCACGAGGTAATAGAGCGTGGCTGCGCCGAACAGCGCCCACGCGGGGGACACCGTCATCGGCAGCACGCCGAGGTTCGATGCGGGCCGGGCAAGCAGAACGGCGAGCGCGACCACGATCATGGGAATGCCCACGAAGTGGGTCGCGATATTGCGGCGGTCGCGATGGTAAGCAGCGTATTGGGCGAGTTGCTGGGTGAGCGTCTTCACGGGTGTCTCCCTTATGTGCAAGTTCGCTATGATCCCGGGCAGCACTGCAACAGACCTTCGGGTAGCCGACATTTCAGCGCATCTGCCATGAGCTTGCCTACCGATTCGAATGATCCCTCGAATGCGTGCACGCCGACCCCGGCGCTTGCTACGGCACTCGCGCGCAGCCTGTGGTTCCGATCGGCGCCGCAGGCGTTGCAGTCGGCGCTGATCACGGCGGGGCGCGAGGTGCGTTTGCTCGCGGGCGAGCGGCTCTTCATGCGCGGCGACGCGGACAGCGGCCTGTATTGCGTGATCGACGGTCTCGTGCGGATCGGCGCCGCGAGCTTTGCGGGAAAAGAAGCGTTGCTTGCGGTGATCGAACCCGTTAACTGGTTCGGCGAAATCGCGCTGTTCGACGACCGTGCCCGCACGCACGATGCCTACGCCGAGCGCGATTCCACGCTGTTTCACGTACCGCGCGCTACGTTGCTTGCGCTGCTCGAGGCCACGCCCGCGTGGTGGCATACGTTCGGTTTGCTGCTCACGCAGAAACTGCGGCTCGCCTTCGAAGTGATCGAAGAAGCGGCGCTGTTGCCGGCGGCGCAGCGCGTGGCGCGCCGGTTGATGCTGATGGCAGGCGGCTTCGAAAACACACAGGCCGGGACCACGCTACCCACACGCATCATCAAGGTGCCGCAGGAAGACCTGGCCATGATGCTCGCGCTCTCACGGCAGACCATCAACCAGATTCTTCGTCAGTTCGAGATGCAGGGTGCGTTGAAGCTGCGCTATGCGGAAATTGAAATCGTGGATGCGGAAAAGCTCGCGGCTCTGGCCGATGTGACCGCATCAGACGTGGCTCCATCGAAAAAAGGGCGAGCCTGAAGCTCGCCCTTCCAACGCCGCAACGGTCTCGTGCTGCAACCGTGCGGCGCATGCTACATGCAACTGTCGTTGTTATTCCGTAGCGTTGGTCTTCGTATCGCCGCCGGCCTTGGCCGTGGCGCCGGCCTGCACGTTCGCCGATGCGCCTTCCGCGGCCGGCGCGGTGGTCTTGCTGGTCTTTTCTTCGACCTTCGCCTTGGTCGCGTGAACCTTCTTCGCTGCGACCTTCTTCACTGCGTGAGCCTTCTTCGTGACCTTCTTGCCCGCTTCGCTGGTCTTGTCGTCGACCTTGGCGGCACCGTCTTGCGCCGTGGTCTTCACGTCGGACGCCGCTTGCGTGAGGGCCGGCGTGCTGGCCTTCAGGTTCGCCTGGGCGCCCGCCGATACCGGCGCGGAAGCTTGTGCGAAAGCGGTCGAAACGAGCAGGGCGGATGCGAGCGCAGCGAAAATCGTCTTCATACTTGACTCCTTTTGTTGGCAGCTGAAAAAGGTCAGCGCTGCCCATTCAACGCAAGCGTGGACACGCGAGTTGACCCTCGCGCGGTGACAAAACGTAAGCGAGGCAAGCATTCGTTTCGCAGCGAAAGCGCATGACTCAAGAGATGAACAGGGGTCCTGCCTATTTGAACGGGTTGTTGACCACGCCCGGTTTCGCGTCGGGCTCGTCGCTGATTTTTTCAGGTAGGTCCGATTGCGCCTGCAGTGTCTCCACCACACTGTCGAGCGCCTGCTTCAGCGCGAGCGCTGCCTTGAGCCCGCGCTTGTCGCGCGTGATTTCCAACGTGCCCGACACGACGACGCGCGTCGTGCCGTTCTCTACCGTGAGCGCGTCGCCCTGAACGTTGAGCACGTCGTCATCGTTTGCATATGCCTTAAACACCTTTGAGTCCTCCCGGACGTTGGTCTTTCAGATTCTCCGGAATGCCAGGAAACCGGATGCCGCTCGCCGCTTCGATGTCGTGCACGGAGCGAATCTCGTAGCGGTTCGTCGCCACGTTCTGCGTCACGATGGCGAAGGCCAAGTCACGCGACGGCAGGTACACCACCTTGAACAGCTCCGTGGGCACGAAGACGCGCGACGGGCCAATGGTCTGCAACTGCGCGCCCGTGAAGAGCGGCCCGGTGACCACATACGCTTCGCCGTAGCGGCTCGCGAGCCTGCGCACGGTCGATTCGATGCGCGCCCACAACCGTTCGTTGTTTTGCCGGTTCTGCGGCACGACGTTGGCAAGCGAGAACGATTCTGCCATTGCCTGCGGGTTCCAGCGGTTGCCGGCGGGGCTCATGTGGCCGCGGTCGAAGCCGCTGCGCTTGTAGTCGGCGAGCGTGGCGCCTTCGCCGGCCGGCAGACGGTCGTCTTCGAAGAAGCGGTTGGTGCGCGTCATGTCCTGCGCGTCGGCAACGTGCACGCGCGTGAGATGTTCGGCGGACCAGAGCGGACCGTGCGTGATGCCGGAGTGCAGCACGACGAAATCCGAATAACACAAGAGGCGTGTTCTCGGCTCCATCTTCGGATTGGTGAGCCGGGGGAACTGACCTTCGGGAACGAACTGGGTGCAGGCGGAGGGCGAAGAGAAGGGCGAGGCGGCGGCGTGAGCCGCAATGGAGAGCAGCAGGCAGGCGAGCAGCTTCTTCATGAGTGCAGTTTCGATGAACGGGGCCGCAAGTATAACGGCGATCATCGGCTGCGCAGTACGTTGAAACGGTCTGTTTCGTTTGCATGTGGCGAGGCTCTGGAACGGCCCTTGGGCGAGCCCGCGCATCGCTGTTCAAGGGCTCTTCTTTGTGCCTCTTCGCGACTTGCGCCGTTGTAACGAAGGCGAGCGTTCGGTGAGATTCACTGTCGTTGTCGCGGTGGTGTTGCCGTTCGCAAACTGGCTTCGCCACGACGCGGGCGTGGTGCCTTTCATCGACTTGAATTGCCGGTTGAAGTGCGAGACGTTGGGAAAGCCCGATCGCAAAGCGATGACCGAAACCGGCAGCGACGTGTCCGCGAGCATGCGTGCAGCGTGTCCGATTCGCACGCGCGTGATGTAGCGGCCCACGCTCTCGCCTAGGTGCTGCACGAACCAGCGATTGAGCGAGCGTTCCGAGAGACTGGCCGCCGCGCTCAATTCGGCGAGCCGCAACGGCTCCGCGAACCGCGCGTCGATCAATGCGAGTACTCGGTTGATGCGCTCGGGCTCGTGGCCGCTCGGCCTGCCTGCCCGCCCAGCCCGGCCAGCGGCGTTCGACGACGCGAATGCATGCGGTGAGGCGAGCGGTTCGCCGTGGGCATCGGCGAGCAGACAGAGCACATCGAGTGTGGCGGCAAGGCGCACGCGCGCTTCGGCAGAGAGCAACGCATCGACACGTTCGCGCACAGCCGTGGCCGCGTCGCTCGCAAAGGCGAGACCGCTTGCCGAACGACGCAGCAGGCGACGCAGCGGCTCGTATTCGCCACAGCAGTCCGCCATGCGCCGCGCCCAGTCGCCGTCGAACCAGATCACGATGGCCACCTGGGGCAGCGAGGCGTCGATGGAGCGATTCGACGCCCACGTGTGCGGCAGATCGGGCGGCACGAGCACGAGGTCGTCCGCGCCGTATTCGCTCACGGAGTCGCCGATGTAGCGCTTGCCGCGGCTGTTCATCGTGAGCGTGAGTTCGTACTCGGGATGGTGGTGCCATTCGAAGGGAATCTTCGGCAGGCGCCGGTGATAGACCCGAATCGAACAGCTCTCGCCGAAATCGACGCGTTCGTAAGCCGGCTTCATGTCTGAATCCGCAAAGTCATTGGCCGGATCGTATCACCGGCCACACCGTGCCGCGCCTATGCTCGTCGCACACATCCCAACGAGATTCATGAAGGAGACAACCATGACGCCTGTGACGACGCCCTTGCGCATCGACGATCTGCCGGCCGCCATCCGCGCAGCCAAACGCGAATTGAAGACGGCGTTGCCGAATTACCGCGAGGTGTTCGCCGAGGTGGAGGCAGAGATGATCCGCGAGGCAAACGCGATCGAAGCACAACGTGCAGCCGGCCGGGCCGTGATTCCCGAAATCGATTTCGCCGACATTGCCGCGGGCCGCGTGCGCGACGAGCAGATCGCGCTCGTGAAGTCGCGCGGCGCATGCGTGATCCGCCGTGTGTTCGATGCAACGCTCGTCGAGCAATGGGACGACGAGATCGCGCAATACGTTGAGCGCAATCGCCTGGACGAGCGCCTGCAGCATCGTGCCGAAGACCGCTACTTCGGCAACCTCGCGTCGAGTAAGCCGCAGATTTACGGCGTGTACTGGTCGAAGCCGCAGGTCATGGCGCGGCAGTCGTCGGCGCTCACCACGGCGCGCGTGTTCCTGAATCGGCTGTGGCGTGCGCAAAGCGAAGGGCGCGTACATTTCGATCCCGACCACGTTCCCGCTTATGCCGACCGGCTGCGGCGCCGGCCCCCGGGCTCGGAATCGCTGGGGCTCTCGGCGCATTGCGATGGCGGGTCTGTCGAGCGCTGGATCGAGGCCAATTTCCGCAAGGTCTATCGCCACGTGTTCGACGGCAACTGGCGCCGCTACGATCCGTTCGACGGCGCGTATCGAACGGAAGTACGCGAAGTGCCGTCGCCCGCGGTGTGCTCGATGTTCCGCACTTTTCAGGGCTGGACCGCGCTCACGCAGCAAGGTCCGGGCGACGGCACATTGCAACTCGTGCCTATCGCGAACGCGATGGTCTACATCTTGTTGCGCGCGCTCCAGGACGACGTACCCGACGACGATTTGTGCGGCGCAATGCCGGGCCGCGCGCTCTCCATCAAGCCCGAGTGGCACGCGCCGCTGTTCCGGGCGCTGTCGTCCATCCCGCTCATGCAGCCAGGCGACACCGTGTTCTGGCACAGCGACGTGGTGCATGCGGTGGAAGACGCGCATCGCGGCAAGGGCTACAGCAACGTCATGTACATTGCGGCCGCGCCGGCCTGTGCGAAGAACGATGCGTATCTGAAGCGCCAATTGGCGGCGTTCGTGACGGGCGAAAGTCCGCCCGACTTTCCCGCGGACCATTTCGAAACCGACTTCGCAGGCCGCGCCACGCAAAACGACCTCACGACGTTGGGCCGCGCGCAAATGGGTATGGAATGACAGCGCAAAAAAAGGGCCGCCTTGTGGCGGCCTGAATGCGTGGACTACGGCGCCACTCTATGCCGCCAGACTTAAGAAGCGCTTAAGACGCGCGTTTTCCGACGCACGAGGCACCGCGAAAAAACGGAAAGCGCGACGCGAGAAACTAGTCGCCGAAGATGCGGTGTTCGGCCAGCACGTGCTCGCGGTCTACCGCTTGCAGCCGCCAGTACCCTGTCATCTGCGCACACGCGCTCGCCGACGACCACGCGGCATCGCCCTCCGTGGCACTGATGCGTTGCTTGCGGTCCACGTGCAGCCCGCGCAGCGTGCATAACGGTTCGGCATCGCTCGGGGCGCACAGCGCAGTGACGTCGCCGGCGTCACGCAATTCGCCCCATGCGGGCAGATCGATCCCTTGATGTGATTCGCGCGACCAACGGTGCTCGTCGGTGTCGAGCCACAGCACAGCGTAGTCGTGATTAACGGTCGGATCGGAACCGTTGATCAGAATGGTCAGGCGCATGGCAGTTCCGTGCGAGGGAGGAAGGGCAGTGAGACTTATCAGTCTATGACAGCGAAGGCGTTATTCAAGGGCACCGCGCAGGGCACGATAGGGTAGCCACGAGGTCGATATTGCTGCGCTACAGCACACACAACCAAACGAGGAAAGCGCGCAAACGGTGTTCCAGCTATCGAGGGGATTGAAAAACACAATTGGGAACGCGAGGCGCAACTTCTAGATTAAAAGGCACGGTGCGCACACGCGCCTGTTCGCGGCAAGCCGCGCGCCGTCCCCCCAATACAGACTGGAAGGAGGCACAGATGGCACAGCTCAAGGGCTCGAAGACGGAGGACAACCTGAAGCAGGCGTTCGCCGGAGAATCGCAGGCGAACCGCCGCTACCTGTATTTCGCAGCGAAGGCCGACGTTGAAGGCCAGAACGACGTGGCCGCCCTGTTCCGGTCCACGGCGGAGGGCGAAACCGGCCACGCGCACGGCCATCTCGAATATCTGGAAGCGGTGGGCGACCCGGCGACGGGGCTGCCCTTCGGCTCGTCGCGGCTGAACCTGCAGTCCGCCATTGCGGGCGAAACGCACGAATACACCGACATGTACCCCGGCATGGCGAAGACCGCGCGCGAAGAAGGCTTCGACGAAATCGCGAACTGGTTCGAAACGCTCGCCAAGGCCGAACGCAGCCACGCCAACCGCTACTCGAAGGCACTCGAAGCGCTGTCCGACTGAGGGCACGCTGGGCTCGAGGCTCAGCGCATAGTGCACGGCAGAGCCGCTGCTGCCGCGCCTCGTCCTGGCTCTTTGCAAGCCGACGAGGTGCGCCGCTTCGCGCATCGAGCGCACGCGAGGCGGCGCACGAAAACACGAGCATCCATAACTAGAACAGGAGACGTCATGCCCCACAAGGAAGGCAGCCTTGAAGCGCCGACGCGTCATCCACTCGACTGGCGCAGCGAGGCGTTCTATGACGAGGCATTGCTCGACAAGGAACTGGCTCGCGTATTCGACATATGCGCCGGGTGCCGCCGCTGCGTGTCGCTGTGCGGCGCCTTTCCGACCTTGTTCGATCTCGTGGACGCAACAGAAACGGGCGAGGCGCACGAGGTCGATCCGAAGACGTTCGGCGGCGTAGTAGATCAGTGCTACCTGTGCGACCTCTGCTACATGACGAAGTGCCCGTACGTGCCGCCGCATCAATGGAACGTGGACTTTCCGCATCTGATGCTGCGGGCCAAGGCGATTGCGTACCGGCGCGGCGAAGTGAAGCTGCGCGACAAGGTGCTCTCCAACACCGACGCACTCGGGCACTTCGCCGGCATTCCCATCGTGACGCAGGCCGTCAACGCGGTGAATCACACACCGGCCGCGCGCGGTGTCATGGAAGGGGCGCTGGGCGTGGACCGCAAAGCCTGGCTGCCCGACTTCGCGCCGCGCAAGTT
This sequence comes from Paraburkholderia kururiensis, assembly GCF_034424375.1. Classification (NCBI taxonomy): domain Bacteria; kingdom Pseudomonadati; phylum Pseudomonadota; class Betaproteobacteria; order Burkholderiales; family Burkholderiaceae; genus Paraburkholderia; species Paraburkholderia kururiensis. Next base: position 728,978 of record NZ_CP139965.1, on the reverse strand, counting down.
CCGCAGCGCCGCGCGGCCCGCCACGGCCACGCGCGTGCAGGACGGCGAGCGCACGCCGGGCAAGGTGGCCATCTACGCAACCTGCTACATCAACTTCAACGAGCCCGGCATTGGCCACGATCTGCTCGCCGTGCTGGACCACAACGAGATTCCGTACGTGCTCGTATCCAGCGAAGCGTGCTGCGGCATGCCGTTGCTCGAGCAGGGCAACCTGGACGGCGTGGCCGCGAAGAAGGAAAAGAACATGCCGGTGCTCGCGAAATACGCGCTTGAAGGCTATGCGCTGATGGGCGCCATTCCCAGTTGCGTGCTGATGTACAAGCACGAGCTACCGCTGATGTTCCCCGGCGACGAAGACGTGCTTGCCGTGAGCGAAGCGTTCTGGGACCCGTTCGAATACTTCGTTTCGCGCCATCGCGACGGGCTGCTCAAGACCGACTTCAAGACGCCGCTCGGCAAGGTCTCGTATCACGTGCCGTGTCATGGCCGCGTGCAGAACATCGGGCGCAAGACCTTCGACATGCTCGCGCTCGTGCCCGATACGAAGGTGGATGTCGTGGAGCGCTGCTCGGGTCATGCCGGCACGTTCGGCGTGAAGAAGGAGTTTCACGCGATGTCCATGAAGATCGGCACGCCTGTCTTCAAGGCGATGGCGCAGCCGGAGACCGACTACATCGCGTCCGACTGCGCGCTCGCCGGGCACCACATCGCCCAGGGCATCGAAGAGAACAATCTGCCGGACAAGGCGCAGCTCGCGCATCCGCTCACGCTGCTGCGTCGGGCGTACGGCATCTGAGAATCTGGGCGTTCACTCATCACGTTCGACACCGAGGACATTCGATGACTATTGCAAGAGAGTCGCTGTTGACGCTGGAGGCCTACGCCAAGGTGCGCCAGGCCATGCGCGGCGACGTGATCGAGCATAAGAAGCGCCGCACCGTCACGCTCGGCAATCACCTCACGTTCCTGTTCGAAGACGAGTTCACCATTCGCTACCAGATTCAGGAAATGCTGCAAATCGAGAAGATTTTCGACGAGGACGGCATTCAAGGCGAACTCGATGCGTACGTCCCGCTCGTACCGAACGGCAGCAACCTCAAGGCGACCTTGCAGATCGAGTACGAGAACGAAATAGAACGCCGCGCCGCGCTGGCGCGGCTGATCGGCGTGGAAGACCGCGTGTTTCTTCAGGTGGGCGACGAGTCGCCCGTCTATGCGATCGCAGACGAAGACCTGGAACGCGAGAACGCCGAGAAAACGTCGGCGGTGCATTTCGTGCGCTTCGAGTTGAGCGAAGCGTTGAAGGCGCGACTCAAGGCCGGCGCGCCGCTCAAGATCGGCTGTGACCATCCGAACTACCGCGTGCCCACGAAGACCATCGAGCCGCCTGTGCGCGATTCGCTTCTGGCCGACCTGGCCTGAGCGATCGCGCTACAGGTCTTTGCGGTACATGACGAAGCCGGGCTTTTCAGCGACGCCGTCGTAAAGGCGCATTGCCGTGTGGTTCGTCTCGTGCGTGTGCCAGTACACGCGCGCCGACCCGCCTGCCTTGGCGGCTTCGTACACCGCGAGAATCAGCGCGCGACCCACGCCCTTGCCGCGCTCGCTTTCCAGCGTGAACAGGTCCTGCAAATAGCAGACGGGACCGAGCATCGTCGTGCTGCGGTGAAAGAGGTAATGGACGAGGCCAAGCAGGCGGCCGTCGCGCTCCGCGACGAATGCGTGCATGGGCTCGTAGCCATCGAAGAAGCGCAGCCACGTGGCGCGCGTAATTTCACTGGAAAGCGCGGTCTTGCCATGGCGACCGTAGAAGCGGTTGTAGCCGTCCCAGAGCGGCAACCACGCTTCGAAGTCTTGCGGGGCGACGGGGCGGACGGTAAGGGCTTCAGTCAAGGTCATCTCTCCTGGAATGGTCTGTTGTGAATGGGCGCGAAGACGTGTCTTCTTGTGCCCTGCTTGCGTCATTGCGCGGCCGTGCATTGCACGAGCGCGGCGAGCCTGTGTTCGCTGCCGGCGTCGACTGCGGCCTTTTGTTTCTCTCGAACGACTGGGTCCGCGGACCGTTGCTCATGCTCGACGGCGTGCACGCAGGCCGCGAAGTTCGTTTGCGCCGTTTCGACTGGCTTCACAGCGTAGTAGCTCATCGCTGCCGTCGCGGCGATAGCGGCGCCCGCCGTCAGCACCACGACGCCATGCGCGCGCGTTTTCTCCTCGTGGCCGTGCAAGCCACCGGGCTTCCGTGTCTGCCCAACGCTTCGGGCGAATGTCTCGCGATGAGTTGTCATGTACCGTGCCTCGCCAGGTTGAACGCGTCGCGGCGAAAAAGAAGAAACGCGCGACCGACCTGACCTAGCTTAAAAAAATCGTGGCACCATTGTTAGTCCCACATGGACGAAAAAATCTGGAGCCACACACGTGGACTACGCTTTGTTGATGTCGAACTTCGCGCGGCAGGCGGGCCGCAAGCTCACGCAGCAGGATCTGCTGTACGAAAGCCTGCGCAAGGCGATTCTGGATGGCGACATCGGGCGCGGTACGCAGCTCGTTTCCACGCGCGCACTCGCGGAGCAGCTCGGTATCGCGCGCAATTCGGTGCTGTACGCGTACGAGCGGCTCAACGAAGAGGGTTTCATAACGGCGAGCCGTCATGGCTCGTGGGTCAATCGTGTGGGTGCGGCGAACCCTGTGCCGGCCGCCGGCCGTAGCGACGCGAACGGTGCCGGCTTGTCGCGACGCGCGCTGGCCCTGCCGCCCAGGCGCAGCGCCAGTAGCGCGGGCCACGGCTTTCGGCCCGGCGTACCCGCGCTCGACGAATTTCCGCTTGCGCAATGGCGCATCGCGCTGGAGCGCGCATGGCGTTATACGGACGCACGCGATCTCGGCTACGGCGACAGCGCCGGCCATCCCGCGCTGCGCCGTGCCATTGCGCAGTACGTGCGCGTTTCGCGCGGTGTGCGCTGTACGGCGGAACAGGTTTTCGTGACCGACGGCACGCAGGCGAGTCTCGACCTCTGCGCCCGCATGCTGGCCGACGTGGGCGACAGCGTGTGGATCGAAAACCCCGGCTACAACGGCGCGCGCGTCGCGTTTCTGGCGGCGGGCCTCGACCTTGTGCCGATGCACGTGGACGCCGCCGGCATGGTCAGCACGCCCGCCGACTGGCAGCGCACGCCGCCGCGCCTCGTCTATCTGACGCCGTCGCATCAATATCCGTTGGGCAGCGTGTTGAGTCTGGAGCGGCGCAGCGCGTTGATCGAGCACGCGCGCGCGAACGGCGCCTGGATCATCGAGGACGACTACGACAGCGAACTACGCCACAGCGGCCCGCCGTTACCGTCCATCCAAGGTCTGGTTGCCGATGCGCCCGTGGTTTATCTGGGCACGTTCAGCAAGACCATGTTTCCCGCGCTGCGCATTGCGTTCATGGTGGTGCCGCCGTGGCTCGCCGCGGACACGGCTGTCGCGCTCGGCTCGCTCGCGCGCCAGGGGCGCGTAGCGGATCAGCTCGCGCTGGCGGACTTCATCGAAAGCGGCCGGTACGCAAGGCATTTGCGGCGCATGCGGCGCGTCTATCAGCAACGGCGCGCGGCGCTGGTCGAGGCCATCGGCCGGCATATGGCGGGGCTTGTGACCGTGTCTGCGGATGCGGGCGGCATGCACCTGAGCGTGCGACTCGATGTGCCCGTGAACGACGTTGCCGTGAGCGACGCCGCACGCGAGCAGGGCCTGCATGTGTCGCCGCTCAGCATCTATTGCCTTCGCGCGGAAGACGCCGCCCGGTACAACGGCTTCTTGCTCGGCTATGCGGAGATCGTGCCGCAACACGCAGACGCGCTCGTTGCGAGACTCGCGCGCGTGATTCGCGGCCTGATGTGAGCGCGGCGCCGCAAGCCGAACCTCGTGGGGTATCGACGCGCTATTCGGCGCGAAGCCAGCGCAGCAGCGAAGCGGTGTCGCCGCTGCCTACTGCGCGGGCCACGCGCTTGCCGATGGCCGCGCCGAACTTGTACGCGTGGCCGGAGCACGCGGACACCACGAGCGCGCGGCCGATCTGTTCCGCGAAGAAGCGCGTGTCCGCGGTGAACGTGTAGACGCAGGTGCGCACGTTCGTGATCGCGTACTCGTCGATGCGTGCAAGCGGCGGGGAAAACAGGCTGCGCACCGCCTGGCCTTCATCGGGTAACGGCTCGCGATTCGTATCGGCATCGGCGTGGGCGGTCTTGCGCGAACTCGCGCCGAACTTGAGCCCGAGCGTGCCCACCGGCGGCAGCACGTAGCCGCCCGAGCTACCGCCAATGTCGACGATGGCCGGGGCCTCGCGCCATGCGTGCTCGAGATCGGCAGGGGGCTGTACGTAGACCACGACGTTGCGCCACGTCGTCAACGTGCGCGCAAGCGACGGGAAGAGTCGCGTCACCCATCCGCCGGCAGCCACAACGAGGCGATCCGCTTTCAGTGTGCTGCCGTCTTCGAGCTGAACGGACGCGTGGGCCGGGTCGACGGAAAGCGCACGCGTCTGCGTGCGAATCTCCACGCCGCGCTGCGTAAGCCACGCGGCGAGATCGCGCGCAATGCCTTCGCACAGCAGCGCGCCGCCTTCGTGGTCGAGCCATGCGTGGCGAAACGTGGAGGCGTCGAGGAACGGATAAAGACTTGCGGCCTCGTTCGCGCTCAGCGCTTCATAGCGAAAGCCGACGCGGTCCAGCCCGGTGCGGAACAATTCGGCGTCGTCGCCTGTGTGCTGTGAAATGCCCAGCACGCCGCGCCTTGCATAGTGCGAGACGCCCAGGTCGTTCCAGAGCGCATCCCACGCATCGAATGCTTCGTTGATGTTGCGCGCGTAGCCGTCGACGCTACCGTACGCGCGACGGATCATACGGTGTTGATCGCCTGATGCGCCGAGCCGGTTGGGAATGGAGCCCTGTTCCACGAGCGTGACGCTGTGGCCGGCTTTCGTGAGTGCCCAGGCGCTGGTGAGGCCGGTAATGCCTGCCCCGAGGACGGTGACTTGCATGGCTGCTCCTTGCTGAAAGCCCATACAAGTCTAGCAGTGCAGGTTCAAACGTGGCAGGAACGAAGCGCCAGGCGCGCCGGGCAAAAAGCACGAAGGGCGGAGAATCCGCCCTTCGTGTGTTGTGACAGGCCGCTTGGCGGCCTGCTTTCAAAATGGCTTATATCGCAGCGGCTTACATCGCGGCCTTGAAGATGCCCACGATATCTTCGTGGCTCGCCTTCAACGGATTCGTGAGGCCGCATGCGTCTTTCAACGCGTTGGTTGCGAGCGTGTCGAAGTCTTCTTCCTTCACCTTCAGATCGCGCAGCCCTGCGGGAATGCCGACGTCGCGTGCCAGCTTGCTGATGGCCTGAATGCACGCCTGCGAGCCTTCGTAATTCGAGAGCCCCACCACGTTGACGCCCATTGCCGCGGCCACGTCGCGCAGCCGCTCCGCGGCCACACGCGCGTTGAACGCCTGCACGTGCGGCAGCAGCACCGCGTTGCACACGCCGTGCGGCAAGTCATAGAAGCCGCCCAGTTGGTGAGCCATGGCATGCACGTAACCCAGCGACGCATTGTTGAACGCCATGCCCGCCAGGAACTGCGCATAGGCCATGTTCTCGCGCACGGCCAGATTGTTGCCGTCCGCTACGGCCGCGCGCAGCGACGCGGAAATCATCGTGATGGCCTTCAATGCGCAGGCATCCGTAATCGGGTTCGCCGCCGTGGAAACGTAGGCCTCCACGGCGTGCGTGAGCGCGTCCATGCCGGTGGCTGCGGTCAGGCTCTTCGGCATGCCCGTCATCAACTGAGGATCGTTGACCGAGAGCACCGGCGTGACGTGCTTGTCGACGATCGCCATTTTGATGTGGCGGACTTCGTCGGTGATGATGCAAAAGCGCGTCATGTCAGAAGCCGTGCCGGCTGTGGTGTTGATGGCGACCATGGGCAGTTGCGGACGCGCGGAGCGGTCCACGCCTTCGTAGTCTTTGATCTCGCCGCCGTTGGCGGCCACGAGCGCAATGCCCTTGGCGCAGTCGTGCGGCGAGCCGCCGCCCAGCGAGATCACGCAGTCGCAGCCGTGTTCGCGCAAGAGCGCGAGGCCGTCGGCCACGTTGCGTGTGTTCGGGTTCGGACGCGTGCCGTCGTAGACGCAGCTCTCAATGTGCTGCGCTTCGAGCAGCTTCTGCACGCCGGCGACCACGCCGATTTCGTTGAGCACCTTGTCGGTGACGATCAAGGCCTTGTGCAGGCCATACTCTTTCATCGACTTCGCGGCTTCTTCCAGACAGCCGGCGCCGATCATGTTGACGGACGGAATAAAAAACGTGGAGGCAGGCATCGGTTCGCTCCCTGGCGATAAAGGTGACCTGCCTCGACGTTACGCCGCTCGCCGCGGCAATTTCTGATCCATCGCAAACGACAGACGATTTGACGCAGCGGCTATACGGCACGAATGAGCCTGCGTGCCGCGCGGTTAAACGTACCCCGCCACGTGATGCGGCACGTAAGGCGCTTCGAGTTGCGCGATTTCGTCCTTGGTGAGTGCGAGCGAGAGCGCCGCGATCGCATCGGTCAGATGATGCGGCTTCGAGGCGCCCACAATCGGCGCCGTGACGGGATGTTTCTGCGCGACCCACGCAAGCGCCACTTGCGCGCGCGACACGCCGCGCGCATTCGCGATCTGCGCCACGGCTTCCACGACTGCGCGGTCCGCATTAACGGTGGCGTCGTAGAGCCGGTGCCCTACGTCGTCGGAGTTCTGACGCTCCGTGGTCTCGTTCCAGTCGCGCGTGAGGCGACCGCGCGCAAGCGGACTCCACGGCAGCACGGCAATCTTCTGGTCCGCGCACAGCGGCAGCATCTCGCGCTCTTCCTCGCGATACAGCAGGTTGAGGTGGTCCTGCATGCTCACGAACGACGTCCATCCGTTGAGCCGCGAGGTGTAGAGCGCCTTGCTGAACTGCCACGCATGCATGGACGACGCGCCGATGTAGCGCGCCTTGCCCGCTTTCACGACGTCGTGCAGCGCTTCGAGCGTCTCTTCGATAGGCGTGTGATAGTCCCAGCGGTGGATCTGATAGAGATCGACGTAGTCCGTGCCGAGTCGGCGCAGGCTGTTGTCGATCTCGTTGAAGATGGCCTTGCGCGAAAGCCCCGCGCCGTTGGGGCCTGGGCGCATGCGGTTATAGACCTTCGTTGCGACCACGATGTCGTCGCGCTTCGTGAAGTCGCGCAGTGCACGGCCCACGATCTCTTCCGAGGTGCCGTCCGAATACGTATTGGCCGTGTCGAAAAAGTTGATGCCGGCTTCGACGGCCTCGCGAATGAGCGGACGGCTGCGGTCTTCGTCGAGCGTCCAGCTGTGATTGCCGCGTTCGGGCACACCGTACGTCATGCAGCCGAGACACAGCCGCGACACTTCGAGTCCGGTGGAACCGAGCCTGACATAGTCCATTGCGGTTTCTCCTTGATGAAAGCAGAGGGTGCGGCCAACGCGATCGCGCCGCGAGAGAAGCATCAAGCCTATAACAGCCGGCCCGCCGCTGCAGGCGGGCCGGCTATCGCCCGCCGGTTTGAGTGACGCATCGCGCCGCGTGAGTTGCGGTATGCTCAGCACGCACCGTTCTGTTGCGTCCGTCGTTGTCCATCGAAGTTCTCCGCCGTTCCCATTGACCCTTGTGTCGTTCCACTGGAGCTTTCATGGCGTCCTACATGCTACTCATCGCCGAACCGCGCGGGCAGCGCGACGACCGCACGATGCCCGAGGGCGAAGCGCTCTATCAGCGCATGCTCGACTTTGCCGCGGACCTGAAAGAGCGTGGTCAACTCGTCATGACGCAATCGTTGCGTTCGGATCGCGACGCCGTGCGTGTGCAGGTGCGCGAGGGCCGTCCGCGTCTCGTGGACGGTCCGTTTGCCGAAGCGAAGGAAATGATCGGCGGCTTCTTTCTTATCGAGTGCGCGGGCCGCGACGAAGCGGTTGCCATCGCGCAGCAGTGCCCCGCGGCGCAATGGGCCACCGTGGAAGTGCGCGAGCTTGGTCCCTGCTTTACCTGACCAGGTATTTACCCTGGTGACACGCATCGTCGCCGCGTTTCGTGTCGATTCGCCCGCGCGCCGTGCGTCGTGTGAATGAAAGCGTGCCGGCAAGCGCCGGCCTTCATTCAATCGACCGGCCCAAAAGGAGAACGCGATGCGATTCATGATCATGGTGAAGGCGACGGCACAGAGCGAGGCGGGCGAGATGCCCGCCGACGACTCCGTGTTCGCCGCAATGGCGACTTATCACGAGGAACTGGCGAAGGCGGGCGTGCTGCTCGACGCGTCAGGCCTGCAACCCACGTCGAAGGGCTGGCGCGTCCGTTATTCGGCGGGCAAGCGCAGCGTGATCGACGGCCCGTTCACGGAGACGAAGGAACTGATCGCCGGCTACACGCTGATCCAGGTGCGTTCGCGCGAAGAGGCGATGGAGTGGGCGCGGCGCTTCCCGGCGCCGTTCGGCGAAGCGGCCGATGGCGAGATCGAAGTGCGCCCGCTCTACGAGCTTGAAGACCTCGAACAGAGCGAGGCGATCCGGCGTTTTCGCGAACTCGACACCACCCGAACCACGACGCGCTGAACGAGGAGAGAACCATGCACAAGCAGATCTTCGTCAACCTGGGCGTTCGCGACCTCAGGCGCGCGATGGACTTCTTCAGCCACCTGGGCTTCACGTTCGAACCGAAATTCACGAACGACCAGGCGGCCAGCATGATCGTCGGCGAGAACATCTTCGTGATGCTGCTGTACACCGAATTCATGGCGACGTTCACGAGCCGGCCCGTAGCCGATCCGCGAGCGAGCACCGAAGTGCTCGTCTGTCTGTCGTGCGAAAGCCGTGCCGAAGTGGATTCGCTCGTGGAGAAGGCGCTGGCCGCGGGCGGTCGCTCCGAGCGCGCGCCCCAAGACTACGGCTTCATGTACGGGCGCAGCTTCGAGGACGTCGACGGGCATCTCTGGGAACTTGTGCACATGGTGGGCGATCCGCCCACTGCCGCCGATGCCGGCAAGAGCAACGCGCAGAGCAGCGCGGGCACAGGTGCAGCGTGACGGGTACGGCGACCAGCGCGACGCATCGGGCGATTGAAGCCGTATGGCGCATCGAGTCCGCGAAGGTGATTGCCCACGTGGCGCGTGTGGTGCGCGACGTGGGGCTCGCGGAAGAGATTGCGCAGGACGCCCTCGTCGCCGCGCTGGAGCGCTGGCCCGAAACCGGTGTGCCGGACAACCCCGGAGCGTGGCTCATGACCACCGCGAAGAACCGCGCGCTCGACCGGCTGCGGCTTGCCGCGCTGCACGCACGCAAGCATGAGGAACTGGGCGCGGACCTCGATGCGCTCGAAGCGCACGTGGTGCCGGATTTCGTCGATGCACTCGATGCCGCGCGCGAAGACGACATCGGCGACGACCTGTTGCGGCTCGTGTTCACCGCGTGTCATCCGGTGCTCTCCACGGATGCACGCGTCGCGCTCACGTTGCGGCTGCTGGGCGGGCTGACCACCGACGAGATCGCCCGCGCGTTTCTCGTGGCCGAGCCCACCATCGCGCAGCGCATCGTGCGCGCGAAGCGCACGCTTTCCGCGGCGAAAGTGCCGTTCGAGGTGCCGCGCGCAGAGGCGCGTGCGCTGCGTCTGGAGTCGGTGCTCGAAGTGATCTACCTCGTCTTCAACGAGGGCTACTCGGCCACGGCCGGCGACGACTGGATGCGGCCCGCGCTGTGCGAAGAGGCGCTGCGGCTCGGGCGCGTCCTCGCGCAACTCATGCCGGAGGCGAGCGAAGTGCACGGCCTTGTCGCGTTGATGGAGATCCAGGCGTCACGCCTTCACGCGCGCGTCGATGCGCAAGGCCGGCCCGTATTGCTCGCCGATCAGGACCGCAGCCGCTGGGACACGCTCCTGATCCGCCGCGGTCTGGCCGCGCTGGAGCGTGCAGAGACGCTAGGCGGCGCGCTCGGGCCTTATGCGTTGCAGGCTGCACTTGCGGCCTGCCACGCACGCGCTCGCACGGTGGAAGAAACGGACTGGCCGCAGATCGTCGCCCTCTACGACGCGCTCGCGCAGGTCGCGCCATCGCCCGTGGTGGAGCTCAATCGCGCGGTGGCCGTGAGCATGGCATTCGGCCCCGCGGCGGGGCTCGAAATCGTCGAACAGCTCGCGGACAATCCCGCGCTTGCGAGCTACCCGTGGCTGCCCGCCGCCCAGGGCGACCTGCTCGCAAAACTCGGACGACGCGGCGAAGCGCGCGCGGCTTTCGAGCGTGCCGCCGCGATGACGCGAAACCGGCGCGACCAGGAAGTGCTGCTCGCGCGCGCGGCCGAAATGGGAACGGAGCTGGGCGCCGACGCCGGCGCGCCCTCGGAAGCGAAGAAGCCGCGCTGAATCACGGCTCGCACGAAAGCGTGCCCAGGCGGCCTTCGATGCCGAGATGCGCTTTCAGCGCGTCCCAGCCCGACGGCGTGACCTGCACCGCACGCGATGACTTCTCGCGCCGCAGCCAGCCATGACCGCACATCACCGTCATGAACTGCACGCCGAGCGGGCCTGCGAGGTGATGCTGCCGCTCGGTCCAGTCGAGGCATTGCCGCGCGAGACCGCGCCGCGTCGGCTTGATGGCGGCGACGTCGAGCCCGATGCCGGCGAACCATTGGTGTCCGTGCGACGTGATCTCGAACCGCTTGTCGTCGGTTTCGACCAGCGCGCCGCGGCTCACGAGCGCCTGCGTCACCGCCACGCCCACTTGCCCGGCCAGATGGTCGTAGCAGCAGCGCGCAAAGCGCAGCCGCTGTGCCTGCGGGCTGAGCGGCTTGCGTGGGACATCGCGCGTCTGCGGCACGATGGACGCGAGGTTTTCCAGCACGAGCGCCACATGCGGTCCGCTGAGTCGGTAATAGCGATGCCGCCCCTCCGTTTCCACCGCCACCAGCCCGCCGTCGAGCAACCGCGCCAGGTGCGTGCTGGCCGTCTGTGCCGTGACGCCCGCAGCGTAGGCCAGCTCGCCGGCGGGCAGCGCGCGACCGTCGACGAGCGCGAGCAGCATCCTGGAGCGCGCGGGGTCCGCGATCAGGAACGCGGTGGACGCGATGTTCGGTTGCACTTCCATGGGGGTCTCCGTGGCTCTGTCCGTTGCCGTTTCGTGGTGCTCTCCGTTGCCAGCGAGGTCATGATAGGCCGTCGCCGTGCATGCACGCTTCGATGCGCGTCGAAGCGTTGGAGCTTGGTGCGACGCCACACTGGGCACATGTTCCTGTCCGGGCCGTTCATACGATGGAAAGCCTCCTGACCACGCGCGGGCCCTTCGCATTTCGCAACGCCGCGTACTGGCTGCGACGAGCATCAGCTATGTCGTCGTGAATCTCGATACGTCGATCGGCACGGCAGGCAGGCGCGGCGCTGGGCGTTGCACTGTTCGGGACGTTGCTGGCCATCGAGCCGCGCTTCATCGACGGGATGCGCGAGTCGCTGTGGGTCGCCTGCGCGCGCTCGGCGGTGGCGATTGCCGTGTGGTGGGGTGGTACCAGGCAATACAGGCGGCGCGCGGGACGGTGGATCGCGGTGGCATGATGCCGAACGTCAAAAGTTGATGCGCATAAACTTTTGGCGGGCGAGGGCGAGCTGGGAAAGCTGCCTCATCAATTGAGGCTGCCGCTTGCACGGCGTATAGATTCGCGCGGTTTGCTGTTTGCGGTTTGTCATTTGCCGCGGCACCGATCCATGCGTCGCAACACGTCTCCGTTTGCCCGCTTCGTTCACCTTCGGGAAGTGCGTTTGCTACGCTTCAACGGTCCAGGCGGCGGCCGTCGCCTGTCTTTCCGGAGGCTTTCATGTTGCGAACGCTTGTCCGTTGCAGCCTGCTTTCCACGCTGTCCGCCGCCTTGACGGCGTCCATGGTGATTGCGCCGTCCACGGCGTGGAGTGCCGATTCGGCGTCCACGGCACCGTCGCCGGCAACGGCGTCTACCGCCAATTCGGCGTCCGCAGCGCAGCCCGCCGGCGACACCTTCCTGCTCACCATCTTCCTGCGGCACGACGAGTCGAAGCCACTCCCGAAGATCAACGAGCAACTGCGCGAGCAGGGGTTCTACAAGACGTTTCCGCCGCCCGGCATCGAGGTGGTGTCGTGGTACGTCATGATGGGCGTGGGCCAGGTCGTCACGCTGCGCGTGCCCGCCAGCCGCTTGCGCGAGGTGAATCGCGCCATCGAAAACACGGCGTGGGGCGGCTATCGCACCGAGTTCTATCCCACTTACGACTACAAAGCGGTTGCCGAGCACATGCGCGCAACTAACGGTCAGTGAGGGGCGGAGGGGACGAGTGGGCGGCTATGGGGTGACGGGTTGGGCAACGTCCGCTTGGTAGGCTAATGGCGCCCCGGTGAGCGCTCACTTACGCCACACCTCAAGCCGCGTGCGATGAGCACTCTTCTCATCGCCCGGAAGCTGCGGCTGCTATAGGTACCGCTACGCGTCGGGCGCCGCTTCTTCCGCGGCGACTGCCGCCTTGACCGCTTCTCGCGCGCCGACGCGTTCCATGAAGCGCGCGAGCGCCGGCCAGCCGTCGATGTCGATCGAGAATCGCGGCAGCCACAACAGCACCGTGTACAGATAAGCATCCGCCACACCAAAGCTGCCCAGCAGATAGTCTTGCCGTGAGAGCGTGGCGCCGACCGTATCGAGGCGTTTGCATAGCTTCTGCCTGAAAAGCCCTTTCACCGCATCCGGAATTTCGGCACTGAACAGCGGACTACAGCCGGCATGAATTTCCGAGGTGATGAAGTTGAGCGTCTCGTGCAGCCGCACGCGCTCCCAGCTTCCGCTCGGCGGCGCGAGTCCCGACTGAGGCTTCAGGTCGGCCAGATACTGAAGTATCGCGGGGCCTTCGGTGAGCACTTCCCCGTTGTCGAGCACGAGCGCAGCAACGTAGCCCTTCGGGTTCACCGCGAGGAAGTCCCCACCCTCGGATGTGCGCTTCGTTTTGCTGTTGACTCGAATAAGATCGAACGGCAGACCGAGTTCGCGAAGGACGATATGCGGCGACAGCGAACACGCGTTGGGAGCGAAATAGAGTTTCATAGCAATGGATCGTGGGTCGTATCGAGGTGCAGGGCGCGATGGTCGGCGGCTTGCGTCGCCGCGTGGCGGACTGTCCCGGTCAAGCGATCCTATGGCCTTGTCCTGTGCTCCACAAAATTAGAATTCGAGCGAGCCAGCATCAGCTCGTCTTATGACATCGTCGAGATGTCGCGCGCGGGCCGGCGGCCTGCCACGGCGGTTCGTTGCAACTGATCGAACAACGCCTGGATCGCGGGCGCGTTGCGGCCGGCTTCGGAGCACGCAAGGCCGAACTCGCGGTACATCGGCGTACGCAGATTCAGTACACGCAACCCCTCTCGCTTATCGGGCAACGTCGATTCGGGAACGAGCGACACACCCACGCCTTCGCGAATCAGCTTGAACGCCGTCGACCAGTCGCGCACGCAGATGCGAACATCGGACAACGCGAATCCCGCGCTTTCCAGCAGCCATTTGCTGTTTCGACGACACCCGCCTGTGGCGAGCACGTACGGTTGGTCCACCAGTTCTTCGAGCGACACCGCGATGCTGCTCGACCGGCGCCCCAGCGGATGGCCAGTCGGTGCCGCCACGACCCACGCATCGCGCCCAAGCACCAGCGCATCACGCTCGGGACCGGCATCCAGAACGATGCCGACATCAATGGACCCGTCTGCAAGCCAGGCTTCGATTTCCTCGTCGGTGCCCTCGAGCGAAATGACCTGAATGCCCGGATACAGCTGTCCAAACGATTGCAGGAAGCTCGGCAACAGGCTCGCAAAGATCGAAGGAAAAGTGGCGAGTCTGATTCGCCCGCCGTGCAGTCCGCGTGACGCATCGACGAGCGACTTGATGGACTCCCATTCGGCGATCATGCGTCGCGCCCGCTCGATCACCTGCTCGCCGATCGCCGTTACGGTGGTGCTGCGCCGGTCTCGCTGAAGCACCTTCACGCCCAGCATGTCTTCCAGTTGACTGATGGCCTGGCTTGCGCCGGATTGCGTCACGCCGATCTGCGCAGCGGCCTTCGAGATCGAGCCGGCGTCCGCCACAGCCAACAGCAGCCGCCAATGCATCAGGTTCATCATGATCGGTCATCCGGCTTATCGTTGAAGACGCGCCGCGCGAATGACCCTACGAGTGCATTTTTCAGGCACTTCGGTTGTCGAGCAAAACTCGTCGGCCCCCTTCACGCAGCGGGACTCATTTTCGCATGGCACCTCTTTTCGGGATGACACGGCACACGTGCGCGCAGCGTGATGCGCGATCATGAACACGAGGCCTGATCGAAAGAAGATCTCGAATACATGGAAACGAGATTGCGCGAGTCGTCACTGAAGCCCCACACCTGCGTCCGCTCTCGCTCGTTTGGCCCCACCCAGATACGCATCGCGAAGCGCGTCCGACCGTGCCAGCTGAGCAGCGGCTCCTTGCGCCACGACGTGTCCGCTCTCCAGCACGTACCCGTATTGCGCGTGCCGTAGCGCGACCGCTGCGTTCTGTTCTGCGAGAAGCACGCTTACGTGGTCGTCCCGATTCAGCGCGGCCACCACGTCGAATATCTCGTCTACGACGTGTGGCGCAAGGCCCATCGAGGGCTCGTCCAGCAGGATCAGCGATGGCCGCGCCACTAGCGCGCGACCCAGCGCCACCATTTGCTGTTCGCCGCCCGACGTGTGCCCCGCCAGCGCATGGCGTCGCTCCTTCAGTCGCGGAAAAATGGCGTACACGCGTTCCAGTTCGGAATCGAGCGTGCGGCGGTCCGGCTTGCGCACGAACGCGCCAATGCGCAGATTCTCTTCCACGGTGAGATGCGCGAAGCAGCGCCGCCCTTCCAGCACCTGCACCAGGCCGCGTTCTGCGAGCGACCACGGGTCGATATTCGCGATCGGTGCGCCGCAATAGACGATGCGCCCCGCTTCCAGTGCGCCGCGCTCCGCACGAATCAGATTCGAAATAGCCTTCAGCGTCGTGGTCTTGCCTGCACCATTGCCGCCCAGCAGCGCAACGAATCCGCCTGTCGGCACGGTCAACGACACGCCGTTCACGACGGGCGCGAGCCCGCCGTAGGCCACGCGAATGGCGTCGACCTCGAGGATGGGCGTATCGCTCATGCACCTACGTCCTTGCTGCAATCGCGCGGCGTGATGCCTTTTTCCTTGGCGTAGGCATTCGCGGACTTTTCGATGATGGGTCGCAGCAACGCGCGGTCCGCCTGCACCCAGCCGCTCACCACGTTCCACTTCGTGCCGTCCCACTGCTGAAAGCGCACAGCGCCGCCGCCTTCGTGGTCCGCGCACGAGAGCTTGAGCGGCTGCACGAGCCCGTACGCGCCAAGCTGCTTGAGTCGCGCGTCATCGAGATTCAGATGCTCGAACCCCCAACGCACCTGCTCGCCGGTGAGCGGCTTGTTGCCGAAGCGCGCCTGTGCCACACGCAGCGCCTCGACGTTGAGGATGCCGTTGACCACGCCGAGGTTGTAGTACACGGTGCCGAACCGCGCTGGGTCTTTGAGGTTGCCGTTGCCGCGCTTGATCACGTATTGGTCGATGGACTGGAGCACGGGGTAGTCGGTGCCCGACGGGTGCGTGGTGATGGAGAGAAAGCCCTTCGCCGCGTCGCCGGCGGGCCGCACGTCTTCTTCGGAATTGCTCCAGATGTTGCCGATGATGTGGTTGGCCGGGTACCCCACCTTCTGCGCGGACTTGAGCGCAACGGGATTCATCACGCCCCAGCCGCGCAGAATCACCCAGTCGGGGTTGATGCGGTGAATCGTGAGCCATTGCGAGCCCTGCTCGTTGCCGGGGTGCGGCACCTCGATTTGCGTGAGCGAGAAGCCGTATTTCTTCGCGAGAATCTCGAGTACCGGAATCGTCTCGCGGCCATAGGGCGAGCCGTGATACAGCACCACGATCTTCTTGCCCTGCAATGCGCCCAGCCCGCCCGACTGCTGGCCGATGTAGTTGATGATGGCCGACACCTCGCTGTACGGATTCAGCTGAAGCGGGAAGACGTACGGGAACACGGCGCCGTCGGTGGAATCCGTACGACCGTGGTTGATCGTGATGAGCGGCAGACGGTCCGCCGTCGAGCGGTCCAGCGTGGCGTACGCAATGCCCACCGAAAGCGGGTTGGTGGCCGCGGCCGGCGCGCCGTTCAGGCCATGCTTGAGTCGCTCATAGCATTCCACGCCCTTTTCCACTACGTATTCGGTTTCGCACTCGCTCCACGTCAGCTTGACGCCGTTCACGCCGCCGTCGCGTGCATTCACGAGCTGCAAATAGTCGATGAAGCCGCCGAAGAAGCCGCTGCCGCCTGCCGCATACGGTCCTACGCGATAGCTTTGCAGCGGGAAGTACTGTTCGCCGGTGGCTTGCGCATAGGGTGCGTTGCTGAACGTAAGGGCCATTCCCAGCGTGGCGGCGGCGAGCGCGGAAAAGAGCCTGGCGCGGGCCGAATGCCTGGGTCGATGCGTCGGTTGGGTCATTGTTATGGGATCCTTATCGAAATGGAAGTGCGTAAGAAAATGAATACGGGTACGATCGCGAGATCCGCTCAAGCGAAGTAGCGCCGGCGAAGCCGCTGCAAGATGGTCTGAACGAGGCGCGCGAGCCCTTCGGGTTCCCGCACGAGGAAGACGATGATCAACGTGCCCAGCACGATCTTCTGCAGGTTCTGCAATTGGCCGGCTTCTATGCCCACATGGGCGAGTGCGCTCGCGGCGTTGGAGAGCAGGATGGGCAGCAGCACGATGAAGGCGGCTCCCAGCAGGTTGCCGCCCACGCTCCCCATGCCGCCGATGATCACGATGAACAGCACCTGAAACGACAGGTTCAGATCGAAACCGTGCGGCTCCACCGTGCCCAGATACACGAATGCCCACAGCGCGCCCGCAATGCCAATCACAAACGAACTCAACGCAAAGGCGTAGAGGCGCGACGCCGCGACGGGAATGCCGATCACGCTCGCGGCAGTGTCCATGTCGCGCACGGCCATCCAGCGCCGGCCCAGTTCGCTGCGTACCAGCCGTGCGCCGAACGCGAAGAGCAGCGACACGGTGCCCAGCACGAAGAGATAGCGCGACACAGGTGTGTCGATTCGCCAGCCGCCGATAGCGAGTCTTGGGGCGGCGAGCACGCCCGACGTATCGTCGTTGGAAAACCAGCTGACCTTCGTGAACAGCCACTCAACGAAGAATTGCGCGGCGAGCGTCGAGACGATCAGATAGAAGCCTTTGATGCGCAATGCAGACAAGCCGAACAGCGTGCCCACGGCGGCTGTGACGAGCCCGCCGCCCAGCAGTGCGAGGGGCAACGGCAGGCCTGGCACGCGCACGATCAGGTTATACGTGGCGTAGGCGCCCACGGCCATGAATGCGGCGGAGCCGAGCGAGAGTTGGCCCGCATAGCCCGTGACCAGATTGAGCCCGAGCGCCGCCGCGGAAAGCACGAGAAACGGCGTGAGCACGGCGGTCAACCAATACTCGCTGGCGAAGGCGGGCACCAGACCGAATAGAACGATCACGGTCGCGAGGCTTGCGAAAAGCGTCCATACGGGCTGGCTTCGCAGGTGGGTTGCGGCGGAAGGCGCGGGAGCAAGACGGGTAGACATGGCTTGCCTCACACGCGTTCAACGGCCGGCTCGCCGAAGAGTCCCACAGGACGCACCAGCAGGCACAGCATCGCGAGAACATAAGGAAACCAGTTTTCGATGCCGCCGCCCACCAGCGCGCCGACATAGACCTCGGCCAGCTTCTCGGCTCCGCCCACGATCAGGCCGCCTACGATCGCCCCGACAACCGACGAAAAGCCGCCGATGATCAGCACGGGCAACGCCTTGAGCACGACGAGCGAGAGCGAGAACTGCACGCCCAGGCGTGCGCCCCACAACAGCCCGGCCACGAGGCTCGCAAAGCCCGCAAGCGCCCAGACGACGGCCCACACGCGCGGCAACTTCACGCCGACAGCGAGTGCCGCGAGCGGGTCGTCGGCCACGGCGCGCAGCGACAACCCAAAGCGGGTGTATCGCGCGAGCAGCGCGAGCGCTGCGACCAGCACGCCTGCGGTCGCGGCTGCAAAGAGATCGAACTGGCTCACCATCACGCCCGCGAACGCGAGCGGCTTGTCGTCGATGCCGATGTCGAGCCCATGCACCTGCGCGCCCCAGAACAGTTGTGCCGCGCCTTCGAGAATGAAGCTCAAGCCGAGCGTCGCCATGAACAGCACGATGGGCGGTCGATTCACGAGCGGCCGCAATACGAAGCGCCCAACGGCAAGCGCAATCGCAACGAGCGCGGCGAGTGTGATCGTGAACGCGAGCCACGGGGCCACGTGCCGCTCGACGAGGCTCACGAACGTCAGCGCGCCGAAGAGCACCAGCGCGCCCTGCGCGTAGTTGAAGACGCCCGAGGCCTTGTAGATCAGCACGAAGCCGATCGCCACGAGCGAATACATGACGCCGGCAAGCAGGCCGCCCACCAGCACTTCGAAAAAGAAATCCATGGATTCAGTCCATTGTTCAGCGGCGTGTGCCGAGATAGGCGGCCAGTACCGCGGGGTCTGCGCGCACCTCGTCGGGTGTGCCGTCTGCGATCTTCTTGCCGTAATCGAGCACCACCACGTGGCTGGAAATGTCCATCACCACGCCGATGTCGTGCTCGATCAGCACGACCGTTACGCCGAGGCGCGCGTTCGCATCCGCGATGAAGCCGGCCATCTCGGCCTTCTCAGCGGCGTTCATGCCGGCCATCGGCTCGTCGAGCAACAGGAGCCGTGGTTCGGCGGCGAGTGCGCGCGCCAGCTCCACGCGCTTCTGCAATCCGTAAGGCAGCGTGCCGACGGGCGTGCTGCGGTAACGCGCGAGATCGAGTGCATCGAGCACGCTATCCGCGCGTTCGCGTTGCGCTGCTTCGTCGCGCCGCGCGCGCCCCACGCCGAAGGTCTGCTCGAACCACGTGCTGTGCCGGTGCAGGCTGCGCCCGGTCAGCACGTTGTCGAGCACGCTCATCCGCCGAAACAGCGCGATGTTCTGGAACGTTCGCGCAATGCCCGCATGCGCCGCGTGATAGGCGTTCATCCGCGCGTAGCTTCGTCCTGCGAAGCGTATGGAGCCGTGCTGCGGCGCGTACACGCCGTTGATCACGTTCAGCAGCGAACTCTTTCCTGCGCCGTTCGGACCGATCAGCGAGCAGATGGCGCCGGCCGACACGTCGAAGCTCAGATCGACGATGGCACGCACACCATCGAACGACAGCGAAACGCGTTCGAGCGCAAGCAGCGAGGCGTCCGCGGTATGCGTTGCCGCCGCGTTCATGCCGCCTTCGCCTCGCGTGCCGCCTCGAGTTCACGCACGAGCGGCAGCACCTTTTTGCCGAAGTACTCCACTTCCTCGATGAAATGCAGGAAGCCGGCAAGCACGAGGTCGACGCCCACGGACTTCAGCTCGACGATACGCTCGGCAATCTGCTGCGGCGTGCCGATCAGATTCGTGCGGAAGCCGTCGTTGTACTGCACGAGATCTTCGAAGGTCGACTTGGCCCAGTTCCCTTCGCCTTCGGGCGACGCCTGGCCCGCCTCTTTCACGGCATCGCCGAATGCATGCACCGCTTCCACGTGCGCGTGCCGGATGATGTCGTCCAGCACGGCCTTCGCTTCTTCCTCGGTATCGCGTGCAATGACGAAGGCGTTCACGCCAATGCGCACCTTGTGTCCGTTCTTCTCGGCCTTGCTTTGAATGTCGTCGATTTGCGCTTTCAGGTTTTCGACTGTGTTGCCGTTCGTGAAGTACCAGTCCGAGACGCTCGCTGCGTTATCGCGCGCGGCACGCGAACTGCCGCCCTGAAAGATCTCGGGATGCGGCTTTTGAACGGGCTTCGGGCTCAGCGTGTATTCGTTGAAGCGATAGAAGTCGCCCTTGAACGTGAAGCGGTCTTGTGTCCAGATGCCCTTCAAGGCACGAATGAATTCGTTGGAGCGCCGATAGCGCTCGTCGTGTTCGAGCCACGGTTCGCCGATCGCCGTGAACTCGCCCTTGAACCAGCCGCTCACCACGTTGATCGCAATGCGGCCATTCGAGATGTGGTCGATGGTGGCAATCTGCTTGGCCACCACGGCCGGATGCCACGGTCCTGGGAGGATGGCGGCGAGCACCTTGAGCTTTGTCGTGGCCTGCAAGAGCGCCTGACTGAACGACACGGATTCGTGCTGGTATTCGGCGCCGTAGCCTGCCGTGAAGCGAATCTGGCTCAGCGCATATTCGAAGCCGGCGTCTTCTGCCACGCGTGCAAGCTTCTGGTTGTATTCGAGGCTCCAGTCCGTGCGTTGCGGGATGGTGCTCACAACGAGCCCGCCGCTTACGTTGGGCACCCAGTAGGCGAATTTGACGGCGTCGTCGCGGGAAACGGTTTCAGTCATCGGAAAATCCTCGTGAGAGAAAGAAGAGGGGAATTCACGCGGCGGCCGTGACGGCTTGCGCGGATGAATGCGTAGGGAAGGAACCCGCGTGGCTCAGCGGCGACCGTTGCTGTATAGAGGGCAATGCCCGCGAAACGGCGAGCGCGAGACGTTCGCGCAGAGCATCGCCGGCAACGGCGTAGCCCTCGAAATCGCGTTCCGACGCATAGACGCCGACGGGCAAGGTGCGCGCCTGGAAGAAGCTGAAGAGCGGACGCAACTGATGGTCGATCACGAGTGCATGCCGTTCGCTGCCGCCTGTTGCGGCGAGCAGCACAGGCACGTCGATCAACGCTTCGTGATGCACGAGGTCGAACAGATGCTTGAAGAGCCCGGTAAACGAGGCGCGATAAACGGGACTCCCCACGACGAGCAGATCCGCCGACTCGATGGCGTCGATATGAGCCCGTACGTCGGCCGGCAATTCCTCGCGCGCGAGTGTTGCGACGAGGCGAGGTGCGATTTCGGCAAGCTCGACAAGATGCGTGTCTGCATCCCGACCCGTTGCAATCTTAGTCACCAGATGTTCCACCAGCACATGCGTGCGCGACGGCCGACGCACACTGCCCGATACCCCGACGATTTTCAGTTTCCTGCTCATACGGCTGTGTCCTCTCATCGCAAGACGGTGATGGTTCGTCAGGATCACTATGCGAGGAGCATGCCAACGCCGGCACGAAAGATTTGCGGCACGTGCGAGCGGCGCGCCGTGTCGCTCCGGCAAGGCCTGGAGCGCATCGCGCTGCCTATATCGTGTGCCGCGAATTGGTTATGCGCCTGGGTGATGAACGCAGGCAAGCAGCGCCGCTGCGCGACTGCTGCGTCATGAGCAGCGCTGCTGCTGCGACATGACGCGATGCTTGCGGCGGCGTAAGGACGTCGTACCTCGGCGCAAAAAGACGAGTCGTGCTGCCATAGCAGCAATCCGACTTTGGTTATGGAAACAAAATCGCTTGCCGGCGCCGCGATTTGTTCAGAATGATCTGCCCGGCATGCGCGCGCAATAGAAGCGACGCAGCGGCCCATGCTCCTCCGATAGACGACAGACCCAGGCCATGAATCCGTCCGTCCACTACCTCGCACATCGCCGGCACGAAGCTGCGCCTCACACGTCACCGTCGGTCATCGCGATGCCCGAGAGGCGCTCGCTGCATGCGAGCCCGACCTCCGCTTCGCTGCGTGCCACCGCACAGGTGTTTGCCGATCCGCGCTCGCTCGCGTTGCTGGAGCGTATCCAGTTGATCGCACCCAGTGACGCCAGCGTGCTGATCGTCGGCGAGACAGGTACGGGTAAGGAACTCGTGGCGCGTCACGTTCATCATCTGAGCCATCGGCGCGATGCGCCGTTTGTCGCCGTGAATTGCGGTGCGTTTTCCGAGTCGCTCGTGGAAAGCGAACTGTTTGGACATGAAAGGGGCGCGTTCACGGGCGCGCTTTCCGCGAAGCCCGGGTGGTTCGAGGCGGCGCAGGGCGGCACGCTGTTTCTCGACGAGATCGGCGATTTGCCCTTGCCCATGCAGGTGAAACTGCTGCGCGTGCTGCAGGAGCGCGAGATCGTGCGGCTGGGTTCGCGCACGAGCATTCCTGTCGACGTGCGCGTGGTGGCCGCCACCAACGTGCATTTGCGAGATGCGGTGGCAGCCGGCCGTTTTCGCGAAGACCTTTATTACCGTCTCAATGTCGTGCAGCTTGCGGTGCCCGCATTGCGCGAACGGCCCGGCGACATTCTTCCGCTCGCGCAGCACTTCATGCGCACCTATCGCGAGCGGCTCGGGTACGGCGCACGCGAACTGGACGAAGCCGCGCAACGCAAGCTCAGTGCGTACGGTTGGCCCGGCAATATTCGCGAACTCGAAAACGTGGTTCATCACGCGCTGCTCGTTTGCCGGCGCGACAGCCTGAGTGAAGCGGATTTGCACCTGCCGTCGCTCGACGTGCCATGCGTACGCAGCATCGAGCCCGAACGCGAACCCGAGCCGGTGACGAGTGCGGAGCATGCGCTGGAAGCGGTGCTTCGTGCGCTGTTCCGCGAAGGCGAAGACAAAGACGAAAACGGCGGACTGTTCGAGCGTATCGAGAACATGGTCATGCGCGTGGCGTTCGACTACAGCCGTCGGAATCAGGTGCAGGCAGCACGGTTGCTCGGCATCAGCCGCAACGTGCTGCGTGCGCGGCTCATTCGCGCGGGTCAGATCGACGCGTTGAGATAGCACGCGGCAACATGTGCCGCGTGCGCGTCGCATTCAACCGGCGGCGCGTTGCTCCTGTGCGGGCTTGCCTGCGCCGATCTGCCAGACGTAAGGCGGCTCGGTGCCGTTGATTTCCCAGTTGCCGATGATTCGCTCCTTGTAGATGAGCGGATTGTGCGACGCGGCCGTTCGCGCGTTGCGCCAGTGTCGATCCAGCAGCTTCTGCTCGCTCGTGCCTGAGGCGCCGAGTGCGTTGAAGAGGTCCGTGGCTGCGGGCAAGACCAGTTGCGCCACGGCGACCTGCGCTTTCGCCGTTTCCAGTTCTGCGTGAACGTTGGCGTCGTGCTCGGCCTCGCGATCTTCGCCGAAGTGCGTGTCGTAGGCGCGCTGCACGGCTTCCGCTGCGCGCCAGGCGGTGGCCTCGGCCGCGTAGACACGCGCGGCTATCTCGCCCACCACCTGCTGCACCTGCGCGTCGTCGCGCACGGCGGCGGCATTGCCGTGGCTATAGACGCGCTTGCGGTTGCGCACTTCCTCCGCCACGTCGCGCACGATTGCGCGCCCCGTGCCCGCGATTACCGCAATCAGCACGAGCTGATAGAAGGCTGTCTGGTACTTGAAGCGCGTGGCAAAGTCGATGATGTGCGCTTCTTCCACCACGGCGTTTTCGAAGGTCGACGTGCCGCTGCCTGTGGTGCGTTGACCGAAGCCGTCCCAGTCGTCGCGGTGCCCCACGCCGGGCTGATGCGTGCTCACCGCGGCGATCACGTCGAGGCCGTCGTCGCGGCGTGCATAGACGTCGATCCAGTCCGCGAAGATGCTGCCTGTGCTGTAGTACTTGCGACCGTTCACCACCCAGCGGTCGCCGTCTCGCGAAACGCGCGTGATGACGTCGCCGATCTTCACGTCGCCCACTTCGGTCCATGCGTTGCCCACGAGGTCGCCCGCCACGAAGCGTTCGAGCCATGCGTCGCGGCTCGCGCCAGGCGCGGCGTTCAGCCGGTCTTCCACAAATGCGAAATGGCCGCGTAGCGCCTGCGGCAACGCGGAGTCCGCTTCGGCGAGTTCGATCAGCAAGCGCGCAAGTTGAGGCAGCGAAGCGCCGCCGCCGCCGTATTCGAGCGGCACGCGCACGGCGCCGAAGCCGGCGGCCTTCAGCCAGCCGATCTGCTCGTACGGCAGCGCGCGCGTGCGTTCGCGCTGAAGGGCGCCTTCGGCAATTCGCTTGAAGATGGGGCGAAAGCGCGCGGCGAGTGATTCGTAGTCGACTGCAGACGTGGCGGGAAAAGGCGCAGGTTGAGTGAGCTGGTTCATAGGCGGACCGGTCAGGTGAACAGGTAGGGCAGGCGATGTACCTGCAGGTCCGCTCTTCTAGCACTGGCTATGCCATGCCGTGCGTTTTGCGCCCTTGCGCAAGGCGTGGCGTGCCAGTGGTGTGCTGGCGAAGCGTTGAAGCGGTCAAGGAACCGTTGTCGGGTTGCTGCACGCAGGGCAGTTGTGTTGCCGTGCTGCTGCGTGAGGAGCAGCACGGCCGTAGCGCTACAACCACTCCCTCACCCGGTAATACAGCATGCCGAGTTCGAGCGCCGGCTGTCGCCACGCTGGCCCGCCTGGAAAGCGCGCGTGTTTGATCTGCGCGAACAGGTCGAACGCGGCGCGTTGCCCGACGATAGCCTGCGTGACGACGCGCCCCGCTATGCCCGTGAGCGCCACGCCGTGCCCTGAAAAGCCCTGCACGTAGAAGTAATTCGCGTCGATGGCGCCGAAGTCCGGTGCACGGTTACGTGTGACGTCGACGAAACCGCCCCACGTGTGCTGCACTTTTGTGTCCTCCAGTGATGGGAACACGCTCACCATGCGCTTGCGAATAGCCTCGGCCAGTTGCGTGGGCGACGCGGCAACGGAACTCGCGCGGCCGCCGAACAGCAGGCGATGATCTGCCGAGAGCCGGAAGTAATCCAGAAAGAAGTTGTTGTCGCAAATCGCCGCGCGGCTGGGGATCAATGCATCGGCGCGTGCCTTGCCGAGGGGTTCCGTGGCGACGATGTACGACGCTATCGGCGCAATGCGCGCGGCGATGGACGACGGCAGCACACCGCCCGGCGCCGCGTTGCAGCAGGCCACCACGAAGCGGCAGCGCACTTCGCCCGTTGCGGTGCGCACCACGGGCTTCGCGCCGCGCACCACTTCCAGCACGGGTGAATGAGCGAACAGCAGCGCGCCCTCGCGTCTCGCTGCCGCGGCGAGGCCCAGGCAATACTTGAGCGGATGCAGATGCCCGGAGAACGAATCGTAGACGCCGGCCAGGTAGCGCGGCGACGAAACGTACCGCTGCACCTCGTTGCTGTCGAGCCACTGCAATCCGCTGTAGCCCCAGCGCGTGGTGGCCGCCTCCATCCAGTGGCGCAGGTCCGGCACGCGCTTCGACTTCGTTGCGACGGTGACGTAGCCCGGCGTGAACTCGCATTCGATGCCATAGCGTTCAATGCGCTCGCGCACGAGCGCCACGCCTTCCACCGACATGGCCCACGCCGCACGCATGCCGTCTGCGCCCAACTGCTGCTCCATCACTTCGTCTTTCGCGAAGCCGGTCAGCATTTGGCCGCCGTTGCGGCCCGATGCGCCCCAGCCCGCGTGATGCGCGTCCACCACGGCCACCGTGAGGCCGCGTTCGCGGCATTCGAGTGCGACGGAAAGCCCGGCGTAGCCGGCGCCGATCACGCACACGTCGGCATCGACGGTGCCTTCCAGCATGGGGTCGTCGGCACCGCGCGGCACGCTGGCTTCGTACCAGGAGTTTCGCGCGAGCGCATCGGCGCGCGCGTCAAGGCTTGAGGTCATCCGAGCCAATCCTTCATTCGATACCACGCCATCGCGAGCACGAGGGCCGGCGTGCGCAGCGCGCTGCCGCCCGGAAAGTCGCGATGACGAATCTTGCCGAACAGGTCGAAACGGCTCGCCTGTCCGTGGATAGCTTCCGCAATCAGCTTGCCGGCAAGCCCTGTCGTGTTGACGCCGTGGCCGGAAAAGCCCTGCGCGAAATAGACGGTGGGCGCGATGCGCCCGAAGTGCGGCGCGCGGTTCATCGTGATATCCACGAAGCCGCCCCACGCGTAATCGATCTTCACGTTGGCCAGTTGCGGAAAAGTCTTGAGCATATCGCGGCGCATGGCTTCGCCCAGGTTGCGCGGCGCAAGCGTCGAGTAGCTGACCTTGCCGCCCCACAGCAGCCGCGTGTCCGGCGCGGGGCGGAAGTAGTCGAGCACGAAACGGCTGTCGCATACGGCAGCCTGCGCGGGCATCAGTGCCTGGG
The DNA here is from genome assembly GCF_034424375.1 of Paraburkholderia kururiensis. Classification (NCBI taxonomy): domain Bacteria; kingdom Pseudomonadati; phylum Pseudomonadota; class Betaproteobacteria; order Burkholderiales; family Burkholderiaceae; genus Paraburkholderia; species Paraburkholderia kururiensis. The sequence goes on along the minus strand of NZ_CP139965.1, from coordinate 702,940 downwards.
CGCGGGCGTCGCCGAGCGGCTCTGTTGCGATGACGTAGGTGCCGACGGGCATGATCTTGCGTGCCACGTCGGGCGCAAGCGCACCGAGGTAGGTGTTGCACGCGAGCACGACGAACTTCGCGCGAACCGAACCGCGCGCGGTCTCCACCACATGCCCGCCGTTCGCGTTGACGAGGCGCGTCACGCAACTGTCTTCGAAGAGGCGCACACCGTTTTGCGCGGCCGCGCGCGCAAGGCCCAGCGTGTAATTGAGCGGGTGCAGGTGGCCGCTGTCGGGATCGAACAGGCCGCCGAGGTAACGCGAAGACTGCACATAGGTACCCATCTCGCTGGCTTCGACGTAACGGAAGCCCTCGTAGCCGAAGCGCCGGGCTGCTTCGTCGCGCCAATGCTGCAAGGCGAGCACATCGCGCGGCTTGTTGGCGGCCGTGAGGTAACCCGGCATCAGCGCACAGTCGATGTTGTGCTTCGCGACGCGCTCTTTCACGATGGCGAGCGTTTCGAGCCCCATGTCCCAGATCTGCCGCACTTCGCCTTCGTTCATGTACTGCGCGAACGTGTCGATATCGCAGGCGAAGCCGCCGATCATTTGCCCGCCGTTGCGCCCGCTCGCGGCCCATCCGACTTTCGACGCTTCCAGCACGGCCACGGAATAGCCGCGTTCGGCGAGATTGAGTGCGGCCGACACGCCCGTGAGGCCGGCGCCGATCACGCAAACGTCGGCATCGATAGACCCTTCGAGTGACGGGTAGCGCGTGGTGTCGTTGACGGTGGCCGCGTAATACGACGCGGCGTGAGGCTGATTGCAGAATGGGAGCATGAGGGACGATGCGAAAGAGGGCGCGGCGCCGCAGAGGTGCGGCGCCGCGATTCAGCTACAGGTCAAACTACAACGCGAGACATCGGAGCGATCAGAACGAGTAGATGAACTGCGTGGCGATCAGGTCGTTGCTCTTCGTGTACGAACCGTCGTTGCGCAGGAACACGTTCTTGTTGGCCCAGTCGTGGCGATATTCGACCTTCACCGTGATCTGCTGGGTCGGATAGAACAGCAGGTCCAGCGCTACGTCCTGGCGGTTTGCACCCTTGCACTCGAAGCCGAGGCCGCCATTGGCCTTCGATGCAGCCAGGCAGTCGGCACCGATGCCGAAGCCGTTGGCGCTGTCCATGCCGTTGCCAGCTAGCACGATGCCGCCGCCACCGCCGCCGTTCTTGCTATCCACGAGCAGGTCGTAACGCGCCGTAGCACCCATGCGTCCCAAGCCCGGCATGTTGAACTTGCGGTGCGCGAGCAGCGAGAGACCGTACCATTGCGCGTTGCCGCCGTTGAAGGCGGCGCGTTGCTGCTGACCGTAGTCGATTTCCGCGTTGTACTGAACGTCTGCGAGCGTGTAGGTTGCATCGAGTTCGCCGAAGACGTAGTAGCCGGCCGAGCTTGAGGCCTGGCCGCCGGGGCCGTAGGTCACAGGAATCGGATTGCCATTGGAGTCCGTAGCGGCCGATGCCGACAACGTCTGCCGCCCGAAATTGAACGACCCGCCGATATCCAGCGCGCTCGACCACGTGTAGTCCGCACGCGCCGTGAAGGTCGGAATCTTGTTGCTGGTCGTGATCGGTTCGCCGAACGCGTTCGTGCCCGTCTGCGTAACGGAACCATACGTGCGGTACTGCTCGTTGCCGAGGAAGAACTTCCACGCCCAGTTGCCCGACGTGTAGTTCGCGCCGATACCGATGTAGCTGCCCGGATCCGAGAAGTCGTACAGCAGGTTATGCGTGAGCGTGAGCATCTGGTTCGACTGCTGCACCTCATAGCCGCCGAAGCTCGGAATCAAGCCCGCCACGAGCGTGGTGCTCGCGGTGAGCGGCACGTTCACCACCGCCGTGTTGAGGATGTTGTTGCCGATGTTGCCGTGCTCGTTGGTGAGCAGCGTGATGCCGTTGCCGCGGTTCGGCATCAAGGTGATTTCGGCGGACGGCGCCATCGGGCCTACGCCAAAGGTCTTCTTGATGTCGAGATAGAGGTCGCCGAACGTGCTGTTGAAGTAGTTGTAGGCGCTCTCGTGATTGGCGAACAGGAACGACGACGTGCCCGGCGCGCGGTTATACACGTAGGTCGGGTCGATGTAGCCCGTAACGGAAAGACCCGCGATCGGCCCCGTGTTCGCAGCGTCGGTGAGTGAGTCCACCTTGAGCTGCTGGTTTGCGATCTGCTGCTTCATTTCCGTTACTTCGTCGTTCGTCAGCGTGGCGCGAGCCTTGCCATAGTCCGGCGACGAGATATCGACCGGCGCGGGCTCGGCCGCAGTGGCCGCGCCGGCCGCCGGCTTCGTGGCCAGTTGCGACTTCAGGTCCTTCACTTCCTTTTGCAGCGCGTTCAACTGCGCCTGCAGGGCCTTGATCTGCGCGCTTGTGGAGTCTGCGAATGCGATGCCGGGCAACGCCCCGGCCACGAGCAGACAGATTAGCTTCTTTCTCATCAGGATTCTCCTTATCGTCGGTCGTATGGCGGATCACTTCGGCTTCAATGCGTGTGGCGTCTGCTTCAGGCCGTGCCGAGCGTTTTGCGCGCGGCGGCGGTTCGGGGTTGCGGCGAATCGGTGTCGGACGTATCCGAATGCGAGGGTTGCGAAAAAGCCATCTGCATGTCGCGCAGACGACGCCGCTCGCGTACCACCATGAACTGGTTCACGACGATGACGCCGACCGTCACGGCCGTAATGAAGAGTGTGGCGAGCGCGTTCATTTCAGGATTCAGGCCGAGGCGCACGCGCGAGAACACGACGAGCGGCAGCGTGGTGGAGCCGGGCCCGGAGAGAAACGCGGAGAGCACGAGGTCGTCGATGGAAAGCGTGAACGAGAGCAGCCAGCCCGAGATCAATGCCTGCGAGATCAGCGGCAAGGTGATCACGAAGAACACCTTGAGCGGCGTGGCACCCAGATCGAGCGCGGCCTCTTCCAGCGACTTGTTCAGTTCCTTCACGCGCGACTGCACGATGATCGCCACATACGAAACGCACAACATGACGTGACCGATCCACATCGTGAAGACGCCGCGTCCCTTGGGCCAGCCCAAGATCTGCTCCATCGCCACGAAGAGCAGCAGCAGCGAGATGCCCTGAATCACTTCGGGAATCACGAGCGGGGCGTTGATCATCGCGGTGTACAGCGTGAAGCCGCGAAAGCGCCCGAAGCGCGCCAGCACGAACCCGGCCCACGTGCCGATCACCACCGAAGCGAAGGCCGTCATCAGGCCGATCTTGAGCGAGAGCCACGCGGCCGAAAGTAGTTCGTCATCCTGAAGCAGTGCCGCGTACCACTTGAACGAAAAGCCCGACCACACCGTCACGAGCTTCGATTCGTTGAACGAGTAGACGACGAGGCTGATGATCGGGATGTACAGAAACAGGAAGCCGAGCGAGAGCACGCCTACGGAAAGCGTCTTGTTGGGCTTGATCATTTCGCGTCTCCCAGTTCTTTGACCTGGTAATACTGAAAGACCGCCATCGGTACGAGCAGCAGCATGACCATTGCGACCGTTACCGCGGAAGCCATGGGCCAGTCCATGTTGTTGAAGAACTCGTCCCACATCACACGGCCCAGCATCAGCGTGTCCGCGCCGCCCAGTAACTCGGGAATCACGTACTCGCCCACCGCGGGAATGAACACGAGCAGGCTGCCCGCGATGATGCCGTTCTTCGAAAGCGGCAACGTGATGCGCGTGAATGCTACCCACGGCTTCGCGCCCAGGTCGTAGGCGGCTTCCAGCAGCGTGAGGTCCATCTTCACGAGGTGCGCGTAGAGCGGCATCACCATGAACGGCAGATACGAATACACCATGCCGATATAGACGCCCGCGTCGCTGTGATAAAGCCGCAGCGGGTTATGGATGAGGCCGATGGCCATGAGCGCGTGATTGAGCAGCCCGTCGTCTTTCAGGATGCCGATCCAGGCGTAGACGCGAATCAGGAACGACGTCCAGAACGGCAGCATCACGCCCATCATCAGAATGTTGCGCGTGGCCGGGGCCGAACGTGCGATGTAGTACGAAATGGGGTAGCCGATCAACAGGCACAGCAGCGTGGATACGGCTGCCATCTTCAGCGAGCTGATGTAGGTGGCGATGTAGAGGCTGTCCTGCAGCAGGAACGCGTAGTGCCCGAGCTGCAATGCGAAGTGCACCATGCCGTCCTTCACGCTCATCAAGGCCGTGTAGGGCGGAATGCTCATCATCTGGTCGGCGAAGCTGATCTTCAGCACCAGCACGAACGGCAACGCGAAGAACACCACGAGCCATACGAACGGCACACCGATTACCGTGGAGCGTCCGGATGGAATGAAGCGCGAAAACGCGCGTGCCAGCGTGGCGCGCACCGACGCGGCGCTGCCGTTCACCACCGGCAAGGAGGGGGAGGCAGGGTTTCTCATTGCGTCAGCACCACGCCGCTAGCCGGCGACCAGGAGACGAACACGTCGTCGTTGTAGTCGGGCGCACCGTCTTGCATGAGGTGCGAGCTGGAGAGATTCGAGACCACGACTTTGCCGCTCGGAAGGCGCACGTGGTAGAGCGAATAGCTGCCCATGTACGCAACATCCGTTACCACGCCGCGCGCCCAGTTATGCGGCGCAGAGGGCCGCTCGCGCGTGACGCGCACACGCTCGGGCCGCACGGAAATGCCCACCGGCATGCCGAGCGGACCGGTCACGCCGTGGCTCACATACATGCGCGCTTCCAGGTCTTCGCTTTCCACGAAGATGTGATCGGGCTCGTCTTCCACCACCACACCTTCGAAGAGATTGGTCGAGCCGATGAATTCCGCGGAGAAGCGGCTGTTCGGAAACTCGTACACCTGGTTAGGCGTACCGATCTGCACGATGCGGCCTTCGCTCATCACGGCGAGGCGGCTTGCCATCGTCATGGCTTCTTCCTGGTCGTGCGTGACCATCACACAGGTCACGTCCACTTTCTCGATGATGTTCACGAGTTCGAGCTGCGTCTTCTGGCGAATCTTCTTGTCGAGTGCGGACATCGGTTCGTCGAGCAGGAGCAGCTTGGGGCGCTTCACGAGCGAGCGCGCCAGCGCCACACGTTGCTGCTGACCACCGGAAAGCTGATGCGGCTTGCGTTGTGCGTAGCGGCTCATCTGCACGAGGTTCAGCACGTCGGCTACGCGATCGCGGATCTCGTTCTTCGGCGTGCCTTCCTGCTTGAGGCCGAACGCGACGTTCGCTTCCACCGTCATGTGCGGAAAGAGCGCGTACGACTGGAACATCATGTTCACGGGCCTGCGGTACGGCGGGAGCGTGGCGAGGTCTTCGCCGTCCACGAAGATGCGGCCGGAGGTGGCCGTCTCCAGTCCGGCGAGCATGCGCAGCAACGTGGACTTGCCGCAGCCGGAACTGCCGAGCAGCGCAAACAGCTCGTTCTTCGCGATGCTGAGGCTCACGTTGTCCACGGCGGTGCTGTCGCCGAATTTCTTGACGACGTTTTCGATGCGCACGAACTCGTCGGTTTTCGTTTGCCCCGCCGCGGGCGGGCGCGCCATCTGTGCGGCATTGACTGAAGGCGTCGATTTCATGATGTAACCATTCCTTCCTTGCTGGACCTGCGCAATCGCAGGCGCGAGTGCTCCCACACGAGGCGCGCACGGCGATTCGCAGGGGGGACTGCTGCGGTAATCGGGGAGACCGCGCGCGTTCGCACGCGCGCTGCCGAACTGCCGGATTGCTGACTTCGCGCGGAAGAGGTGTCGAGCGACGCCTTTCCCGCAAACGTGGACGGTGTTGTGCGTCGGGTTAGTGACCGGTCTTCAGCTGAGCCCAGAGACGGTTTTCAAGACGCAGGATGTCTGCCGGCATCGGCCGCATCAGCGTCATTTTCTTCAGCACGTCTTCGGACGGGTAAACCGTGGTGTCCTGCGCGACGGCGGGCACGACGAACTGGCGAGCCGCGCGATTCGCGGTGGGGTAGAACACTTCGTTCGTGATCGCGGCGTTGACCTTCGGGTCTTCGATGTAGTTGATCCACTTCATGGCCGCTTCAGGATGCGGCGCATCCTTCGGAATCACCATGACGTCGAACCACAGCAGGCCGCCTTCTTTCGGGTTCGAGAACTTGATCTCATACGAACGCTTGGCTTCTTCTGCACGGCGGCGCGCAATGCCGACGTCGCCGGACCAGCCCAGCGCCACGCAGACGTCGTTGTTCACGAGGTCGTTGATATAGCCCGACGAGTTGAACTGCGTGATGTACGGGCGAACCTGCTTGAGCACCTGGAACGCTGCCTGGTAGTCCGCAGGGTTCGTGCTGTTCGGGTCCTTGTGCATGTATTGCAGCGTGGCGGCGAACACGTCCACGGCCTGATCGAGGAACGACACGCCGCAGCCCTTCAGCTTGGAGAGGTATTGCGGATCGAGCACCAGCGCCCAGCTGTCCACGGGCGCGTTGTCGCCCAGCGCCTTCTTGACGGCCTGCACGTTGTAGCCCACGCCGTCGGTGCCGTACGCCCAGGGCACGCCGTACTGGTTGCCCGGGTCGGCGTCGGAAATCATCTTCATCAACACGGGGTCGAGGTTGGCCAGATTCGGAATCTTCGATTTGTCGAGCTTTTGGTACACGCCGGCCTGGATCTGCTTGGCCATGTAGTTCGACGTGGGCACCACGATGTCGTAACCCGAGCTGCCTGCAAGCAGCTTGGCCTGCAGCGTGTCGTCGCTGTCGTAGTTGTCGTACTTGACCTTGACGCCGCTTTGCTTCTCGAAGTTCGGAATCGTGTCCTTCGCGATGTAGTCGGACCAGTTATAGACGTTCAACTCGGTGTCGGCCGCCTGCACCGCCGGACTCGAAAACGCCGCGAGACCGCCGAACACGAGAACCGCCGCACTTGCGACTGCATGACGAAGATGACAAACACGCATGGTTATTCCCCTGAAGGTGAGAGCCGGACGGCGGCTCGCCCCGGTACACCCCCGCGGTGCACCCCATAGGCCGCCGTCCGAAGGTGTGGCAGTTACGAAAGACCCAGTTGTTGCGCCGTTGCGTCGACGGCCATCTTCGCCTTCGACACGAGTTCGTCGATTTCCTGCCTCGTGATGACGAGGGGCGGCGAAAGCAGCATCCGGTCGCCGGTGGCTCGCATGATGAGGTTGCCGTTGAAGCAGAAGTCGCGGCAAAGCGTGCCTACGTCGCCGCCGTTTTCGAAGCGCTTGCGCGTCTTCGGATCTTCGGCAAGCTGCAACCCGGCAACGAGACCCGCGCCCGCAATCTCGCCGATCAACGGATGACCCGCGAACGTTTCGCGCAGCAGTTGCTGGAAGTACGGGCCCGTATCGTTCTTCACGCGCTCCACGATCTTGCCGTCGCGCAGCAGTTTGAGATTCGCCAGTGCCACGGCAGCAGCAACCGGATGGCCCGAATACGTGAGCCCGTGGTTGAACTCGCCGTGCTCGATGATCGCCTTCGCAACGCGCTCGTGCAGACCCACCGCGCCCATCGGGATGTAGCCGCTCGTGAGACCCTTGGCCAAGGTGATGAGGTCCGGCTCGAAACCGAAATGCTGGTGTGCGAACCATTCGCCGGTGCGCCCGAACCCGCCGATCACTTCATCGGCCGCGAGCAGGATGTCGTACTTGCGGCAGATGCGCTGGATCTCCGGCCAATACGTGGAGGGCGGGAAGATCACGCCGCCGGCCCCCTGGAAAGGCTCACCGATGAATGCGGCCACGTTTTCCGCACCCAGCTCGAGAATCTTCGCTTCGAGCTGCTGCGCGCGTGCCAGGCCGAACGCCTCGGGTGTCATGCCGGCCTCGGCTTCGCCGAAGTAGTAGGGCTGGTCGATGTGAACGATGTGCTCGACTTTCGAAGGCATCTGTTCGTGCATGTAGCCCATGCCGCCCAGCGTGGCGCCCGCAATCGTGGAACCGTGATAGGCGTTCTTGCGCGAGATGACGTACTTCTTCGAAGGCTTGCCTTGCGTGATCCAGTATTGATGCACCGTGCGCAGCACCGTGTCGTTGCCTTCCGATCCGCTGTTGCAGTAGAAGAAGTGCGTGAACGGTGCCGGCGTGATTTCCGCCAGTAGCGCGGAAAGCTCGATGACGGGCGGGTGCGTGGTCTTGAAGAACGTGTTGTAGTAGGGCAGCTCCTGCATCTGCCGGTAGGCCGCTTCCGCCAGTTCCTTGCGGCCGTATCCCACGTTCACGCACCACAACCCGGCCATGCCGTCGATGATCTTGTTGCCTTCGGAGTCCCACAGATAAACGCCCTGCGCCTTCACGATGACGCGGCTGCCCGAGCGATTCAGCGAACCCATGTCCGAGAACGGATGGATATGATGCGCCGCGTCGAGCGCACGATATTCCGCGGTGCTGCGTTGCTGGGCGACCTGCGCGCCCGCCACGGGGGCGGCAGGTGCCACCTGTACCCATGCCGATTCTTCTGTCCGGTAAGTCATGTTGCCTCCAATGTGTCTGCGCGTCGCGTTAGACGTGCAGCAGCAGATGTTTGCGTTCCCACGAACTGATCACGCGGAAGAACGCTTCGTATTCGGTTTCCTTCAGTGCCAGGTAGGCCTTGACGAACTTCTCGCCCAGCATCGAGTTGAGCGGCTCGCACGCGGCCATCAACGTGAGACCTTCTTCGAGGTTGCGCGGCAACTGGTACGGCAGTTCGTAGCCGTCGCTCGTGAGCGGGTCGGTGGGCTTGAGGTGCTGCGTCATGCCGAGGTAGCCCGCCGCGAGCGTTGCCGCGATGGCGAGATACGGATTGCAGTCCACGCCCGGAATACGGTTCTCGATACGCCTTGCAGCCGGCGACGAGTACGGAATGCGGAAACCCACCGTGCGGTTGTCGAAGCCCCATTGCACGTTGATGGGCGCGGCCATGAAGCGCGAGAGCCGGCGATACGAGTTGATGTACGGCGCGAAGATGGGCATCAGCGCGGGCGTGTACTTCTGCAGGCCGGCGATGTAGCCGTAGAACATGTCGGTGGCCTTGCCGTCGCTGCCCGTGAAGAGGTTCTGGCCGGTCTCTTCGCTCACCAGACTTTGATGCACGTGCATCGCGGAACCGGGCTCGTTCTCCATGGGCTTCGACATGAACGTGGCGTACATGTGATGGCGCAGCGCGGCTTCACGCACGGTGCGCTTGAAGAGGAACACGCGGTCGGCCAGGTTGAGCGGGTCGCCGTGCAGGAAGTTGATCTCCATTTGCGCGGCGCCCACCTCGTGGATGAGCGTGTCCACCTCCAGGTCCTGCACGTCGCAGTACTCGTAGATGTCCTCGAAAAGCGGATCGAATTCATTGACCGCTTCGATCGAATACGCCTGGCGGCCCGTTTCGGGACGTCCCGTGCGGCCCACGGGCGGCGCGAGCGGCATGTCCGGGTCCTTGTTCATTTCCACCAGATAGAACTCGAGTTCCGGCGCGACGACAGGCTTCCAGCCCTTCGCCTTGTAGAGATCGAGCACGCGGCGCAATACGCGGCGCGGGGAAATTTCGACAGGCGTGCCGTCGAAATGGACGCAATCGTGAATGACCTGCGCGGTGGGATCGACGGCCCAGGGAATGATGCGGATGGTGGACGGGTCGGGCACGCAGACCATGTCGGGGTCCGTCACGCCGGTGAGGGTGCCGTCTTCCGGATACTCGCCGGTGACGGTCTGGATCATGACGGCCTGGGGCAGACGCATCGACTCGCCTGATTCGAACTTGCTGCGCGGAATGATCTTGCCGCGCGCAATGCCGGCCATGTCGGGAATGATTGCTTCGATTTCAGTGATGTGATGCTTTTTCAGAAATTCGTCTATTTCATGCATGATTGTTCTCTCAGTATTTGTGAGGGCCGGCTCAGACTTTCGCGGCGATGGGCGCGTGAAGGTCGGCCCCGATCTGTATTCGGGCAAGCATCCGTTCGCGGCACGCGGCACCGAACGCGCGGAAGATCGCGGTGGATAGCGCGTCTTCGGCATGCTTCCATTCGGGATGCCATTGCACGCCGAGCGCAAAGGCGCGCGCGCCTTCCACGCTTACCGCTTCGATCAGCCCGTCCGGCGCCACCGCTTCGACCGCGAGGCCCGCACCGAGCTTCTCGATGCCTTGCCCATGCAGCGAATTCACGCGGGCTTCGGTGGCCCCGGAAGCGAGGCGCTGCAACACGCCGCCTGCGGTGAGGCGAATGGCGTGCGCGGGTCCGTACTGCACATGGAGTTCCTGGTTCTTGTCCTCGCGGTGGTCGTCGAGGCCGTCCACGGCATGCACTTCCTGATGCAGCGTGCCGCCGAACACGACGTTCATTTCCTGAAAGCCGCGGCAGATGGCGAGTACCGGCACGCCTGCTTCGATGGCCGCGCGCATCAGCGGCAGCGTGGTGGCGTCGCGTGCCGGGTCGTGCAGTGTGCCGGGCGCGCTGGGCCGGCCGCCGTAACGGTGCGGCTCGACATTCGAGTAGCTGCCGGTAAAGAGCAGGCCGTCCACCGCATCCAGAACGTCTGCCGCCGTCTGCCGCACGCCGAGCGCGGGCAACAGCATGGCGAGCGCGCCGGCGCCGTCCACCACCGCCGCGATGTATTTCTCGCCGGTGACGTGCGACGGGTGCGAACCCATCATGGTTCTATCGGCTGTTATGCCGACCAATGGTTTTTTTTGCATGACTTCACGTTGCCTTTTATTGCCTTATTTCTGTTTCGCGAATAACGATTAACAAAATAAAGGCGCGACATGACCCCGCGGCTGCGCAAATTGCGAAAGCCGCTTCTTGAAGGGCACTACAGGCGGTTCGACGCTAGCGAACCGCGCTGCGCGTTTCGATCATGTAGGCTGTCCGCTTCGGTCCAATGTGCGGCGCAATGCAGTTGAAGCGCGCGCGCAACGGACGACCGCATACCGTGGCGTGGACCATCGCACGAGCGAGGCGCCGCAATAGACGGGTGAAGCGAACCGCGAAAGGAGGAGAGGCGCTACGGCAGCAGCGAAGCGACTTCGTCGGTGCGCACGGCGATGAACGCGCGCGCGGACGTTGCGTTGTGACGCCGTACCGAACGACGGGACAGGATGGTGAAGACGGACAGGAACAGGCGAGAGGCAAGCCTGCCGCTACTGCCGTCGGAGATGGACGAGTCACTGCGAAGACACCTCGCATGACTTCGATCCCACCTTACCAGAGGGCCACGGACTCTCACGATTACACTCGACTGACGACGTTGAAAGTATTGAACGCCCCGCTCGATGAAACGCACGGAGCGTTTAAGGAATCGGGACATTGGCCGGCCGCTGGGAGCCATCGCATGCGCAACGTATTGATCGAACCGCGCATTGTGACGACACCGTGATGCCGACCTTGTAGATCAGCATATACGAGCCAAAAACGCCGTCAAATCTTTTTTTCGAAAACTCGACTCAGGGGTTTCCCCGAGGTCGGAATAAATCATTCAAAAAAGGAATAGGGTTTGGAGCGTCCATTATTTCGAACACCTTGCAGGGTTTCCCCAGGCGGAAAACGGGGGAAAGTGATTAGAATATTCAACACCTTTCCTACGCACCCGTCGTATTCCGACGCTCTCTCATCGTGTCCGAAGCCGCATCCACGTCCACTGAAGTTGCTACCCGTTTGCGTTACGTGCGTAAGAAACATGGGCTTTCGCAGCGCGAACTCGCAAAACGCGCGGGCGTGACGAACGGCACCATCTCGCTCATCGAGCAGAGCCGCGTAAGCCCTTCCGTGGGCTCGCTCAAGAAGCTGCTCGAATGTATTCCCATGAGCCTCGCCGAGTTCTTCACGTTCGAAGTGGTGGAAGACCGCACGGTGGTGTCGCGTCGCTGCGAGATGCCGAATCTGGGCAGCGCTTCCATCGAGTTCTATCTTGCGGGCGCCAGCGTGAAAGACCGCAACATGGGCATCATGCGCGAGGTCTATCAGCCGCTCTCAGATACGGGCCCCGAGATGCTCACGCATGCAGGCCACGAAGGCGGCGTCGTCGTAGCGGGGCAACTCGAGCTGACTGTGGACGGCGCCACGTGGCTGCTGGACCCCGGCGACAGCTATTACTTCGAAAGCCGCTTGCCACACCGTTTTCGCAATCCCAGCGCGGAACACGTCTGCGAGGTCGTGTCGGCGAATTCGCCGCCCACCTTCTGACGTTGCGCCAACGCGGCTCGCATTCGCACGCTGCGCCGTGCTGCGTGTGCTGGCGCGAGCCGCCCAACATTGAGGCATCCTGATGGACAAGACGACTCTGGCTTACTGGCAGGACAAGGCCGCGACGCTCGCAATCGAAGGGCGCGCATTCATCGACGGCGAATACCGCCATGCGCAGTCGGGCAAGACATTCGACTGCGTGAGCCCTATCGACGCGCGCGTGCTTGCGAAGGTGGCGGACTGTGGTGCCGCCGACGTCGATGCGGCAGTGGCCGCGGCACGCCGCGCGTTCGACGCGCAGGTGTGGGCAGGGCTGAACCCGCGCAAGCGCAAGGCCATTCTGCTGCGCTGGGCTGCGTTGATGCGCGAGCATCTCGACGAACTCGCGTTGCTCGAAACGCTTGACGCGGGCAAGCCGATCGGCGACACGACAACTGTCGATGTACCGGGCGCGGCCTATTGCGTCGAATGGTTCGCCGAAGCCATCGACAAGGTGGGCGGTGAAGTCGCGCCCGCGGACCATCATCTGGTCGGGCTCGTGACGCGTGAGCCGCTTGGCGTAGTGGCCGCCGTGGTGCCGTGGAATTTCCCCATTCTGATGGCCGCATGGAAGTTCGGCCCCGCGCTCGCCGCCGGCAATAGCGTCGTGCTGAAGCCCTCGGAAAAGTCGCCGCTCACGGCGATCAAGGTCGCGCAGCTTGCGAAGGAAGCAGGCTTCCCGGCGGGGGTCTTCAACGTGGTGCCGGGCGGCGGCGAACCCGGCAAGCTGCTCGCGCTTCACAACGACGTGGATTGCCTTGCGTTCACGGGTTCCACGAACGTGGGCAAGCTCATCATGCAGTACGCGGGGCAATCGAATCTGAAGCGCGTGTGGCTCGAGTTGGGCGGCAAGTCGCCGAACATCGTGTTGCCCGATTGCCCGGACATGGACCGCGCCGCCAACGCCGCGGCCGGCGCGATCTTCTACAACATGGGCGAGATGTGCACGGCGGGTTCGCGGCTACTCGTGCATCGCGACATCAAAGACGTGTTCATCGAGAAAGTCATTGCCGCCGCACGCAGCTATGTACCTGGCAATCCTCTCGATCCGAAGGTCTCGATGGGGGCCATCGTGGACCAGGTGCAGCTCGATCGTGTGCTGGGCTATATCGAGGCGGGGCGCAAGGAAGCGAAGCTGCTGACGGGCGGTGCGCGCGTGAACGAGTCGTCGGGCGGTTTCTATGTGGAGCCTACCGTGTTCGACACGGCGCCCGATGCGAAGATCGCGCGAGAAGAAATCTTCGGCCCGGTGCTCTCGGTCATCACGTTCGACTCCATCGACGAAGCGGTCAGCATTGCCAACGACAGCGACTACGGCTTGGCCGCCGCGGTCTGGACCGGCAATCTCACCACGGCGCACGAAGTGGCACGACGTCTGCGCGCGGGCACCGTATGGGTCAACTGTTACGACGAAGGCGGCGACATGAATTTCCCCTTCGGCGGTTACAAGCAATCGGGCAACGGCCGCGACAAGTCGTTGCACGCACTGGAGAAGTACACCGAGCTGAAGTCCACGCTCGTGCGGCTGCGCTAAAGGATTCGCAAGCCAGCGCGGCGGCGCGTACGCAAGGTGCCGCCGCGTTCCCAATGAATCCGACTCCCGGCACGTTGCCGCAGAACGCGCGCACGCGCCGGTCCTCCAACAGGTCATTTCATGACTGAGCTCCTCTATGGCGACGGTGCGATCCGCCGCTCCTCTCTCTACGGTTCTTCTATCGAAAACACCTACGCGGGCGTGCTCTCGTTCATGCGACGCACGTACACGCGCACACTGGACGGCGCGGATGTCGTCGTCTCCGGCATACCGCTCGATCTTGCGACGACGTTTCGCTCCGGCGCACGTCTTGGGCCCGCGGGCGTGCGTGCGGCGAGCGTGCAACTCGCGGAACTGCACCCGTACCCATGGGGCTTCAATCCGTTCGATCAGCTCGCCGTGATCGACTACGGCGACTGCTGGTTCGACGCGCACAATCCGCTTTCCATTAAACCGGCCATCGTCGAGCATGCCCGCACCATCCTGAAGTCGGGCGCGAAGATGCTCACGTTCGGCGGCGATCACTACGTCACATATCCGCTGCTGATCGCGCACGCGGAGAAGTACGGCAAGCCGCTTTCGCTCATTCACTTCGATGCGCATTGCGACACCTGGGCCGACGATAGTCCCGACAGCCTCAACCACGGCACGATGTTCTACAAGGCTGTGAAGGAAGGGTTGATCGATCCGAAGACGTCGGTGCAGGTCGGCATTCGCACGTGGAACGACGACTTTCTCGGCATCAATCTGCTCGACGCGGCGTGGGTGCACGAGCATGGGCCGCGCGCCGCGGTCCAGCGTATTGCTTCGATCGTGGGCGACCGGCCTACCTATCTGACCTTCGATATCGACTGTCTCGACCCTGCGTTCGCGCCGGGCACGGGCACGCCGGTGCCCGGCGGCCTCACGTCTGCACAGGCGCTCGCCATCGTGCGAGGGTTGGGGAGCGTCAACATGGTGGGCGCCGACGTGGTGGAAGTGGCACCGGCCTACGACCAGAGCGAGATCACGGCGCTCGCCGCCGCGCACATTGCGTGCGATCTGCTGTGCCTCTGGCGGCAACGCAAGGTAGCCGCACGCTGATGTGATGCAATGGCGCGGCAGCATTGGGCCTTCGTGAAAGCCGCCGCGCTTTACTCTACCGGTTCGGCGTCGTCCTGCGCCGGCATGGGCGTCGTGTCGTTGTGTTGAGCGGGCTTTGCACCCGCTACCTTCAAGCGTTGTACTTCCGGCAGCTGGCAATAGCGCAGCGAGAAGCTGCGTCCTTCCGACTTCGCCGCATACATGGCCGCATCCGCGTTGAGCAGCAGTTCGCGGGCGGACGAGCCGTCCTGCGGATACTCCGCAATGCCGATGCTCGCGCCTACGGTCATGCGCCGGCCGTCCACGGGCAGGTCGTCGTCGAGTGCCCGCACGATGCGATCCGCCAGTTCGGAGGCCTGATCAGTTGCCAGAGCACCTTCCACGAGCACGATGAACTCGTCGCCGCCCAGTCGCGCCACCGTGTGCTCGCCGGTCAATACCTGCTGCAAGCGGCGGGCCACGGCCGTCAGCACACTGTCGCCAACGGAATGGCCGAACTGGTCGTTGATCTGCTTGAAGCGGTCCAGGTCCACGAACAACACAGCCAGCCGGTCGTGATGCGCGGCGGCCTGGCGTATCGCCGTTTCGAGCCGGTGCATGAAGAGCATGCGATTAGGCAGGCCCGTGAGCACGTCGTGATTGGCCAGATGCACGAGTTCGTGCTGCTTGTCGTGCAGCGCATTCACCTGCGAGCGGATCTCGCGCCGCATGCGGTCGAAGCAGCGGGCCAGCACGCCGATTTCGTCCGTGCGCCTGAGCGGCAGCGGGTCCATGGTGTGCTCGGAAAGGAAATGCGTGGCGGCGTGCGTGAGGATCTGGAGAGGCTTCGTGAGCGCGCGAGCGAACAGGATGGCAAGCAGGATGGCGAGCGCGCTGGAAACCAGCACCATGCGCACGATCTCGTCGCCCAGCAGGTTCGCGCCTGTCAGCACGCCCGCAAGCGGCTTGCCGAGACCCAGCACGATGAAGCGATTGCCGGCGGTCTGCCCGAAGGGTCGCCGCACGAAGGCGAGTACTTCGCCCGGCGCCTGTTCGGGGTGAGCGAGGCCGTTGAGAAGCAACGTGTCTGTCGAGCGCTCGAAGAGCGGCTGCGTGGCGGGAAAACTGTCCTGCATGAGGATGCGGCGGCCTTTGTCGAAACCGAAGGTTTTCGACACATCGGGATGCACGAGGAAGTCGCCCCATTCGTTGGCGAGATACACGTCGTAAGCCGCAGGCAAGTCGGCCTGCAGCCGCTGGAACATCGCGGCCAGATCCACGTCCACCACCACCACGCCCACCACGCGCCCGGCTGGCGTCGCCACGGGCGTGGCAAGGCGTAGCGTGGGACGGCCCTCGGCGTAGTGCGAGCCGTGTTCGTGATTGATGGTGATGGGTCCCACATACACGCGGCCTGGCGGCAGCGCCAACGTGTCGAACACGTACGCGAACTGGCCCTTCTCCTGCAGGCTCTCGTCGCCGACCTGCGTAGCGCCCGCGCCTTCGCGGTCGAAGCGGATCCGTTCCAGACCATAACCGTCGCGTGAAATGAGCCGCGCCTGCAGATACTCGGAATGGTGCTTCATGAAGCTCGCGAACACCTGCGAGAGCCGCGCGCGGTCCGGGCGGATGGCCTTGTCGTCCGTGGCGCTCGCAACGAGCGAGGACGACGGCATGGCGGCGAGCACGAGCGTGTCGGCGGCCATGTCGTCGATGGTCTGCGAAAAGCGCTGGCCGAGCAGCTCTGTCGAAGTGAGCAGATTGCGACTGGCTTCGCCCACCAGCATGGTGCGATTGGCGCGGTACGCGTAGTAGCCCGTCGACCCGGATGCAAGCACGCCGATTAGCGCGAGCAGAATGGAGAGCTTGAAGGTCAGGCCCGAGCGGATCATTGGAAACGCTCCGGCCGGTCGCCCGAGACGATGCGGTTCCACAGCGACTCGCGCTGTTCGGCGTTTTCCACGGGTTGAATCCAGACGAGGTGGGCGTGTTCGCTCGTATAGCCCGGCGGTTCGGTCAACGTATCGGCAAGCCCCTGGCGTTGGGGCAGCAGCGCGCTGACGTCGGGTTCCAGCATGTAGTTGATCCACTCGAGCGCAAGCGCGCGGTTCTTCGCGGCCACCGTCATCGCCCAGCAATCGAGCCATGCTAGTGCGCCTTCGTCGGGAATCACGTAGCCGACATCGGCCCCGGCTTTGCGCAACTGCTCGAGTTGCTGCGTGCCGTAATTGCCGAACATGAGCGCAACCTTGTGTTGCACGAAGAACGCCGTGGCTTCTTCAGGCAGCGTGTAATAGGTCAGCAGATTGCGACGCAGGTCCACGAGCTTCAGCGCGATCTTGTGCATCTGCTCGGGGCTCAACTGGAACGGCTGCGTGTAGCCGAGTGCGAGCGCGGCGAACGAGAAGTTGTGCTGCGCGCTGTTGAAGTCGAGCACCTTGCCGCGGTAGCGCGGATTCCATAGCTCGTTCATCGAGCGCGGGGCCACCGGCACCTGTTTGCGATCGTAGATGAGACCCATCGACGAATAGGTGAACGGAATGCCGTACGCATTGCCGTTCTGCGTGAGCCCTTTGATGGACGACAGCGCACGAAAACGCGGCAACTGACGTTGCGTGTTCGGCAGACTCGCGAGATCGAGCGGCGCGAGCAGGTTCTCCTGCGTGTAGCGATGAATCTCAGCGGTGTTGGCCGCCAGCACGTCGAACTGCGGCACCTTGCCCGTGTGCATCTTGCTCCACAGCGCTTCGTCCGAATCGACAAAGGTGACTTCAACGTGCGCGTTGTAGCGCGACTCGAAAGTCTTTACGACGTCGCTGTCGGCGTAGCCGGGCCATGCGAGCACGCGCAGCACGTTGTCGTACGCAAGCGCGGGCGCCGCTGCAAGCAGCAAGCCCGGGAACAGCATCGCAAGCCATAGCGCACCAGATAACGCACCCAATTGCACACGAAATCGCGCACTAAATGGCGCACCAAATCGCACACAAATCAGCGAAGTGCCGCGCACGAAGGAACGAAACGAGAGGGTGCCGAACGCGGGAATGAATGTACCGGCAAGAACCCTGAATACGAAACGCGCGAAACTGCCAGACAAATGGCCGCATGCGCGCGTCGCCTTGCGCGAAATGCGCCCACGGCTTCGCGGGCTGGGCAGTGGAGAAGGGCCGACGCCGAGGCGCATTTGTCCGTCCTTTGCGATCACATGCACAAACTCAAAAACTGTCCCTCGCGGTCTGCCCTGGAGCATGCCGCAATGGCCGAAGCGGCCGAAGCCATATCGGCTGCGGCTCAGCATTTGATGGTGTAGCAGTGGTGCTGGGCGGCAATCTTCAGATAAAGCTTTTCGCCCGAGGGAGGTCGCCGCGTCGCGGCGCCGTCCCGCGTTTATAGCATCAAATCTGTCCTTTTTGGACGCGTAACAATTTAGCGGGTACTGAGCAATATCCGAAATGCTGCCCTTCCTTTAACGGCTTGCCGTCCGCAATCTTTAGACGCCGCGACGACTGCGCGGTACACGCGCAGCGATGGATAGCCAACCGCATTGGCTTGCGGCGTGTCGCAGGTGGGGTGCCAAACTGGAAACCGCGATCGCGGGTATGAGTGGTGCCCGCCATTTTGTTAAAAGAGGCGGGCGCATTGTACGTGTCGCGCCATTTCGTATGAATGTTAAATTGCGATGGCGGCGCTGTTTAAAGCGCTTGTTGCACGTGTCCCGATGCGGGCACGCAGTCACGACGCGAAAGACTGAATCAGAAGGGCGAAAGCAACGCCAACAAGGAGTCCCACATGGAACGACCCGGCTTCATCCGGCATTGGACAGAACTGGAAGACGAAGACAACAAGCACTACAAGGGCGACACCGAGCGCATGGCGATCAACGCGCCGCTTGCCCGCAAATTGGGACTGACGCGCATCGGCATTCATCACAACCGCTTGCTGCCGGGACGGCGCACGTCGTATCCGCACGCCGAAAGCGCCGAAGAGGAGTTTGTGTTCGTGCTGGAAGGCACGCCGGACGTGTGGATAGACGGCCATCTGCACCGTCTCGAACCGGGCGATTCCGTGGCGTTTCCGGCGGGTACGGGAATCTGTCACACGTTCATCAACAACACGGATACCGAGGTGCGGCTGATAGTGATCGGCGAGCCGCCAAAAGACGAGAACCGCATTCGCTACCCGATGAACGAGGCGTATGAGGCAACGCGCGCGGACCGATGGACCGACTGGCCCGCGCGCGAGATGGGCCCGCACGATGGCAAGTCGGACCGGGGCCGATCGTAGTGGCGTTCCAGCGATGCGCGGCCCGCCCGGGCGAGGGCATGCCCGTGGCCCGCGCGCCGCTCAATGCACCTCGGGGTGCGCCGCTGCCACCACCTGGCCGGTTTCGAGCAGCGACTTGAGGTTCGACAGAATACGCGGCCAGCCGCCCGAAACAGCCTTGATGAAGCCGGAATCCGGCAGGTCGCGTTCCATCGCGTGCGTGACCGTGAGCTTCGCCGCATTGGGTTGGGGCTCGATCTCCATCACGCACACCGAATAGCCTTCTTCCTTCAGCTCCGGCCTGAATTCGTTGCGCCAACGCAGGGCGAGCCGCTTCGGCGGGTCGAACGCCACGATCTCGCCGGTGTCGGCCACGCGCCCGTCCGGGAACAGCATCTTCCACGAAGCACCGGCTTTCCACTCGGCTTCGATGTGCATGCCGAACCAGTACTGCTTCATGAACGCGGGGCTGGTGAGCGCGTCCCAAAGCGCTTCGGGCGACGTGCGGATGTAGGTGACGTAGACGAAGGTGCTGCCGGCCATGATCGGGCTCCTTTGTGCAGGGGAAGGCGTGCGTGCGCGGCACCGTGAGACGCCGGATGCTGTGCCGACGCAGCCGCTGCCGTCGATCAGGATAATATGCAACCATAAGGTTGCATGTCAAGGCGCGGGTTCGTGTGGCCAGTGTGCGTTGCGCACCTGAAAAAATCGCGGCGTCTGCGAGCCATTGCGCACACCATTGCGCCCAACGCCGCAGCCGGATTCATACAAACGTTTGATCGAGTCTCTCACTTGCACAGCAGAAGCAGACGCTCCTGATTCGTGCAGTTCGTTCTTGGCGCGGCTCTGCGCGTGGCGGCCTCTTGTGGCGCTCCATTGCCGCCCTCCGCTCGCCGCGCAATGCACGCGCGCAGGCGCCTTTCGACGGGCGGATAGTACTGCCACCCCTTGCCGAGATTCGGCAACTCCAGCTTGACCTGCTTCCACTTCGGATGCCCGTGCTCCTGAAGGTTGTCGAAGTTCTCGCAAAGCGAATCGGCGAAGCGGTTGAGATGGAAGACGGTGTCGCGCAGGCCGTAGTCGTACGTCACGAGAAACGCTTTCACGGTGAACGTGGGCACGTCCTCCTTGAGCCAGTTCGGGTAGCTGGAGGTGCGGATCGTCGCGGGGAAATAGGCCTGCTGCGCGCGCGCCGTTTCGGGCGCGGATGGGTCCACGCGCAGAATGCGCAGCTGTTGCAGCAAATCGGGGTTCATGTCGGTGAAGAGCTTGGCCGGTTGCCCGGCCACCACCACGGCCACGTCGATCTTCTTGACGATCAGCGCGGCGAGCGCGTCTTCGTTGCTGAAGTGCTGCACGTTCTGTTCGGGAATGGGCTGGCCGAACATCAGCCGGTACAACGTGGTGGCCGACTGTGCCGTGCCGCTGCCGATGAGGCCCACGCTGATGGTCTTGTCCTTGATCTCGTTGATGCTTCGCAACGGCGAGTCCGCGCGCACGAGGAAATGAATCTCTTCGTCGTAGAGCGGCATGATGAGCCGCAATGGACGAATCGTGCTGCCCGCATCCGGGTTGCCCGCGTTCGCCATGTCGAGATAAGCCTGGTACACGTCCGACTGCACGAGCGCAAGCTTCACGCCGGGCTCGTAGCGCATGCGCTGCACGTTTTCCGCGGAACCCTTCGATGGCATCACCTCCAGATCGATGCCGGCCGGCTCCGCCACCCATTTCGACAGATCCTGCCCGATCTGGATGTACGTGCCGCGCTCAGGGCCCGTCACGATCTTGTAGCGCGCCGGCGGCGTCGCGGCCCAGGAGAAGGTCGCGAAACAAGCCGCGAGCATGAGCGCGAGCCAGCCCGCGAGAAGTGTCTTCAACATGGTTGTCCCCTCATTCGTGCAAGGTGGAACACGCGCGCGCCGACGCGCGGCGCGCGAAGCGTGGTCGAAACGGTCTTCGGTCGTGGCGGGGTGCGAGGTGCTGGCGATGCGAATCGTCGTGGAAAGTGCGCGCGCTTACTGCGCAGGCGCCGCGTTGCTGGGCGGATGCTTCCAGCCCGATTCCACGATGGCGCGTTGCTGTGCGTCGATCTCGCTGGTGTCGGGCGGGCTCGCCGTATTCGTTGTCGAATCCGTCGTCGCTGCTTCCTTGCGTGGTGCGCGTGATGTATGCGCTGCCTGCGCGGCGGCTCGCGCGGGAGCATGCGACGCCTGCTGTTGCGGAAGCGCTGTCCAGGCCGACGCGACGATGGCGTGTTGCAGCAGCGCCTTGGCGTCGTTGCTGCCCGAGTCGATGCTGAGCGCGGTGTTCGCGTATTGCCGCACGCAGGGCCACATGCGGTTCTGTTCGCACTGCCGCGCGCTGCGCAGTGCCGCGTCGCGACGCACTTCGATAGCGGCAAGGTCGCGCTGGAACTGCCGCACGTCTTCGCGCTTCGGCTCCATTGCCGCGGCGGCGTCGAGCGCGATGCGCGCATCGCTGAGATTATTCGTGGCAAGGCTCGCGCGCGCGGCGCGCAGACTTTCGACGAGATTCGCGAAACGCGGAGCCTGCCGGGCCGAATCCGCGCTGGCTTGTGGCGCGTTTGCGGTGCTCGTGGTGGCGCTCGTTGCCGTGCCGCTGGACGACGCGCCTGGTGTGGACGGCGTGATGGAGCCGCTGGCGGTGCGCGCGACGTCGGTGGTATCCGATGCTCTGTCCGGGCGATTGCCGGTGAGCAGCAACAGGCTCACATACACGAGCGTGAGCGCCGTGACGATCATCGCAGCGCGCATGAAGCCCCAACGCGATTTGCCTCGGGGCATGGCGCCTGGGCTTTCCAGCGAAGCGAGCGCATCGGCGTAAGGCGTGTGCGCCGGTGCCACAGGTGCGGCGGCGATGAGCGCGGCGTGTTGCGCCGGTTGCATCGTGGCGCTCGCCACGCTCGCCTGTGCGGCGGCCGCTATTTCTCCCGGTGCGGCAAGCGGATGATCGATGCCGCAATACGGGCAAAACGCGACGTGCTCGTAGAGCGCCGTGCCGCAGCGCCTGCATGATGGTGTGGGGGAACGCTGACGTCGAGCTGTCTGAGTGAACATGCGGTGGTCCTGACGGCGTTGGAGAACGACGTGAGGCATGCTCTGCATCGCGGCAGGCGTGTGCGACAACGCCTGCCGCCAGTCGCCTGCTGGCATCGCCATTGGCATCGGCACGCACAGTGCTGACGCGATGGCCGCTCGAACAATATGTGAGGTTTACCGCAGAAGGTCAATCGCCGTTCTTACCTACAGTGTGGGCTCGACCGCTATTCCGGACCACGAAATGTGCTTTCTGCATAGCGCGATTCGCACTACGTCATTGCTCATACGAAGGCGAACGGCGTTTCGATGAATCGCGTGCAATGGTCCGATGAAACCGCGCTTACGCGCCGTCGTTCGCATGACGGATGACGAGTTCGGCGAAGCCTGTGCGCGGATCGATTTCGCGTGAAAAACGGTGCTCGGGCAGCAGCGCCAGCACGATCTCCGCCGTGGTGCGAACCATGCAGCCGGGCGCTACGTGTCCGCCGAATACTTCGCCACGAGCATTTGCAACCGACATGTGCAGATGCGCGCCGTCGGGAGAGAGCGAGCCGGCGAGCGTGAGAATTTCGAGGTCGCCATGCAGTGCCGTGGCCTCTTGTGCGCCGGCGTATCGCAACTGCGCGACGCTGAGACTGCCCATGCCCTGCACGACGAACGCGGCCTGCACGCCGACGTCGCGCAATGCGTGCTGAAGCGCGACACGAAGATCGTCGCCTGGCGAGAGGCGCAAGGGATGAAGAAAAGACGTTTGCATGTTCGGGTCCACGTTTGAAGGCGCGACATCGCGGCGCGACAGGCGACGCCGCCCGCCACGAGTTTCGTCCGATATTTGAACACGTCACCGCGCGCGTAGCGAAGGCCGCACGCGCATGGCTTTCCTGTGACAAAACGACGGAGCAGATAGAATTCGGCGGGCATCGATTGCATTCGTCATCGCACGAAGCCGGTCTTGCGCACGGCTTCGTGCCTCCTCCATTCGCCATGAAGGACCTTCGCATGAACGAACTGTCTGCGTTTCCCATTACGGCCAGGTGGCCCGCGCAACACCCCGATCGCATCCAGCTCTATTCGCTGCCCACGCCGAACGGCGTCAAGGTTTCGGCGATGCTCGAAGAAACCGGCTTGCCGTACGAGCCGCACCTCGTGAGCTTCGAGAACAACGACCAGATGTCGCCGGAATTTCTCTCGCTCAATCCCAACAACAAGATTCCGGCCATCATCGATCCCAACGGTCCCGCGGGCCGCCCGTTCGGCCTCTTCGAATCCGGCGCGATCCTCATCTATCTCGCGGACAAGGCGGGCCAGTTCATTCCGCAGGACGCGGAAGGCCGCTACGAGACCATTCAGTGGGTGATGTTCCAGATGGGCGGCATCGGTCCGATGTTCGGGCAGGTGGGCTTCTTCCACAAGTTCGCGGGCAAAGAGTACGAGGACAAGCGTCCGCGCGACCGTTACGTGGCCGAATCGCGCCGGCTGCTTGGCGTGCTCGAGCAACGCCTCGCGGGACGCGCGTGGATCATGGGCGACGCCTATACGATTGCCGACATGGCGACGTTCCCCTGGGTGCGCAACCTCGGGGGCTTTTACGAAGCAGGCGACCTCGTCGGCATTCAGGACTTTCCGAACGTGCGGCGCGTGCTGGATGCGTTCGTCGCGCGGCCTGCGGTGCAACGGGCGCTGGACATTCCGAAGCGCAGTTAAAGCGGCCGTAGCGGCAGCAAGGTGCGCCGCTACGACACGCAAAACACGACATGCCGCGCGGTGTCACTGACCCACGGCGCGGCTCGCGGCAACCAGTGCGCTCTTCGCCTGCACGAGCACGTTGGCGGCGCCGGCCATCGTGTCCACGAGCGCCACGGCAAATGCGAATTCGGCGGGCGTGGTCCAGCCCGGTTGATGGATGATCCTGAACAGTACGTCGTAACCGTCCTGGCTCGCGAATTCGTCGGCGGCCTTGCGCAGCGTCGCGATCTTCGCTTCCAGCTTCGACACGTGATCGTGTTCCATTTGCGTCTCCTTAAAGTGTGGCGTAGCGGCGAAACTGCGCGGGCCGCTACGTTCACAAAACGCAAATGAAGGTGCCGGTTTCAAACGGCGAAGGCCTCGGCGTCGTGCGTGGGCCAACTTTATGCTCAACCGATCGAACCCGACCGATTGACGCGCCAACATGACAAAAGGCCGGGCATGTGCCCGGCCTTTTGCGTTCCGCAGTCAGCGTTTCGCCGTCAGCAGCGCATCAGCTGAACAGCTTCATCGCCTGCAGGAGCGTGTTCACGACACCCCACGCCAGCGGAATCAGCACGTAGGCCCAGAAGAGCGCCATCAATGCCTTGTTGGTGGGATGCGGCGCGGCCGTATTGCTCATGAAAGTCTCCTTGGTTGCGTCTATGCGTTTGCGCTGAGCGTCGATCGATCAACGGTCTGCTGCGAGCTGCGCGTCGGTCATGTGATGCCGGTCGTCCACGCGCTTCACGAGCAGGTTGGAGATGAAGCCCACCACCAGCAGCACGGCCATGATGTGAACCGTCATCGTGTAGGCGTCGGCCTTCGCCACGCCGTGCGCCACTTCATAGGCGCGGATGTAGTTGACGAGCACCGGGCCTGCCACACCTGCGGCCGCCCACGCCGTCAGCAGTCGGCCGTGGATGCCGCCCACGAACGCGGTGCCGAACATGTCGGCGAGGTACGCGGGAACGGTGGAGAAGCCGCCGCCGTACATGGAGAGAATCACGCAGTAGGCCAGCACGAAGAGCGCGATGTTGCCCGTGGCCGCGAAGCCGGGCACGAGGTAGTAGAGCACCGCGCCGAGCACGAAGAAAATGAAGTACGTGTTCTTGCGGCCCACCCAGTCGGAGGCCGAGGCCCACACGAAACGTCCGCCCATGTTGAAGAGCGACAGCAGACCCACGAAGCCCGCGGCAGCCGCCGCGGAAACCGTGTTCTTGAAGCTCTCCTGAATCATCACGGAAGCCTGGCCCAGAATGCCGATGCCCGCCGTCACGTTGAGGAACAGCACGAGCCAGATCAGATAGAACTGCGGCGTCTTCAGCGCCTGATCGATATGCACGTGATTGCGCGTGATCATGCGGTGCGAGGTGTCCGGCGGCGTCCAGCCTTCGGGCTTCCAGCCGGCGGGCGGTACGCGAATGGCCAGCGCGCCGATCGACATCGAAATGAAATACGCAATGCCGAGCACGATGAACGTTTCGGCCACGCCCACGCTCGTGTCGCTCTTGAAGTGGTTCATCAGCGCGACGGAAAGGGGTGCCGCGATCATCGCGCCGCCGCCGAAGCCCATGATGGCCATGCCGGTGGCCATGCCGCGGCGGTCGGGGAACCAGCGGATCAGCGTCGAAACCGGCGACACATAACCGAGCCCGAGGCCAATGCCGCCGATCACGCCATAGCCGAGATAAAGCAGCGCGATCTGATGCAGCCACACGCCGATAGCCGAGACGATGAAGCCGCCGCCGAAGCAGCATGCCGCGGTAAACATGGTGCGCCGCGGGCCCACGTGTTCGAGCCACTTGCCCGCAAACGCGGCGGAAAGGCCCAGAAACACGATGGCCAGCGAGAAGATCCAGCCGAGCGTAGTGAGCGACCAGTCGCCCGGCGCCGATTGCGTAATGCCGATCACCTTCGTGAGTGGCGCGTTGAACACTGAAAAGGCGTAGGCCTGGCCGATGCACAGGTGCACGGCGAGCGCTGCGGGGGGCACCATCCAGCGTGAAAAGCCGGGGCCGGCAACAGTGGCTTCTTTCGAAAAGAACGAAGGCGAGCCGGCGCGGCCTTCCGGCTCAGAGATGCTGCTCATGGGTGTCTCCTGTAGGTGTGGTCATCTGGTTATCGGCTCTTTCGCGCTCTTTTTGTAGGTTTTAAGCGAAGCCGTAATGATGCGCCGACAACGATAGGACCCGGGCGGAGACTTGGCAATATGATACGGAAATGCATAAAAGCGACGGCAAATTGCCGTCTGGCGCCAGCTTCCGGTTGGGCTTGGGGTTCTCCCCAGGAGCCGGCGCGCTGGGTTGCTGCAACGGTCTGCGTTCGGAAGCGCGCCTTTTGCCGCCGCAGAATGGCGGCTGGAAAGGCCGCCGGAAAGGCCACCAGAAAGGCGCGCATCCAGACCCGTCGAAATCAGGCGCCGTTCGAAAGCACCGTTCCGATGGCACGCGCAACGTATTCCACGTTGCTTGCGTTGAGGCCGGCCACGCACATGCGGCCCGAGCGCAGCAGATAAACGCCGTGCGCTTCGCGCAAGCGCAGGACCTGGGCCTCGGTGAGCCCCGTGTAGGTAAACATGCCGCGCTGGGCCAGGTAGCGTTCGCGCATGCGGTCGTCGGCGTGGCCCTTCAGGCCTTCGTGAATGGCGTGGCGCATCGCGATGATGCGTTCGCGCATGGACGCCAGTTCTCGTTCCCACGACTCGCGCCAGTCGGGCGTACCCAGCACCGCGGCCACGATGCGTGCGCCGTGCGTCGGCGGATTGCTGTAGTTCGCCCGCACGGTCGCCGTGAGCTGACCCTGAACGTTGCGCGCGATGTCCGCGGATTCGCACACCACGCTCAAGCCGCCGCAGCGCTCGCCGTACAGCGAAAAGTTCTTCGAAAACGAATTGGCGACCACGAGCGGCAATCCCGCCGATGCCAGCATGCGAATGCATGCGGCGTCTTCGTCCAGACCCGCGCCGAACCCCTGGTACGCCATGTCGACGAACGGAATCAGCTTGCGTTCGCGCAGCACGGGCACGAGTTCCGCCCATTGGTCGTCGGTGAGATCCACGCCCGTGGGGTTATGGCAGCACGCGTGCAGCAGCACGATGCTTTGCGCGGGCAACGTCTTCACGGCTTCCAGCATGTCGCGAAAGCGCAGGCCGCCCGTGTAGTCGTCGTAGTAGGGGTACGTATTGACCGTGAAGCCCGCGCCCTCGAATACGGCGCGATGGTTTTCCCAGCTCGGGTCGCTGATCCACACCTGCGCGCCCGGGAAATAGCGCTTCAGAAAGTCCGCACCGATCTTCAGCGCGCCGGAGCCACCCAGCGTTTGAAGCGTCGCGATACGGCCGCTCTTGCGCGCTTCGTGTTCCGCGCCGAAGACGAGCGCCTGCGCGAGGTCGCGATATTGCACGTGGCCCGCCATCGGCAGATAGGGCCGCGGCGTGATGTTGCCGAGCAGCGCGGCTTCGGCCTTGCCGGCAGCGGCCATGACGGGCAGCTTGCCCGCGTCGTCGAAATAGATGCCGATGCTCAGATTGACCTTGTTCTGCCGCGGGTCGTGCTGAAAATCTTCGTTCAGGCTCAGGATCGGGTCGCCGGGATAGGCGGGAATGTGTTCGAACATGACGTCTCCTCGATATGAAAACAGTGCGGGCCGATGGGCTGCCGTCGCGCGGGCCGCATCGGCTTCGTTCAATGGGGATTCTGTGCCGCAGCCGATGGACGGCGCCTTCATTTCGGCGGCAGCGTCCGCACGAATTCGAGTGCCCCGTCGATCAGTTTGCGGCGCAGCGCGTCTTTGCCATAGGCCTCGGGCGCGGCCCAGACCCAGCCCGGCATGACGCGGCCTTGCGAGATCATGGGCGCAATGCCCGCTGTTTTGAGTGCCCAGCCTTCGTTGCCCTTGCCGAGGCGCACCAGCATGCCGTCCAGTCGCGCCCCGCACAGCAGATTGCCGTGCAGCATCCACACCCAGCCGCCGAACATCGCCTTTTCCGTGAGGCCGGGCAGCGCGCCCAGTTCTTCGCTCAGGAGTGTTTCGAGACCGCGGTCGCGTGCCATGACGGTTGCCTGACAGGGAAGGGTGGTGGAATGCGGGCAACGTGATGATATCGCGGGGCTCGTTCAGCCCGCGGTGAGCCACTCGCTCACGGTTTGATTGAATTGCGGCGCGTCGTCCACCATGACCCAGTGCCCGGCGCGAATCGCGCATACCTTGTTGCCGGGTTGCGCGGCCAGCGCCTCGGCCCATTGCGGCGAATGGAACATGAACGGCTTGCGCGTGCCGTAGATGAACAGCATGGGGCACGTGGGCGCGAGTTTCATCATGTTGCGGAACGAGCCGTGAGCGCCGGTCCACTGGATGAAGTACGGGTAGTCCATGTGCGAACCGATGAAGTCCGCATGCGACGGCACGCGCAGCAGATGCGCCATGTACTTCGTCATGCGGTCGCCGGTTCGCCCGCCGATTCGCCATGCAACGGCGAGCCACAGCTGGTAGCCCACGATCATGGCTTTGCTCTTTACGGAGAGCGAGTTCAGGTATTGCCGCGAGGCCGCATCGCCTACGTCGATGCCGACAATTTTCGCCACGCGCTCCGGGTAGCGCATGCAGAACTGGTAGCCGAACACGCAGCCCCAGTCGTGCAGCATCATGATGGCCTTGCCGTCGCCGCACGTGCGCTCCACGGTGTGGCGGATGGTCTCGACGATTTCATCGAGCGAGAACGCCCTGCGCGGTTTCGACACGTCGAAGCCCGGCAGCGTGAAGCGCACGCAGCGGTAGTGCGTGCCGAAATGTTCGACCTGGCGGTCCCACAAGCGGTACGTGTCGGGCCAGCCATGAATCATCACGATCGTTTCGCGGCTCGATGCCTCCGCGCTTTCCCCTCCCGCGTTCCCTGCGCTTTCGACGATCACGTCGATGCCGTCTACGACGAGCGTTTCCTTCACGGCGTGTGCTCCCTGATTCGTTGTGGGTTGTTATGGCGTCGAGCTTCGCGGCGCGGTTGTTTTCAACTGCCCTTGTTTTTGTGATCCGTCAGGCTCGCGCCGCGTTCTTCGAGCAGGGTGCGCAGCACGGAGCGGTGGCAGCGCGATTCGTCCTCGCAATAGCAGCCGAGCGAAAGGTTGGTTTGATGCGAGAGTGCCGCCAGCATGTCGAGCAGGCGCGATGCGTCGCCCTTGTTCATTTCGGCGCGGAAGTGCTTCACGAACGCGGTCCACGTTTTCGCGTCGCCGGTGGCCTGGGCCGCCTGAGCCTGCTTCACGAGTTCGGGGTCCGGCGAAAGCTGCGGCAGCCACACGTCGTAGTAGTCGCGGCTCGCAAACTCCTCCTTCGGCACGCCGCGAGGCGGCCGGCGCACGGTGCCAAGGCGCAGGCCTTCATCGGGCTCGCGCGGCTCGCCAAGTCTTACGATGCGTATCGTCATCAGGAATGCTCCTTTCCTTTCCGCAGCATGGGCAGTGGCACGTCACCCGCGTCACCCGCATGCTACCGCGCTGAAGACGGGCGCTTCGAATGTCGATAGATTCCTCCTTCGTCTCAATCGGGAAATTCCCTATCCGATTCAACGGCGTACCTCGGCGCCGGCAATCAGGCGTGGATACCACGGGTCGGAGAGATCGAGCTGTTGCCACGGTATGCGGTAAGGCTTCGGGTCGCGCTTCGGACGCAGCGCGGGCGGCAGCAGTGCGGCAATCATGGAAAGCGAGAGGCGTTCGATCAGCGCATGAGGACCAACGTGGAATTCGTCGACGACCCAGTCATCGCCCTTGCCGTTGCCTTCCCGGTGGGCGCAGACGGCTTCGATCCGGCCCACGCGTTTGCCCTCTTGCGTGCGAACGGTGCGGCCCACCACGAGTTCGATATTCACGAGCGTCATTCGCCTCTCCCCGGCAGACGTTCCATACGCCGGGCCACCCAGCGCTGCCATGCAAGCAGTGGCGTTTCGTCCACGTCGACGTCGATGGCGACGTCGAGATTCACCGACGTGATCTTCGACCACGGAATGCGGCAACGGCCGGCATCGCGAGTGCGGCTGAATCGACGGACGAGCCATGTTACCCACCGCCCCATGCGCGGACCGACGCGATACGCGAGCACGGCCGGCCCCGCTTCGAGTGCAACGAGCCGCGGCGCCAGGCCTTCGCGCAACTCCACGACGATGCCGTCCACGCGGCCCGTGTTGATGCCGTTGCGGTCCACCAGTTGTTTGTCGAGCAGATCGCGCACCAGCTCCATCACGACCCTCCGAGAATTTCGAGCGGCAGCGTCACGACTGCCAGCACGAACGAAAGCGAAACAATCAGGATGACGCAAAGATTCGCGATCACCCCGTTGGCATGCTTGCCCACATAACTCGTGTCGTTCATCAGCACGAGAAACGGAAAGACGCTGAACGGCAGGCTGACCGCAGTAAGCGCCATCGAAAAGGTGGTGACCTTGAGCGGATCGATGCCGAACACGATGGGCAGCGCGGCGAGCAGCAGCGACACCGTATACGTCATGCTGAATCCTGCGTTTTCGCGGGGCTTCGCATCTTCGCTCCATCGCCAGCCGAACGCCTGAGCGAGCATGTAGGCCTGCTGCAACGCTATCTCCAGCGTCGCGCCGAACGACGCGATGGCGAGCGAGAGCACGAGCAGCACGAAGCCGGCCATGCCCAGCGTCGGCACCAGCAGAAGCGGCAACTGGTGGTAGTCCTCCACTTGCCGCACGCCTTGCGGCATCAGCACGGCGCCTGCAACGATCAGCACGGCGAGTGCGATGGTGCCGCCGAAACCCATGCCGATGGCTGAGATGGCGCGATTGGCGCCGAGCATGCGGCGGTCCCATTTGTCCTCGATCGCGCCCGACGAATAAAACAGGAACAACGAAGGCGTGATGCAGGCGCCCAGAATGCTGACCGCGATGAACCAGTAACTGGCAGAGTCATGCGGCGCCTGGCGCGGCACCAGACCCGCCGCCACGGCGTGCCAGTCGGGCCGCGCGAGCAGCGCCGCCACGATGAAGCAGCAGGTCACGAGACCCAGCAGCGACACACCTTTCTCGATCAAGCCGAACGACCCTTTCCACAACAGCAGCCAGGCGAGTGCGGCGACCGGCAGCGCCCACCATCGGTAGCCGATGGACGTGGCGAATTCCAGCGCGATGCAAACGCCGCCGATCTCGGCCGCCAGCACCAGCAGATTGACGAGCAGCGTCGCAAGGAGCGGCCACAGAAACAGCTTGAAACCAAAGCGGTCGCGCATGCCGTCGGCAATCGTATGGCCGCTGACAGCGGCAAAGCGGCCCGCCATTTCGGCGAGAAACGCGATGCAAACCGTGCCGAGCACGAGCGCCCAACCCAGCCGATATCCGAAGCCGGCGCCCGCTTGTGCCGACGTGGACATGGACCCCATCTCGAGGAATCCGCCCACACTCGTCACCACGCCGAGCGATATCTGGAGGAATTTCTTCATCGCTGTGCCGGGAGGTCCGCTAGAGGCTGCGCGCAGGGGATGAATGGGCGATGACGTCGTCGAGCGTCTGCTTTGCACCGGCTATGCCGCTACGGTTGTGTGCCGCGAGCGCGGCATCGGCCTGAGCGAGTGAGCGGGCGATCTGCGAGGCTTGCTCCAGCACCGGAGCCGCGCGCGGGTCGCCTGAATGGAACGATGCCTGGATGTCGTCGGCGGTCGTGGCGACGTTGCGCGACAGCGTGCGCAACGCGCTGCGCGCATAGAAGCCGGGCACGTCGCCGCGCAGCGACGCATCGAGCACGAGCGACGCCGAGCGCGCAAACGAGAGCAACGTGCTGTACCGCCATGACTGCTGCTGGGGTGCCGGCTCGCCGCCGCGGACGCCGCTCGCGAGCGCGACGCAAACGATCAGTAAGCAGGCTCGACAAGAGCGATGGGATGGCGGCATGGCGGCGTGGGCGAGAGTGCGCGGCGTCTCAGGGGGCGCCAGCATCTTGCGTGCCTGCTTGCCGGTGGCGGCGTGGCCCGCTACGCGGTGGGTACGTGCGTTGCGGCACTCGCTCTTCGTCTTGTTGAAGAAAGAAAGGGGAACGCCATGACCATGACGGCCATTCGCCAATCGGACACTGCGGTGCAGGTCGACGACAACGTCTACACGTTCGGAACGAAAGACGATGCCGACGCGTTTCTACGCTGCGTGGCGGACACGTCCCTCGACGCCTGCAAGGCCCGGCACGTGCCGCTTTCCGTGCAGTCCGCCGCGCCGAAGGTCGAGCCTGAGGACCCGAATCGCGGCAGCACGATTTCGCCTTCGTTGGGGGGCATGCCTTGAGGAGGAGTGGCATGCATGCCACCCTCCCCTCAAACCACCCACGGCACCAACGCCTTCACCCGACGCGCGTACTCGTCGTACTTGGCGCCGAACTGCTCGCGCATGAAGCGCTCCTCCACGATGATGCGATGCACGATTGCAATCAGCACGAGGACGAAGGCCAGCACCGCGCGCCACTGGCCGATGGCGAGTCCGGTTCCGGCGAATGCGAGCGCAAGGCCCGTGTAAATGGGATGGCGAACCAGCCGGTAGGGCCCGCCTGTGATGAGTTCATGATCGGCTTTCACCGTGACCACGCCGCTCCAGTTGCGGCCCAGGTAGACGCGCGCCCACACGGCAAATAGCAGCCCGGCGACGGTCAGCACCGCGCCCACCGTCCACCATGCACGCCATTGCGACGCCGGCAGAAAGCGCTCCATGAGCGTCGGCACCGGCACGTATCGCACGGTCAGCAGCGCTGCCGCGGCGAACAGCAGCGCCACGTTGACGAGACGCGGCAGTGCGGCCTGGCGCCGGACGGTGGCCTTGACGTTGCGCGCCAGCGCGAACCAGGCAGTGAGCCACGCTAACCAGATGGTGGGAAAGAAGGCTGCATAGAATGCGCTCAAGCTCAATTTCGGCTCCCGGCCAGGCGCGCGCAGTGGCTGCCCGGCATGCAGTTACATGATTCGAGGATGCAACTCTGGAGAGGCCCGGCGACGCTCGACAGCGCGCGTCTGGGCCAACGCTGGCGTCTCGCGCAAGCGCGTCCGATGATATCGCAGCGCAGTGAAAACGGGACGAACGGGGGTCGTCCCGGGAAGAGACCTGATGGTTCTAATGCAGATGCCGCAGCTTGTCGGGATTGCGCACCACGTAAATGGCCACCACCTTGCCGTCTTCCATTTCGAGCGCGGTGGTCTGCAACTCGCCATCGGCTTCGAGGGTGACGAAGCCGGGCAGGCCATTGACGAAGCCCGTGCGCACGAGTGTCGAACCGTTCTTGCGGAACAGCTCGGCCAGGTGCGCATGCACCTTCATCACCTTGTCGAAGCCCAGCACGGGTTTGCCTGCCGCGGACCGCTTGCCGCCGCCGTCGGCGTGGATGCTCACGTCGGCCGCGAGCATGGCGCCCAGCGCGCTCATGTCGCCGCTGCGCGAGGCGGCAAAAAAGGCTTCGGCAATTTCGAGCCCGCGTGCTTTCTCCACGCGAAAGCGCGGCCGCGCTTCGCGCACATGTGCGCGAGCGCGTGCCGCGAGCTGGCGGCACGCGGCGGGTTCGCGCTGAACCGTGCGTGCGACCTCGTCGAAATCGAGACCGAATACATCGTGCAGCAGGAACGCTGCGCGTTCGAGCGGCGAGAGGCGTTCCAGCGCCAGCATCAGCGACAGCGTGACGTCTTCCTGCTCGTCGTCTTCCACAACGGGCTCCGGCAGCCACGGGCCGATGTACGTTTCGCGCTGGTGCCGCGCGGACTTCAGCTGGTCGAGACACATGCGCGTCACCATGCGGCGCAGGAACGCTTCGGGCACGCGCACTTCGCTGCGGTCCACGTGCATCCAGCGGATGAACGCGTCCTGCACGATGTCTTCGGCGTCTGCGACCGAACCCAGCATGCGGTAGGCCACGCGAATCAACGTGTGCCGCAGCGGGTCGAAGTCCGCTGCGGCGTCTCTTGCGGCGCCGCCTGTCATCCCGCCACCGCTCGCGCGCGGGCCTTCGCCGCCGCCGGATCGATCCACAGGCCGAAGCCCACGGCGAGGCGGTTCCAGCCGTTGATCACGTTGATCATGACCGTGAGCTTCACTTGTTCCTCCTCGGTAAAGTGTTCGTCGAGTGCGGCGCGCGCGTGTTCGAGCGACGGGCCTTCGGAGAGCCGCGTGAGCGCCTCGGTCCAGCCGAGCGCCGCGCGTTCGCGCTCGCTGTAGCAGGGCGCTTCGCGCCAGGCCGACAGCAGGTAGAGGCGCTGTTCGGTCTCGCCTCGCTCGCGAGCGTCGGCCGTATGCATGTTAAGACAGTTCGCGCACCCGTTGATCTGCGACGCGCGCACCTCGACAAGCGCGACGAGGCCGGGCTCAAGGCTGCCCGCCGCGGCGAGCGAGGTGCTCATCCAGGACTTCATCAGCGCGGGGGCGGCGGCGAACGGGTCGAGTCTGGCAGTCATGGTTCCATCTCCTTTCGTTGGGGGGTTCCCTGACATGACGAGATGGGAGGCGGCGCGTGTGACATCGGCCCGAAAAATTTTTTGGGGGACGGGCTCAGGCCTCGGCGGTTTCAATCTCGCTGCAACACGTCCGTCGCGCGATGCGGCGCTTCAACGGTATCGATGAGAATCACGTCGCCCACCGAATGCTGCGTACGCAGCGGCAGAATGGCCTGATACGCGGGCGACCCGTACCATTCACGCGCGCATTCGCGATCGGGAAACTCGATGACGACGAGGTCGCCGTCCCAGCGGCCTTCCAGCAGTTCAGTCGGCCCACCGTGCACGACGAAGCGGCCGTTGAACGGCGCCAGCGTGGCGTCGATGCGTTCGAGGTATTCGACGATGGCGGGGCACATCGTGACGCTGTGAAGATGGGCGACGGCATAGGTGGACATGGCGGCTCCGGTTCGATCGTGACGCCTCGCACACCGCGCGAGGCACGGTTCGATGCTAGCGGACGCCCCGCCGCAATTCGATTACCTCGCAGGTAATGACCGCGCCTCGATGCTGGCGATGAGCCGGCCCGTCCACGTACGCAGCATCGCGTTCGACGGTGCCGCGAGCGTGGAGCGCGCCACGATGCCGTACACCTCGCTGCGTCGAATTTTCGAGACCTTCGCCGGGTCGAGCCACGCGTCGTTGCTGACGAGCAGCAGCAGCGTTTCGAGGCCGATCAGAATGGGCCACAGGCAGGCAAGACGCAGCCGCAGCTGAAGCGCGGGAATGGCGAGCGTGTATTCGACGGCGTCGCGGTACAGGTCCAGCGTCTTGCCCACCAGTTCGAGCATGAGCGGCCGAGCGCGCCGCGAGGCATCGGGCAGCAACAGGTCGTGCGGCGTCAGGCCGTGACGCGCGAGCATCGACGCGGGCAGATAGCAGCGGCCGATGCGCAGGTCTTTGCCGCAATCGCGCAGCACGTTGGTCATCTGCAGGGCTTTGCCGAAGCGCACGCCGCGTTGCAGCGTCGCCGTGCGATCGCTTGTGAGCACACCGGGCAGATGCGCGTAGGTCATGCGCGTCCAGAACTCGCCCACGCAACCGGCGACGAGGTAGGTGTAGTGGTCCAGCGCGTCCGGCTCGCCGAGTGCCGCGATCTGGCCGGAGCGTTCGTCCGGAAACGTGCGCAGATCGAATTCCATGCCTTGCGTGAGCGTCGTCACGATGTCGCGCACGGCGGCGCGGTCGGTGTCGTCCAGTTGCGCGAGCACGGCGAGGGCGGGCCCCACGGATTCGAGCAGCGTCTTCTCGTCGGACTGCGTTTGCTGCGCGCCCACTTCAGTGGCAAGCCGTTGCGTGAAAGCGGCTTCGCTTTCCCCGGCATCGTGGTGCGTGCCGTTCACGTGAGCACGCAACGCGAGCAGCAGCGCAAGCCGTTGCTCGGGCGGAATCAGCGAGGTATCGGCAATCGTGTCCGCGGCACGCGCCAGCAGATAGGCGAGCCCCACCGGGTCGCGCATGCCCGCCGGCAACACGCGCAGCGTGAGATAGAAGGAACGCGAGACGCCTTTGAGCAGCGGGCCGAGCAGAAACTCCCGGGAAGCAGGACGCATGGATGGATTCGGATGGTGAAGAGTGGACAGCCGGCAAACCAAGCCGGCATTGTATCCGCGCGCAGCGGTTCGCATCGGCGTGGCTTGCCTCAGCGGCATCACGCGTTGGACCCGAATTGCGCCCCCGCATTGCACCCGCCACGCGGTTCCCTATGGCGCACCCACCGAACCGCTCGTGCAAACCACGGAGGGATCGGCCCACGCTGCGCGATCGCGTGCATCGCCGCCCGAGCGTGGCGTAACCACGAGCCGCAACGTATCGCGGCCTGAGATGTCGACACGCACCGTCTTCGGCGGCGTGGCTGCACTCAGCGGGCCGCTGTCGTAGAGCAGGACGTTGTCGGCCCAGACCTGGAACGCGGCGCGGCTCGTGGGCGGCGAACGACGATCGAGGCCGATGTCGCTCTGAAACGAACTGCACTGCCGGCCGAGCCGATAGACGATCTGCGTGGGCACGCTCACCGCCATGCCGTCGCGATACGCAACGCCGCCCGCGACGATCGCGTCGGCCCGCTTTGCACCCGCAGGCAGCAACGGTTGCGGCGCGGCAGCCGGCCATACCTTCACGCCCACCTCGCTATCGGGATCGTTCGCCGCCGAGCCCGCACGCGTGACCGACCAGATCCAGCGCTGCGCGGCGAGCGGCCCCGTCGCGGCGACGGGGTCGCGTCCGTCGAGCCGGATGAGCCGCGCGCCCGTGGCCGGCACGGTGACGCTGACGCTGCCATCCGCGACGGGCAACGGCGAGCCGGTGAGCAGATCCCACGCGTGATGCGGCGCATCCAGACCCACGCTCGCGAATCGCACGGTGGCCTGCACAGGCGCCGCACCGCGATTGATGAACGCCACCGCGCGCGTGCCGCTTTGCACGAGCGGCCTGGTCCAGACCTGCAACGCACCCATGCTGTCGGTTTGATCGAGCACGGCGGGCAGCGCGAGCGCGTCCTGATTCACCGCGATGATGCCGGGGTTCGTGAGCAACGCGCGTGTGGCATCGCGCTGCGTGCGCACGTCGTTGCCCGCGTTCAGCGGGCTCGCCATGACGGCCCACATGATGAAGTGCGCCACGTCCTGATCGGCGCTGAACGCGTGGCCCACCTCGAGCATGTCGAGGTCGTTGAAATAGCCCGGCACCGCCCATGCGGCATCCGCCGCCGCGATATCGACAATCGACTCCACCGACGCGAACGATTCCGTGATGTCCTGCGAAATGCGCGACGTGTCCGCGTAGGCCGGGGCGTAGAACGTGCCGTCGTCGGCGAACCGCGTGCGCAGCGTGCGGTTGTAGCTGTACGGATTGATGCTCAGATACATGGGCCGGCCGCTTGCCGCGATGCCCGCGCGCATGGCGGCAAACGTACTGAGTTTGCCGCCGCACAGGTCGAGCTTGAGGTAGTCGACGCCCCAGTCGGCGAACGTTTGCGCGTCGATGCGCTCGTGCCCGAGGCTGCCCCCGTTCGCACCTTGCGGCCAGCTGGGCGGATGCCGGTCTGTAGACATGCCCGCGCACGTGCTCACGTTGCCCGACGTGTAGAGCCCGAACTTCAGGCCCTTGCTGTGCACGTAATTGGCGAGCGCGGCGATACCGCCGGGAAACGCGTGTGCATCGGCATAGAGCTTGCCGGTCTTCGGGTCGCGCCCGCCTACCCAGCAATCGTCCACGGTGACGTAGCGGTATCCCGCCTGGGCCATGCCGTTGGATGCCATCGCGTCGGCTACGGCGAGAATCTTCTTCTCGTCGATGTTGCACGAGAACGCGTTCCACGAATTCCAGCCCATCGGCGGCAACGCATAGCGCACAGGCGCCGTGGCCACGCCGCGATCGGGCGGACCCGCGGAAACGGCGCCCTCGTCGCGGCCCGGCGTGCTGCATGCGCAAATCAGCGCGGCCAGCATCAGGGCGAAAACGCAGGTGGTCGCCTGCATCGCGCGTGTCGAAGCGGTGTGGAGCGAGGTGAAACGTTTGCGCATGCGTTGTTCTCCTTCCGCGCGTGGCGGCAACGACTCCACGCCGCGAGCAAACCGCACGCCCACGTCGCCAACGGGCGGAACGAAACGGGCGAACGACGCAGCGGCACACTGTTTGCTGAATGAAAGACATCAGTTTCAGTTCAGGGACAAGACCATGAAACGACTTCTCTTCGTCAGCATGTGGGCCGCGGCGCTGCTGGTTGCGCCGCTTTCGGGATGCACGCTGGGCGGCGCAGCGGCAGGCGGCTACGTGGGCCACGAGGCCACGCACGGCAGCACGGTGGGTACCGTAGGCGGCGCGGTGGCGGGCGGCATCATCGGGCACGAACTGGGCAAGTAAGTCCCGCAGTCTGCACTGCGCCTGCAGCGCACGCCATATCGATCAAGCAAGATAGCGGCCCCCGGGAAAAGGGGCCGCAGTTCATTTCATCGCTTCCCGACTTCAGCGCGAAGTCGCGGACAATCGCCGCGCTGTATTTCGCGTCCATCACAGGGATTCCCCGCATTCTGCAGATGGAAAGAGCGGCCGTTAACGCAGATGTCGATCACGTTATCGTGCGTGCGCAGGTTCCGCCCCAGCCCTCTGCGAGAGCAGGCCTGTTCGCCCATGCATTGTTCTCGCCATGTCGGACGTCACCAGAACGCAGCTCTCGGAAGCCATCGTCGAACTCGTCAATTGCGGCGTGTTTTCGGTGGATCGCGACATGCGCGTGCTGTCGTGGAACCGCTTCATGGAGTACCACAGCGGACGGCTTGCCGAAGACGTGGTGGGCCGGGACCTCTTTTCGCTGTTCCCCGACCTCGCGCGCCGCTGGTTCACGAAGAAAGTGGAAAGCGTGTTCGCGCTGGGCGTTTCGATGTTTTCGTCGTGGGAGCACCGGCCGTATCTGTTTCGCTTTGAGCATTCGCGTCCCATCACGGGAACGATCGACGCCATGCGCCAGAACTGCAGCTTCGTTCCCATCGACGACGGGCACGGCACGGTGATTGCCGTGGGCGTGACCATCGTGGATGCCACGGACATCTGCATGGCGTATGGCGAGTTGCAGGAGCGCGAGAAGATGGCGACGGACATGCTCGCGGAACTGACGCAACGCAACGCGCAGCTGTCGGCGCTCAACGACGAACTGGCGCAGGCGCATCAGCAGTTGCTGCAGTCCGAGAAGCTTGCCGCTATTGGCCAGCTTGCGGCGGGCATCGCGCACGAGATCAACAACCCCGTGGGGTTCGTGCTCTCGAACTTGAACACGCTGTCGGGCTATCTCGCCACGTTGACGCGTTACGTGGAAGACGTGGGCGCGGCGGTGGCGCGCAGCGGCGACGCCGGTTTGAAGGCCGCGGTGGCGGCGCTCGAAAAACAGGCGGACCTGGGCTACGTGCGCGACGACGCGCCGGCGCTCGTGGCGGAATCGAAGGACGGGCTTGCGCGCGTGCGCGACATCGTGGTGGATCTGCGCGATTTCTCGCGTGTGGACAGCGCGCATCAGTGGGAATGGGTCGACGTTCACCGCTGCATCGAATCCACGCTGAACATCGTGCACAACGAGGTGAAGTATCTGGCCGAACTCGTGCGCGAATACGGCGAGCTGCCGCAGGTGCATTGCATTCCGTCGCAGATCAACCAGGTCGTGCTGAACCTGGTGGTGAACGCCGCGCAGTCGTATGCGGGGCTGCATGGCGAGGGCGCACATCGCGACGCACGGCGCGGCACGATCACCATTCGTACCGGCTACGAGGCGAACGAAGGCCGCGGCGCGCCTTTCGTGTGGTTCGAAATAGAGGACGCCGGCTGCGGAATCGCGCCGGAGAACCTGAAGCGCATTTTCGATCCGTTCTTCACGACGAAGCCCGTCGGCACGGGCACGGGGCTCGGGCTCTCGGTGAGCTACGGCATCGTGAACGCGCATCACGGACGGATCACGGTAACAAGCGAGCGCGGCGTGGGCACCACGTTCCGCGTCGCGCTGCCGGTGGACGGCGCCGCAGACGCAGCGTTGCCGGCAGCCGGCTGACGAGGAGGTGGTATGGCTTTACCCATCATTGTTGCGGACGATTCGATGCTTGCCCGCAAGTTGTTGATCAAGTCCTTGCCCGACGACTGGGACGTGGACATCGCGCAGGCAGCCAACGGCGCGGAGGCGCTGGACCTGTATCGCGCGGGCAAGGGCGCGGTGATTTTTCTGGACTTGACCATGCCGGTCATGGATGGCTTCACGGTGCTCGAAAGCATTCGCCACGAAGGCATGAACGCCTTCGTGATCGTGGTATCGGCGGACATTCAGTCCGGCGCGGTGGAGCGCGTGAAGGCGCTGGGTGCGATCGGCTTCGTGCCGAAGCCGGTTTCGACCGATCGCATCGTGCCTATTTTGAAGGGGTACGGGCTCTATGAATGAACTGTTTCTCAACGAAGAGCACCGCGACGCCCTTCAGGAAATTTCCAACATCGGCATGGGTAAGGCCGGTGCCGCGCTGGCGGAGCTGCTGGGGGCGTTCGTCACGCTGTCGGTGCCCGACATCAAGCTGGTGAGCGCGGATCAATTGCGCGCCGAGCTGATTGCCGCGGAACAGGCGAAAGACGTGCCGCCGCCCGTGCGTCAGTCGTTTCAGTCCGACATTTCGGGCGAG
The DNA here is from genome assembly GCF_034424375.1 of Paraburkholderia kururiensis. Taxonomy (NCBI): domain Bacteria; kingdom Pseudomonadati; phylum Pseudomonadota; class Betaproteobacteria; order Burkholderiales; family Burkholderiaceae; genus Paraburkholderia; species Paraburkholderia kururiensis. The sequence continues at coordinate 662,509 of NZ_CP139965.1, read as the reverse complement.
GCCATCGTGCTGTTCGGGCGCGACGGCCGCCGCGAACTCAAGGAACTGATGGGCTACGAAGACGTGTCGAGCGACCTGGAAAGCGAAGTGCTGGCCGACATTGCGAGCCTGCTGGTGGGCGCGTGCGTGTGCAGCGTATTCGAGCAACTGGGCAGACGGCTCTCGTTTTCGCGGCCCACGTTCGTGCTGCCCGACGGACTCGTGCGCGCGCTCGGCGAACAGCACCTGGGCCGCTGGGACATGGCGCTGCTGCTCGAAGTGCATTTCACGCTGGAACGCGGCGGCTTTGTGGCGAAGCTCGTGATGCTGTTGCCCGACGCGGCCATTCAGAAGATGAAGTCCGCGCTCGAGCAGTTTCTTGCGGCGCTATGAACGAAGCGGAAAACGAGACCACGATGGGGGCCGTCATGACAGCGTACGAAGACAAGATGCACGACGTTCCCGCATCGTCGGCAGGGGCGCCGGGGGCCGCGGATCTTCCTGCGGCTACCGAAGAGGCCGGCGCGGATGCCGCTCATGTGGAAGCCGTGCTCGTCGACGACAACACGCCGTGCGTGCTGCTGGTGGACGACGAGCCCGGCGTGCTTTCCGCGCTGCGCCGGCTGCTGCGGCCCACGGGCTACCGCGTGTTCACGGCCGAAAGCGGTGCAGCAGCGCTGGAACTGCTGGCGTCCGTGGAGGTGGACGTCGTGGTGTCCGACATGCGCATGCCCAACATGAACGGCGCCGAGTTTCTCGCGGCCGTGAAGGCGCTGTATCCCGAGACCGTGCGCATCCTGCTCACGGGTTATTCCGAACTGGATTCCGCCGTGCACGCCATCAACGAAGGCGGCGTGTACCACTATCTCAACAAGCCCTGGGACGACCAGGAACTGCTGCTGACGTTGCGCAACGCCGTGGAGCAGCGTGCGTTGCAGCGCGAGGCCATGCGGCTCACGGAACTCACGCGGCAGCAGAACGAGGCACTGCGCGAGTTCAACACCGAACTGGAAGTGCAGGTTCACGCGCGCACCGAGGAAATTCGCCAGACGGTGCTGTTTCTCGAAGACGCGCAGCATGACCTGAAGAACAACTTCGCGACCATGGTGCAGGTGTGCGCGAACATGATCGAGCTGCGCTGCGGCGCCGTGGCGGGTCAGTCCACGCGCGTGGCGGATCTCGCGAGGCAAATCGCGCTCGCGCTCGGCATGAGCGGCTTGCAGGCGCAGGATGTGTTCTACGCCGGCCTGCTGCACGGCATCGGCAAACTCGCGCTGCCCGACGAAGTGCTGCGCAAGTCGCTGGACCGCCTTTCGCCTGAAGAACTGCAACTCTTCTATCAGCACCCGTTGCGGGCGCAGATGGTGCTCACGCCCGTCACGCAGCTGGCGCACGTCGCGCAGATCATCCGGCAACAGTACGAGCGGTACAACGGCCGCGGTGTGCCGGATGGCCTGATTGGCGAAGACATCGTGATGGGCGCGCGCGTTCTGGCGCTGGCTCGCGATTTCGAGGGCCTGTGCAGCGGCGGCATCGTGAAAGACCCCGTGACGCCGCAGAAAGCGGCGGCCATGATCCGCTCACAAGCCGGGTTGCGTTACGACCCGCTCGTAGTGGAGCGTTTCTTCTCGGTGCTGGAGGAACGGGCGAAACAGGAAGGCGGGGACCCGCTGGAGCAAATCAAGAGCGCGCAGCTACGCGAGGGCATGCGGCTGGCCGACGACCTGCGCACCGGACGCGGCGTGCTGCTCATGACGAAAGAGAGCGTGGTCAACGCACATCAGATCGAACAGATCAGGCGCTTCGAGGCGCAGGAAGACAAACCCTTCACGATCGTGGTTCATCGGTTCGCATAAAAACAAAACGCCGATGGGCCGTGCATGGCAGCGCGGCGTGTGTGCGATTCAGCGCACGGGCTGCGGCGGTGCGGCTTCCGTGCTGTCCGCTGTTACAGCAGAGGCTTTCGGCGTAGCGGCAGTGCCGTTGTTCGGCGCTGCCGCTTGCTCGGTCTTCGCTGCACACACGGCGTCGGCAAAACGCTGCAACGCCGTGAGCGAGCCCGACACGCTGTGGTAGCTCTGTTGTCCGATCTGCGCATCGAGCAGCACTTGCATGCCTGCTTTTCGTGCGAGTTCGAGAATGTCCATGAACCGGCTCCCTGGGCGTCTGCACCTCGTGCGTACGCCTGTGATGGCTTATAAGGGTCTGCCCAGTCTGCCTTGCGTTGCCGACATGGCCGCGGGGCATGTTCTGTTGCATGTTCGCCATGCTTCGTTAACACATGGCACGGCGCCGGTATTCCACCAGGCTGCTTGAACCAAGCATAGAACCGCACACCGCGTGCCGATCCGATGAACAGTGGGCAATAGACAACCTATTTCAGGCCCTGGATGGGAAACGCCGTGGTGGAAAGAATTTCCTTCAACACCATGAACGTGCGGATCTGGCGCACGCCGGGCAGGTAAAGCAGCTGTTCGGCGTGCAGGCGATTGAAGCTGTCGCTGTCTTTCGTGCGCACCAGCATGAAGTAGTCGAATTCGCCGGTCACGACGTGGCACTCCATGCAGCCCGCCACTTTTTTGGCGGCCTTCTCGAAATCCGCAAACGATTCGGGCGTGGAGCGGTCCAGCACCACGCCGATCACCACGAGCATGCCCGCGCCCAGCGCTTTCGGGTCCAGCAGCGCCACGACGCCGCGAATGAGCCCCGCCGCCTTGAGCCGCTCCACGCGGCGCAGGCACGCGGGTGCGCTGAGATTGACCGTGGCGGCGAGGCTCACGTTCGAGATGGACGCGTCGCGCTGCAATTCGCGCAGGATGGCGCGGTCGATGCGATCGAGTTCGACTGCCGGCTGCGCGGCGTCTGCGGTCTGCGGCGCGGCCGTGGTCCGGCGGCGCGGGGTGGCTGCGCGGCGCGACGAAGAGGCACGCAATTTTGTTGTGGGCATGGGTAGGTGGGAGCAATTCTATTAAGCAAGAGTTCGTACTGCTCTACGCAAAGTAGGGCAGCGCAATTTTTTTCGCAAGCTCATTTCTGTGCGGCTTTTCTAAGATGAACGTTCTGCGGCAACGTCGGCACGGCCGCATCGGCGCCACCCCCATCCTCCGTCATCACCCGCTTACGTACTGGAGCTCCGCCATGAATCTCAAGCGCTTCCCTCGCTATCCGCTCACGTTCGGTCCCACGCCGATCCAGCCGCTCAAGCGGCTATCCGACCATCTGGGCGGCAAGGTGGAGCTCTACGCCAAGCGCGAAGACTGCAACAGCGGCCTCGCGTTCGGCGGCAACAAGACCCGCAAGCTCGAATACCTGATTCCCGAAGCGTTGGCGCAGGGCTGCGACACGCTCGTTTCGATCGGCGGCATCCAGTCGAACCAGACGCGTCAGGTGGCCGCGGTCGCCGCTCATCTGGGCATGAAGTGCGTGCTCGTGCAGGAAAACTGGGTGAACTACTACGACGCCGTGTATGACCGCGTCGGCAATATCCAGATGTCGCGCATCATGGGCGCCGACGTGCGGCTCGTGCCGGACGGCTTCGACATCGGCTTTCGGCGCAGCTGGGAAGAGGCGCTGGAGAGCGTGCGCGCCGCGGGCGGCAAGCCTTACGCGATTCCGGCGGGCTGCTCGGACCATCCGCTGGGCGGGCTCGGTTTTGTGGGCTTTGCCGAGGAAGTGCGCCAGCAGGAAGCCGAACTCGGCTTCAAGTTCGACTACGTGGTGGTGTGTTCGGTGACGGGCAGCACGCAGGCGGGCATGGTGGTGGGCTTCGCAGCAGACGGGCGCGCGGACCGCGTGATCGGCATCGACGCCTCGGCGAAACCGGAGAAAACGCGCGAACAGATCACGCGTATCGCGAAGCAAACGGCGGAAGCGGTGGACCTGGGCCGCGACATCACCGAGCGTGACGTGGTGCTCGACGAGCGCTTCGGCGGCCCTGAATACGGGCTGCCGAACGAAGGCACGCTGGAGGCGATCCGGCTGTGCGCACGCATGGAAGGCATGCTGACCGACCCGGTCTACGAAGGCAAATCGATGCACGGCATGATCGAGCGCGTGCGCAACGGCGAATTCCCGGCGGGGTCGAAGGTGCTTTACGCGCACCTGGGCGGCGTGCCGGCGCTCAACGCCTATAGCTTCCTGTTCCGCGAGGGTTGAGCGGCGGCATCGTCGGGTGCATGGGCGACCACGTCGCAAGCTATTCGGTCGCCCACGTTGCCAGCGTTTCTATCGTGTTCATGTTGCGCGCCGTTCCGGCGCTCGCAGCCGGAATCTTCAGCTTCGAACGCGCCATGCCGCTGCCGTAGTGCACGAAGATCTCGCGTGTGCCCAGCGCGATCTCTTCGTCTTGCTGGCCGGTTACGCGTGACAGCGCGTCCGCGGCCGGCGGCGTATCGAGGAAGATGGCCACCGTGCGATTCGGCGCGGCCGTCTTGAACGGATTGCCGGCCAGCACGGCCATCAGTTCTGCGCCCGTGCGGATTAGCACCCCCACGGGCTTGCCGGCATAAGCTTGCAGCCCGCTTTCGAGTCGGGCCTTCACCGCAGGTTCCGCGAGCCTGCTTTCGAACACCACGTTGCCGCTCGCAATGTAGGTGCGCACGTTGGTGAAGCCAACGGATTCGCAGATCGCCCGCAGATCGGACATCGGCAGCTTGCCTGTGCCGCCCACATTCACGGCGCGCAGCAGCGCCACGTATCGCATCGTCATCCTCATCCCTCCGGGTTGTCGGTTTTTGACCACACGTTTTTTCGGAGCGCCTCGACCGCCCATCAGGCCGCCGAGCGCTCAGCGCCGACCCTGCGGCCGGCGCGGCATCGTGCCGCGATTCTCTCCGATTCTGCAAAGGACTCGTCCAGATTGGACAATATGCCTCCTCGAATCGGCCGACTATGCTCGCGGCCGCGGCATCAGTCGGCACATCCACAAGCTGACGAGCCGTGCAGAAAATCAGTCGCTTAGGGGATCAAACTTATGAAGAAAATCACTATTTCCATGGGTGTCGGCACGCTGTTCGCAATGAGCGCGTCGTCGGCGTTCGCACAAAGCTCGGTCACGTTGTATGGCCTCGTCGATACGGCCATTCGCTATCAGACCAATGCCGGCCCCGACGGCAAAGACCTGATCGGCATGACAGTGGGCCCCGAAACGCACAGCCGCTGGGGGCTGCGCGGCACGGAAGACCTGGGCGGCGGGCTGTCGGCCATCTTCCGTCTTGAAAACGGCTTCGAGCTGGGCGACGGAAGGCTGCACGTGGCGAACACGCTGTTCAGCCGGCAGGCCTACGTGGGTCTGTCGAGCACACGCTACGGCGCGCTCACGTTCGGCAATCAATACGCGCCGCTTTACGACACCATGGGCGACATCTTCGACCCCATGACCGTGGGCGACTACTGGCAAGACAGCTGGGCGTACAACGGCATCGGCAACTACCTGACCGTGCCGAACTCGGTGAAGTACGCCGCTTCGTACAACGGCCTTTCCATCGACGCCATCTACGGCTTCGGCAATCACGCCGGCGCGATGGGTCTGGACAGCACGTATGGCGTGGAATTGACGTACGCGCACGGCCCCGCGTCGATCAACGCGGGCTTCCAGCAGACTTCGGTGTCGTTGGCGAACGGCAGCGCGATCAACGGCGCGAAGGTCAACTTCCTGCACGTGAGCAGCGCGTACCAGATCACCTCGACGGTACGGCTCCTCGCCGGCTGGCTGCACGGTCAGGACAAGACCGGCACGACGGACGCCAACATGCAGCAAGCCGGCGCGCCCACGCTGAACGGCCACAGCCCGAACCGCATCGACGACACGTTCTACGTCGGCGCCAACTGGCGCGCCACGCCGCCGCTCCTGATCACCGTGGCGGGCTACTACGGCCACGCGCGCAATGCTGAACGGCTGGACGGCACGCTGGGCTCGGGCGTCAACTACTCGGCCACGATGCTGGCCGAATACTCGCTCTCGAAGCGCACCGAAGTGTATGGCACGGTGGACTTCGCACGCGGCACGGGCGCCTTCGCCGCCGACTACCCTGGCGTGACCAATCCGGCCACGGGCAATGTGGATCGCATCGGCCGCACCAACAACGTCGGCGCGGCAGTGGGCTTGCGGCAGATGTTCTGACGAGCGAGTGCGGGCTCATTGCGCCGTTAGCTTCGCGTGACGCGACGCAAGTTCCGGCCCCGCGCGAGCCCGGTATTTCCGTTGCGCTGTACTGCAAGGTCAGGCGCCGTTCGGGGCGCCTGCCGGTCCGGCCTGTGCCGGACCTTGCCTTGCAGGAGAACGCGCAATGTCGACGCCCATCACCGGTTCCACGGGTCACCCCAACCCGACTGTCACCGATGACGCCAACGCCGGCCACACCGCGGGCAATGCGCCCGCGAACGGCCAGAACGCCAACGGCCAACCCACGGCTCAATCCACGCCATCCACCACGGCGGCGAATCACTCCACCCTCGGCGCGCTCGCGAACGGCGCGAAGCGCGTGGGCGGCAAAGCGGTGGATGCCACACGCAACGGCCTCGCCAAGACCGACCCCGTGCTCGCGCCCACGGCCGCCGCGGGCTACGAGCTATGGGCGGCCAGCAACGCGATTGGCGCGGGCTCCGGGCTTGCCAGCACGTTCAGCGGCGCGAATCACGCCACCTCCGCGGCATCGGCGGCGGCCAACGGTATCGGCATGCTGCCTTCGGCGCTCGACGTTGCGGCCACCGCAGTCGGCTTCGGCAACAAGGCGTTCAAGCTCGCGGACGCCAGCAAGAAGGCGAAGACCGAAACCCCCGGCAGCGTGGAGGGACGCGACGCCTCCACGGCGCTCAACCAGGCGCGCGGCAATCTGGTGCGCGCCACGCCCGGGGCGATTCGCGACGTGGGCCTTGGGTCCGCTGGGCTGGCGGGGCGCATCTACACGGCAGCGCATCCGGGCCACTCCATGTACGGCGACAAGGCGGCATCGGTGACGGCCGACGGCGCGCTCGCCATTCCTTCGGGCGCCATGTATCTCGCCACGGGCGCGCTGCAAAGCGCGAAGGTGGACCGCGGCGTGGATCGCACGCAGGCGCTGCGTTCGTCGGTTCTGAATCCGCCCAGTGCGCGCACGGACTCGCAAAGCGAAGCCATGCGCAAGCTGGACGATGCCTTTGCGTCGGGGCATCTGAGCCCCAACGTCTATTCGATTCTGCGCACGCGCAGCGACGCCGAGGTGCAACGCTTCGTCGACAACTTCGCGGCGCTGGGCGCCATCGGCCAGCAGCGTCTCGCGAAGGTGCTCCACTTTCCCGGCGAACAGATCGCGATGAAAGTGCTCAACATGGGGCGCACCACGAATCTCAACACGGCCAGCATGCGTCGCGCGGCGCGCGAAGAAGTGATCGACGCGTTCATCTCGAAAGACGTGCGGCCGGGCCGCACGGCCGCGCTCTTCGATGAACTCAAGACCGTGCGCAACGAGGCCTTGGGTGCGAAGACATCGCCCGACGTGGTGGCACTTCAGCGAACCATGCAGGAAGCCGGCGTCGATGCGAGCCAGTTCAGCCCGAATACGTTGAAGGCGATCGCCGCGTCGGGGCAGCAGGCCGCGTTCGTTGCGCGCTATAAGGCGCTCTCGCCCGAGGAGAAAACGCGTCTGCAATCCACGCTGCATTTCGGCTCGTGGCGCTTCTGGAAGAGCGACGCTACGCTGCCCACCACGAAGCATCAACGCTCCGACATTCGCGCCGCGCTCATCAGGCAGTTCGCGAGCGGCGCGAGTCTGGACCGCCTCGACGCGATGAAGGTGCGCTACAACCAGAAGGTGCTGCCGTTGCAAACGGGCCGCACGCACCTGCAACCGGCGCCCGTCGATACGATGCGCACGCACATCCTCGCGCATCAGGACAACACGCTCAGCACGCTCAAGGAAGAAAAGCGCCACGCGAAGATTCAGGTGGGCTACGGCGTGGTGAATGCGGCTGCGGGCGTGGCCGAGCTCGCCGTGAACCCGGGCGCCGCGGCCGGCATCAGCGCGACGCGTGCCGTGCTGAGTCCGTTCTATCTCGCTTATGCGGGGCGGCGTGGCGTGGTGGGCGAGATCAACTCGCAGAACGCGAAGCCTGTGAATGCCGCGATGCGCGAAGAAGCGTTGCTGCGCGCGTTGCCGCAGGTGCACGAACGTATCGTGGCGGGCGGCGCGCAGACGAGCCGGTTGCGTCATCCGCAGCAGTTTCTGCGCGACGAACTCAAGCTCGGCGATGCCGATATCCGCAAGGTGCAGACGCTGGAGCGCGACGGCAAGGGCGCCGAAGCGCGCGCGTTCCTCGCAGAGAAGAACCCGGAGGCAAACGTGCTGATCGCGCTGCGCGTGCTCTCCGAAGAAAGCGCCGGGCTGGGTACGGATGCGCAGCAGCAGAACGCGCTGCACTTCATTGCGAACGAAGCGGCGTCGAGCGGGAACGGTACGCTCGCCTGCATCCATCACCTGTCCGAGCCGGACGCCACGTTTGACGCATTGAAGAAGCACCTCGTCGACGACGTGTCGTACAACCCCGCCGCGGGCATCGATACGCTCGCCCGCCAGCTTTCGAAAGGCACCGCGATTGTGGACGTGGGCCTCGAAAACAAGGCGCGTTACGTGGGCCAGCCTGAGCAGGACATTGCGCGCGATCTGCAACAGCGTTTCGCTCGCGACAATCCGTCGTTTGCCACGCGGCTTTTCACCGCCGACCTGTTCGGCGGAGGCGACCGCGCCATTGCCGCGCGCAACATGCTGCGCGATTTTCGCTTCAGCGAAACGGAGATCGCGCAGCTTCAAGGCATGGGCAAGCAAGACGCGGCGACGTGGCTGGAAGGCCACCTGTTCGGCGAGAACCTGCGGCGCCGCTTTTCCACGCAGATGCTCGATCAGGGCGGACGCGACGCGGCGGCGCAGGCAGTGGACCACATGCCGCAACACGAGGCCGACGCGCGCGAGCCGCTCACGTGGCGCCACAACCTGGAGCGCGCGGGCATCAACGTGATCGACAACGCCGGCACGCCGGGCCTCGATTCGATGCTGCACGCGCTGTATCAGCACATGTCGGGCAAGACCGATTCGTCGTCCAGCGCGATGCAGCGCAAGGTGATGGACGCGCGGCGCCGCGTGATTGCGGAGGTCACGCAGGGGCAGCCTGGCGCGCACGTGGACGTCACGCAGCATCGCGACGCCATCGTGCGCATTGCGGGCCAGGTGTTCGGCAAGCCGGGCGCGACGGTGAAGATCGTGAACGCGTCGGGACAGGGCCAAGCCGAACGCGTGGGCGCGGGCCGCGACAACGCTCGTGCGCCGGTGGCCGCTGTGCTCTGCTACGACGGGCAGACGGGCCGCACATTCGCGCTGCACGGCGGCGACGCGGAGCGGCTCAGAATGCGCGTGTCGCCGGAACCGCCGCAGGTGCCCATGCCCGCGCTCGAGGAAGAAGGGGCCTTCACGCAGAGCGTGTTCGCGGAACTGGGTATGTCGCCGGCGGAGCGTTCCGCTGGCAGTCCCATGTTGAGCCGCTCGACTTCGGCTTCGTCGTCCTCGTCGTCAGCTTCGTCGTTATCGGCGAGCACCGTATCGGACACGCGCACGCAGCCGCCTGCCGACACCCCGATCCACACGCACGACGACCTGCATCGTTTCGTGACGGGTGGCCGGCAAGTGGGCACGGTGGTGGAAACGGGCCGCTCCGATCTGCTTGCCGATCGAAACCGGCTCTTCGAATTTCAAGGCCTCGTTTTCCGCGGCGATTCACGCCCGCCGCAGCAGATCAGAAACGATGGCGGGTTTCGCAGCCGCAACGACCTGAGCGTTCCGGCGAACCGTCTGGAAGCGCAGGGCCTTGCAGCGGGCAAGGGCGCCACGGGGCAATCGGGCGTGTCCACGGCGAAGCAGATCGAGCATGCGCTGCCCTACTGCAACAGCGGCGAGCGCGACGGGTACATCTACATCGTGGACACGCGCCGGCTTCCACCCACCGAGCACGCGTACGACATGGCCGGCATCACCATGGAAAACGGCTACAAGAACACCGACGAAACGGGCGGCGAGGTCAACGTAACGCACATTCCGAATTCGGCAATCGTGGGCTGGCTTTCGGTGGAGGATGCCGACGATGTGATCGATCATCCGCAGGGCGTGGGCTCTATCGCCAACATCCAGAACAGGATTCATCTGAATCCGGACTATACGAACGCGCAGCCTTGACGCGAAGCAGGAAGCGCAAGCGCCGGCCTTGATGGCATCGGCGCTTGCGCTGCCATAACGCGCCGCGTGTTGCGGCTTCTACGCGGGCTTTAACGACGCAGCCCGTCACGCGTTGGGCGCTTCGCTTCCCGCTTCCGAATGTTGAGGCGATGCTTGCCCTTCGTCCTGCGCAGGCGGCTGCATGGTGCGCTTGAGCAGCGTGGCACCGATCAACGCCGCTGCCGCGGCGAGCGCGCCGCCGAACATGAACGCGACGTGATAGCCGCCGTTCAGCGCCGTCACGGTGTCGGCCCCCGCCTGCGCAAGCGACGACGTGCGCGCCGCCGCGAGGCTCGCGAGAATCGCCAGTCCCAATGCGCCGCCCATCATGAATGCCGTGTTCACCATGCCGGACGCAAGGCCCGATTCGCTGGGCTTCACTTCGCTCATGGCCGCGAGCAACACGGGATTGAACGCGATGCCGGCGCCGAAGCCGAGCAGCATCATGCCGGGCAGCACGTCCATGACGAAGTGGCCGTCCGCCGGCGCGCGCGCGAACAGCAGCAAACCCGCGGCGGCAAGCAGCAACCCTGCCGCAAGCGGCGCGCGAATGCCGAAGCGCATCACGATGCGCGCGGAAAGCCCCAGCGAAAAGCTGCCCATGATGAGATTGGCGGGCAGAAACGCCAGCCCCACGCCCAGCGGGCGGTAGTTGAGCACGCGCTGCAGATACAGCGCCGAAATGAAGAACCACGCGAACATGGCTGCGGCCCACATCACGCCCACCACATTGGCCACCGCGATGCTGCGCAGCCGGAACAGGCCGAGCGGCATGAGCGGATGCTGCACGCGAGACTCGATGACGAGAAATGCCGCAAGCAGCACCACGGCTGCGCCGAGCAGGCCCAACGTCTGCGTCGAAGTCCAGCCCGCTTCGTTGCCGTTGACGATGGCGTAGACCGCGAGCATCAACGCGGCCGTCACGGTCACAGCGCCGCTCACATCGAGCCGCTCACCGTGCGCATGCCCGCGGCCCGCCGGAATCAACGCGAGACACAGCGCGTAGACCGCGATGCCGATGGGCAGATTCACGAGAAAGATCCAGTGCCAGCTGAGCACGTTCGTGAGCAGACCGCCCAGCAACACGCCGATGCTGCCGCCGCCTGCGCACACGAAGCCATACACGCCCATCGCCTTCGCGCGCTCGCCCGGCTCGATGAAGAGATTCATGATGAGCGAGAGCGACACGGCGGATACCACGGCACCGCCCAGCCCTTGCACGGCGCGCGCGCAGACCAGCATCGCCTGCGAGTTCGCGATGCCGCATGCAAGCGAGGCGAGCGTGAACAACGTGATGCCGCCGAGGAACAGCTTGCGGTGTCCGTAGAGGTCGCCCAGCCGTCCGCCCAGCAGCAGGAAGCCGCCAAACGTCAGCATGTAGCCGTTCACCACCCATACAAGGGAGGTCTCGCTGAAGCCCAGATCTGCGGCGATGGAAGGCAACGCCACGTTCACGATGGTGCTGTCCAGCACGATCATCAGCACGCCGAGGCAGAGCACAACCAGTGCGAGCCACCGTTTGCGGTCTTCGATGTTATGCGTCATTGGTTGGGCTCCTGGCTAGCCTTGTACGACATCGCCCGCGATCATCCACGGTGTGCCGAAGCGATCCGCCACCATGCCGAACACTTCGGCCCAGAACGTCTTTTGCAACGGCATGACGACGTTGCCGTTTTCCGAGAGCGCCGCGAATACGTGCTGCGCTTCCGCGACGGTGGCGTAGGTGAGCGAGAGACGGAAGCCTTTCATGCCGTCGTAGGGATGGCCGACCGGGCAGTCCGATGCCATCAGAACGGCACCGCCGTCCAGCACGAGGCGGGCATGCAGGATGCGCTCGCTCGTGCCTGGTGCGAAGTTCTCGCAATCGGTGGTATCGGGCGCGTCCGCGTAGGTCATCATCGCTTCCAGTTCGCCACCCAGCGTGTGCTGGTAGAAACGCAGCGCCTGTGCACAGTTGCCGTCGAACAGCAAATAGGGATTGAGTGCTTGCATGAGGTCTCCTCCGTGGCTTGCGCCGGTGGGACGTCGAGTCTAGCACTGCACGTCTTGGCCGCCGTGTCGCCGCTTCGCGCGGCGGAGCGTGCAATCGCGCGATGCGAACGGCCGCCCTTCGCGCGACAAGTCGACGCGCGGCGCGCCAGCCGACGCGGCCCGAAGGCGGGCGCAATTGACTGCACGCTGCGTGCCGTCCATCATGGGCGCACACTTTCACGAGGTGCTTGCGCAACACCGCGCGCGCCGGGCGTACAAGAGGGACACATCATGGCCGAAATCCTGCTCAGTAACGTCGAAGACAGCGTGCCGGACGAGGAAATCTCCGAATTCCTGCAACGCTACGGCTTTCCCCCTTTCACTGCGATAGAACGCCTCAGCGGCACGGGCAATATGCCGTCGGCGCTCATCACGTTCGGCGATTTGTCGCATGAGGCACTGCGTCTGCTCCAGGAACGCGTGCAGAACGTCTACTGGAAGAACCACACCATCAACCTGCAGATTCTCACCGAGAGGCCGGACTGAGCGGTCGTGCCGTGCTGCCGCTCTGTGCGGCAGCACGTTTTCAAGGTCCGCGTTCACGCAGACCCACGCACTCGCATACGCTCACATCCCCGCCCACGCCCACGCGCGGCGAGACCCATGCATGTAACAGGGTTATGCATACGGGTCTAGAATGAATCTCGTTGTTGCGGCGCGCTCCACTGTGCGCTCGCACGCATCAATTCCACCATGAAATAAGGGCTATTCCGCTTTACCGCGCGGATCAATAACCCTTTAAACAGGACTGTTTTAGTACGGATTAGTACGCGGTTCCGTACGCGTTTGCGGAGGCATCTCAATGCTGCGAATGAGCAAGCTGGCGGACTACGCCACCGTCATGTTGACCGTGATGGCGCGCGACCCGGACACGATACAGAGCGCCGCCAGTCTCGCTGCTGCGTGCGGCATTCCCGCGCCCACCGTATCGAAGGTCATGAAAATTCTGGCGCGCGGCGGCATGGCGGTTTCGCTGCGCGGCGTGAGCGGCGGCTATCTGCTGCCGCGCGCCGCAGATCGCATCACGCTCGCGGACATCATCACCGCCGTGGATGGCCCGTTCGGCATGACGGAATGCAGCGCCGTGCCGGGGCAGTGCGAGCAGGAAGCCATGTGCGGGGCGCGTGCGAACTGGCAACGCATCAATCGCGTGATATTCGAGGCGCTGCGGCAGGTGTCGCTTGCCGATATGGCCGGGCCCGCATTGCGCGCCGTGGACATCAGCGCGATACGCGCACGCGGCGTGCCGCGGCCGTCGTCCGCGGCTCCAGCCGTGACTTCGCGCACCGCGCGCATCGCGGCCAAGGCACCGCGCAAGGCCACGGCCCGTACCCAACCGGAATAGCGCAGCAAGCATAGAGCGGAGAACAGGCATGAGCACCGTTACGACGAGAATCGACGATCTGATCCGGCGCGAATACGAGCACGGCTTCGTCACCGACGTGCAGTCCGACACGCTGCCGCGCGGTCTTTCCGAAGACGTGATTCGCCTGATCTCGGCGCGCAAGAAAGAGCCCGCGTTCATGCTCGAATGGCGGCTTGCGGCCTATCGTCATTGGCTCACCATGACCGAGCCGCATTGGGCGACCGTGCAGCACGCGCCCATCAACTATCAGGACATCGCGTATTACTCCGCGCCTGTGAGCGGAGCGGCGTCGAAAGACCGGCCGAAGAGCCTCGACGAGGTGGACCCGGAATTGCTGCGCACGTACGAGAAGCTCGGCGTGCCGCTCGCGGAGCGCGAGATTCTGGCGGGCGTGGCCGTGGATGCCGTGTTCGACAGCGTTTCCGTCGCCACCACGTTCCGCAAGAAGCTGGGCGAACTGGGCATTGTGTTCTGCTCGTTTTCCGAGGCGGTGCAGGAGCATCCGGACCTGGTGCGCAAGTACCTTGGCTCAGTGGTGCCGCACACCGACAACTTCTTCGCCGCCCTGAATTCCGCGGTGTTCAGCGATGGCTCGTTCTGCTACATCCCGCCCGGCGTGCGCTGCCCGATGGAGCTTTCCACGTACTTCCGCATCAACGCGCGCAATACGGGGCAATTCGAGCGCACGCTGATCGTCGCGGACAGGGGTTCGTATGTGAGCTACCTGGAGGGCTGCACGGCGCCCATGCGCGACGAGAACCAGCTGCATGCCGCCGTGGTGGAACTGGTCGCGCTGGAAGGCGCGCAGATTCGCTATTCGACGGTGCAGAACTGGTACCCCGGCGACGAGAACGGGCGCGGCGGCATCTACAACTTCGTGACCAAGCGCGGCGACTGCCGCGAGGCCAACGCGAAGATTTCGTGGACTCAGGTGGAAACGGGTTCGGCCATTACGTGGAAGTACCCGAGCGTGATCCTGCGCGGCGACAACTCGGTGGGCGAGTTCTATTCCGTCGCGCTGACCAACCACTATCAGCAGGCCGACACCGGCACGAAGATGATTCACCTGGGCCGCAACACGCGCAGCACGATCGTCTCCAAGGGCATTTCGGCGGGGCGCGGCAGGAACGCGTATCGCGGGCTCGTGAAGGTGGGGCGCGCAGCGGAAGGCGCACGCAACTACACGCAGTGCGATTCGTTGCTGCTGGGCGATCGCTGTGCAGCGCACACGTTCCCCTACATCGAAGTGAAGAACCCCACGGCGAAGGTGGAACACGAGGCGTCGACCTCGCGCATCGGCGAAGACCAGCTCTTCTATTGCCGGCAGCGGGGTTTGTCCGCGGAAGACGCCGTGTCGATGATCGTCAACGGCTTCTGCAAGGAAGTGTTCAAGGAACTGCCGATGGAATTCGCCGTGGAAGCGCAGAAGCTGCTCGGCGTGAGCCTGGAAGGCAGCGTCGGTTAAACGAGGTGGAAAACATCATGCTCGACATCAGCAATCTCAGCGTCGAAGTGGACAGCAAGCCGATTCTGCGCGGTCTCGATCTGCACGTGAAGGCAGGCGAAGTGCACGCCATCATGGGCCCGAACGGCTCGGGCAAGAGCACGCTCGCTCATGTGCTGGCCGGCCGCGAGCAGTACGTGGTGACGGGCGGCAGCGTGCAATACGCCGGCCATGATCTGCTTGCGCTTGCGCCCGAAGAGCGCGCACGTGAAGGGCTTTTTCTCGCGTTTCAATATCCCGTCGAAATTCCGGGCGTGAGCAACGTGTATCTGCTCAAGGCCGCGTTGAACGCGCAGCGCCGGCATCGCGGCGAGCCGGAGCTCGACGCGATGGAGTTCCTTCAGATCGTCAAGGCGAAGATGGCATTGATGCAGATGGACGAGAGCCTGCTGTATCGCGCAGTCAACGAAGGCTTTTCGGGCGGCGAGAAGAAGCGCAACGAAATGCTGCAGATGGCGGTGCTGGAACCGAAGCTCGCCATTCTGGACGAGACGGATTCGGGCCTCGACATCGACGCGCTCCAGCTTGTGGCACGCGGCGTGAACGCGATGCGCAGCCCAGACCGAGCCATGGTGCTCGTCACGCACTATCAGCGGCTGCTCGATTACATCGTGCCCGACTACGTGCACGTGCTGTCTCACGGCCGCATCGTGAAGTCGGGCACGCGCGAGCTTGCGCTGGAACTGGAACGCAAGGGCTACGGGTGGATCACCGACGAAGCGGGCCAGCAACCGCAAACGGCATCGGAGCAACGCGCTACGCGCTGAGCACGCTAACGACATCGAACAGGAGTCACGGCCATGAGCGCATCCACGCTCGACCTTTTCCTCGCCGCGTTCAAGACGCTGGCGCGCACGCTGCCCGGCGCGGAACTGGCCTGGCTGCGCGGCGCGCGGCGCCATGCGCTGGATCAGTTCGAGGCGCTTGGCTTTCCCACCACGCAACTCGAAGACTGGAAGTACACGAACGTGACCACCGTCGCGCAGCGCGCCTGGCACTTCGCGTCGCCGCGTGGCGACGACGTGGACGTGGCGAGCATCGTGAATGATCTCGTGCTCGACAGGGCAGCGGGACGGCTCGTGTTCGTGAACGGACGGCACATTCCGCGATATTCGCGCCTGCCGGACCTGCCCGAAGGCACGTTCGTCGGCAGCCTGACGCGCGCGATGCGCGAAACTCCGCAGCGCCTCGAAGCGGTTATCGCGCAGCACGCGCCGCATGACGCGTTCGCGGCGCTCAACACGGCGTTCATGAGCGACGGCTATGTGGTGGTGCTGCCGCGCGGCGCACAGATCGAAGCGCCATTGCAGATGCTGTTCATTACCGACGAAGCCGGCCTTGCCATGCACGCATTCAATGCCGTGCTGGCCGATGCGGGCGCGCGCTGCTCGGTTGTCGAACAGTTCGTCGGCATTGCGGACGACGCTTATCTCGCCAACACGGTGACGAAGATCGTCGCGGCTGCGCAGGCGGACATTCAACATTGCCGCATACAGCAGGAGGCGCGCACTGCGTTTCACTTCTCGCGGGTCGACGTGGCGCAGCAGCAGGCGAGTCGCTTCACGTCGCATTCGTTTGCGTTCGGCGGCGCGCTTTCGCGCACGCAGATCGACACGCGCCTGTCTGCCGTGGACGCGCATGCCGGGTTGAACGGCCTCTACTTCGTGGGCGCGCGGCAGCACGTGGATCATCACACGCGTATCGATCACGAGAAGCCGCGCGGCACGAGTCGCGAGTATTACCGCGGCGTGCTGGACGGCGCCTCGCACGGCGTGTTCAACGGACGCGTGATCGTGCATCCCGACGCGCAGCAGACAGATACGCACCAGGCGAACCACAATCTGCTGCTCTCGCGCGACGCGCAGATCGACACCAAGCCGCAACTCGAAATTCATGCCGATGACGTGAAGTGCACGCACGGTGCAACGGTCGGTCAACTGGACGAGAACCCGCTCTTCTATCTGCGCGCACGCGGCATCGACGAACGGATGGCGCGCGCGCTGCTGATCTGGGCGTTTGCGCGCGACAGCGTAGACCGCGTCGGTATCGAAAGCGTGCGCGCCAGGCTCACGCGGCTGCTGCTCGCGCGCATGCCGGAAGGTGAGCGTATTCGGGAGATGGTATGAAACCGATGGAACGCATGCAGGGTGTAGACGAAGAGACCGTGGCGCAATGGCGACGCGATTTTCCGATTCTTGAAGAGCGCGTGTACGACGCGCCGCTCGTGTACCTCGACAACGGCGCGACGACGCAGAAGCCGCGCGCGGTGATCGAAGCGGAACGCGCCTATTACGAGCACGACAACGCGAACGTGCATCGCGGCGTACATCTGCTTTCGCAGCGCGCGACAGACGCTTACGAGGCCGCGCGTGCGCGCATCGCGTGCTTCCTTAATGCCGCACGTCAAGAGGAAATCGTCTACGTGCGCGGCACGACGGAGGCGATCAATCTCGTTGCGCAGAGTTTCGTGCGTCCGCTCGCGAAGCCAGGCGATGAAATTCTCGTCACGGCCATGGAGCATCACTCGAACATCGTGCCGTGGCAGATGGTGTGCGAGCAGACAGGCGCGGTCTTGAAGGTGGTGCCAATCGACGAAAGCGGCGCGCTGGATGTCGAGGCGTTCGAACGCATGCTGGGCGAGCGCACCCGCATGGCTGCCATCACGCACGTGTCCAACGCGCTCGGCACCATCAATCCGATACGGCGGCTCGTGGCGGCAGCGCATGCGCGTGGCGTGCCGGTGGTCGTGGACGGTGCGCAGGCCATCGCGCATGTGCCGGTGGACGTGCAGGCGCTTGACTGCGATTTCTACGCCTTCTCCGGTCACAAGATCTACGGGCCAACCGGCATCGGCGTGCTCTACGCGAAGGCGGAACGGCTGGAGGCGATGCCGCCGTGGCAGGGTGGCGGCGACATGATCCGCACCGTGACCTTCGAGAAGACGCAGTACAACGCCATTCCGTGGAAGTTCGAAGCGGGCACGCCGAACATTGCCGGCGCGGTCGGCCTTGCGGCTGCACTGGATTACGTGAGCGGCATCGGCATCGAAGCGATCGGCGCGCACGAGGCCGATCTGCTTGCCTACGCGACCCAGGCGATACAGCACATCCCGCAGGTCAGGCTGATCGGCACGGCGCCCGACAAAGCCGGCATTCTCTCGTTCGTATTCGGAGATGTGCATGCGCACGACGTGGGCACCATCGTGGACCGCTGCGGCGTAGCGGTGCGTGCGGGGCACCATTGCGCAATGCCCGTCATGCAGCGCTACGGCGTGCCGGCCACCGTGCGGGCGTCGTTCGCGCTGTACAACACGCGTGGCGACGTCGATGCGCTCGTGCAGGCGTTGACCCGTGTGAGGGAGGTATTCGGAGCATGAGCGATTTGCGCGACCTCTATCAGGAAGTGATCTTCGACCACTATCGGCACCCGCGTAATTGCCATCCGTTGCCGGATGCGACTCACCAGGCCGAGGGCTATAACCCGCTGTGCGGCGACCGCATCACGCTGTATCTGAAAGTGGAAGACGGTGTGGTCAAAGAAGCGGCCTTCGACGGCGCAGGCTGTGCGATTTCCACGGCGTCCGCATCGATGATGACGGAGGCGCTCAAGGGCCGCCCGCAGGCCGAAGTGGAAGCGCTATTCGGGCGCTTTCGCGAGATGGTGACGGCGCCCGCAGGCGAGCCCGTGCCCGACGAGGCCGCGCTGGGCAAGCTCGCGGCATTGGGCGGCGTGCGCGAGTTCCCCGCACGCGTGAAGTGCGCGACCCTCGCGTGGCACACGCTGCACGCCGCCTTGCACGGCGAGCGCGACGCCGTCTCCACGGAGTAAGACGAGCCACCACGCGAGGAAAGCACCATGACCGCATTCGACGAAGCGCCGCAAAACGATCCAACGCAGTCCGACAACAGCGAACTACGCGACCGCGTGATCGAAGCCCTGCGCGGCGTGTTCGACCCTGAGATACCGGTGAACATCTACGACCTCGGGCTCGTGTATGGCCTGAACGTGGACGACACCACAGGCAAGGTCGCAATCGACATGACGCTCACGGCGCCCGGCTGTCCGGTTGCGCAGACGTTTCCCGCTACCGTGGAAGACGCCGTGTTTTCGGTGGCCGGTGTGAACGACGTTCACGTGGAACTGGTGTGGGAACCGGCGTGGTCGCTCGAAAGAATGTCTGAGGCGGCGCGCCTTCAGTTAGGGATGCTCTGAGATGTCGCGCTGGGTCGAAGTGGCCGCCATAGAGAACTTTCCGCCAGGCACCGTGCGCAGCGTCGAGGTGGATGGCGTGCAGGTTGCGGTATTCAACGTGGACGGCACCTGCTACGCGATCGAAGATATTTGCCCGCACGACGGCGGCGTGTTGACAGGCGGTGCAGTGGAGGGCGACGAGGTGATCTGCCCGCGTCACGGCGCCCGCTTCTGCATCAAAACGGGTAAGGTGCTGGCGCCGCCGGCCTATGAAGATGTGGCCGTGTTTCCTGTGCGAATCGAAGCCGGCAGGGTGCAGGTGCGCGATGCCCGGTGGGACGAATCGGGCTTTTGAACTCGAAGCCCGTGATCCGCGCGCTCACTTCACCGCGCCGAGCGCCAGCCCCTTCACCAGATACCGCTGCAACCACGCGAACACTACCGAGACAGGCAACGTGGCGCACAGCGTGGCCGCCATCACCAGGTGCCACTCCACGGTGTACTTGCCGGCCACCATGTCCGTGACCTGCACCGTGAGCGTCTTGTTCTCCGGCGAACGGATCAACGTGTAGACCACGGCGAACTCGTTCCATGCATTGATGAACGTGAAGATCGCCGTCACCACGACGGCCGGCACCGCGAGCGGCAGAAACACGCGCAACACCGCCTGCGTGCGGCTGCATCCTTCCAGCCAGGCCGATTCCTCCAGATCGCGCGGCACCGTCTGAAAATACGACGAGAGCATCCACACGGCGAATGCGATGTTGAACGCGGCATACGAGACGATCACGCCGATCTTCGAATCCACCAGATTGCCGTCGCCGTAGGGAATCATCGCGGCAAGGCGGAAGAGACCCACCACGAGCAGGATGGGCGAGAGCATCTGCGTGACGAGCAGAAACTGGCGATACGCGCCGCGTCCGCGAAACGGAAAGCGCGCCATCGCATAGGCCGCGGGCAGGCTCACGGCAAGCGCGAGCAGCGTGGAAAGCGAGCTGATGATCACGCTGTTGCGCAACGCCACGCCGAAGTTCGCGGCGTCCCACATGTCCACGAAGTTTTGCCAGTGCCAATGCACAGGTAGCCAGCGCGCCGGGTAGACGAACACTTCCGACGCGGGCTTGAGCGCGGTGAAGAGCATCACGGCGAACGGAAACAGCACGACCGCGATGAGCGGCGCGAGCGCAAGCCAGCACCAGAGCGTACGTTTGGCTTTGGCGCTCATGCCGGCTCTCCCTGTGCATTCGTGCCTTTCGCCTGGAGCCGCAGGTACGCCATCGAAAAGACGAACAGCATGACGAGCATGATGAGCGACACCGCTGCGGCTTCGCCGGGCCGCCCAAGACGAAAGCCCAATTCGTAGAGATACGTTACGAGAATATGCGTGCCGTTGTCGGGGCCGCCTTGCGTCATCACCCAGATGATCGGAAACGAATTGAACACGTAGATCACGTTGAGCAGAATCGCCATGTTGATGAACGGCTTGAGCAGCGGCAGCGTGAGCTTGCGGAACTGCTGCCACGCGTTGGCACCGTCGATGCGCGCGGCTTCGTAGATGTCGCCGGGCACGGAAGACAGGCCGCCCAGCAGAATCGTTACCGTGAATGGAATGGAAACCAGAATGCCCACCGCGATTTCCACGGCAAACGCGAGTTCGGGCGTAGCAAGCCAATGAATAGGCCCGGCGATCAGGCCCAGGCGTTGCAGCGTGACGTTGACCATGCCGTAGTCGTCGTTGAACGACCAGCGCCACACCACGGCGGTCATGGTGAGCGAGACGGACCACGGCAGCATGATGATGGTGCGCGCCACGCCGCGGCCATAGAAGTCCTGATTCAGAATCAGCGCGACCGGTACCGAGATCAGCACTGTGCCGCCCACTACGCAGGCCGTCCACACCAGCGTTCGGCGCAGCGAATCGGTGAACACGGGGTCGGCGAATACGGTGTAGAAATTCTGCAAGCCGCTGAAGCCGCGAATCGCGCCGAAACGCGAGACTTCGTGCAGCGACTGGAACACGATGTTGTAGATCGGATAACTGATGATGAAGAGCGCGAGCAGCAGACTCGGCACGATCAGCAGCCACGGCGCGGGCGGTTGCGTGGAAGCGGAGCGGCGCATGCGTGTGCGGCCGGAAGGCGACGCGCTGGATGCGGGGTCCGGGGTTCGGCCGGAGGTCGTGTTGGAGGTCACGTTGCGGTCCTGCGGGGTTGCTGCTGGCGTTCTGGGTCGCGTCGTGTGCCGCGTCAGTCTGCGGGCAGTGCCGCGATGGACCACGCATGGTGCGTGGATTCATCGCGACAAACCGCCCGGAATTTCATCAGAGGGTGCGCTGGATGGCGACGAACGCCGTTAATGGCCCAGCGCCTTGTTGGCTTCCGCCGCGGCGGCGTTGAGTGCGTCGGCGGGCTTCGCCTTGCCCAGATAGATGGCCTGCATCGCGTTGGTCACTGCCTTGGCCGTGTCTTCCCAGCCCGTCACCGTGGGCGCGAAGCGTGCGTTCGGCAGCAGTGCGATGAACGCCTTCGTGTCCGGATCGTTGAAGGCCGGGTCGGTTGCTTCGGCCTTCGTGGTGGGCAGGAAGCCTTCGGTGCTCGTGAACTCGACACGCGGTTCCTTCGTGAACAGATAGTCGAGGAACTTCCACGCCGTCTTCTTCGCCTTCGAGTTCTTGAACATCACGATCGAATCGGTGACGGCATACGTCGCGCTGTTGGTGCCCACGGGTACCGGCGCGATGCCGTACTTGATGTTCGGCGCTTCCTTCTTCAACTGCTTCGCGAGGAACGGTGCCGAGATCACCATCGCGACGCGGCCCTGCTTGAAGAGGTTCTGCACGTCTTCGCGGCTGTAGCCCGTCACGCCCGGTTCGGTGAGACCTTCGTCGATCATCGACTTGTAGAGCGTGGCCGCCTTCACGCCGGCGGGCGAGGCGAACGCGGCCTTGCCGTCTTTGCCGATCACGTCGCCGCCGTTGGTCCACAGCGCGTAATACCAGTACACGTCCGTTTCGATTTCCTTGCCCTGCAGGCCGAAGCCGGCCACGCCCATCGACTTCAGCTTCTTCGACGCGGCAATCACGTCGTTCCACGTTTTCGGCCCGTTGGGGAAGCCCGCCTTCGCGAGCAGGTCCTTGTTGTAGTAGAGGCCGCGCGCCGACGCGGCGATGGGCAGGCCATAGGTCTTGCCGTCGATCACGCCCGGCGCGAGGAACGGGCCGATGAAGCGCGCCTTGAAGTTCGCGTCCATGTAGCCGTCCAGCGGTTCGGCCACGTCGTCTTTCACGAAGTCGAGCAGCCAGCGCGTGCCGACGATGGCGAGGTCCGCGTTGGCGCCGCCTGAAATGTCCGTCTGCAGTTTCTGTTGCAGCGTGTCCCAGTTCACGTCTTCAATCTTGATGGTGGTGCCGGGGTTGGCCTTTTCGAACTGGCGGGCCATCTTCTCGAAGTACGGCGCCGTGGCGTCGCTGTAGTGCGCGACGGTGACGCGGACCGTATCGGCCTGCGCCGCATGGGCGATACCTGCGAACGCTAACGCCACGGCGAGCCTGCCGAGCGCGGTGGATACACGTGCCTGTAACGACATTTCTCTCTCTCCTGGGTGGGTCCGCTGCCGTAGCGCCGGCGGCTTGGGCTGAATTGTTTGAAAAAATCCTACATGACGAAAAAAAGCTTGTCACGTAGGATTGTCGATATTCGTCGCACGCGGGTTTTGTGACTAACATGCTGTAAAAAAGGGGTATTTGTGCGATGCGTCGTTTGCGGGCGGACCGTCTGCAAGCAACGGGATCACGGCTCGGTGCGCACTATGTAGGAAATTTACACAAGGGGCGGCGATGAATCGCGTGGTGCTTGTGACGGGAGCATGCGGCGGAATCGGCAGCGTGCTCACACAGCGTTTTGTGGAAGCGGGCGATACGGTGCTCGCGCTCGATATGAACGAGACGGCGCTTGCGGCGCTTGCCGACACGCTGGGCGCGGCACACGTGGCGCCCGTGGTGGCGGACCTGGGTGATGCCGCGGCCGTGCGCGATGCCGTGGCGCAAGCGGTCGCACAGCGCGGGCCGGTGGATGTCGTGGTGGCGAACGCGGGCGCGGCGCTGGCCGGCACGCTTGCGCAGACCGATGCCGCGAGCTGGCAGCACGACGTGCATCTGAACCTGAACGGCACGTATCACACGGTGGAGGCGGTGCGTGAGTCGATGGTCCAGCGCAAAAGCGGCGTGCTCGTGCTGATCGGCTCGGTCAACGGTATGACGGCGCTGGGGCACCCCGCCTATAGCGCGGCGAAGGCGGGGCTCATCAGCTACACGAAGGCGCTGGCAATCGAGCTGGGACGTCATGGCATTCGCGCCAACATCGTGTGTCCGGGCACCGTGAAGACGCAGGCGTGGCAGGCGCGCGTAGATAAGGATCCCCAGGTATTCGAGACATTGAAGAAGTGGTACCCGCTCGGCGACTTCGCGACGCCCGACGACATCGCGGACGCCGTGCTGTTTCTCGCTTCGCCGATGGCGCGCGTGATTACGGGTGTGGCGCTGCCCGTGGACGGCGGCCTGATGGCGGGCAACCGGCTGATGGCCGCGGAGCTGACGCTGGAATCGCTGTAACGCATCGCAGAAGCGCATCTCAGAAGCGCATCGTAGAAACGAACGCAACGCATGACTGAAGAGGTCCTGGTATGGCGGCAGTGCAATTGAACGGCATCTACAAGCGGTATGGCGAAACGCAAGTGGTGCACGGCATCGATCTCGATATCGACGACGGCGAGTTCGTCGTGCTGGTAGGCCCCTCGGGCTGCGGCAAGAGCACGTTGATGCGCATGATTGCGGGGCTCGAAGAAATCACGGGCGGCGAACTGATGATCGGCGGCACGCGCGCCAATACGCTCGCGCCGCAGCAGCGCAACGTGTCGATGGTGTTCCAGAGCTACGCGCTCTACCCGCATCTTTCGGTCTACGACAACATCGCGTTCGGCCCGCGCATTCGCAAAGAGCCTACGGAGCGCTTCAAGCCGCGCATCGAGGCCGCGGCGAAGATGCTGAATCTCTCGGGCTACCTGGACCGCCTGCCGCGTGCGCTTTCCGGCGGCCAGCGTCAGCGTGTGGCGATGGGCCGCGCCGTGGTGCGCGAACCGGCGCTGTTCCTGTTCGACGAACCGCTCTCGAATCTGGACGCGAAACTGCGCGTGCAGATGCGCACCGAAATCAAGGCACTGCATCAGCGGCTCAAGAACACCGTGATCTACGTGACGCACGACCAGATCGAGGCCATGACCATGGCCGATCGCATCGTCGTGATGAACGCGGGCCGCATCGAGCAGATCGGCCGGCCACTGGAGCTATACGATCGTCCGGCGAATCTCTTCGTGGCCAGTTTTCTGGGTTCGCCTGCCATGAACTTCGCTGCCGGCGAAGTGGTGGCGGGCGACGCAGGTCTTGCGTTGCTGGTGGAAGACGGCCGCCGCATTGCGCTGCCATCAGGTGCCGCCGCGCCGGGCGCACGCGTGACGCTCGGCATTCGTCCCGAGCACATCGAACTCGCGAGTGAAGACGCGAGCCAGGCCGGCGATGCGTCCATGGAGATCGAAGTGATCGAGCCGACCGGCGCCGAAACGCACCTATACGGGAAAATAGGGGGAAGCACGTGGTGTGTCACCACGCGCCAGCGGCCCGCAATCGGCCCCGGCGCGCGCGTGACGTTGAAGTTGCCCGCGGCGCATCTGCATCTGTTCGATACGCAGAGCGGTACGCGTTGCACGTAATTGAGAGGAAGCGCACAAGCTTGGCTGCACCGAACCTGATTCCCCATATCCGCAACGCCCTGACCGATTTGCGGCCCGCCGAGCGCAAGGTCGCCGAGATGGTGCTGGGCGACGTCGACTTCGCCATGCGCGCGAGCATTACCGAACTCGCGCAGCGCGCCGACGTGTCGGAGCCTTCCGTGACGCGCTTTTGCCGCGCCGTGGGGGCGCACGGCCTGCGCGACTTCAAGATGCAACTGGCCCAAAGCGTGGCAGGCGGCTTGCCGTACGCCTCGACCGCGGTCGCGCGCGGCGACGACGTGCGCACGCTGCTCGACAAAGTGGGCGAGGCCGCCGTGCAGGGCATCACGCATGCGCGCGACGCGCTCGACCCTGCCGCGTTCGAAGCCGCGATTGCCGCGCTCGCACAGGCGCGGCGCGTCTACGTTTTCGGCGTGGGCTCCGGTTCGGGCCTCGTCGCACAGGACGCGGCATTGCGTTTGCTGCGCCTCGACATTGCGGCCACGGCATTTACGGACGGGCATTTGCAGCGCCTTTACGCCGGCCTGATGGAGCCCGGCGACGTCGCGTTCGCCATCTCGCATTCGGGGCGCAGCGTGGAAGTGAACGAGAGCATCCAGATTGCGAAGGAACGCGGCGCGACCACAGTGGGCCTCACGAACGTCGGTTCGCGGCTGGCGTGGCTCGTGGATATTCCGCTGTTGCTGCGCATACCGGCGCCGATTGATCCGAACACGCCTGGCGTGTCGCGGCTCGTGCATCTTTCCATCGTGGATGCGCTTTCGATTGGCGTGGCCTTGCAACTGGGACCGCAGACGCTCGAGAAGATGCGCCACGCGAAGGCGCGTCTTGCGCACGATGCCGAACCGGTGGCCGGCAGCGCAGACGAAATGCAGTGAATTTGCGCTTGCGCCTGCAACGCGCACTGTGAGGCTTGCGTCGCGCGCGGCACGCGGTTAGCGTGACGGCCTCCTCGCAACACTGCACATCATTCGGAATGCCAACGACCATGAGCGACAAACCGGTTCAAGAACTGCCCGACCACATCGCGGCAACCACGTTTGCCGAATTTCGCGAGGCGAAGCCGCTCGTGCATTGCCTCACCAACGAGGTGGTACAGACCTTCACGGCGAACGTGCTGCTCGCGTTGGGCGCGTCGCCCGCCATGGTGGTGGACGAAAGCGAGGCCACGCAGTTCGCGGCCATCGCGGGCGCGGTGCTGATCAACATCGGCACGCTGTATCCGGCGCGCGGCGAAGCGATGCTCGCGGCCATCACATCGGCCACGCGTGCCGGCAAGCCCTGGGTGCTGGACCCCGTCGCCGTGGGCGCGCTCGACTATCGCACGGCATTCGCGCGCGGCTTGCTCTCGTTGAAGCCCGCGGCGATTCGCGGCAACGCATCCGAGATCATGGCGCTTGCCGGCCGCGATGCACGCGGTCGCGGCGTGGATAGCGCCGACGAGTCGCTGGCCGCGTTGCCCGCGGCGCGCGACCTCGCGCAGCAAACGGGCGCGGTGGTGGCCGTGACGGGCGCCGTGGACTACGTGACCGACGGCACGCGCGACTACGCCGTGAGCGGCGGCCATCCGTTGATGACGCGCGTGGTAGGCACGGGCTGCGCGTTGTCGGCGGTGGTGGCGGCGTTCTGCGCATCGAGCAGCGGCCCGAAGGGCGATCGCCTGGCCGCGGTGGCAACGGCCTGCCGAACCATGGCACGCGCGGGCGAGCATGCGGTAGCGGCAAGCGAGGGGCCGGGCAGTTTCGTTCCGGCGTTCCTCGATGCGCTTTATCGAATGTCGGCCACGAATGGGGCTGACGGCGGTTGAAGCATCAGAAGGCGGGCGCCTTCAATCCACCACCTTTTTGGCAATAACCAGCCCCAGCACCAGAAAAACGATACACAGCACGACGAAGATGCCGAACAGCAATTTGGCGATTGCCGCGGCGCCGGCTGCTATGCCCGTGAACCCCAACAGGCCGGCGATGACTGCAACGATTGCGAATACCAAGGCCCATTTCAGCACGATGATTCCTCCTGGAAGGTGCAGACATCTGACGCGGTGAACTCAGCAAGCACCGTTCCCGAGGGCTCGTCGCGCCGCGAAGGCCTTGCCGCTATCGCAGCGTGAGCTTCACCGGCATCGTGCTGGGCACCATCGTGAAGGCCTGCACTTCCTGGATGTTCGCCGGGTCCGTTGCCAGTTCCATCGAGAAGTTCGCCATCAGCATGGAAAGCACGAGGCGCATCTCGACGCTCGCCAGGTGTCGGCCCGGGCACACGCGCGGTCCCGCGCCGAATTGCAGATAGGCGCGCACGTCGTGTGCGCCCTGTTCGCCTTTGCGGATCCAGCGGTATGGGTCGTAGCGTTGCGGGTCTACGAAATTTTTTGCATCGAGCATGGCAGGCCGCGCGAGGAAGAACATGCGCGTGCCTGCGGGCAGTTCGACGTCGCCCACGCGCACGTCTTCCAGCGGCTCGAACGAGTGCACAGAGGCCACGGGTCGCAGCCGCGTCGCTTCCGTCGCGATGGCTTCGAACAGATCCAGTTCCTTGAGCGTGGCGTAGTCGGGGCACACGCCGCGTTCGTTGTGTTCGCCGCCCGCGTTGAAGATGCGACGCGCGTCCTCGTGCAACTGTGTCTGCAATGCCGGGTCTTCTGCGAGGTACGGCAGCGTCCACGCGATGGAATCCGCCGTGGTGTCTTCGCCCGCGAGCAGCAGCGTCAGCACGTTGGCGGCGATCTGGTCGTCGGTGAGCACGGAGCCCGGTTCGTCGCGCATCGCGAGCATCGCTTCGAGCAGGTTGCGCGGCGTCTCCGAAGGCTCGTCGCGCATGCGGTCGCGGGCGCGCTGCATCATCTCGCGCACATAGCGGTGCACTTCAGCGAGCGCGTGGTCCACCTTGCGGTCGCGCGGCAGCTTCACGTAGCGCCAGTACGGAAAGAGCGCGTTGATGCGGGCCATGACCGTGGGCAGGATCAGTTCGAGATGCTCCTGGATCACGCCGTGCTCTTTTTCCAGCGTGCGCGGGTCTTCGCCGAACGCGAGCGCACTCGTGACGTCCACGGTGAAGCGCTTCAGGTCTTCGGTCATCTCCACCGTTTCGCCGCGCTGCGCGGCACGTAGCCAGCGCTGGCGCAGACGTTCGGTGATCTCCACCAGCGTCGGGTAGAACGCGCGGACGTTCGGAATGGAGAGCGCCTGCATGACGAGCCGGCGCTGCGGCTCCCACGCGGGGCCTTCCGCGGAAAAAAGGCCGTTGCAGCCCATTTCCTCGAGCACCGCTTCGATAGGCTGATAGCGGCGGTAACGATGCGGCCGCTCGCGCATGATGGACTGGATCAACTCCGTATCGGTCCACACGGTGATGGGAATGTTGCCCACCTGGAAGCGGAACGGCGCGCCCAGTTCTTCGGCCCAGCGTTCGAGAATCAAATGCAGCCGTGCGGGCGAAAGCTGGAGCAGATTGCCGACGAGCGGCAGGCCCTTCGGGCACGGCAGGTCGGCGACCTGGCGCCACGATGTGCGAGGTTCGGCTGCGGCATTCATCATGACTCTCCTGGTTGTGCGCGAACGGATGCTTCGCGTGCGGCTTCCATGTCGATGTAGCCGAAGCGCCGCGAAAGCCGCTGCGTGGCGGCGCAGAGCGTGTGCGCCGGGTGGCCTGTGAGCCCGGCATCGAAAGCGCCCGAGGGACCCATGAGCGCGATCACGAGGCACACGCTGCCCGTGTGGTCGAAGACGGGCGCGGCGACCGTGCTGATGCCGGGAATGGGTTTGTCGATGGCGGTATCCGCGCCGTGGGTGCGGATTTGCGTGAGGACGTCGGCGTAGTCGCGCGCGGCATGCCGCGCGGCGGTGTTGGCAGCGGTCCTGGCAACGGCCTCGCCCGCGAGCCGCAGATCGTCTTGCGGCAGAAGCTGGGCCAGCACGTCGTCGTCGAGATACGCCGCGAACACGCGGCCGATTGCCGTATTCACGAGCGACATCACCGTACCGGGACGCAGGCTCACATGCAGCGGCCGCGGCGATTCTTCGAGCCGCACGACCGTGGGCCCGAGCGGCCCGAGCACGGCCATCGCGACGCTCATGCCCGTGGACGCGGCCAGCGCCACGATCTCCGCTTCGGCCTCGCGCGGCGGCGAAAGACGCGCCAGCGCGATCAGACCCAACTCCAGGCCGAGCGGTCCCGCTTCGAAGCGGCCGGCGCTGTCGCGGCTCAACAGGCCGATCTTCTGCAAACTCACCAGATGCGGAAACGCCTTCGCGGGCGGCATGCCGGCCGCGGCCGCGAGGTCGCGCAGCGTGAGCGGTGCGTTGGCCGCCACGAGTGCGGCGAGCAACTCGCCGGTGTTGTCGAGCGATTGAATGCCGCGCTGCTGTCTGGCTTCCACGGTTTCAGCGGCTGCCGCTTTGCCGCGTGCGGCATCGCGACGGGAGGCATTGGGCGGCGTTACGCGGCGCATGATGTGTCGAGGGACGAAGACTGAAGCGCGGCGCCGATTTCCAGCGCGGCGGCGCGCATGACGCGCGCGACGGCGCCGTTCCATTTGACGTCGATGGCACCCGTTGCGCCGATCGCGGTGAGCGCGAGGCAAAGCTGGTTCTGTGCGTCGAGTACGGGCACGCAAAGGCTGCTCACGCCGGGCGTCGGCGCGTCGATGCCGCGTTCCATGCCGCGTGCGCGAATGCCTTCCAGCACGGCTTCGAATGCGGCCCGCGCCGCTGCGTCGGCGTGCTCGCCGCGCTGCACCGCGCCCGAACCTTCAGCGGATGCGGACTGGCCGGCCCACATCGGCTGCAAGCGTTCCGCCGGCAGGAAAGCGCAGAAGACGCGGCCCGTGGACGTGCCCGGCAACGACATCACCGTGCCCACATGCAGGTTCACGTGCAGCGGCAGGCCGCCATGCTCGTAGCGCACGATGGTGGGCCCCTGCGGACCCGCAATGCAGATCGCCACGCTGAAACCCGTTTGCTGCGCGAGCGCGGCGGCGTGCGGCACGGCGCCGCGAAACGCGGGCTGATGTTCGAGATGCAGCAGGCCGAGGCGCAGCGCGAGCGGTCCCGGCTCGTAGCGACCCGACAGTTCGTCGCGCTTGATGAGCCCAAGGCGCGTGAGGCTGACCAGGTACGCGTGCGCCTGGCCCGACGGCAGGTCGCCGCTGGCCGCGAGGTCCGAGAGCGCGAGCGGTCCGCGCGCGTCGGCGAGCGCGCGCAGCAGCCGGCCGCCTACTTCGACGCTCTGAATGCCGCGCTGCGTTCGGGTTGCCGAAGCGGATGCCGGTGCCGGCACCGCTGCGGCGTTGTTCGCGAGGCTTGCGCGCCCTGCGTCCTCGCGCGCCTTGCCGCGTGCCTGCGCCGTCGCGTTCCTGGCTGGTCTCGTCACGCCGTTTCCGTCCGCTGGAAGAAAAGGTCTCATGTTAACCGAAGGTTTCGGGGTTTCCCGCATGCCGGCGGCCACCGTAGGGCTGCAATGGCGTGGTCCGCAGAGGGGCTTTAGAAGATTAGCGTATAGCAACAACATTCGTTATTGACAAATAACAAGCCACCGTCCTATGATGGATTCACCCCGACACAACCGCCACTCAACCAGTCCAACCGGGGCGAGACATTTCCACCATGCCGGCGCGGCTGCGGCTGCGCGCGTCCCATCGGCGTGCTGCCCTGCGGCACGGCGCTCTCGCCTCGTCCAGACTTTCACGGAGACAGACGATGGCAAAGGCATTCGCTTCGCAGGCCGACCTGGAGCAGAAGCAGATCACCTTCACGCAGCTTTCTGAAAACGCCTGGGCCTACACGGCCGAAGGCGATCCGAATTCGGGCGTGATCGTGGGCGACGACGGCGTGCTGATCGTGGACACCACGGCCACGCCCGCGATGGCGCAAGACCTCATCGCGAAGATCCGCACCATTACCGACAAGCCCATCAAATACGTCGTGCTCTCGCACTATCACGCGGTGCGCGTGCTGGGCGCGTCCGCCTATTTCGCCGAGGGCGCGCAACAGATCATCGCGAGCCGCGGCACCTACGAGATGATCGTGGAGCGCGGCGAGGCGGACATGAAGTCGGAGATCGAGCGCTTTCCGCGCCTCTTCGCGGGCGTCGAAACCGTGCCGGGCCTCACGTGGCCCACGCTCGTGTTCGAGCGCGAAATCACGCTGTTTCTCGGCAAGCTCGAAGTGCGCATCGCGCACCTGGGCGCGGGTCACACGAAGGGCGATACGGTGGTGTGGCTGCCCTCGCAAAAGGTGCTGTTCTCAGGCGACCTCGTGGAATACGACGCGGCCTGCTATTGCGGCGACGCGCAACTCGCGCAGTGGCCCGCCACACTCGAAGCGCTGCGCGCGCTCGGCGCCGAAAAGCTCGTGCCGGGCCGCGGACCCGCGCTCACCACGCCCGAAGACGTGAACAAGGGCCTCGACTACACGAAAGACTTCGTGACCACGCTGCTCGCGCAAGGCCGCGCGGCAGTGGCGAAGCAGATGGACCTCAAGGGCGCGATGGCGCTCACGCGCGAAGCGATGGACCCGAAGTTCGGCAACGTCTTCATCTACGAGCACTGCCTGCCGTTCGACGTGACGCGCGCCTACGACGAGGCGAGCGGCATCGAGCATCCGCGCATCTGGACCGCCGAGCGCGACAAGGAAATGTGGAAGGCGTTGCAGGGCTAGGCGCGGCGCGCGCGAACAATAGCCTCGCGCGTGACCGACCGCGCTGAAGGTAACGCTGAAAGCCAGGCGAAAAAGCGCGAAGAAGAGAAAGGTGGAGACAAAACATGATCGACTATCAAACGCTGACGTTCGACTACAAGCCGTGCGCCGAACAACAGCCGGGCAGTGAAGCGAAGGTGCATCCGGTGGTGGTCGTGGGTGCGGGGCCCATCGGGCTCGCCACGGCTATCGACCTCGCACAGCGCGGCGTGCCGGTCGTGCTGCTCGACGACGACTGCACGCTCTCTACGGGCTCGCGCGCCATCTGTTTTTCGAAGCGCACGCTCGACATCTTCGACCGTCTCGGCTGCGCCGAGGGCATGGTTCAGAAGGGCGTGAGCTGGAACGTGGGCAAGGTCTTTCTCAAAGACGAACTGGTCTACACGTTCAACTTGCTGCCTGAAAGCGGGCACCATCGGCCGGCGTTCATCAACTTGCAGCAGTACTACCTGGAAGGCTTCCTCGTGGAACGCGCGCAGGCGTTTGCGCAGATCGATCTGCGCTGGAAGAACCGCGTGACGGGCATCGAGCAGCACGGCACGCCGGGGTCGCCGGACGCGGGCGCGACGCTCACCGTAGAAACGCCCGACGGCACCTACACGCTGCACGCGCGCTACGTCGTGGCCGCCGATGGCTCGCGCAGCCCCGTGCGCAAGCTCATGGGTCTGGACAGCCATGGCCGCACGTTCAAAGACCGCTTCCTGATTGCCGACGTGAAGATGGAGGCCGACTTTCCGACGGAACGCTGGTTCTGGTTCGATCCGCCGTTTCATCCGAACCAGTCGGTGCTGCTGCATCGGCAACCGGACAACGTGTGGCGTATCGACTTTCAGCTGGGCTGGGACGCCGACCCCGTGCTCGAAAAAACGCCGGAGCGCGTGATTCCGCGCGTGCGCGCACTGCTCGGTCCGGATGCGAAGTTCGAACTGGAATGGGTGAGCGTGTACACGTTTTCGTGTCTGCGTATGGACAGCTTCCGCCACGGTCAGGTGTTGTTCGCGGGCGACTCGGCGCACGGCGTGTCGCCGTTCGGCGCGCGCGGCGCGAACAGCGGCGTGCAGGACGCGGAAAACCTCGCATGGAAGCTCGCGATGGTGCTGGAAGGCCGCGCAACGGATGCGCTGCTCGACACCTACGCCCGCGAACGCGAGTATGCGGCGGACGAGAACATCCGCAACTCCACACGCTCCACCGACTTCATCACGCCGAAGAGCGCGGTGAGCCGCCTGTTCCGCGACGCAGTGCTCACGCTGGCACGCGACCACGCGTTCGCGCGGCAGCTCGTGAACAGCGGGCGGCTCTCGGTGCCGGCGGTGCTGCACGAGTCCGTGTTGAACACGCCCGACGCGCAGCCCTTCGCAGGCCAGATGATGCCGGGCGCGGCGTGCTGCGATGCGCCCGTGCAGGTGTGCGGCCAAGCTTCCTCGACTGAGGATGCGAATGGCGCGTCTGCATGGCTGCTGCACTGGCTCGGTCAGTCGTTCACGGGGCTGCTGTTTTGCGGCGATGCGGCTCGACTCGATGCGCAGACGCAGGCTGCGTTGCAACGTATCGCGCAAGGCCCGGTGCCGACAAAGATCGTCGCCGTGGTGAGCGAAGGTGCGAACGCGCCCGAAGGCTTGCCGCCATCGGCCATCGTCTTGCGCGACGTGGAAGGTCTCGCGGCGGCACGTTACGACGCGACGCCCGGCACGTTCTATCTGATTCGTCCGGACCAGCACGTTTGCGCACGCTGGCGGCAAGTGGACGCAGACCGCGTGGACAACGCGCTGAAACGCGCACTGTGCGTGGGCGGCACGGCATAAGGAGCGGCATAAGAAGTGGCATGAAGCGCGACGCCTCGCCACCCCGCCGCGAACACAGAGGAGGAGACAGATGACACTCAACACTCAACCGAATCTCACACGCCCCGACGACTTCTACGAGGCGCTGATCGACATGCATCGCGACATGGACGATGCGCAGAGCCAGTCGGCCAACGCGCAATTGATCCTGCTGCTCGCGAATCACATCGGCGATTACGAGACGCTGACCGAAGCCATGCGCATTGCGCGCGAAGGCGCGCTGGCGCAGCGGCGCCCCGGGTGCGAGCCGCCGCAGGCGCCTTCCGTGCCGCATCCGATGGCGGCCTGATCGCGGCTTGATCGCGGCACAACCGCATCGCACACCATCAGCGGCGCACCAGACGCCGCATCGAGACAAGCCCGGCCCCGGGTTTCATCCTTGTTTGGAGAGAGACACATGCCTCAATCGATTGCATCGGACCTCGCGTCCGAGGGAAGCGCGTCGTCCGGCGTCGCGCAGTCCACTGCTCATGCCCACGACGACGCGCTGTACAGGAAGGTCTCGTGGCGCATCGTGCCGTTCCTGTTCGTGTGCTACGTCGTGTCGTTTCTGGACCGCATCAACATCGGCTTTGCGCAGTTGCAGATGAAGCACGACCTGGGCTTCAGCGACGCCATGTACGGCCTTGGCGCAGCGGTGTTCTACGTGGGCTACGTGCTGTGCGAGGTGCCGGGCAACATGCTGCTCGCGCGCTTCGGCGCACGGCGCACGTTCACGCGAATCATGCTGCTGTGGGGCCTTGCCTCCACGGCCATGATGTTCGTTGCCACGCCAACGCATTTCTACGTGCTGCGTTTCGCGCTGGGTGTCTTCGAGGCGGGTTTCTTTCCGGGCATCGTGCTGTATCTCACGTACTGGTATCCGGCGCGGCGGCGGGCGGCGGTGCTCTCCGTGTTCTTCGCGGGCGTGGCCGTGGCCGGCGTGCTGGGCGGGCTCTTCTCCGGCTGGATCATGCGCGACATGAGCGGCGCGCTGGGCCTTGAAGGCTGGCGATGGATGTTCGCCATCGAAGGCGTGCCGGCCGTGTTGCTGGGCTTGATGGCGGCGTGGTGGCTCGTCGACGGACCGCAGGCCGCGCGCTGGCTCACCGCAAGCGAGAAGGCCTGGCTCATCGCGCAGCGCGATGCGGACCATCGCGGCCCAGGCCATGCGCATTCGTCGCGCTCGTTCGTGGATGCGCTGCGCAACCCGCGCGTGTACCTCTTCGCGTTCATCTACTTTTCGCTGACGTGCGCATCGCTCACGCTCAACTTCTGGATGCCGCTGATGATTCGCGACTTCGGCGTGCACGACGTGCTGTGGATCAGCCTCTACACCGTGATTCCGAATGCCATCGGCGCAGTGGGGCTCATGCTCATCGCGCGTCGCTCGGACCGTCGCGGCGAACGCCGTTGGCACTTTGCGACGTGCACCGTGGGCGGCGGCATCGCACTGGCGCTGCTCACGCTGCATCTGTCGAGCCTTGCTGCGATGCTCTCGATTCTCTCTGTTGCTGCGGTGCTGATCTTCGCGGCGCTGCCCATCTTCTGGACCGTGCCGCCCACGTGGCTCGCGGGCAATGCCGCCGCTTCGGGCATTGCGATGATCAGCAGCATCGGCATTACCAGCGGCATTGTGAGCCCGTGGGCCATCGGACTCATCAAGACGCATACGGGCAGCATGGACAACGCGCTCTATCTGCTGGCGCTGCTGCTGTTTGCGAGCGGGGCGGCGTTGCTGGTGGGCGTGCGGCGCGAAGGTTGATTCGCGGCGCGCACTCAGCGCAGCGCGACCGATCTGCACAATGCGTAGCCAAAAACGACAAGGGCGAAGGCCGGACATCCGGACTTCGCCCTTGCTGGTTCCTGCGGCTCGTGGCGTTCGATGAGCACAGATTCAAGGCCTCAATACTTCAAAGCCCCGGCGCGTCGGCCCTCGAACGCACAACGCCTAGAACCGGTGACGCAGACCCACCGTCACGGCCACCTGCTGGTTCGTGTCCGAGGTCGAGAGGCCGTTGATGACCGCGTGGATGCTGCTGTTACCCGTATCGCTCACGTGCTGGTACACACCTTCGAGGTACACATCCGTGCGCTTCGAAAGCGCATAGTCCGTCTGCAGCGTGAACTGATTCCACTTCGGGCTCACGCCGGCGATGCGGCTGTCCGTGTACGTGTACGCGCCGGAAATCGAAAGAGCCGGCGTCAATTGATAGCGGCCGTTCAACTCGTAGTTGTTGAAACGTGCGCTGCCGCTTGCAAGCGAGATGCCGCTCGACGTGCCCGATGCCGACGAGCCGATGCCCGTCAGGCTGCTCAGGTGCGTTTGCGTGACGAGCAGACCGACGGTTGCGGCGCCGAAGCCATAGTTCGCGCCCACGCCCCAGGTGCGTTGCGTTTTCGCGGTGAAGGTGGCGTCGTCGCTGACGGCGCCGCTCGAGTTGAGCGAAGTGCCGCTGTTGTTCAGTTGCAGATAACCGGCCGCAACGTTCAGCGAATTCCAGTTGTACGACACGCCGAAGCTGTACGCGCGGTTCGTGGCGAAGCCGCCCGCGTCGTTCGAGAAGCCGTACAGGCCGCCGAACTTCAGGCCGCCGTATTTCACGCTCTGGTACTTGACCGAGTTGCTGACGCGAAACGAGTTGTCGAGGTTGTCGTTATCGAACGGGTGAGCGGCCTGCGTGCCGCCGTAGCCCGTGCCGGTGAGCGCGAGCGGGCCGAGGTAGTCGACCACGGAATCGTACTGGCGGCCCAGTGTGAGCGCGCCATATTGCGAACTGGTCAGGCCGACGAATGCCTGGCGGCCGAATTCGCGGCTGCCTTGACCGAGCTTGCCGGTGCCGATGTTGAAGCCGTTTTCGAGGGTGAACACGGCCTTCAGTCCGCCGCCCAGGTCTTCGGCGCCACGCAGGCCCCAGCGGCTGCCGTTCACCGCGCCGCTCATTTCCTGAACGTTGCTGTGGCCGCCCTGGTTGTTCGTGTACGTGATGCCCGCATCGATCAGGCCGTACAGCGTCACGCTGCTTTGTGCGTGCGCTGTTCCCGCGAGACCGAGCGCGGCCATTGCGCTGAGCGAGATGAGTGTCTTTTTCATCGAAACTTCTCCGAAGATCGTTTGCTTGAGTGCTGCTGGATGAGAGGCGACGAGAGCAGGTCCGCTTGTGGACCGGCCATGCGTTGCGTGTCCGGCGACCGTCTTCTGCGGACCGCCAGGCCCGCGATTAAAGCGCATTCGCTGCGCTGCACTGTCGGTTTTCGACAACGCGCGCAATTACGGTCCGTTTCGCGGCGTGGCGCGTGTAATGAGGCGCGGCGGCGGGGACGTGATCGATGACGAGAGGGGATTGCTGAACCGGCGTGGCGTGCGTTTCGCCCCTTGCTTCAGGGGCAAAAGGGCGTGCGCCGAAATGCGCGTGAAAGCGCGGGCGTGGTGAGGGGCACGTGCGGCGCGCACGACTCGCGTCGTGCTTGTGCACGACTTCCGTTACGGGCCGTCGTCTGCGGAAAGATTTGTGAACAGCGTGAGCGGGATGGTCAGGCGCCGGGGCGGCTCACGCTGTCTCGTGAATTACTGATTCGCCGGCGTTGCAGCCGGGGTAGCGGGTGCCGCCGGTGTTGCAACCGCGGCTGCCGTGGAATTCGTCGTGGCGGATACGCCCATGAGTGAAGCCGCAGTGGCGATCGAGCTGTTGTTGGCGACGGTGCCGCTGTTGGCCACATGGGTTGCGGCGTCGTTTGCCGCATGCGTGTTGTTCGCCGCGACCGAGGTCGAAGCGGGCGCCGTCACGTTCGCCGGCGCGGCAGGGTTTGCCGTTGCCTGCGTCGCAGTCTCCACACTCGCCGGTGCGGTCTTCGCTGCGCTTGCCGCGACGGGAGCCGCAACCGGCACCGCAACCGGCGCCGTGACGTGCTGCACGATGGGCGGCGGCAGCGGCGTGACGTCGATTGCGCCGCCCGGCACCGGCGTGGACTGCGCCTCGTTGTGCAGGTAGCGGCCCATGAGGTCGAAGAAGCGGTCGTAGAACGTGCCCGACTGAATCGTTTCGCTCGACACCTTCACCATGGCGTCGTTGTTCGAGCGGATAGGCAGCGAGAGCGAGCCGAGAATGGAGAGCCCCACGCTCGCTGACGTATCGCTCTTCTTCAATTCGTAGCCGTTCTGCACGGCGTTCGCGTAGACCACGCTCGTATTGGCCGCGTCGCCCTGGGTGCAGACCACGTGGAATTCGATGACCACGTGCGAGTCGCTCCCGGGCTGGAAGTTCTTCGTCGCGTCCACGGTGTCGGGGCGCGTCATGGTGGTCATGTAGCCCTGGCTCAGCAGCGCGCGGCGCGCGGCTTCGCAGGTGCGGACGTTGTCGTTGTCGAAGTTGTGCAGATACGGGCTTGTGCCCGAGTTGAACAGTTCTTCGTCCTGGAACTTCTTCTGCGGCGTGGACGAGCACGCGGCCAGCACCGCGAGAAGCGGCACGAGAAGAAAGGGAGACGCTCGGAAAAACGGGGACATGGTGTGGGAGACCTGCAAGACACATCAGACGGCATGCATTGTAGTGCAGGTGCAGCAAACGCGACGGGAAGGCCCGGTCGCGCGGGCCACGCACTAGAACAACGCGCCTTGCTGCTCCGGCACCATCGGCGTGACGTTGAGTTCATCCAGTCGCAGCCGGGCCCGCGCGAGGTCGTGAAGCAGTTGCCTTTGCAGCCATGTTTCGGCGCCGCCGCCGAACGCCTTGTCGAGGCGCAGCGCCATTTCGGGCGAGATGCCCGCTTTGCCGCTCAGCAGATTGGTGAGCGCCTGGCGGCTCACGCCCAGCACCTCGGCGCAGCGCGTGACGCTCAGATTGAAGCGTTCGAGGCAGTTCTGGCGCACCAGAACGCCGGGGTGGATGAATTCGCGATCGGACATGGTCGGCAACGATATCGGCGAAACGGATGGTCGTCAATCGACAAGCGCCGCTTGTCGTGTGGGCGCCACGCCTTGTGGGGCGTGCCTCCGGGCGGACCTGGGTGGACTTAGGCCGCCAGCGACAGGGCATCGCCGTTGGATGAGGCCGTTGACTCAGCCGAGGCTCACGCGCACCGGTTCGAACCCTTCGCGGTAACGGCGGGCGAGGTCCGCGGCGGTGTCGCGAAGCAGGCCTGAGGGCACGGTGAGCGCCTGCCCGATGCCGTCGGCCATGTCGTCGATGCCCACCGCCACCGGCGCGACCTGCACTGGCTCCCAGGTCGCCGCGAAAGCCGTCTGCTTCGTTATCGATGCCTCCGTGCCCTTGGCAGACGCCCGCTGATGAAGATTCACGCGGGGAAGCGCGAACGCCATGGCGACGATCCTGCCGTGCAGGCTGCTGCCGCAATACACGCGGCTATGGGCAATCAGCGCGCAGATGTCCCACACGTTCAGCGACGAAAACACTCGGACCGACGCCGCTGCACTGAGCCGCGACGCCAGGCGTTCGTAGCAGGCGGCATCGTCGTGCCACGGCGCGGCGCCCGCACGAAACAGCACCACGCCGAGCCCCGTGCGGCGCGCCATGCAGTCGAGTTCACGGGCGAGGGTGTCGAGCGTCGCGTCGTCGCCGAAGTCGGCACTGAACTGCACGGCGGCGTAGCCCTGCGGAAAGGCGGCACGCAGTGCACTCAGCCCGTTTGCGGCGGCACGGCGGCGAATCGTTTTGCCGAACAGTTCGGCCACCATCACGGCCGGGTCGGGCACGAGCCGCGCCGCAATGCCGTGGGCCTTCGCGATCGCATGTGTCTCGCGGTCGCGCACGCTCACGTGGTTTGCGTCTTGAAGACTGGCGAGCACTTCGGCGCGCAATGCCGGATCGCGCGACGCCAGATCGGCGCCGCCCACGGCATTGAAGATCACGCGGTTCAGGTCGCGCTCGCTCAGCCCGCCCAGTGATGCCCGCGAGAGTACATAAGGCGCGAGCGCCGCGATGCCGAAGCGGCGTTGCGCCCATGTGCGGCCGTCGCGCTTCCAGGCGTTTTCGCTCGCGAGCGTGGCTTCCAGATCGCGGGGCGACGCGAGCATGACGGCGGCTTCCCATGCATTGCACGCAAGCAACTCGCCGCCCGCGTGAATCACATCGGGCGCGCGTCTCTTCAACGTGGCGAGGAGCGGCGCAATCGCGTGCACCTGATGACCGCCGTACTCACGCAGATCACGGTCGGCCAGACCCGCGAAGCGCACGTCGCGACCCGGCAGCATGCGTTCGACGACATGCGCGAACAGCAGGTCGCCGAAGTTGTGCCGGTCGAAGGCGCCGAACACGATGGTCGGCGCGTGCTGGCGGTTTGCGCTGCGCGACATGCGGGTGGTGGCTACGGCGCGCAGGCAAGCCGCGCGCCGCATGAGTGGCGTGGAAGGCCATGCTACCCGATGAGCGCGTCCTCCACGGTGCGCAGCGCCTCGGTCACGAGACGCTGCTGCTCCTGCCGGTGCGGACGCATCGACGAATGCGCGCCCGCCGCCGTCGCCGTGCGGCACACGTCGCGCAGACGGCAGCCTGCGGGCAATGTGCGCAATACGCGCTCCAGGTCCTCGCGTACGGAACGCCATGCGCCCTGGTTGCGGTCCTCTTCCTGGGCCCAGACGACTTCCGCGAGATTGGCGAACTTAGCCAGCTCGCTCGCGAGTTCAGCGTGCGGGAACGGATACAGCTGCTCGACGCGAATCAGCGCGACTGTGGTGTCGTGTGCCGCGTTGCGCGCGCGTTGCAGTTCGTAGAACAGCTTGCCGCTGCACAGCACGGCGCGCGTCACGGCGTGGGCATCGGCAATCTCCGTATCGCCTATCACCGGCTGGAACGCTCCTTCCACGAACTGTTCGAGCCGCGCATGCGAGGCCGGGTTGCCGTAAAGCTGTCCCTTCGGCGACATGACGATGAGCGGCACGGGCCGCTGCGTCATGGCTTGCTCGCGCAGCAGATGGAACCATTGCGCCGACGTGGACGGCACCGCCACGCGCAGATTGCCGCCCGCGCACAGTTGCAGGAAGCGCCCCAGGTAGCCGTTCGAATGCTCCGGGCCTACACCTTCGTGGCCGTGCGGCAGCAGCACCGCGAGCGCGGACTGGTAGCCCCACTTGTACTCGCCGGCCGCGATGTACTGATCGATGAAGACCTGCGCGCCGTTTGCGAAGTCGCCGAACTGCGCTTCCCAGATCGTCAGCCGGCGCTTCGCCTGCACGCTGTAGCCGTACTCGAAGCCGAGCACGGCTTCCTCGGTGAGCGGCGAGTTCACGATATCGAACGCGCCTTGCCGTTCGCCGATGTGCTGAAGCGGGACATGCACGCCGCCCATGCCCGGCAGCGCGGCCTGCGCGTGCCACACGGCATGGCGATGCATGAAGGTGCCGCGGCCCACGTCCATGCCCGAGAGACGAATACCGTGGCCGTCTTCGAGCAGCGTGGCGTAGGCCAGGTTTTCGGCGAAGGTCCAGTCGGCGGCGTTGCTCGCGCTTGCGACGGTGGCTTGCCAGCGCGCCGCGATATTGCGCACGAACTCGTGCAGCCGGAAGCCGGCGGGCGCGCGCGTGAGCGTTTTCGTCAACGATTGAAGGCGCGCGAGCGAGACCGGTTGAAACGAGGCCGGCGACGTATGAGCTGCCGTACGCGCGGCAGCCGCATCGGCGCCAGTCGCCTCGCTTTCCGGCCGCTGCGCCTCCAGCCTGCCTAGCGCCTCGGCGCGCAGCGCATCGAGTGGCGTGGTGAGCGCGAGCGCATCGTGATACAGCTCCGTCACCGTGGGATGCACGCCCACCGCGGCCTGCGTGAGCGGCTGCGTGATGGCCGGAATGTCGTGCTCGGAGTGACCCAGGCGCCGGTAGCCGATCAGGTCGATGACGACGTCCGCGCCATGCTTCATGCGGTAGTCGAACGCGATGCGCGCGGCACGCAGCACGTCTTCGGGATGGTCGGCGTTCACGTGGATCACGGGCGCGTCGATCATGCGTGCGATGTCCGTGCACCAGGTCTGCTCGCACACGTCCATGAGGTTCGGCGTGGTGAAGCCGATCTGGTTGTTCACGATGACGTGGATCGTGCCGCCCAGCGCGTAGCCGCTCTTGCGCGTGAGGTTCAGCGTTTCCATCACGATGCCCTGGCCCGCGAACGCGGCGTCGCCATGCACGACGACAGGCACGCAGCCCGCGCCGCGATGCTCGTCCTGCCACGCGCGCGCCATGCCGCTCACCACGGGATACACGCTTTGCAGATGCGACGGGTTGTGCGCGAGGAACACGTCCACGTGGCCGTGGCGCGTCGCTTTGCGCGCCGTGCTGCCCAGGTGGTAGGCGAGGTCGGTCTGCGTGGCCGCGATGTCGGACTCGGGGTCGAGGCACGCCAGCATCTTCCGCACGGGAAAGCCCAGCACGTTGACGAGCGTATTCAGGCGCCCGCGATGCGGCATGCCCAGAAACATCTGCTGCACGCCGTGGCTGCCGGCGTGCTCGATCAGCGCGTCGACGAGCGGAATGAGGCTCTCGCAGCCTTCCAGCGAGAAGCGCTTCGCGTGTTCGTTGCGCTCGGCCACGAGGCGCTCCCACATCTCCGCGTCGAGCAGGCGGCGCAGCAGCGCTTCGCCCTGTTCGGGCACGACACGCGGATACAGCAGCTCCGCTTCCATGCGCGAAAAGAGCCAGCGGCGCCGCGCTTCGCTGCGCATGCCGCTCGCGTCGAGCCCGAGCGCGCCGCAGTAGACGCGCTTGAGCTGCCGCTCCAGTTCTTCGATGGTGACGGCCGCGGGAAAGCCGTCCTTGTCCGATGGCCGGATCTGGTCGGGGTCGAGCCCGTGGAAGGCGGGCGTGAGTTCAGGGACGTCCGCGCGCGGGGCGAGGTCGAGCGGATCGAGGTTCGCGATGCGGTAGCCCTCGTGGCGGTGCGCCTCGATGAACCGCGCAATCTGCGATGCGGGAACCGCCGCGGCGGCCGCGGCAGGCTGGGCCGACGAGCCGAAGGCAAACCGCGGAACGGCAACGTGATCGGAATAGTCGTTGGACATGTCTGGTAGGCACTCGAGAGAAACCGTTGATCGGATCTCGTCGTCTGCACCAGAGTCACACGTCCGGCCCGTACGGCGCGCGCGGCGCCGACGCGATACGTCAGCAGGACGGGTGCCCTCGTGCGGGCGGCGAGACAGCTGGAGCGCGCACGCGCGCCCCTTTGCTTCATCTACAGGCCGGCCTCGCGGCCGGCCTGTGTCTCCGTCCTCTTTGTGTATCTGTTGGTTTGAAACGTTTGCGTCAGCTGCCGAGCAGCAGCGGTTGCGGCGTCACGTTCAGCGCCCCGGCCGTGCTCGCGCCGCGCGGCGCGCGCGCGCCTTGCCAGCGGTCCATCGAAGACGTGTCGTCCAGCTTGAACGCGGCCACCATTTCGGTGAGCTGCGCGGCCTGGTCGCGCAATGCCTGTGCGGCGGCGGCGCTTTCCTCCACCAGCGCGGCGTTTTCCTGCGTGACCTGGTCCATCTGCGTGACGGCGTGATTGATCTGCTCGATACCGTCGCTCTGCTCCTGGCTCGACGCACTCATTTCGCTCACGATGGACGTGACGTGCGTGATGCTCGTCACCACTTCGCGAATGGTCGCGCCCGCTTCTTCGACGATCTTGCTGCCGTTGTCCACGTGGCTCACGGAGTCCTGAATGAGCGTCTTGATTTCCTTCGCGGCCACCGCGCTGCGTTGCGCCAGGCTGCGCACTTCGCCTGCCACCACCGCGAAGCCGCGGCCGTTTTCGCCGGCACGTGCTGCTTCCACCGCCGCGTTCAGCGCGAGGATGTTGGTCTGGAACGCGATGCCTTCTATCACGCTGATGATGTCGACGATCTTGCGCGACGACTCGTTGATGGCGCTCATCGTGTCCACCACGCGGTTCACGGCTTCGCCGCCGCGCGACGCGATGACCGAAGCGCTCGACGCCACCTGGTTCGCTTCGCGCGCGTTGTCGGCGTTCTGCTTCACCGTGGACGTGAGTTCTTCCATCGCCGCCGCCGTTTGTTCCAGCGCGCTCGCCTGCTGCTCGGTGCGGCTCGACAGGTCCATGTTGCCGCTCGCCACTTCGCGCGATGCCATCGTGATGGTCTCGGTGCCCTTGCGCACCTTCGCCACGATGCCGTGCAGGTTCTCGGTCATGCGCTTGAGCGCGCCGAGCAGGCGGCCGATCTCGTCGTCCGAGTCGCCTTCCAGGCGGTGCGTGAGATCGCCCTGCGCGACGGCTTCGGCAAGGCTCAAGGCACGGTTGACGGGCCGCGTGATGCTGGCCGTGATGAAGTAGCCCGTGGCCACGGCCACCAGCAGCGCCGTGAGCGAGAGCAGCACCATCTGGATCTTGGCGTTATGGCCTTCTTCACGTGCGCGGTCCGAGTCCTTCTGCATCTGGGCCGCCTGGTAGTCCACCATCTTGTCGACCAGCACGTAGTACTGGTCCTGGCGCTGCGCGAGTTCGCCCTGGTAGAGTTCGCGCGCGTCCTGCGGGCGGTTCTGGGCCACCAGATCGAAGAACTTGCGCACGTCCACGCCGTAGGCGCTGCGCGCGTCGAACTGCTCCTTGTAGAGCGCCTTGCCCTCGTCGCTCGTCAGCAGTTTCTCCAGCTGCGCGTAGGCGTCGGCATTGGCTTTTCTGATGACGACGTAGTCGTCCATGTACTTCTTCGTCTGCTCCGGCGTGGTGGCGAGCAGCAGGTTGCTCAGAATGCCGTTGGCCTTGTAGCCGTTGTTCTTGATCTGGTTGCTCAGCGCGATCAGCGTGTAGCGCTCGCTGACGATGGAGTCCATCTTGGCCGTGCTCGAATCCAGATGCTGGACGCCGACCAGTGCCGTGCCAATCAACAGGGCGATGACGAGGCCGAATGCCGAACTGAGCCGGACCCCGATTCTCAGGTTTGAGATCCTCATGTAACGCAATTCCTATATCAACGATGCTTGAGATCGGCGCAACGCGAACGGCAAGGCTCGTGCGTGCCGGCGAACATCACGCCGGGCGGCAGAAGACTTGCGATACCGTTGCAGACCGCATAGGGGCAAGGATGGTGGCGCACGCCGATGCCGACCGCATAAAAGTCGCCGGGGCGGGCTGCCGAGGCCCTCTGTTGCCGCAGCGACGGTGTGCAATACCGTCCTTTGGGTCTCCGGCGGGGCCTTGACCGCGTTTACGGCAATTCG
Organism: Paraburkholderia kururiensis; assembly: GCF_034424375.1. NCBI lineage: Bacteria > Pseudomonadati > Pseudomonadota > Betaproteobacteria > Burkholderiales > Burkholderiaceae > Paraburkholderia > Paraburkholderia kururiensis. Next base: position 617,743 of record NZ_CP139965.1, on the reverse strand, counting down.
TCCGAAGAATTAAGGGGACGCGATCACGCCGGGTACTGCGTCCAACCGGCTGGAATATGCGCTGCCGCAGCAAAAGCACCCAAACTGGGCTCAGGATGCCGACCCACGCACGCGCGCCGTGCGGCTATGGGATCATGTGGCGACGCGTCAAGACCGACGGGCGGGCGTGAGGCCCGCCCGCAAGGCACAGGATGAAAGCCATGACCGACCCAACCGACCCGACTGAATCAGCGCTCCGCTACCGCCGCTTTGCGGAAGAGGTACTGGCAGAAACGCGCCGCATCGCGCTCGCCCAGTTCAGGCAACCCATCGACATCCAGACCAAGGCCGACGAGAGCCCGGTCACCCTTGCCGACCGTTCCGTGGAAGCGCATATCCGCGCGCGCCTCGGCGCCGCGTTTCCGGACCACGGCATCTATGGCGAAGAGGAAGGGCAGCAGAACCTCGACGCCCGATATGTCTGGGTGATCGATCCCATCGACGGCACGCGCAGCTTCATCAGCGGCGTGCCGTTGTGGGGCACGCTGCTTGCGCTGCTCGATGCCGGGCGGCCGGTGTTCGGCGTGATCGACGCCCCCGCGCTCGGCGAGCGATGGATCGGCACGGCCGAGGGCTGCTTCGCTTCAACGGGCGCTGGCGTGGGCAGCGGTCAGGGCTCGCGATGCACGACGAGCGGCTGCACGACGCTTGCGGCGGCCAACGTCTCGGCCACCTCTCCCGACATGTTTTCAGGCGAGGAATATGCGGTGTTCGACGCGTTGAGCCGGCGCGCGCGCTTTCGTCGCTTCGGCGGCGACTGCTACAGCTACGCGATGCTGGCCGCGGGCCACATCGACGCCGTGGTGGAAGCGGGGCTCGCGCCTTACGACTACCTCGCGGTGGTGCCGGTGATCGAAGCCGCGGGCGGCGTGGTGACGGACTGGAAGGGCCGGCCGCTCGGCATGGGCAGCGATGGCCGCGTTCTGGCTGCCGCGACCGAAGCGCTGCATCGGGAAATGCTGGCGTACACGGCGTCGCTTGCGTGACCGGGGCAGGACGCACAGACATGACTCCGCGATGACCCGCCGACATCACCCACACGTATTACCCCGCATGAACCCATTGCTCAGGTCGAACCCATGAGAAAACTCTTTGTGAATCCCGTTGTGGCGCTGCCGTTCGCCTTCTTTGCCCTGTTCGCGTTCAGCGGCGCGGCGCATGCCCAGGTGGACGACAAGTCGGACCCGCAGGCGCTCATCCGCACCGCCACGCAGCAGGTGCTGGACGAAGTGCGCACGCGCAAGATCGAGCCCGACGACATGACGCGCATTCTCGACATCGTGAACCGCGACATTCTTCCGTACATCGACTTCCAGCGCACCACGCGGCTTTCCATGGGCCGTTACTGGCGAACCGCCACGCCCGCGCAGCGCCAGCAGGTGGAAGAGCAGTTCCGGCTGCTGCTGATCCATCTCTATTCGGGCGCGCTTGCGCAGCTGAAGCCTGACCAGAAGATCCAGTACCCGCCCATGCGCATCGCGCCCACGGATACCGACGTGGTGGTGCGCACGATCGCGGAAACCAACGAGCGGCCCCTGGAGATCGACTATCGGCTCTACCGGTCGCCGCAGGGCTGGCGCGTGTACGACCTCAACGTGCTGGGTGCGTGGCTCGTGCAGACGTACCGCCAGCAGTTCAGCGACAAGATCACGGAAAGCGGCGTGGATGGACTGATCGCGTTCCTCAGGCAGCGCAACGAGCAACTCGCGGCGGGGCGGGCGCAGCAGTCGCAGTGATCGCAGCAGTGATCGAGGCTTGCGGTTTTGCCGGGCCGCCGCCTGTGGCTACCGCGCGATGAGACGACGAGGCGTGATCAGCGGGCGTTGTCGTGCGGCGCGGCCTGCGGTTCGTCCGCGAGCAATGCCCAGCGTTCGTGGTCGCGCCATTCGCCGCCAATGCGCAGATACCGCGGTGAAAAGCCTTCCTGCCGAAACCCCAGCCGACGCACCAGCGCAATGGAGGCGACGTTTTCGGGCTGAATGTTGGCCTCCAGCCGATGCAGCCCGAGATCGCCGAACGCGAAGCCGATCGCCGCGCGCAGCGCCTGCGTCATGAGCCCCGTGCGGCTGAATTCCTGCATGCCGTAGTAGCCGAGGTAGGCGCTCTGAAAAACGCCGCCCACAATCTCGTTGAGGTTGATCACGCCCACCACGCGGTTCGACGCCGCCTCGCGCGCGAGGAGATTCACGTTCGGCCCCGTGAGGCCGCGGACGAACCAGGCGTCGAAGCCGGCTTCGTCTGTGAACGATGCCACCCACGGCAGGTGGTACGACTGGTTCTCGCGGTTGGCCGCGATGAGGTCGGGCGCGTCGGCGCGAGTCACGCGCGACAGTCGGATGGCGTTCATGGTGTTCCTCTTTTTATGGCGACGAACAATAGCGCATCGCACGCCGCGGAAAAAATTCGCCGGCCGTATAGAGCACCGATGCGGCACGTCCCTACATGTGCCGCAGCGCAGCGAGCCCTCGATTCCGCCCGGCGCGATGCCGTTATAAACTGACGCGCGCCGTGTTTCGCCGGGCGGTCGGGTCGGTTCAATGAACCACGTTCAATGAACCACGACAGGCGGTCCCGGAAAAGCGCAGCAGGCCAGATAGTCTGATGAACACACGTTCCCTATGTCCACGTGCGCCGATCCCGATGACGATGCCATGCCGCCTGCCGTAGAGGCGTCGGCCGGCGCCGAATGGGCCGCCCTGGCCCGGCTCGCGCAGCGGCATTTCGGCGTAGAGGCGGCCTTGCTCACGCGCGCGGGTGGCGACGGGCAGCGCCTGCTGGCCAGTGCCGGCCCGTTGCCCGTGGCGCTGCCGCCCGATCTGTTCGCGCTGTCTCACGCGGGCGGAAACCTGCTGGACACCGTGGTGGTCGTGCCCGACACGCAAGCCGACGAGCGCTTCCAAAACCACGCGGTCCGCGTGCGCGCAGCGGGCGCCACGTCGGATACCCCGTCGTGCTGGCCGCGCTTCTTCGCCGCGTGCGCCGTGACGGCGTCCACCGGCCAGCATCTCGGCGCGCTGTGCCTGCTCGACCACGCGCCGCGCACCTTCGACAACACGCAACGCACGTTTTTGTCCGAACTCGCCGCGCTTGCGGCGGCGGGCATCGAACGTGTCGAATCGATGACCGCGCTGCGCCTGCGCGTCGGCGAACTGGAGGCCTGCGCGGAGCTCGTCACGCTCGCCCTCGCGGGCAGCGGCACCGGCGTGTGGGACCGCGACATCCCGAGCGGCACCATCCGCTATTCGCTCGAATGGAAAGCCATGCTGGGCTACGGGCCGCACGACCTGACCGATCGCATCGAAGACGCCATCGCGCGTTTGCATCCCGACGATGTCGAATACGTGCGGGCCGCCATGCAGGCGCACTTCGAGAATCACACGCAGACGTATTCGGTGGAACACCGCATCCGTTGCAAGGACGGGCGCTACAAGTGGATCTGCAGCCGCGGGAAAGTGGTGAGCCGCGACAGCGAGGGCCGCGCGCTGCGCATGGTGGGCACCTCAACGGACATCACGGAACTCAAGCGCGTGGAGGCCGAGTTGCAGGAACTCGCCACCATCGATTTCCTCACACAGTTGCCCAACCGCCGTCACTTCATCATGCAGAGCGAAGCCGAACTGGTACGGCTGCGCGGCATGCGCGGCCGCGCGTCGGCGGTGCTGATGTTCGACCTCGATCACTTCAAGGCGCTCAACGACCGCTGGGGTCACGCACTGGGCGATCGCGCGCTCAGCCACTTCGCGGCGCTGCTGCGCGAAGAGCTGCGCCCGGGCGATATCGTCGGGCGCGTGGGCGGCGAGGAATTCGCGATGGTGCTGCCCGGCGCGCCGGTGGAAACGGCGGTCGCGCTCGCGCAACGCGTGCAGCAGCGCGTGTTGCAGACGCCGATGATGCACGGCGACGTCGCCATCGTGATGACCGTGAGCGTGGGTATCGACTCGATGCTCGCCGACGACACCGGCGCCTACCAGTCGTTCTCGCGCGGCGACGAAGCGCTCTATGCGGCCAAGGCGCGCGGACGCAATCGGATCGAGGTGTACGGCGTGTAGTCGCGTCTTCGCCGGGTTGTTTCGTGTCTGTGCGCCCTGCCGACGCCACCGCACCAGTTTCGCTATGCTAGCGACTCCCTCAAACAAGGAGCGTCCCATGAAGCCGAATGCAGGAACCACGACGGGAACCATGATTCCCTTTCGCCGCCCTGACGGCCAGGAGCTGCAAGGCTATCTGGCCAAGCCGGAAAAGCCCGAAGGCGCGCCGGCTGTCGTCGTGATTCAGGAATGGTGGGGCTTGAACGACCAGATTCGCGGCGTGGCCGACCGCCTCGCGCAATGCGGCTATATCGCGCTCGTGCCCGACCTCTATCGCGGCAAGTCCACGGTGGAGGAAGAAGAGGCGCATCACCTGATGGACGGCCTCAACTTCGGCGACGCCGCCACGCAGGACATCCGCGGCGCCGTTCAATACCTCAAGCAGCACTCCGAACGCGTGGCCGTGATGGGCTACTGCATGGGCGGCGCGCTGACGGTGCTCACGCTGTGCAATGTGCCGGAGGCCTCCGCAGGCGTGCTGTGGTACGGCTGCCCGCCGCTCGACTACGTGGATGCATCGAAGATCAAGGTGCCGGTGATGGGCCACTGGGCCTCGCAGGACGGCTTCTTCACGCCCGAACTCGTGGACGGGCTCGCAGCGAAGTTCACCGAGGCGAAGGTCGACTTCCAGTTCCACCACTATCTGGCCCATCACGGGTTCGCCAACGAAACCGCCGTGGGCCCGGGTCGCATCGCGGCCACGCAGTTCGATCCGGTCTGGTCGCAACGGGCGTGGGACCGCACGCTGACGTTCCTCGGCCGCACACTGTGGCCCGCGGCGAAGTAACGCTGTATTGCAGGTCCGGAATCGTTATCGCTTGACGCACGTCAAGCAGCGGAAGCGGCCAGGCGTCGAACATTCAGCCACTCGACAAAAAGCCACGTAGTTACGCCGGCCACGGGCCGCTTCCCTCTAATCGCACCACGCGTCGTACCTGGCGGGACCGTCCGGCATCAGAGGATTTCATCTGGAGGACCCGCAATGGGATCGACACGCATTTTGAACACTCAACTCCTCGAACGCGTCATGTCGGCGGAAGACGCCGCGAAGCTCATTCGCCCTGACATGACCGTCGCCATGAGCGGCTTCACCGGCGCCGGCTACCCGAAGGCGGTGCCGGCCGCGCTGGCCCGCCATATCGAAGAGACGCACGCGCGCGGCGAAGACTTCCGCATCCGCGTATTGACCGGCGCTTCCACGGCGCCGGAACTCGACGGCGCGCTGGCGCGCGTCGACGGCATCCAGATGCGGCTGCCGTACCAGTCGGACCCCACGTTGCGCGAGCAGATCAACGCGGGCCGCATCGACTATCTCGACATTCACCTGAGCCACGTGGCACAGCATGCGTGGTTCGGCTTCTTCGGCAAGATCGACATCGCGATCATCGAAGTGAGCGGCGTGACGCCCGACGGCCAGCTCATTCCGTCCACGTCGGTGGGCAACAACAAGACGTGGATCGAGCAGGCCGCGGGCGTGATCATCGAAGTGAACGAGCAGCAGCCCGAAGGCCTCGACGGCATGCACGACATCTACTACGGCACGGCGCTGCCGCCGCGGCGCAGGCCGATTCCGCTCGTGCATCCCGCGGACCGCATCGGCGAGCCGTGGCTGCACTGCCCGCCGGAGAAAGTCATCGCGGTCGTGAAGACGAACGCGCCGGACCGCAGCAATGCGTTCTCCGAGCCGGACGAGGTCTCGCAGCAGATCGCGGGGCATCTGATCGAATTCCTGCGCCACGAAGTGCGCCACGGCCGCGTGCCGGCCTCGCTGCTGCCGCTGCAGTCGGGCGTGGGCAACATCACGAACGCCGTGCTCGCGGAACTGGGCAAGGGCGCGTTCCAGAACCTCACCGCTTTCACCGAGGTGATTCAGGACGGCATGCTCGATCTGCTCGAGAACGGCACGCTCTCTGTGGCGTCGGCCACGGCGCTTTCGCTGAGTCCCGCCGCGGTGACGCGCTTCGCGCAGAACCTCGGCACGTTCCGCGAGCGCATCATTCTGCGGCCGCAGGAGATCAGCAACCATCCGGAACTGGTGCGGCGCCTCGGTTGTATCGCGATGAACGGCATGATCGAGGCCGACATCTACGGCAACGTGAATTCGACGCACGTGATGGGCACGCGCATCCAGAACGGCATCGGCGGCTCGGGCGACTTTGCGCGCAACGGCTATCTGTCGTGCTTCATGTCCGCGAGTACGGCGAAGGGCGGTGCGATTTCGCGCATCGTGCCGATGGCGAGCCACGTGGACCACACCGAACACGACGTGGCCGTGATCGTCACCGAACAGGGCCTTGCCGACCTGCGCGGCCTTTCGCCGAAGCAGCGCGCGTGCGAGGTCATCAAGCACTGCGCGCATCCCGACTATCGGCCCATGCTCATGGACTACTTCGAGCGCGCAAGCCGCGAAAGCTACGGCAAGCACACGCCGCATCTGCTCAACGAGTCGCTGTCGTGGCACCAGCGCTATGTCGAGCAGGGCACGATGCGCGACCCGAAGTGGCCCTGAGCATTCGTCAGGCGCGGCCTTCTCCGCGCGCCATGCTGGCGAGCACGCCGTCGCGACGTATCAGCCCGTGATACAGCGCGGCGGCGAGGTGCAGCAGCACCACCGCGAACAGCGTGAGCCCCAGCACCGTGTGCAGCGAGCGCAGCGTCGCGTAGAGCGTCACGCTGTGTGGTGCGATAGGTGGCAGATGCCACGGCCCGTACAGCGTGACTGGATAGCCCGCGGCCGAGAGCATCGCCCAGCCGATCAACGGCATTGCCAGCATCAAGGCGTATAGCGCGAGATGCGAGAGCTTCGCCGCGGCGCGCTGTACGCCGGGCAGGTCGGCGGGTAGCGCCGGTGTGCCATGCGTGAGCCGCACGCCGGCTCGCACCAGCACGAGCAGCAACAGCGTGACGCCGAGCGGCTTGTGAATGGCGATCAGCACGTCATGGGCGCGCGATACCGTTGCGACCATTCCCACACCAATGAACAGCATGGCGATGATGGCGACCGCCATGGTCCAATGCAGCGCGCGTGCGGCCACGCTGAAGTGAGTGCGCGTGGTGCTCATGAATGGTCTCCCTGGCTGCCTTCGTTGCCTTGATCGACAGGCGGCGCGCCATGCTGCGCTTCCTCGCGCGTGCGGCGGTTGAACGACACGGAATACGCGGATGAACGCGCGGCAAGCAGCGGATCGTCGGACGGCGTAATGCCCGCGGGCAAAACGGTGGGATCGAAATTCACGTCGCGGCAGGCGCCCGCAGCCTGCGGAACGCTGCGCTCGATCACCAGCGTGCCGGCGTCGATGTGCGGACGGTCTGCGGGCCAGACGCGCGTGGCGTCGTCGACCGGGTCGCCCGGCGCGGCCACCGTCAATATCAAATGCCAGCGCAGAGGCCCCGCGGCGAGCCGTTGGGTCAGGTCTTGCGCGAGGAAGTTCGGGTTGTGCGCCGTTTGCGGGTCGAGCGCCATGTAGGGCAACTCGGGCACCATCGACCACCGTACCGCGTGCGTCTCGCCGTTCGCATTGGTGAAGCGGAACGCGTTGACGCTGTAGAACGTGGCGTTCGCGAAGCTCGACGAAGGCTTGTGCGTGGCGACCCACTGGCGCAGCGGCGCGGATTCGGGCGTGGCCGCATAGAAGGCGGCCACACGCGCGGGGTCCGGCTTGCCGGTCGCGGCCACCGGCTGCAATGCCTGCAATTGCCGATAGAACTGCTCGGGCGTGCGCACCGCGAAGACCGGCACCGTGTTCATGCCCGTGCGCCACTGCTCCCCATCGCGAAGCTTGAACAGCAGCGACATGCTCTTGACCGGCACGCTGTTGTCCGGCGCGCCGGGGTTGCTGCCCGGCATCGAAAAGCGTCCGATGAGCGGCGTCACGCCGGCACGAAAAATCTCCGCGCGAGAAAGCGCTTCGCCTGCGCCGTTGCTTTCGAAATGACCCTCGAAACATAGGCCTTTTGCGTGATTGCGCCGGTAGCCGGCGTGCGTGCCGCCGTCGGTCTGCAATTGATCGACGACGGCAGAGGCGGAAAGACGCTTCGGCGTCAGCCAGCCGGCGGTCCAGACGAATGCGCCGCCGGCGAGCAGCACGACCGCGCCGATGGCGGCGAGCCGGCATGGCACGCAGACCGGCGCAGAGTGGAAGGGACGGTTCACAGGTATTCCTCGTTTGAGCCAGGTGGGTGAACCCGTGAACAGCACGCGCGGCGGCTTATTCCCGCCGCAGGCTTTTTTTGCGCGCTAGCTTACTGCGCAGCCGCGGCGGCCGTTGCGTGATTCGCGGCGCCGGAGACCGCGTCAGGTTGCTGCGCGAGGCGCTGCTGCTTCCTCTGCGCCACGACGTTGGCGAAGATCGGATTGACGTCGGGGTACGAGGTGTCCGTGACGAAATCGAGCCCGTTCTGCTGGGCTTCGATCAATTCCTGATACACCTGCGCGCGCGTCTTGCCTTCGGCGAACACGGCGGTGGAGGTGAGCGCGGCGGCGCAGAGAACGAGTATGGAAGAGCGCTTCATGGTGACTCCTTGAAAGTGGTGCGGGTTGCCACGGGCGAACCATGAGCGCCGTGCCGATATTCCCGAGCGGGCCGCGAAAACCCGCAAAGGCGAAATAAAGTTGCGAGGCGGGAATAGGCGCGGTGCGCGGCCGGTTAACGGTCTCCCTCGCTCTCCCTCGGTGCAGGTCTGCGCGCGCGGCGAACGGCCGGCAAGCCATCTGAAAGACCTGAAAGGTCGGCGATGGAATAAGACGCGCCGGCTCGTGTTAGCCGGATAAGCACTCCCGACCAACGCCATACGTCACGACAGGCCACGAACCTCGCACCACCGCTGCTGCCATGAACCGCACCGACCTCCGCCACGAGCCACCGCTTTCCGAAATGGACCTGCAAGCGTTCGCAGACGGCCAACTGGCGTCCGCGCAGGCCGACCGTCTGCACCGCTATCTGGAGAAGCGGCCTTCTGAGGCGCGGCGCGTGGCGTTCTATGGCCGGCTCAATGCGCAGTTGCAGCACACCTTTCGTGCCGCCGACGACAACGCCGCCGGCTATCTCCACGGTGCCGCCTTCTTTCGCGCGTGGCTGCGCGTGGCCGCGCGGCACGCTGTTCGCATTCTTGCCGCGGTGCTCATTGCAGGCGCGTTGGCGGGCGGTCTGCTGGCGGGCGCGACGCGCGTGCCGCAAGCCGAACTGGCGAGCCTGGCGTTTTCGGCCTTGCAGCATGCGTCCGCGGATCAGACCGGCAGCGTGATGCGCGCATCCGACACGCCCGACGCCACGCTTGCCGATACCGCGCCCAATATTTCGAGCGTCGGCCTGCACCCCGTGGCACCGCTCGCCGTGCAGGACGGCTGGTTCACCCGCGCTTCCGGCTTCGTCTACCGCAACGCGGCGGGCGAACCCGTCGTGCTGTTGCGCGCCTGGGACGTCACCGCGCAGCCCATGCCGCAATGGCGCGCGTACCGGCAGGGCTCGATGCGCGCGCTTTACTGGACCGACGGCCACACGCGCTACGTGCTGGTGGGCGCCGCCGCCGCGCACGGGCTCATGCACGCCGCCGACGCGCTCACCATGCACAGGTTCAGCGCAGCGCCGGAGAAAACGGCGTACGGTGACGAAGCCGGAAAACCCTGACCACTGCCATTGGAATAAAACACCGCGAGGCGTGTTTGCCCCGACGTCCGCCGCGTGAACCGGCGTGTCACCTGCGCCCACACGAGGCCCAAGCCGCAAAGGAAGCACGATGAGTGTCCGCGACGAACTGATAGAACACGTACCGCGCCTGCGACGATATTCGCGCGCGCTGCTCCACAATCGCGAACTGGCCGACGACCTGGTGCAGGACACGCTGGAGCGCGCCTTGCGCAACAGCCATCAGTTCCAGCGCGGCACGGACTTGCGCGCGTGGCTCTTCACGATCATGCACAACGTCTTCGCGAACCAGATGCGCCGCCCGGCCGGGCGCGCCACGCATGTTTCCGTCGACGACGAAGAGCACACGTTCGAGAACGAACTCGCCGTACACACGAATCCGTCGAGCGGGCTCGAAGTGCGCGATCTCGACTTCGCCTTGCAGCGCCTGCCCGCCGAGCAGCGCGAGGTGGTGCTGCTCGTGGGGCTGGAGGAAATGAGTTACGCGGATGTCGCGCTTGCGCTCGACATTCCGATCGGTACGGTCATGTCGCGGCTCTCGCGGGGTCGGGAGCGGTTGCGCGCCTTGATGGTGGGCACGCAATCCAGCGCAAAACTGAAGGTGGTGCGATGAACGAACGGCAAACGACGATCAGCGAAGAAGAGATCCACGCCTACGTGGACGGCACGCTCGCGCCCGAGCGTCGCGACGAGATCGACCAGATGCTGGAGCGGCAACCCGAACTCGCGGACCGCATCAGCCATTACTTCTCGCTCAACAACCTGCTGCACGAGCGCTACGACCGCGTGCTCGACGAGCCCGTGCCACCGCACCTGCAATTGCCCGCGAAGCGGCGCTGGCGCGACGCTGCCAACTGGCCGCAGTTCGCGGGTTTTGCCGCGGCGCTGCTGGTGGGCGTGGGCATCGGCGTGTTCAGCAACTTCGGCAGCAGCATCATGATGGCGG